>CBFIIO010000036.1:0-42262 GCA_965662465.1 Planctomycetota bacterium | reverse complement strand
CCGCGCGCTCGACGGCGTCATCAGTAGCTCCAGGCTCGAAAATGTAAGTATAGTCAATCACGCATTTGCCGTCGCCAGCAGGACGAACGCGCTCGATGTTCATGCCGCCGCCATAAACATTGAGCATCGTATTGGGCCACACCCATGCCCAAAACCCCGCGACGACACTGCCAGGTTCTGGCGGTACCCTATGCACCACAAACCCGTCGTGCACCTCAACCTGATAGGCAGAGACATCAAGGTCTCGGGAGAGACCGGGATGGATGAATGGAATGTGATACGCCTCCAGGTAGTTCTCGACATAAACATCCCAACTACAGGCAAGCGCATGGGAAACTTCACGACGCGCCTGCCAATCCTTAGCTTCAGGAGCCCCAGCAGCCATCAATCCATCGAAGACGCTGCCGAAGGATGGCGCCAATGAGTCGGCTACCCAAATGGCACCAAACTCCTCTCGCACCTCTAATCGCGTCAATGACTGATCGCCCGGATCACCACCAAACATTGGCGAACGTATCAGTCGTCCATCTGGACCATAGGTCCAGCCATGGTAGGGACACCGAAAACGATCACAGGGCCTTGCCTCACCATCAAAGACTGGGGCAGAACGATGCGCACAGATATTCAACCAGGCAGAAACCAAGCCGTCCTGATCACGGCGAAGCAATACTGGTAGATCACCTACGTCAACTGCCGCAGCACAACCTAAGTTGAGCGAATTGGATGCAGCAGCCGCCATCCAGGCACCGCGTGGAAAAGGATTGTTCACGTCGAGGTTCTGCGCTTTCGAAGAAGTTCGGTATCACTCCAGAGTTGGTCCCTACGAGTTCTCCATAGACCATACCCTGTGAGACGAAGAAGCTGCGCGAAGTGCTCACGATTTACGAGCCTGGACTCCAAACATCGCGAGGATGACCATGACTAATCCATACTCGCCCACCCATCTTCAGCGATGCATCGGCCTGCTTAGTGGCCGTCACGATTCAACACGGAAGGACCAGCAAGAGTATTGATCGCTTGACAAGCTTTATCGGCCTGACAGATCGAGCGCAGTGGATACGCTATTCCGCAGTTAACGACCTTGCTGCGATTCTAAGAAAGCCGTGAATCTCCCTACTAACGACGACGAAATCTTACTCCTACATAACGACCGGTGCTCGAAGAGCCGGGCGACGAAAGCAATGCTCGAACAGCGAGGGATCCGCTTTTCAGAACGCAATTACCTTCAGGACACGCTATCCCGCGAAGAGCTCGAAGACGTTGCCAAAAGACTGGCTCGCCCCGTCCGTGAATGGACCCGTCAAGGCGAAGATGCATTCCTACAAACTGGCATCGATGATTCTTCAGACGAACAGGTTTGGCTTAACGCGATCGCCGCACACCCCATCTTGATGGAGCGGCCGATCATAATTCGTGGCAGCCGAGCAGTCGTTGGGCGCCCATTGGAGAACGTCCTTACATTGCTCACGGATGCGACATAGATGCTATCCGCAGTCCTCTACTACGTAGCTGACCCGATGTGCTCTTGGTGCTGGGGGTTCGCGTCAACACTTGAGCAACTAGAAAGCCAATTAGCACCAAACGCACAACTGCAATTGGTATTGGCTGGACTTGCACCCGACTCCGACGCGGCAATGGATGAGCGAACCAAGAGCTATGTTCAGCGAGCTTGGCGAGAGGTTGCCGCCGCGACCGGGGCGAGCTTCAACTCAGCGTTTTGGCAGGAATGCTCGCCACGACGGTCCACCTGGCAAGCCTGCCGAGCAGTCTTGGCGGCCGGAGATCATGGGCGTGAGATGTTTGCAAAGATCCAGCGAGCCTATTATCTGGAAGCGCGCAACCCTTCCGACGAAGCAACCTTGATCGCGCTTGCCGGTGAGCTTGGACTCGACTTGGATACGTTCCGCAGGCAATTGAATAGTGCGGCAACCATCGCCCTGCTAGCAGAGCATTTGCAGCTACGCGATCACTTGGGTGCACAAGGTTTCCCGACCTTGGTGCTCGAACAAGGCGGAGAACGGCAAATGCTAATGCGTGGATTCGCTCACCTCGACGACTTCGCGCCGACGCTGCGCGAGCGCGGTATGTTGACCACATGATGCTCCAATCAAGCTGCCCCAGCCATGCTTGCCAGCACTCCCGGCCTCCCAATTACGCTGCTCAGTAGTAAGGATCACGACTCGATACTAACGCCACAGAATACGTTAGGATAGAAAGCCTGCTGCATAGGTGGACCACTGAGTTCCTAGACCAAACCGCCCCTCGTCACACCGACTCCAAGTCAATTCCTACATATGAACCGCAGCCTAATTGCTTGTTGCCTGACGCTGATCATGACCTGCAACGTATCCGGGCAAATCGCCGGCTACCGCAACCTGACCTTACCTAACCCAACTTCGCAGGGTTCCTCGTCACTTCCTGTAAGGGTCTACTACCCCGCTCTCACAGCAACTCAGAATGCGCCGATTGTGGCGCCGCCAGCTGCTGGCTACCCGACCGTCGTCTTCCTCCACGGCTTGTTCCAAATCGGCCGAGCATATTCAAGATTAGGACGCTACCTCGCTGAGCGAGGCTACGTCGTTGTCCTCAACGAGACCGGACAATTCAGCTCCTCCCTTCAAGCGGATGATGGCGCAGCGCTATACCACGCACTTGTCGTCGCAAATGGTCAAAGCGGGAACGTGCTCGAGGGAGCATTGGATATGAACCGCGCAGGCCTGTGCGGGCATTCAGTCGGCGGTGGCAATACCGTGACCGTTTTGGCATCAAACCCTGGTTACAAGGCGGGGCTCTGCTTTGCCCCAATCTATCCTGGTGCCAGCACAGCCAACCAAGTCGACGTCCCCCTGTGCATCATCCAAGGCACCGGCGACCTAGTGCTACTATGGGGCCTGACCGGACTGCCGATGTTCAATGAGGCAACCAATGTCACAGGACTAAAGGCTTTCTACCTATTCGACTTCGCTGGTGGTCATAATAACGTTCCGGGCCTCTATGTCATTACGGGTGGCGATACCTCTGTCTGGCGACGCAGCCGACGCGTTACGAGAGGGTTTTTCGATCGCTACCTCAGAGACAATCTAGGCCAACTCGATCAAGTCATTGGCACCACTGCGCTAAGTGAACCTCTACTTAGCTCCATCTACGTCGAAGTAGAAGCTCCGGATGTATGGATCACTGGCCAACCAGCAATCGGCCAAACAATAGAACTCCAGACTTCGTCTGAGCCAGGGGTTGTGCTGTATGGAGCCGCGAGCGCCATTGGCAACCCCATCGCAACACCCTTCGGATACTTGCTGCTCGATGCAGCCAGCATGTTTGTCCCCTACACAGTCGCGGTTACGGCCAGTCGATTTTCGTCAGTGGCATTGAACATTCCAAACGATGCGCAACTCATCGGCACGCAAGTAGCACTCCAAAGTCTCGGGCTCAGCAATAGTGGCAACTACAAACTGACCTCTGCAACGACCTTTGTAGTCACCAACTGATGCGCCGCTGACCCACGCTGCGCCGAAACAGCAGCCAGCATGCTGCCGGCAATTACGCCGCGCCTTTTTACGACGAACTGGCATACAGCTCTCAATCGCCTCGACTTAGCAACACTTCCTGCGCTTTGCCCACCGGCATGGCAGCAGCACCCGCCCCATGGCATGCAGCCGAACAGGTGCAAACTTCTAGGGTTGCAGGCAACAAACGGTCACCCGTCCGCCGATGCGATGATCATGGCCACATGCGCCCGACCTCACTGGCGAAACTGCGCCAATTATCTATAGTGGCAACCTCACGCCTCCATTACTGCTACCACCACCTCGATCATGATCACGCGCTACTCCATCTTGCTGGCCACTGCTTTGGCCGCCCCTGTTACCGCACAGGGTGTCAACTGCGCCTTACTTGGAACATTTAGCAACCACGGACCGTTCAATGACATTTGGGGCTATTCAGCTCCTAACGGTGATGAATATGCACTGCTAGGTTCGACGACTGGAACGGTTGTTGTGGACGTCTCGAATCCGGCCAACCCTATCGAACGTGGCTGGTTTCCGTTTGGGTCATCTAGCTGGCGCGACATCCGCACTTACGGAAACAATGCATACGTTGTCACAGAAGCAACTGCGGGATTCCAAATCATCAACTTAGCGAATCCGAACTCACCAACCGTGACGGGTGTTTTTGGCACGAACCAATCCAACAGCGCTCACAATGTCTGCGTCGATCTTGGTGCAGGCAAGCTCTACCTACCTGGTTCTAATGCAGGCACCCCGACTTGGGATTTGACTACGAATCCTGCCAACCCAACATACCTCGGCCTTGCCGGCAACAGCGGCAACTCAAACTACTTCCACGATCTCTGTGTCGAGAATGGCTTTGGCTATGGCTCAATGATCTACAATGGTGTTGCGCGCATCTGGGATATGAACTCCTTCCCGCCAACAACCCTGAGTAATAGCGGGACGCCTGGCAATTTCACGCACAACGCGTGGCCAAATGCTGCAGGCACCCTCATGGTCACGACGGACGAAGTCTCTGGCGGCGTCGTCAAGTTCTTCGACATCACCAATAAGTCGAACCCTATCCCACTCGGACAATTCACTCCAAACGCCAGCGCCATCCCGCACAACGCGTTCATCGTTGGCGACAAGTGCCACGTTAGCTGGTACACCGAGGGCTACCGCTGCATCGACATCAGCGACCCTAATAACCCAGTAGAGGTTGCCTCGTATGACACTTGGCCTGGTAGTTCGGGCGGCTTCAATGGCTGCTGGGGCTGCTATCCATTCCTGCCATCTGGCAATATCCTAGTATCGGATCGCACCACAGGCCTCTACATCGTACGCCCGAGCAGTGCATCGTTCACGGCCTATGGTCAGGGTTGCACTGGCTCAGCAAGCGCTGCGTGCCCAGAACTCAACCCGGCTGGCGGAGCGATGACGAGCAACCTGCGCGACAACGAATATTGCTACGTGGTGCCTAGCACTGGCCCGCTAACGATCAGCAGCTTCGAGTTCTGGACTCGATCAACAGGCGGCACCGTAACCGTGCCAGCCCACATCTACCCAGGCGCAACTCCAAGCCCAACTGCGCTTGCCAGCACTACGATCACCATCGGCGCAAACCCAGGCTTCTACACGGCGACGTTCAACCCACCGGTCAGCGTCAACGGCTCGTTCTGCCTGGGGGTCGACAGTTCGGCAGAGACGGTCTACATCAACTCGCTTTCATCTGGCGCTAACGGCTCTGGCTTCTACCGCGACCTGGTGAACGGCCCTGCTGCATGGACGCAGTCAGGACTAACCAACCAACCTTCGTGGCGCGTGCAGTGCTCAGGAACCGGATCGACCCTAACTCCATCGATCGGCAATAGTGGCGTGCCAGTGCTCAACTCGACCTACAACGTGACGCTGTCGGATGCGCTACCGAACACGTTTGCAATCTGCGTGTCAGGACTTTCCGACACCGTCTACAGTGGCGGTGCCCTACCTGTTGGGCTACCAGGTGCACCCGGTTGCAGCCTGTATGCTGCCGACAATCTAATGCAACTGTTCGTTACATCGAGCACAGGAACGGCAAACGCACCGTTCGGCATTCCAGCCTCACCAGCCAATATTGGCCTCAACCTCTACCATCAATGGGCGCTGGTTGACGGGATCAACGCCCTTGGAATCGTTGTTTCGGATGCTGGCCGAGCAACGATCGACCTCTAGCTGCAAAGGCAACTCATCGCGCGGTTGACGCGCGATGTTGCCGCACGTACGAGGGCAATCAGATGGCGCTACGAAACCGTAGCGCCCCCGAAGGCATAGGAGCAGTTCGAGGCAGCGCGTTGGCGGATTGGCTATTTTCGCGCATTGGCATAGACTTAGGTTGTCTTCCCAACCGGCCTGTACTCGCTCACTATGCTCCATTGTAGATCCTTCCTACTGGCCACACTAGTAGCCGCCTCCGTCCCTGCACAGGGAGTGAACTGCGCCCTAATTGGAACGTTCAACAACCACGGGCCGTTTAATGACGTCTGGGGTTACACCGCCCCCAACGGAGACGAATACGCTTTGCTAGGCGCAACCACGGGCACGGTGGTTGTAGACATCTCCAATCCAACCACCCCCATTGAGCGTGGCTGGTTTCCTTGGGCATCATCAACTTGGCGAGATATCCGAACCTTTGGCCACTTTGCCTACGTCGTCACGGAAGCGACTGCCGGCTTTCAAATCATCGACCTCAGCAACCCAAACAGCCCGACACTCATAGGCACGTTTGGCACCAGCATCTCAACGCATGCGCACAACGTTTGCATCGACGAAGGTGCAGGCAGACTCTACCTCGTTGGGACCAACGTTGGCGTACCGGCCTGGGACCTCAACCCCAACCCTGCGAACCCAACCTATATCGGAGTAGCTTCAACCGTCGGCTTCCATGACCTCTGCGTAGAAAATGGCTATGCCTATGCCTCCCATATTAGCGGTGGCGTGCTGAGGATCATGGACCTCGCGACACCACTGCCACACACCATCCTCAGCAACAGTCCAACACCGAACAACTTCACCCACAATGCGTGGCCAAATGCCGCAGGCAACTTGATCGTCACGACAGACGAGCAGACTGGTGGCGTCATCAAGATGTTCGACATCACCAACAAGTCGCAACCCATCCCACTAGGACAGTTCACGCCCAACACTGGCGCCGTCCCGCACAATGCCTACATCGTCGGCAACAAGGTTCACGTCAGTTGGTACACAGAGGGCTATCGATGCATCGACATTAGCGACCCAAATAACCCAATTGAAATCGCCTCATACGACACATGGCCAGGTAGCACAGGCGGCTTCAACGGATGCTGGGGCTGCTACCCGTTCCTACCATCTGGAAACATTCTGGCATCTGATCGAACAACTGGACTCTACGTCGTAAGGCCGGGCGCAGCGACATTCACGAACTACGGCCAAGGATGTGTCGGCTCTGGTGCCCCACCGTGCCCAGAGCGAAATGCCTCCGGCGGCACACTGACTGGCAATACCAACCAGTACGAATACACCTACGAAGTACCATCGACTGGCAGCCTGCAAGTCACGAGTTTTGATATCTACACGAACTCGACATCTGGTCCGATCACACGACCAGCATACATCTACGCCGGAACTGGCAGCGGGCCGGCTTTGACGCCACTGGCGTCAACCAGCATCACCGTAAACACCACGCCAGGCTTTTACACTGCAACCTTTGCGTCGCCAGTAACCGTCAACGGAACGTTTTACGTTGGCTACCAAAACGCAACGGACGGCGCTATCTCCAACCTAGTAACTGGTGCGAGTGGCATTGGCCATTATCGAACACCGATAACGGGCACCTGGTTACAATCTGGCCTTGTATCTCGACCATCGTGGCGCGTCACCTGCAGCGGCAATGCAACCGTGGTTCCAGTGCTCGGCAATGCCGGCGTACCCGCCCTGAATACGACCTACAACGTCACCTTGTCCGATGCTTTGACAAATGCTTTAGCAGTGTGCGTTACCGGCCTATCGGATACCGCCTACAGCGGCGGAACGCTACCGGCTGTCCTACCAGGAGCACCGAGTTGCAACCTCTACGCCGCCGATCAATTGCTGCAGTTGTTCATCACAAGTAATTCGGGGACGGCCAGCGCGCCATTCAGCATTCCTGCCTCATCGGCCAACATTGGTCTCAACATCTACCACCAATGGGCTGTTGTAGATGGAGTCAACGCGCTTGGCATTGTGGTCTCTGATGCTGGCCGCGCGACGATCGATCTGTAGCAAGCAAAGCCAATGGTGGCCAGCTGCTCCAGCAATCCAGCCGCTACAACGATAACGACTGCGACTCTGCTATCCGATCCACTCCAATGAACTTCCTTTGAGAGATCAGATCCGAACTTGATCAAGGCGAAAGCGTCGTTGCTAAGACTTGCCGCAGACTCAGATGACAACCTCACACAAACAACCAGTCCTGATCGTTGTCGGTGATGCGTCCGAAACCGTCGACACCCTGTATCCGTTCTACCGACTTCAAGAATCGGGTTTCCAACCAGTTGTGATAGCTCCTGAACGCGGCACCTACCAAATGGTGCTCCACGAGGCACGGCCCGGATGGACGATCACCAAAGAATGGGAAGGCTACCAAATCACTGCAGACCTCGCATTCCGCGAGGTCGTAGCAGAAGACTATCTAGGCATCTTCTTTAGCGGCGGACGGGCACCAGAATACTTGCGATATGACCAAGACCTAGTTGCCATCACGAAGCATTTCTTCAGCACAAACAAACCGATCGCCAGTGTTTGCCATGGTGTCGAGATACCCGCATACGCTGGCTGTGTCTCAGGAAGGCGAATGGCCACAGTAGCCAAATGCCGTTTTGACCTAGAGGTTGCAGGTGGCGTCTTCGTCGATCAGGCTTGTGTCGTCGACGGCAATCTAGTTAGCGGTCGCACGTATCATGACCACGGCAGCTATATCAAAGAGTGGATTCGGCTGCTCGAGACGCAGGCCAGCGCGTAACGGACTAGAGAAGAATCCGCAAGTTCGAGGAAACCTCTGTCCCCAACAGCCTCCGGCAAGACCAATTGATCGCACGCAGAGTAAGCTAGGAACCGAGACACCATCACAAGTCAAAGTCAGACATGATCAAACATTGCAGCATAAACATCATCACGACACTAATGATGTCGACGCTTGCACTTGCTCAGTCATTTACGAATTATGAAAGCGGTGCAGTTTCACCGGTACGCGTATCTCTGGACGGCTCACGACTGTTTGTCGTCGACACTACCGGTGGTCACTTATCTATTTTCAGCCTAAGCGACCCTGCCAAACCACTGCTGATTACGGAGATCCCGGTCGGCCTCGCGCCAGTCTCCGTACAGCCGCGGACTCGCGACGAGATTTGGGTTGTCAATCAACTGTCTGACAGCGTCAGCGTCGTCGACGTCCCCACTCGCCGCGTGGTTGCGACGCTGCGAGTTGTGGACGAGCCTAGCGACGTCGTCTTTGCAGGCGGCATGGCCTTCGTGACAGCTGCGACCACTGATAAAATGCATGTGTTTGACGCCAACACGCGCACGCCGCTAAGCACGATCGACGTGTTTGGCAAAGATCCCCGCGCTCTCGCGACCAGTCCGGATGGCAGCAAGGTCTACGCAGTCATTCAACGTTCTGGCAACGGCACGACCATCCTTCCGGCACACCTCGCTCCGCCACCGCCGCTACCCACCAACATCACCTTACCGCCCGCGCCCCAACAGGGACTGATCATTCGCGCCGACGATCCTCAATGGTCAAACCAGTCGCCGCATTCACTCGCTGACCACGACGTAGTCGAGATCGACGTCGCGTCGATGACCGTCACACGCTACTTCGATGAAGTAGGCACAACCAATACGGCCATCGCCGTACACCCGTCTACCGGCGAACTCTGGGTCACCAATATCGATGCGCGCAATCTCGTACGATTTGAGCCAGCGCTACGCGGCCACGCAATCGACAGCCGAGTCACCCGCATCACCACAGGCGCTGTCCCAACCGTCACACACTTTGACCTCAATCCGGGCGTCAACTACAACCTCATACCGAATCCTTCCGCGCTCTCAACGGCGCTTGCTGAGCCGTTCGGCATCGCCGTCGACACTAACACAGACCGCATCTATGTTGCCGCGCACGGCACAGATCGGATCGGCGTACTCGATGCCGTTACCGGAGCCATCGTCAGCCGGATCGAAGTCGGTGTTACGCCAGGTGCCATGGTCGACACCCGCAACAAGCGCGGGCCAAGAGGCCTTGCGCTTCATCCGAGTAGCGCACACCTGTACGTTGCCAATGCGCTGTCCAACACGCTGGCGGTGATCGACACCCTGAGCGAAACCCTGCTCGACGAGCAACCAATCGCAACCGTCGATCCGATGCCGTCCTGGATGCGAGAGGGCCGTAAATTTCTATACGACAGCAAACTCAGCGGCAACGGCACGATGTCCTGCGCCGCTTGCCACATCGACGGCGACACCGATGGGCTTGCCTGGGACCTCGGCGATCCAGACGGCACCATAGAGTCCGCTCCACTGCAGCCATTCCCATTCAGCTTCAATCTAGAGCCATTCCACCCCATGAAGGGCCCGCTTACGACCCAGACGCTGCGGGGACTAGACAATGTTGGCCCGCTACACTGGCGCGGCGACAAAGCAGACTTCCACGCGTTTAACCCCGCGTTCGATAAGTTGATGGGCGGCACAGTCTTGGCCAACCAAGACATGAACAGCTATGCAGCGTTTGCGACTGCAATCACGTTCCCGCCAAACCCGAACCAACTGCTCGATCGAACACTGCGGACCACTCCAGCCGGCGCAAACGAAAATGCAGGCCTGCAAGCCTTTCTCGCACCCGCGGCGTCCAGCCCATTCGGCCCATTGAGCTGCAACGCCTGCCACGCGCTGCCAACAGGAACTAACGGCTTAATCATTGCGGCGTCGGTTCTGAGCACCCAACAACAAATGAAGACCGCGCATCTGCGCAACATGTATCGCAAGAATGGCTTCTTGCGTCAGCCTGGGCCGCAGAAGAGCGGCTTCGGCTTCAGCCACACTGGCACGAGCGATACGATCATGACGTTCCTGACTCGACCCGTCTTCAACTCTTGGCCAGCACAAGACAAAGACGACATCGTTGCGTTTTTACAGGCACTCGACACCGGGACCGCGCCACTAGTTGGCTTCGACATATCTGTATCCCAAGCCAACATAGCAGCGCCATCAGTCGCCCAAGACATTGTTCTACTCAAGTCCCGCGCGTCTGCCGGAGACATCGACCTGACCGCCCGCGGAGTCGTAGACGGCTACGAGTTAGGCATGCTCTACAACCCACCCACCAACGCCTTCCTCACTAGCGTGCCAGGCGTCGGCCCCTTCTCAATCGCAACACTCCAACAGAAGGCGATCAACGGGGAAGCCGCACTGCAGTTCCTCGGCGTTACGCCAGGAGCTGGCGAACGCCTAGCGCGGGACCGCGACCAAGATGGCGTGCTCGACGGCGACGAGTCCGCGTGGAACTACGGCATCGCGACGCCAGGCTGCAGCGGCGCTCCGACGCTGCGCGCCAACTCCGAACCATTCGCCGGTAACGAACAATTCGGATTTGCGATGCATAATGCGCAACCAAACTCGATTGGCTTGCTGGCGTTATCTCTAAGTCAAACGCAGCTGCCCGTGGTTGGGATTGAGATCCTCATAGACCCTGCCACTGCCATTGCGCAAACCATCCTGAGCAACAGCTATGGTGACAGCGGCTTCGCTTTTCCAGTAGCCAACGACCCAGCTCTCAACGGCTTCCAGATGTTCGCGCAAGCAATCTGGCTCGATCCATGTGGCATAGAGTTATTCGCCAGCAGCGACGGTGTCGCGGTGACGATTCGACCCTAACCATCTCAAGCCCTGATACGCTTAGCAAGCGCCCCCTAGGCCAGGCACACCCCCTGGACCGCTCAGCAGCAGCCAGACCGTGACGAACGCTCCTGCGTCAAACTACGGCGCCTCACGAATACAGTAGAGCGACCGGTGGCCTCGTAAATAGAGTTCGTCACCGATGATTATCGGGCTCGCATCAAACTGGTCATCTAACCGGTTTGATGCCACCTCTTCATACGTGCCGCCAGCTTTAATCACCTTGGTAACGCCCTGACGCGACAACAAATACACGTGCTCGTTGGCGGCGACCGGAGAGGCATAGATCGTTTTGAGCCCGGCAATGCGCTGCCCTTCATAGGCAGGGGCACCAGTGCGATTATCAAGGCAGCTCAACACCGCATTCGTGTTACGCAAGAAGTAGATATAATTGCCATACAAGAGGGCCGAAGGCACATACGAGGTCTGCCTTTTGTGCGTCCACAAGATGTTCTTGGTGTCATCAAGATCACCTTTGGCGCCGCTGAGTTTGATTGCCTGCAATACTGTGCCCCTATAGCCACTCATCAAATAGGCTACGCCTTCACTAACAATCGGCGAAGGGATGACGTTGGAAGTCAATCCTGACACCGACCAAATCACCTTGCCGTTCTTAACGTTGTAGGCGCACGACTTGCCACTCGCCGGCACGATCGCGATGGTCTTACCACGTACCTTGGTGATAGCAGGCGTTGCCCAAGTTGCACCTTCCTCGCGCTCTTTTCGCCAGATCTGCTTGCCGCTTTTTTTGTTTAGCGCACAGATGAAAGAAGAGCCGCCATCATGATCCCAATTGACGATCAAAACATCACCAGCAAGCGCAGGCGAACTGCCCTCACCGAATTTATGCTTGATCGTCATCTTGCCAAGTTGCTTTGACCAAACCACTTTGCCAGACATGTCGAGGCAATAGATCCCGCGGGAACCAAAGTGTGCATAAATGCGCTGCCCATCAGTGATCGGCGAGTTCGAGGCCTGCGATGCAGTCGCGTGAACAGACTCATGTGGCACGGTCTTGATCACACTGCGACTCCAGATCAAATCGCCGTCACTACGCCGAATGCAAAGCACACGAAAGTCGAGAGTTCCAGACGCTGCTTTATCATCATCGTCCGCGCCAGCCGCCACAGCAGTCGTTAGGTAGATACGATCTTTCCAGGCAATAGGCGTTGAGCATCCAAGCCCAGGGATAGCAGATTTCCACTTGAGGTTCTTTCCCTCACTCCACTCAGTCGGAGGGCTACCAAATGCTTCACCAGAACCGACCGGACCGCGCCACGATGCCCAGTCTTCCACCTGCTTAGCGGGTGAAGTTTGTTGCCCAAAACGCAATCGAACATCGACAAGCAGACCAAGGTCAGACGACGTTTCACAATCATCTGTGAGCAACAGCGCAGGATGAATCCGCGCACTTAATGGCGACGTTACGCAAACAATCAAAGCAGCGAATAGACACAGGGAATGGCAGCGCTTCATCATTTCTATGATCTGGACGTATACAGCTCGACTTTCTACTGCTCGACCGCAGCTAACGTAAGTTATCTGACAGAGGACTGTAGCCTTACCCACCTTAGCATGCGCCGACAAACCGAAGCTTCGCACATTGCACGGGGCACATGGAAACCAGCACGACAAACTAGAACCCACCAACTAAAATGCATGCATGGCACGCTCGCGTCATCTACACCGAGCCCCCTGCCGAACTCTTACCAAGGCGAGGCTTGAAGTCTCACTTTGAGACCGTCTAGTCGCGACAGCAGATCGCTACAAAGCATTCGAATCTCCATTGTCAACGGCCTCAATATGGCCATTACAGGAGACTTGCCCTAAGGCTCGATCTATGGCGATTCCTGGTCAACCAAACTGCTGCTGAGCAGCCCGATATTACGATACCGATAATGGCCGTCGCAACGGCCACATAAGCCGATGACTAGGATAGCGTTTGATGCCCTGAATTACCTGGCCGACCAGCGCTTCGCGGTTGCCAACTACGTCATCGAAGGAGACGACCTCAGCGGCTGGCGCGTACATTGCGACGGCGCACTCGCACTCGAACTTGGACCAGGCTATCGACTACTACGGACTAGCCAATGCGGCATTTGCTCCACCGACTTAGCCCGCCACTTCCTGCCATTCCCGTTGCCACAGGTGATTGGACACGAAGTCATTGCGACAGATGATGCTGGCAACCGATTCGTTGTAGAGATCAATGCTTCGCACAAGGCACGTGAAGTTTCTAATGAATGCGCCTTTTGCACCAGCGGCCTAGCAACGCATTGCCCGGATCGATTGGTGCTCGGCATCCACGACTTGCCAGGTGGATTTGGGCCTTGGATTTTAGCTCCTACAGGCGCTTGCCTTAAGGTTCCTGATACCGTTCCTGACAGTGCCGCGGTACTTGTCGAACCTTTTGCTGCCGCGCTACATGGAGTAGAGACAGTCGCCCCGCGCAATGGTGACCAGATCGCAGTGCTAGGCCCAAGGCGACTGGGAATGTTAGTCGTGGCTGCCTTGGCTGGAGTTAGAAAGCGTGAACAACAATCCGGCAAGGATTTCAGCATCGCAGCGATTGCCCGTGACCCCGCAATGCTGCCACTTGCTGAATCGTTTGGCGCAACGGAAACACACCTACTAGATGGAAAAATTGATCTACCGCTAGACCCATCCTTCGATGTTGTGATCGACACGACGGGCAACCCACAAGGCCTGGCGACTGCAATACGCTTGGCAAAACGCGAAGTACATCTCAAGTCAACCCACGGTCAACCATCTTGCGGCCTATCGCACTTAACCGAATTAGTAGTAGACGAGCTTTCTATCTCGCCATTTCCAACGGGAACCTATGAAAGCACCAGCGCCGAATTGCCCAGCTGGCTAAGGAACACAAACAGCCGTCGCCCTAGAGTAGCGTGGCTCGCCTCGCAAGCTCCACCCTCATGGCTACATCATCTTGCCGACATCGAAACAGGCTCGGCAAAAGATCTAGCAAACCATTACTTCACCCTTCGCACTGGTCTGCCGCGTGCCGACGTAGCAGTTGTTGATTCCGCAGCGCAGGTTGACGCCGCGATACGGCCACTACCGAATCAAGAGCAATCACTTGTCAAGCCGCGGGGCGCGGTGCTCGTTCATGCTGAAGCGGATGTCAGCGGTTCGGTTCTGCTTGACGCCGTCTTAACCCGCAGTTTATCGCTGACCAGCTCGCGATGCGGCGATTTCCAAGCCGCTCTAAACTTGCTGGCAAGCAATAAAGATCTACAAAGAATCGGTGACCGCCTCGTTACGCATCACTTTGCAGCAGGCGAACTCAAAGACGCATTCGCAGTTGCTGGATCGCGCGCCTGTATCAAGGCTGTCATTACCCATACTACGGGAGTCGAAGCGTGACCAAAGAGCGTCAAGACCACTTCGAAACCTCCATCGGGCCATCTCTAGTGCACGTAGATGGTGTCTGGCGACTCAACCTAGAGACCCTGCCAATTCTGCACGGCCTCTCGGTTATCTCGCGAGCACTCTCCGAGATGGTCTTGGCACAAGCACATGCCGACCGCGTTGACGTCAGCGTTGAGCGCCAACTGCGCCAACGCGAGACCCCCGAACTAGTCGAAATGTTCGGCATCAAAGGTGTAAAGGTAACCGCAGAACTTGGGGCTATTGCCGCACACCTAGACAACCCTGAGGTCATAGAGAATCGCTTACGCGCGTTGCTTGGTAGCCTGCAGCGTCAACGATACTGCAATGCGGTAATGCCGCAGGATGGTAGCCAGCCGCTTGCATTAGTAGCGTGTTTTGGCAGCGAAGATGCGACGCCAGATGACAAAACTACAACAAAGCATCGCTATGTCCTCGAGCGGTTGGCAATCCGCGACGACAAGCAGCGCGGCGGTCTACGTATCACCATAGAAGACCTAGAAGCCCCGAGGCTAAACCTAGAGTCCGTGCCACACATGGTGATCGAGGACGTGGCGGGTAGACAATTCATCGCTGGTTCCACGCGTATATCTCAATCATGGACGGAGACCTTACGACGTGAAGCAGTGCGCGGCCGACGCTCCTTTGTTGAGCATCGAGACCCACACAGCCACCTTTTCCGACAACTAGATCAAGCCGGACTAGGCTCTCTGCAACAGGTATCGGTTCAGTGGTCTGAGCACGTCTTACCATTCTTACTAGAGAATGAGCCAAACGTTCCGCAAGAGCTTCTCAAGCGCGTGCTACTCGCACTTGAAGACCGAGGCCTGCGAGACTTGCTTGGTGAACGTGAAGTAATTCGAATCGACGCTGGAGCAATACCAGTCTACCTAGACATCGCACAATTAGGCCGCGTGCTTGAGTTGTCGCTAGGCCAACGACGCAAACTTGACGATGCCGACAATTTCTTGTCTCGCATGCCAGCGCTCAAGACAACCGTCGAGAAACATAGCAACACTCAGCCATTGGCTTCCGTGCCGGTCTTCCTTGTGCATCATATGACGGGCGAGATCGTCGGACTAATTGCCGCACTCAGAGCACTAGGCTGCCGTGATCTAACAGTTCTATTCGTCAGCTACGCAAGCGAACCACCAGCAAGCTACCTAGAGGCTGTGCTGGATCTACCACCCGACGAGTTTCGCGCACTTGCTCTTGTTAATGTGCCACAACGCGACTCCGTCGAGGGCCTGTATCGCCTGTCGCACCAATACTCACGTCTTGAAACCAACGAAAGCATCGAGCTTGCTGTTGGCAAGGCTACACATTTCCTGGAAGCCATGCGGGCAGCGGGCATCGTGCCGTTCCTGCAACAACTATCCCGCGCCTCTCAAGACAACCAGCGCTGCCTATTGATCGAGGATGGCGGCTACTTAGCTCCCGTCCTTCATGACGCTTTGCTGCGCGAATTAACAGTCGAACAATTCGCTGGCGAACTAGGCCATCAACTCACCGATGGTCGTGCACTTAGCGAGGTCATTTCAAACAACCTTCTTGGAACTGTAGAGCACACTCGAAATGGTTTTGATCGGTTGATGGCAGTGCAGCGCAAACACGGTCGACTGGCGCTACCGGCGTATTCGATAGCTATTTCAAAGCTCAAGCGAGTTATCGAGTCACGAGAAGTCTCTGCCTCGGTGCTAAACGCAATTGAGGCAGTCCTGAATGCAGATGGCCGAGTTCTTGCCCGGCGCTCGTGTCTAATCCTTGGTTCGCGAGGAGCCATTGGCAGCGAACTATGCCAAAGCCTCCCGTCTCGACTAGACAACCCAACCGAGAACTTGGCAGGCATCGATCAAGTTGTTAGCGACAACAAAAAAGACAACGCCCTAGTCGAAAGCACCACGCTCGAAAGCCTGCCGCGCGAACGCTGGCTAAATACTGATCTGGTCATCGGGGTCATTGGCGACAGTATCCTCACAGGTGACGACATAGAACTCTGGCTGCGACATAGCCACAAACCTTCACTTGTGCTGGTTAGCGGCTCGACCAAAAAGGTTGAGTTCCGTGACGTCATGAACTGGTTTGACGGACTGCTGCATGCCGATGAACCAATGATAGGTAACTCGCCCGTGCAAGTACAAGTGGCGGAGCTTCTTGATCCACGCACGGCACGTGTCTACGGACACAAATGGATATTTAAAACTGCGGACAACGCTGTCGAGAAAAGCATCATTGCGCTCGCAAACATGACTCCGGTGAACTTCCTGTTCTACGGAGTCGCAACCGAGATCATTGACGAGGTACTAGAGCAACTTCTATCCGTATCTCTAGCCGCCATAAGGCGCGCTAGCGACCCCCTAGCAACGGGGCACATGCTAGCCGTAGATCATCAGATTGATGCCGATGGCAACCCGCTGCCCCGATAACAACTTGTCAGGCAGCCGACCTACCAGGCTAGCAACGCCGGCAAATAACCTAAAGTATCCACACTCATCACGAACTTGCGATGTCCTCGCCAATAGAGCGTCACAGCACGCGCGGCGAGGCACACTTACCTAGGTTGCATACCCACAGCCAACCCAATGACTGCTGCTTAAAATATGAACAACGACGCAAACGCCAACCCCAATCAACAGCTATGGGAGAAAGGCGATTTCACTGCGATCGCTGAAGGATTCATGCGAAAGCCAGGTGCCGCACTTGTAGATGCACTTGGCATAAATAAGCAAATGCACATCCTCGATGTGGGATGCGGCGATGGCACGACCGCACTGCCGCTAGCCAAGCATGGTGCCAATGTGGTTGGTATCGATATCGCTAGAAATCTGGTAGCAGCGGGCAACGCACGAGCCAAATCAGCAGGCCTGGAAAACCTACGCTTCGAGCATGGAGATGCGAGTGCATTGACCAACGTCGAGGACGACACATTCGATCTAACGATCTCTATCTTCGGCGCCATGTTCTGCCCAAAGCCCCTCGATGTGGCCCGCGAAATGGTGCGCGTCACGAAGCCAGGTGGTCGTGTCATCATGGGTAACTGGATTCCTAACGACCCAACATCCTTCGTATCGGATGTGCTGAAGATCAGCTCTGCGTTTACACCACCACCACCTGCAGGATTTATCAGCCCAATGCTGTGGGGACTCGAAGACGAAGTTGTTAGGCGATTTGGTGGCGCAGGAATCTCATCAGACCGAATCTCCGCGAAGCGAGACATCTTCGAGTTCACATCTGCTACTCACGGCCCCGATGACTGGGTCAACATGATGAGGGACTACTACGGACCAACCATGAATGCCTATGATGCAGCGCGAGCAGCGGGCAACGAAGCCGAACTGCACCGCCAACTGACTGACTTAACTCACTCACACAACAATAGTTCTGACGAAGGCATCAGGGTGCGTGCGACCTACTTGCGAGTAACTGTAGACGTCTAAAGAACGGTCTTTTGCAGGCATCAATCAACCGCTCGAAAGTGGTGATGCCCCCCCCATGGCGGTGTCCAACTGCCTTCATTTGGATGGCCAGAGTCGTGGTCTGACAGTACCACTTTGGCATCTAAGGCAAGACACCGCAGGCACGGCGAAGGTCGCTATTGACACCATACGACACCTTGTCGTATAAGCTTCAGCCAGCTGTATCTGGTCTGCCCAAGAAACCGAGACGGCTCTCTTTGCTATGAATACAAGTAATCGGTCGACCACTCTTCTAGCTCTGCTTGCAGCCGTATTCATCGGCGGCCTCATTTGGTTTGCGCTGGCACCGAATGACACGGCCCTACCGCCTTTGCCAACGGAAGATACATCCGCTACAGAGGACGCCACGTTAAGCACTGGCAACATTGCCCCCGAAGTTGGCAGCGTGACCAAACGACCACAAGCCAGCGCAGTGCCCGAGAGTCTATTCCGCACCGAAGTCGCGGATGCTCCAGACACCCGCTACCTAACTGTGCAGGTCTGGAACCAAGTTGAAGGCAACCCGGCCAGCCGTGCGGAAGTCTTCCTACTCGACGACATGTCGAACAAGCAAGTCGACTGGAGCGATACTAGAGGTGCCTTCGCACAACACTGGAGCACGATCGCAGAACGTCAAGGACGTCGCTACCGCGCCGACGACAACGGCAAAGTCGAGATTCCTAACGTCAGAGGAGACGCAGTAGTAGCCGCGAGACTGCCGGCGGCTTACGCCTTCAAATGGCTCAGTGCCGACGAAGAAGAAAACGATCGCACAGAAGTCCTAACACTCGAAAACGATGAGTCCATCACGATCCGCGTAATCGATCGCGCCGGTAACCCAGTAGCAGGGGCGGCAGTTGGCGTGATCGAGCGCATACCAATTGCCAGCTCAATCGATGAACTAGAAGCGACATCGCAGCGACTGGCAGGATGGGTCAACGAGATGCGTCAGTGGATGAGTAACAATCCAAGAGCCGCAGGTGCCCAAGGCAAACTTGATTCACTCAACCAACAGAGCATGGATGCGCAACAGCAACTTGCAACGGCACGCAGCTTGGCAGCGGCTCGCCAACGTGCAGGTGAACTCGACTCCGATCGACCACTAAGCAAGGTGGAAGTTCGCGCTCGCCGCCGCACTGACGAGGATGGGTTGGCGATCATCCAGCACTTCCAACTATATAGACGACCGGACAGTAAGAACGGTTCTGCGAGTGATACGGATAGCAAGAAAGGAAAAGGCCGCGGCAGCAAAGGTGCCCGTAATGGCGGTAAAGGCACGGCTAAGGCTGGAGCGAAAGGCGGCGGCAAAGGCGGCGGAAAAGGCGGCGGAAAAGGCGGCGGCAAAGGCAAAGGTGCCTATGCAGCCAAGGAAGGCTTAGCTGCCAAGCCAGTGATGCCATCCTTTTTCGAGGCGGCTTTGCTGATGCCGCTTACGACACCTGTCACCCAAGAAATAGGCACCAATCCAATCTCCACTGACGTCATCGTCCTGAAGAAGCCAGAAACCGCGTGCCTTGCGCTTCGCACCATCGATCGCGATGGACGCGCATTCACACACCCCGTCCGCGGTGAGCTAAGGATGGTGAGCGACGATCCGGCAGCGTGGACGAGGATCACTCTTCGCAAAGAGCAAAATGAGCGAACCATCGAGTTCCCCCACGTTGGACTCGACTTGCTGTTTGCCGCCAGCTGCAGACTTGATGACAACGATTTCCGATGGAAATCTGAGCAGTTACAAGGTCCATCTGTCGCCAACGAGCGCGTCGAGGTGGATCTTGTCGTAGCACCGGATGCGGGCATGCTGTTCGCCAAGCTAGTTGACGACAACGGCGCACCAATTGCCGACCAGAAGCCTTCCCTCCTGCTGTCATCTCGCTCTGGTCGATTAGAAGGGGAAGAAATCATCACCGACAAAGACGGGCGTTTTCATCTGCCTTATTTTGCCCGCGCAAACCAATTGCCGCCGTATCGCCTTGAGATCAGACTCAACCAAAACGTGCCGACTGTCGGCTTCGCCGCACCGCTAGCACAACTACCTCAGGCAATGGTCACAGACCTTGGCGAGATCGCTCTCAGTGATCTCGGCGAATATGCTCGTGGCATTGTCGTCGACGATGGCGGCAACCCTGTCGCCGGTGCTGACATCCAACTTCAAAGAGGACGATCTTCTGGCAACAACAACGAGCTCCGATATTCCGACCAAGCGTTCGTCAAGACCAGCACGGATGAACAAGGTCAGTTCCAAATATTCGGGTCGTTCGAACCTGGCACCTATCGGTTAAGCGTCAGGAAGCGTGACCACTTCCGCATGAACTACGACCTGCGCGGTGCAGGCGACCAATGCCGCATCGAATTGACTCGTAAATGCCGCGTCATAGGCACCGTCATCGCACCAGAATGGATGGCAAGAGAGCGAGTGCTCGTCGACCTACAACCAATCTCCGTAGCCGCTCCTCAGCCTTTCGATGCGGCATCGCAAGAAATGATGACGCGCAGCGAACGGATCCGCGATCACGAAGGTAACACCTACGCCTACTTCGATGAGGTGAGACCTGGCACCTACAACCTTTCATTTCGACTTCAGGGATACCCCGACCCCTTCTTGGCAGTTGACCGCCTCGTCGTCACACCTGGCTTGAATGACCTGCATCCCCGCTTACGCGACTTGGACTTGGGTGCCTACATCTTCCGATTCGAGATCCACCCAGTTGACGAAAATGGACAATCCGTTGCAGTTGACCGCCCACAGCTAACCAAAATCACCCGCAAAGATGGAACAGAGCAGTTCATCGGCCTCGTGATGAAAGGTGACTTTGGCGAAGTCTTCAACACGTCTCCGCAACTGGAAGTCCTACCAATGATGCAAGGCTACATAGCCGCTAATCAGATACTTGCGCCGGGTCGCAGCGAACTAGTGTTCAAACGCATTCCGCCAGTCGACGTGATCCTCGGCGGATTGAGCGCAATGGCACAAGGAGTCCGGACACAAGTACTACTTGAGCGACTGAACATGGATGGGCGTCCCTCAGAATTAGAGGCCTTCGACGGTATGAGCAAACGCATTGCTGGATGGTATGCCCGAGCAAAGTATTCCAGTGCCATTCTCGATGAACGTGACACTGCGCAGTTCAACGTTAGCGGCGACGGCCCGCACAAAGTGATCTTACGATTCGGCAATAAAAGAAATCTGGAAACGGTCGAACTAGACGCCATTGATTTCAAGATCGTGCCCGGCAGTGATCCTATTCGCGTAGTTGCAGCATTCGATCCACAAGTAGTCGAACAAGCATTGGCTGCCGCGCGGGCATCACAACAACAGCAGCCACAATCGAGCGGCAAGTAGCACCAGCAAACAGTTGCGCCTCGTTATTGTTGCGAGTTTAGCTATCGAAAGGCGACGACACGTTCTTGGTCGCACAACGGCCGACGCCAATAAACCAACAGCCTTTATTGCCGCTCTATCTGCTCTCGCAAAGTCGGCTTCAAGCTCTGATTCTGGTCTAGCCACGCGAACAAACGCACCCGCATTTGCTCTGCAAGAACTGGCTGGACACCGCTCAAGTCATGCTTTTCTTTTGGGTCTTCTATCAGGTCATATAAGGCGACCGTGCCGCTTTCATAATCGAACAACAACTTGTGCCGCGCACAGCGAATGGCACTGACAGGACGCATCTGAAATTGCCCTTTGCGATAAGTGCCGTAGGTCGGGTAATGCCAAAACAGATCTCTTTCGCGATGACTAGATTCGTCGCCAGAGCAGATAGCCGGCAATAAATTTACGCCATCACATGCCGCTGGTACAGCCACATTGGCGGCACTGCATAGCGTTGGGAACAGATCAAGAGCAGACGCCGGAACTCCAGTTGTCGATGCCACCGGCACGACCCCAGGCCATCGGACAAACATGGGAACACGAATGCCCCCCTCTTGGAGCCAGCCTTTCCCTCGGCGGAACGGTGCATTGTCGTATCGAGCAATCGCACCGTTGTCGGACGCAAAGACAACCACGGTATTGTCTGCAAAGCCTTGCTGATCAAGAGCAGCCAACACTCTGCCAATCGCTCGATCAAGATCCATGCACATCGATGCATACACAAGATCATCCGTTTTGATTTGCTGTTCGATGCCGGTCATAACAGCAAGTGATTCCGGCTTCGCTTCGCGTGGACCATGCACACTGAAATAAGGCAGATATAGGAAGAAGGGCCGGCCATCATCACGAGACAAGAACTTGATTGCTTCCTCACTTACAAAATCAGCTAGATGCTGACCATCAACGACGGGCACCGTCGGAATCGTCGAAAAGTTTGGATAGAAGTATCGATGCTTGCCGCTAGGACTACGGGTCTGGACAGCTTCTTCGAAGCCACGATGCAGGGGATGCCAGGGTGAGACACTTGCCCCGTCATAGCCAAGATGCCACTTGCCATAGCAGCCAGTTCTATAGCCAGCGTTTTTAAGCACGTCGGCAAGGGTTGGCATTGCAGTCGGCAAGCGTCTTTGATTTGGCGGCGAGTCAAATTTGCGAGCCTCTGGATAGCGATTCTCAGGGTCGTTAACGCAATAGATCCCGTGATCTAAAACCCCCCGCCCAGACAGCAAGCTTGCTCTTGCGGGCGCACAGACCGGCGCTGCTGCATATGCAGCGGTAAAGCGCGTGCCTTGCTCGCAAAGCTGATCGAGTGCCGGGGTTTGGTGATAGCGATTGCCATAACAACCAAGGTCGTTCCACCCAAGATCATCTGCATACAAGATTACAATGTTGGGCACGCTATGGGGCGGATCGCTAACCAATGCCTCGCAGGAAGCAAACCCAAGCAGTGCGCTGAACAAAATGATTCGCTGCATACAGATCATGCCTACAGCCTTAGCCGTAATGAGTTGGGACCAATAAAACAAACAGCAATAGGAACAACAATGCTGAGATTGCGCATCCTATTCGCCAGATAGGCTTCTCTGTTGGATTAGCTGGGTCGATGCTTAAAATGCAAATCATGAACTCACTGCCTGAGCCGCATTTGGAGCCTGCAAATAGACCTCCTCGTCTGGATGGGCTAGATGTAGCGCGAGGCATCGCATTCATTGGCATGGTGCTCGTCAACTTTGGCGTAGTCATGGCCTTCGGCAACCGCAACCCAACATGGGTTCGGTATATGCTCGATTGCTGCACAGGTCGCGCAGCAGCCCTGTTCGTCCTGTTAGCAGGCGCAGGACTCTCGCTGATGGTGCTGCAAGCAGAACAGCGCAATCCAGAACATGGCCAACGACGAGCACGCATTGTCTACTTCTGACGAGCTATTGCGTTACTAGTAGGCGGCTATGCTTTTTACCCATTCTGGGAAGGCGGCATCCTGCACTACTATGGTTTTTACTTAGCGTTTGGCGCTCTAATTGCGCCGCTGCGATCGCGCTGGTTGCTCCTCATTGCAGCCGCTGCCGTCGCTGGCTTCATTGCAATCAACCTTTGGTGGATTCCATGGCGCCTAGCAGACCTCTTTAGGCCAGAATTTTGGAGTTGGTCAGGCCAAGCAAAGAATCTCTTCTTTAACGGCTGGCACCCCCTACTTCCTTGGTTTGCATTCCTCGCGATCGGCATGACGATCGGCCGATTGCCTCTACATCTTCGAAGTGTGCAACTATTGTTGGCCTGCTCTGGAGCGGCACTCGCTGTCGCGGCGAATGCTGGATCAGGACTCGCGATCGAAGCCCTAAGCGATAGTGACATGCCAAGGTTTGAATCTGCGCGATTCATAGAAATGCTCGGCACAAGCTGTGTACCGCCAGGCCCGATGTATGTTGCGGAAGCTACGGGAACAGCATTGTCGATTATTGGCATCGCCATGTTGATCACCAGCGCACCACGCTTTCTGTGGCTGCCGGTAGCTCAGGTAGGCAGACTTGCTCTAACGCTCTACGTCGGTCATGTGTTGATAGGCCTCACAGCCTGGGAAGCCATGGACGGCAAAGAAGAGCGCGCTGACCTGCATGAAGTTTTTCGTTGGTGGATCTCGACGGTCGTCATTGCGCTTTTATTCGCGAGCATATGGCTGCGATTCTGCAAGCGAGGGCCACTCGAGTTCGTGATACGAAAAGTCGCCAGCTAAGCCCAGCCATACCGCAACAACGCGCCAACAAGACTTCCCGAGCAGCAAGAATCTCAACAACCAGACAGGCATATTGCCCGACAGCCAAATCCCCCACATTGACGGCTACGACACATCATCGTAGACATATGCGGCGTCAAGCCTACGCCCAAAAGTAGAGTCAATGATCAACCCGCTAAACTCGCTCTGCGCCCTAACCGCACTCTTGCTCGCCATGCCAGCCGAGGCGCAATTCCTATCACGCAACATTGTTGTTGGTGGCGTTGCGCGCCAATATTCCTACTACCTGCCAGCGGGATACAACGGCGCTACGCCGCAACCATTGATGCTCGCATTCCACGGCGGCTGCGACAACTCGCAGGGCTTCTCTTTCGTGGCCAACTTTCGTCCAATGGCAGATGCGGATGGCTTCATCGCCGTATATCCACAGGGCCTCGCTCTACCTAGCGACCCAGGATGCCCGGTTTGGAACAGCGTCGGGCCATATTCGAGTGGTGTCGATGACATTTCCTACACCGAAGCAGTCATCGATGACCTGATCGCAACCTACAACGTTGATCAGTCGCGCGTCTACGCATGCGGCTACTCTAACGGGGCCAACATTTGCTGGGAGCTAGCCTGTTATTTAAGCGACAGGATTGCAGCGATTGGACCAGTTGCTGGCAGCATGTGGGAGTGGACACAAACCTCGTGCACACCAACCCGTGCAGTGCCGGTGGTAAGCATCCACGGTACACAAGACTCCTACAATGCCTACAACGGCGGCCCTCCCTACAGCCTAGGCTTGATCGCAGCGAGCCAGTATTGGGCACAAAACGCAAACGCCAACACGAACCCGACAACGGTTGCGCTGCCGAATACAGCTACAGGTGACGGCAGCACAGTCGACTTGCTCACATGGAGTGACGGTGACAACTGCGTCAGCATCGATCACTACCGCGTTAACAATGGCGGCCATGACTGGCCTGGCTCATTCGGCAACATGGATATCGATTCCACCGAGGTGATCTGGGAGTTCTGCCGCAGGTTTGATTTGAACGGCGAAATCGGCTGCAGCAACGCAAGCTTTGCTTCCGTTGGCACCGGTTGCCCCACATCCGCGATGATTCCGGTTGGCAGCTGCCAATCCGTAAACCCTCTAGGCGGAACGTTGCTCAATTCTGTTTCACCAGATGACTACGCTTACCGCGTCGGAAACAATGGCCCAACATCGGTGCTCAGCTTTGACATCTATACGCAATCAACTAGCGGCCAAATCACGGTTCCTGCCTACATCTACGCCAGCGCCGGCGCCGTGCCATCTATCAATCCAATCGCAACAACCTCGATCACGATCGGTCCGACAGCAGGCTTCTATACAGCAACGTTCGCGACGCCTGTCGCAGTGAACGGCACCTACTTTGTTGCGATTGATTCGACGAACCAAAACATCGTTTTGAGCGATATGCTGTCGGGCACATTCAACCTGTCCTATACACGACCTGCAAATGGCGGCAGCTGGTCATTCCAGTTGATGCGACCATCCTGGAATGTTCGCTGCACCAGCCAGCCACTCTACCCTACTCCAGTATTGGATACGGATGCGCTACCGCAACTCGGATCAACCTACAACCTGACGCTAGATGATGGCGTGCCATCATCTTTTGGAATTCTGGTTTCGGGTCTATCCACTACTGGGGCCAACGGAGTCCCCCTACCGGGAGCCCCCGGCTGCGATCTCTACGCCACGCCCACGGCTCTTAACCTCGTAGCTATTAGCGCATCGGGAACAGCAAGCTCCCCTATCACTATCCCAAATCTTCCGACACTCGATGGCCTCGTTGCCTACCACCAATGGGCGATACTCGATATCGCAGCCAACCAACTTGGCATCGTCACTTCGAACGCTGGCATGGCCACGATCGGCTTGTAGTTCACACGGTAAGGCATCGCAAGTTCGCTAAGTAATAGGCGCGGACCTGCATCATCGAACCAAGGGCAACTAGACCATCCCAGGCACTGCGAGGGCGCTAAAAAAATCCTAGACACCCTGGCAGCCAAACATCGGCGCAAGCGAATCCTTGCTCGGGAAATTCGATTTGGGATTTAGAATGCACGGCTACTAGATATGCGGCCATGCTTGGGCTTTCTATAACGGGTCCAGCTATGGCAACAACATCTTTTCACGCAGCCCTCTTGCTCTGCAGCATCACACTGACTCAGTTTACGAACGCGCAGGCAAACTGGACAGCTGTAGAGTTGCCAGGCAATCACCCAGAGGTCTTTGCCCTGACGACTCATGGTGCCCAACAGCAACTGTTCATCGGTACTGGTGGCCTGCCCGGCGGACAAACGAACGCGACCGGCATCTTGTGGTCAAATGATCACGGTATGCACGTCAAGCCGCGGGCTAACGGAATCCTAGACACACGTTTTGATCTGCTGATTCGCTCACTGCACAGCTCGAAAGACTTACTCATTGCAGCAAGCGCAGACGGGCCCTATTTCTCCTCAGACGTTGGCGAAACTTGGCAAAAGCGAGCGGACGGCTTACCCGTAGTCCGCCAGACATCGATGCGCAGCGCGAATGCGCTGACTTCACTCGGTGACGTCATCTTCTGCGGCACACCTCAAGGAATCTACCGCACGTCCGATGCAGGTCGACACTGGACCCCATCAAGCGAAGGTCTTGCAACTCTCGACGTCAGAGCTCTTACAAGGCTTAACACAACCCTGTTTGCCTCGACGGATGGTGATGGTGTCTACCGGTCGAAAGATAGCGGGAAAAGCTGGCAGCACGCCAGTAAAGGCATCCCCTCAGGGGTCCGCTCAAGGGCGATCCTTGCTGCTGATGGCGTGGTTATCGCAGGCACGCAGCAGGGCACGTTCCGCAGCCTAGACATGGGGACAAGCTGGACACCAACACTACCAAACGCAAACGCTAGGTCATTCGCCGCGACCAATGGCCTGATAGCAATTGGTGCATTCCGCGGTGCCGGATCCATCTACATCAGCCGCAACCAAGGCCAGCATTGGTTCGACGTCAGCGCCAACCTGCCGAGGGGAGGTATTGGCGTCTGGGCAATAACATTTGACGACCGGTATCTCTACGCAGCCGTAAACCGCCACGGACTATGGCGCGTTCCACGCTCCGAACTCGACAGCATGATGAAAGTTGACAAATCCGTAAATGGAACCGCTAGCAATACCGGCATGAACATCAAGGCAGCCCCCACCAGCAACCTGCTAGCTGCACTCGACAGAGACCGCAACGGTGAACTTTCGGGCGCAGAAATTGAACGATCTACGACAGCACTCCTGACGCTAGATACAAACGGTGATGGAAAACTATCGGCGGCAGAACTAAGCCAAACAGATTCGAAGCAGCCGCAGTTTACGCGTAGCGCCACAGGTAAAGCCTCACCACCAACCGGCAGACGACCGAACAACGGCTCAGGCGCGCTCGCGAATCTAATGAAACTCGATGCCAACGGTGACGGGAAACTAACGCAAGCCGAAGTTCCTGCCAGGATGCAACGCATCTTTGATCGAGCTGACTCAGACAAAAACGGCACGCTAGACCAAGCCGAGATCGAACGTTTCTCAAGGCAACTTGGACCTGGTAGAGGACGCTAGCCAAAAGCCAACTGGGCAAACCAGCTGGAAAAACTACGACCCCACAGGATCAACCCCAGACACCGACCAAGCAATCAGTGCGATCCTTATGCTATGCAAAACGCACAGGGACATGTGTGAACCACTTACTTCGAAAACAACGTTCCTGCCATGGCTCCGATAAATATCGGAGTCGACCTAGACGCGAAAGCAAGTCGCCGACAACATCGGCGATGCAAGCTTGTTCACCGATTGGAATCTCTGAAAGTCCTCACTGACCAATCTCTCCGTAGAGCTGTAGACTATGCTCAACAGGTCCTAGCGTGCCTGCACTACCAATGATGCTCGGCTCGAACTGCAGAACAACTCAACTATGGACTGCCATCGCCCTACTGCCGGCGCTAGCTGTGCTTTGGCTGCAGGCAACGTGGCCGCTACCGTTCTTTTCTGACGACTCATTCATTTCGCTTCGCTACACCGATCGTTTACTGAATGGTCATGGGCTTACCTGGACAGACGATGGCGCTGGCCTTCCCGAATACGTTGAGGGATATAGCAATCTACTCTGGGTTGCGCTTACCTCATGCCTCGGCGCGATTGGCATCGAACTCGTGCTTGCAGCTCGCCTGCTCGGCTTATTCTGCACGCTGCTTGCTCTTTGGTGGCTGACAAGTGCACTGCGACCCGACGGCGCAAAAAGAGCCATCACAGCATCCGTGGCTCCGCTACTCGTCGCGTCGACGCAACCAGTCATGATCTGGACCCTCGCTGGCCTAGAAGGCCCCTTGGTCCTAGCTTTACTGGCTGCGGGCTTCTCTGGTCTAGTGCGTCGCTATGGCTACGTAGAGCAACCGAATCCACTACCTGCAGCGAACACCCTTCGAGCCGGCCTACCCTTTGCGGCAGTATGCCTTACACGCCCCGATGGTCCCATCTGGGCACTGATGGCTGGCACTGGAATTGCACTAGTGGTAATGCCGCAAGGCATAGCCCGAGCTGTGCGCAGCGCATTCTTATTTGGCCTACCAGCGCTTCTAGCTGTGTCCTGCCAACTAGCGTTTCGAATTAGCTACTACGGCGATCTCGTCCCCAACACAGCACACGTCAAAGCAGAACTAAGCGCCTCATCCATCTGGCCAGGACTTATCTATGCGCTCGATGCGATGCTCGCCATACCAGGGCTATCACTAGCAGCAATCATCGGCGCCATATTGCTGCTGCTTCCTAAGCAGTCACGCCCATTCTCGCTTGTATTGCTGCTGCCAATCGCCGCTTGGTTGGCCTACCTCATCCTCATCGGTGGAGACCATTTCCCTGGGCAGCGACTGCTACACGGCTTGCTTGCCCCGCTTGCACTACTCATTGCAGTTGCGCTAAGTAGGCTGCGCAACAACCAACAACAACTCGCTGCTGCAATCCTCATAGGGATCACCGCAAGCTGGTGGAATTTTGATGTAGCACGCCATCACCCAGGCAGCAAAGAAGCACGGGCTGAGGCATGGGAATGGCATGACAAGGTTCTTGGCGAGACGCTACGAACAGCATTTGGGAAACAACAAGCCCGCATTGCCGTCGACGCTGCTGGCGCCTTGCCTTACTACAGCAAGCTACCTGCAATCGACATGCTCGGCCTGTGTGACCGCACAATCGCGACCACACCATTTCGCGACTGGCTTGAAACCGTTAGACCGGGAACGCCAAAGCCACCTGGCCACCTGCGCGGCAACGGTGACTATGTTATCCAAAAACAACCAGACTTAATTCGCTTTAAGCAACCGCTACCTGTGTTCGTAAGCGGTTGCGAATTCGAAGATGACGAGCGCTTTCTAGCAAACTACCGCCTCATACGACTAGATCTAAATCAACCCGAGTTGCTACCAAAGGCTCACATCGAACCACTCTGGATACGCATAGACGGCGTTGCTGGCATCCAAAGAAACGAGCGCAAGATCACCATTCCCGCGTATCTGTTTGGCGCCTTCCGACTACCAGGCCCGGTAATCAATCGCTGGCAACCCCCAAGTGAGGATCAGGAATTCAATCAGTTGTTAGCTCGCAATGGAGCCTTAGCTGCACAATTCTGGAATGACGACTCGGTAACTGCAGAAGCCAACGCCCAACGCGGCATTTCTCTTAGGCTGCGAAAAAGCGCTCATGCCAGCCTACATCTACCCCTAGATCCGGGCACTTATCGGATTAATATCGATCCCCATCTCCACGGGACGACCCTCGACATTACCCAGGGCGGAGATCTCAACGACGCAGAGTTGACCGTAACAAACGCAGGTATTGTCAAGATACTGATTTCAGCGGCAAGCGATCGTGAGGCAAGACTCCGATCTGTATCACTAAATCAGATCCGATAATCAGTCGAACACTCTAGCTCCCAATCTGCCGAGCCTAGTTGCAATCATTGTCGCTGCACTAATAACGGCCGTGACCGGGGCGGCATTGGAACAGCCGAAAAGCGACAGTAAGCCGGGCAGCTAACAGACTTCGGTTTGGCAACTCCGTGTGGATGTATGCCGACAAAAAAGAGCACTTGCTAGGCTCGCATCTACGTATTGACTGACGCTGAACGGCCAACTAAATCTCAATACGTTTACGAACCTTCAAATCAACGGGCAAGAATCGAGCAAAATCACAAGAAAAACAGAGGCCCTGTAATAAATCTTTATTCATCGGTGCATATAGGTATGTTGTAGCGCTGATTATGCAACTAAAGCGTTGCTAGGGACGCCAAACGACAGACGAACAGCAGTATCAACTAAGCCCCCTACACACAATTGAGACGCTCTGCAGCATTACGCGGACAAGGCCACCCAGATTAACCGCATTGAACTCCCAAATAGAACACCTGCTAGAGAGACTGCAAAGCCTGCTCCCAGAAGGCAGCAAAGCGTGTATCAAGAGTTCGACCGCGCAAAAACTGAACGTCGACATCGCGCCTACAAGCGAAGCGGCTAGTGAGAAGACTGCCGGGGATTCCTCCGACTCACAACTTCACAATGACGATTCTTGCGAATGGACAACCAGTGATGACTGGCTATTGAGGCTGGCCTGGGGAACCGTCAGCATTGACTCGATAGCGTCCATGCTCGGCCGGCAAATCAGCCAAATACAGGCACGCATCGAGGACTACAGATCGCGCCTTCTCACCGGATCATGGCAACCGGAAGAACTCCGACTACTGGCGAAATTTTACGCCAGCCGCGCAAACGTCGACCTAGAGATAACTCTCCTGCGCCCCCAAACCCAAATCGCTACAACTGCGAAATGCATGGGCCTTAAGAAGCAAAGGAGCCCTGCTGCAGATCGCAACGCTTCGCTTAATCTGCGCGACATCAATCAAAACAACCGCAGCCAACAAGGCAAATCAACTCGACGCAAACGATCTACCAGGGACGCTAAGATGCCACGGTGGACCGAGGATGAAGTCCAAAGATTGATAGAGGTCTATGGGAACATTGACAATCAGGCGATTTCACGCGAGCTGGGGCGCTCCATAACAAGCATTGCGAACAAAGCATGGCAGCTTGGAATCAGTAAGAGCATCGAGCAACTGGCAAAGGTCGGTCGCTCCAACGTCAACAGGCGCCACTCCAAAACTAACGACACGACCCTCGCTAGTAAGACGTCCGAAAAAGAAACAAAGCCATCCCAAGAGAGCTAAAATAGCCTGCACTTGCGATAGCTCCAGCCAAAATGGCACTTGCTCGTTGGCACAGCCGAAGGCATCGAGACCAAGCACCAAACGCATCAAAGCTCGTCTACAGATCGCTGAAAACGTGCCCTGCCCCTGGCACATGACGACACGCTTTTGCATGACCTTCTGGGCGAGGTCATCCTAAAAACTCGCTGAAGCCACGTCGCCCCCGACAAGCTTGAATCAAGCGATGTGCTGACTCCACCAAGTGCTTCCAAAGTGGTCCGATATCGCAAAGCAATTGGAATAACGGTAAACAAATAGTCGTACAAATGTCCCCAATCCATCGGGTTGCTGGAACAAGCGTCGCAAGTAGATCCCAAATGTGGATTTACAGAATCGCAAATGTGGATTTACAGAATCGCAAATGTGATTTTTTAAGATAATGAACAAAGATTTTGATGAACTCGTCGAGAAGTTGCAGCAACTTATCGACTCAAAGGCCAGCGACGAAGGAAAGAGCCTCGGTGACCTTGTGCCCGAAAATGATCCCACAGAAAGCGATCCTGTCGAGACCGAACTCTCAACCAAAGATTCGGCTGCTACAAATCCAGAAGCAACCTCACGTGACAACGCAGAGAGCGAAGCTGGCGACCCTAGAGACAAAACATATAGAACGGGCCAAGCAATCCCCACCGACCTACAGATCTCCACGCTCGATACATTTACAACCCTCGCGGAAGACACGAACAGCTACGCCGAAGACGACCGCATATGGTCGCGTCATGATGACTGGATCTTGAGGCTGGCATGGGGCACGGTCCAAATCAGTTTCATTGCGACAATCTTGAAACGCAGCGCCGAAGACATCCGCCAACGTGCAATCCAACTGCGGGCACAGCGAAGCGGACGATGGACGCAGATCGAATCGCAACTGCTGAAAAAACTCTACGGCTCCCGAAAAAACGAAGACCTTGAAGTGACGCTGATGAGAAGCGGTGCACAGATTGAAGCCGCGGCAAAGCAGCTGAACCTGATCGGGAACCGCTCCCCTGTCGAGATGCGCAAGATTGCCGCAGATCTAGGCAAGGACAATCCGGGCACTCGCAGAAAGAGCACGAACTCGAGAACAAGACCCCAGAGGGGATCCATGCCCCGCTGGTCACAAGCCGAAATCGACAAGCTTCAAACTCTCTACAGCGACCATGGAAACCAACAAATTGCCATTATACTCGGTCGCTCTATCACAAGCATCGCTAACAAGGCGTGGCAACTGGGATTAACCAAGAGTTCCGAACAATTGACTTTGATTGGCAGGAACAATGTCGCACGACGCCACAAAGGCAAGTAGCTGCGGACCAACCAGCAGAATACGGCTGCATCAGATAAAATGGCACTATCAGGATTTTCACCGGACAGAACCAGGTGAGCCGGACTAAAAAATTCAACTCTGCGAGATTTCCTGGTCACACCTGAACTTCTCAGACACTCCTTTCCTTAACAGGCAGCTTCGGGAAAGAGGGGATGAACATTTCAGACGGTGACGACGGGCTTGAAGCCATCCTGAGATTGCTAGGAGCATGCAAGTCCGATCCATCGGGCAAGGAAGTTGAAGATCTGATGATCAACTTACGGTCCATTGCTCGTCGCCATTTGCCTGCCACCAGCCCACTCCGCAACGGCTTTGACTCCGAAGATCTAGCCCAAGAAGGAGTCATCCAGTTGATCGCAAACCTTGACCGGTTTCGGGGCAAAACGATCGGCGAGTTTCTCTCGTTCGCCAACGCCATCATCAACCAACAAGCGGCGAAACAAGCACGATGGCAAAAAGTTCGCAGGTCAGAATTGCGTAGCTTCGAAAATGTGGCCGAGCAGGTATCGGACCTTAGCACTCCAAGCACAGACGCAATCAAGGAGGAAGAGACGAAACGGGCCAAAATGCTTGTTCACGAACTGGCCGAACCATACCGAGAAACTGTCCTGCTGCGCTTCGAAGGAAAGTCCTACACAGAGATAGCAGATCTACTTAGTGTCAGTGAGGAAGTCGTCCGCAAGCGTTTCTCGCGGGCTCTCAAGATCATCCAGAGTCAATGGTGACAGTCGACGAAGACGCGTCTGAAGACGACCAAGAACTAACGAGCCAAGGCGAAGAACTACTCGCACGTTGGCAAGAACGCTTCAGCGAGGGCGAGGCCCCAATGGCGGCCCTTGCCTCGGTGCTATCCAACCGCACGCGTCGGCGTGAAGAGCTGTTCTCACGCATTGGACAAACCGTTCTAGGCTATAAGCTAGTGCGCATTCTCGGGGCCGGAGGCTCAGGCGTCACCTACTCGGCAAGAACTGAAAACAACGAGCAAGCCGCAGTCAAACTAGTTGTCTTAGCAGGCGGCTCAAGCGAAGCCCGCTTCGAGCGCGAGTGCCAATTGCTACAAGGCTTCTCACACTCTGCCATCGTTGGTTATAAGGCGAGTGCAATCATTGAGCCTGGTGTGGGTGCTTTGGCAATGGATCTTGTAGAGGGCGCCGACCTCGAGCAGATCTTGCGAGATATCGAATCCAATAAACTGCGCTTGGACATAGCCAGCGCAATGATCGGCGACTCCAATCCGCAGACCAAAAACAGTAGGCCCGGCCCAACATTCGAACGACGCATCCTATCGATGCTAGCCAACGTTGCCGAGGGGCTATCTGCCGTCCACTCAGCAGGCGCCGTCCACCGCGACATCAAGCCTGCGAACATCTTAGTCAACCAGGAACTTAGCCCCACCCTAATCGACTTTGGACTTGCTCAGGATGCATCGCCACACAATGCCTTGACCATGTCAGGCGTAGCGATAGGGACCTTGTTCTACATGGCACCAGAGCAACTGCGAACGGGGAAAATGGCGGTCGGCAATCACACGGACACCTACGCGCTCGGACTCGTCCTATACCGCGCGCTACTTGGCCACCTGCCACAAAACGACGTCCAAGAGCTGGCGAGCGAACGACAGACTTCTATACGCCTGAGTAGTGATGACCGATCACGACTACCTCAGTCAGCGCAGATCATCCTGCGAAGAGCCCTGCAGCACGATCCGCGACGCCGCTACCGAACAGCTGAGGAGATGGCCAGTCATCTGGATGCAGCATCACGTGGCGAAAAGGTGCCGCGGTTCGACGCCTACTCGGTGCGAGTCAACTTGACACGCACAGGCATCGCACTGCTCGCTGCAACGATACTTCTGACGCTTATTAGCTATTGGCCGCAATCGCAGCGCGTTGAGTTTGTCGCAAACTGCCATCCCGAGAACACGTTCGTCGAGATCGATGGCGAAAGCAGCATTCCGCTAAACACCCCGATCGATCTTTACCCTGGCGTTTACGAGGTTTCCGTGGTCGCACCGGGCCTCGTCTCCAATGAATATACCGTACATATCGAAGATCAAGGCAGCAACCAAACACAGACGGTACCGCTGCTAGTACTGCACGGGGACGACTTCAGCAAAGCGCAACGCAGCCCCCCAGGGCACTCTCTGTTGCATTTTATGACCGGCTACACCTTCGAGCCGTTCTCCAGTGATCTAGGACAAGATAAACGCTGGATCGATGGCTCGCTACTGACAGACGTCAGCCCCTACGACCAAGGATTACTTACTCACGGAGAACACCTCCTGACTGCGGAGGATGCCAAAGGTCGCACAGAATCTCAGCGCATAACGGTCGGCCCCTTTCCGTTGGATGTGCAACTACTGCCAAAAGTCATTGCGCATGTTGATGGTCACTATCGAACAACCTGGAGCACCATTCTTTCTCCGTTGCCTCGCGACTTAGAGATCCAAGGAAATGTGAATCATTGGTATGGCTCTGCACAGGAGTCGACGGTCGGCGGCGGTGGCCTAATGGCAATGCCTTGCGCCCTAGCGCCACGGCTGGCAAACGTTCCATCAGAGGCCTTGATTACTTGCCACTTTCCGGAACCGATGCGAAGCGCGGTCGTCTACCTGCAGACTGAGTGCGGGCCAAATGCAGAGCTCAATTTGTCAACTTCGTTCGGCGACGATGCATTTACTGCGTGGCCGCAAACAGACAATGGCAGCATTACAAAGATGGTTGCGTTACGCGCCGAAACCGGCGCAACAAGCCTAGTAATCCGTGCACAAATGAAGACGCCTGACCCACTGAGTGGTCGAGCAAATGTCAATATTTTGAACGGTATGCTGTTCGGCGGGCACTGGAACGACGAACCACCTTGCCTCGCCATTGTAGCCGACCGTGGATCCGAGGCTTCGCTAGACAACACACTAGAGCCCAACCTTCTAGAAGAGGATCTACGACTATCACTCACGGACACCGTGAGTGTGTCCGATCTAAATCTCACCAAAAACTCGATAGACATCGCCTGCCTCCACATTCCTCAACATGATCCAGAGCTACTCATAACAGGCAAAGCAATCAACGGAACGGAGCAGGTTATTAGACTTGGCTGGCCAGACCTGAACACGGAACAAACCCTCCTACTCAAAGATGCCCTGGGCAAAATGAACGACCTGGGACAATTGAGGCTGAACTCGGCCATTCATTCCGAGCCTATCGGTGACGTAAATGGCGATGGAGTTTCCGACATTGCTATTTGTAATCCTGCATATTCCCGCGGAGGCTACCTTTTCGCAGGCAAGATCGGAGTAGTCAACGGTTCCGATCTGGGCCTTGTGTGGCGAGCACCCGAAAACACCCCGAACAGCCTCTACGGAGACGTCCAATTCGGGGCCAGCATTGCCCCACTCCAAAATACAAAGCGCAGGGATTGCACACGCTTGGCCGTCTGTTCGCCTGCCTATAGAAACAAGAGCGGCATGCAGACTGGACGCATCAGCATCCACAACGCCAAGACAGGCAAGCAAGAATGGCAAACTATGGGCACCTCCAATTGGCCCGCTCTGCATGTCGAGGGTGCCTGGTCTTTCAAAGGCAGCGAATGGCTCCTTGTCAAAAGCTTCATCTGGACACTTTCCACTTCGGAAATGAAGTCCAATCGATTCTATGCACACCGAATTGGGGCAGACAATCCGAGCTATTTCATGATGCCATCGGAGAAGCCACTAAAAGCCACTGTCTGCGCAAGTTCAGAGTCAAGTGACGTCGCCATCGTGCTGGTCACAACATTGGATGATCGGTCCGTCAAACTTCAGCGCCTGACGCCGGATGACCAGGGCCTGCAGTGGGGCAAATCAACAATTCTAGAGGTGCCAAAGTTAGCGGCTGATGTCACCACTAAATGGTACTACGACGTCAAACCCTGTGCCGACCTTGACGGTGACAACCTAGATGATTTCGTCGTAGAGATCCCAAGTGCACACGCAACTGCTGAACGAGATCACGCCGTTGCCCTGATCTCGTCTCGCACCCTTGAAGTTCTTGCTTGGGCAGATATTCACGTGAGTGCCGGCAAAACAACGAGTCATGTAATCACTAGCCAAAATGGCGGCAAAGAACTGGTAATGACACACTGCCAAACGATGCAGGACGACGACGTAATGCGCTTCTATCGCTTTCGATTGCCTTAGCAGTTGATCAGTGATTGATGACCCCTCGTCACTGCCTCTAGTTGACTAGCGACAAACTCAGGTGATGTAGGTCACAACGATGCCTCTTACGCTGATCTGGTTGCACCACGCAGCAGTTCGACTTGCGCAGGCCGCGGAGCTGCATTCCTACCGGTAAATTGGAATGAGAGCGGATGATCGTCCAAATGATCACCGGCAGCCCACCAGACGGACAGCACGCTTGCCTCCTCCAGCCTATGCAGCATTTCCGGCAGTAGAGATGCCCAGCGAAAGTCATCACAAGGAACCCCAAACTGTGTTACAGCCCCTTTCGCCCCACTTGTTTCCAACCATTCCAAGAACGGCTTCAATCTTGATTCCGCGCGTGATTGCAGCTTTGGATCGGACGCGAGTTCTTCTGCAAACGGCAGGTCATATTGACCAGACTCATTACAGTCTAGGTAACAACCAGCCTCGTATATGATTTCGTCTACTGGGTCTTCAATCCAAGGAGCTTCCGGATTGTCGTCTCCCCAAGTAGAGGTTCGGGATGATCCAATACCGGCAACGTAGATAGGGATGATGTCGCCATCTGCCCTGATGGCATCAACCGCAGCCTGAGAACTCATCTGCCATGCACCATCCGGCAAACCAGATGCAGCCGACATCAGCCCATAACCGTGAAGGTTTGGTAGCCCACAGAGCGCATGAGACATCCGCGACCAAAACTCTGCAAAGTGCTCGGCAGTGACACGGACTCTGCCATCAACAGCCTCTTCGAGCCCACACGCTGTCGGCACGCCAGCAACTCGCATGGTGTATCGCCCAGCATTGTGCATTGAGAGAATCACACTGCGGTCAACACTTCTTGCAACACCGATAAGATAACGAAGCTGCTGGATACCGTCAGGATCGAGAGGGCCTCCTAATTGCGGCTGCAATCGCTCCCAGCAAAACGGGACTCGAAATCCCTCAAAGCCGACCTCGGACAGTCGCTCAAAAGTGCTCCGGCTATTGATGAAATAGTCATCCCCTAGTTTGCCAAGGGCATCGTTGCAGAAATCGGGATCTTCTGCCCCACACTCCAGGCCAGACAAAGTAATCCAGCGCGGCAGGCGAAGCCCGGCTTCCTCTGCTTCGACAGCGCAGAGACGCTTAACCTGATGCGGCGTCCGGCTTGCATGTAAGCCTAGTGTCTTGGCATTCTTCGACATCTCAATTGGAGATATCGGCACATTGCCAACCGCAACTTAAGACACCAAGCTGCAGTGAGATCGTCAACGCGGCAACGTCTTGCCGCCGCCAAACGGATAGCCAACCTGGTTGGCAATTTGCGAGTTATGCCATCTGATCTGCTTCAGCGGTGCCACATGCCGACCGTTACGCCGCTCTAAAGACAAAGTGTAGTCACCCCAATACTGACCTCCTGCCCAAGCACAGGCCTTGATGTTGCGCCGACGAACCTCGCTAAGAAAATCATCTAGAACAGGTAGCCAGCCCGGATCACCCCACGGGATGCCGAACTCACCAATGACACCGACTACGCCATACCGCTCGCACCAATTAAGAAAGGGTTGCAGCCTCTCTCTCCCGCGCTGACCGGTGAATCGATCAAGTTGCACTTCTTTAGCAAATGACTGCACATACGTCCCACTGCCATCCGAATCGAAATAGACATGAGCCTCGTAAGCGGTCCGGTTGATGCTGTCGTTGACCCATGGTGATGCAGGGTTGTATCGATCCCACTTCTCAGCGCTTGACCAACCATCGCCGGCAACCCATACCCAATTTTGATCTCCGGCACCACGCAACGCACGCACAACCTCATCTGAAGTTGCATGCCAATCCGCACCAGCCATGTCATGGGGTTCATTCATCAACCCATAGGCAGCAATTGCCGGGTGACTACGGACCTTCTTCGAGAGGCGCAACCAGAGGTTCACAAGAAAGGAATGATCAAATTCGCCCTCGTTGGCTGGGCGTGCTGCCACGACCAACTCACGGACATCAGGCCCGTTCTGCAAGCGATAGCGGCCATAGTTGTGAATATCGAGGACTACAGAGCAGCCCAACAATGCGGCGCGATCTAGACATTCTAAAATGCGCCCCAAGTAGCCTGAATCAAGGGTGCCACCCAGTTGCGGCTGCAATCGTTCCCAGGAAACTGGAAGTCGAACGAGCTTGAATCCTTGGTCTACGTAGTAGGCAAGAACATCATGCGATGGGAAGAAGTAATCCCTACCGTCCACTCCCAAATTGCTGTTCGAAAAGCCTGGCTTAAGCGCCCCAAACTCTGCACCAGCAAGATTGACCCCGAAACCAGCTCCTCGAGACACGCTATCCATTTCGCCACAACCGACAGTCAGAGCAACCAGCAACCCGGCACCCAAAAATCGTCGGATGCTTGAGCAACAAGACATGTGTATTGGTTCCTTTCGAAGTCGAGATTACGGCCAACGGATGGTCATCATTCCATAACCGGAAGTGACGTCGATAGCTGACGAGCGAACCAAGCTAAGTCCAAACTCCAACCGCAGCCAGTCAGTAATGTCGTAGCCGCCCCCCATATCGAACTCAGTGTAGGCAACGTTGTTGGAGTCTACTGCAAAGCCAAGCGCAACTCTGTAGAACATGTCGTCCGCACCAGTGAACCAGTCTTTTCCAAGCTGATGTCGCCAGTTTGACTGCACGGCAAAGACAGAATAAGCGGACGGTGAGAAGTATGGAGTCTCAAGCCCAGACAGGTTCGGCAAGGTGCTCAGCAGGGTCGGATCCGTTTCTTTACTTGCGTCAATGAAGTCTGCTTTCACGAGGACGCGCAACGCCGTAGGCGCTGCAGTAAACTCGTATGCAAGGAAGACGTTACCCTCAACGCGGGTGTTGTTGTCTGAGTAGTCAGCAATCAAACCACTGACACCCCAGTCGAGTCGCCTTGTCATTGCCATCTCGACGCCGACACGGCCGCCTTGACGATAAATGTCTTGGATCAGGGTCTCGGCATTCTGCGCAACTGGCTCACTGAATAGGCGGAACTTAACCGTCGTCTGCGAGTCGCTGGTGTAGGTCACACCTGCGTCGTAGTAGAGACGCTCGCTCAAACGATCGTCAGTATCATATGTATGAAACTCGGCTACACCATCAACGACGGTATTGTCACCAAGGGACTTGGAGCCAAGGAACCTTATGACGTTGGCGTTAAGAGGATCTGTGTTAGTGGTGCTACTGCCAGGATTCGCATCACCAGGTGTGTAGGTGCGCCGCCCTAAGCCAAAGCCGAACGTGTCGTTTTTGCGTCCCATGGAGAACCGAGTATCAGCAATAGCCGAGCTTTCATCCATGAATGACAAACCGTCACGACCATTCCGCTCTTCATTGTTGAATGCAATGTTGAAACTAGGTTGCAGTTCACGCCGAGCGCCAGCCAATGCCTTTGCCGCTTCTTGGTGCCCACCAGCGACTTTGATTAACTCTTCGTAATGAAGGATCGCATCGTCTGTCTGACCACGACGGTGTTCGATTTGCGCAAGGTCAAAGAGCACCTCTTGGTTTGAAGGCTCACTGATCGCAAGATCTTCTAGTGCTTTCTGGGCAAGCGGTGGCCGCCAGGACATATTTTCCTTGGCTATCAGCTCAAGGCTCACAGCTTGTGCAAACTCACTGTTCGACTCGAAGTCCGACATTGCTTGGTCAGCCAAGTTGTCGACAGGATCATCGAAGAAGTCGATCGCCATATCGTCGTTTGGCAGACTTGCGATTAGCTCGCGGTAAGCTGCAAAAGACTCTTCATACTGCTGATCCCAGAAGAGCGTTCGAGCATGCTCTCTTGCGGCGTAGTCATAGTTGGCATCTTGCGCTAGCACCTTATCGTATGCCGAGAGGGCCAGCGGGAACTCACGCTTGATCGCATAAGCTCGAGCTAGGCCCAGCCTTGCCCTAGTGTTACCAGGATCACTCGAAAGAATGGATGAGAACACTTCGACCGGATCAGTCTTTTCTCCAGCCTTTAGGGCAAGATTGTAAGCCTCTCCAAGAAGGACCTTGGCAGCAACGTTGTTTGGCTGCCAGCGTAGAGCCTTGCTAAAGTAGTAGACTGCTCGTTTGTAATCCTGCTCGCCGAGCGCAAGCTTACCCAGCTCAATGCGCATGCGAATACCTTCGCCGGAGGTTGCGATATTTGAAGACAGTCGCGCAATCTCGTTGCCGACCTTCAAGTCACCTCTAGCACGCGCCTTTGCTAGGCCATAGAACGCCTCTGGTTCGTGCATGCTTGGCTCACGCATCGCCATCTGGAAACTGCGCGACGCTTGGACAGAATCACCGGAAAGCAACTGGGTCTTACCCAGGACGACTCGCACCTGAGCAATCGCCATCTTGTCAGATGGGTGCTTATCGACGAAATACTGACAGAGCGACCGAGCCTGATCTAGGTTACCCATCGCCAGATGAGCACGCACCAAGCCAATGACTGGAGCCACATCGTTCGGACGCATGTCTGCAATCTCCGAGCACAGCCCTGCAGCCTTGCCGGGACGGCCCTGCAATATTAGCGTCGAAGCTCGCTCCAATTGAGCAAGTGATCCGTAGGGACTTTTGACCGAAACCTTGCTGAGCTCAGCTTGGGCCCGGTGAAGATCGCCCTTTTCACGCAATAGCAATGCGAGCCTGATTCGGACTTCATCATCGTTAGCGCGATCCATGAGCATGGATTCGTAAATGCTCTGTGCAGCAACCCACTGCCCCACTAGGTGGTAGAGCTGTGCCATAGCAAACGAGTGTCTACGTGTGCCACCTAATTCTGGCTCCAATGACATCAGAGCTTCCTCGGCCCGTCGAACGTCGTAGGACTCGAGTAGAATACGAGCAGCCATGAGACGACCCATGACATGCTCGGGATAGGCACGGAGAATCTGTTCGTTGACTCGCGACGCTAGCTGATAGTTGTTGAGTGCCAACAATTGATCCACCAAGTGAATCCTAGAGTCGGTCACTGTTGTCTCCATCGAGGCCATCATTTCAACGGCTCGTGCAGCCTTGCCATCGTCGCCCAGGAGTTCGTAGCAATAGACTAGGCTGGTAGCCCACTCCAATT
>CBFIIO010000035.1:0-42840 GCA_965662465.1 Planctomycetota bacterium | reverse complement strand
TCTTGCGCGAGAAGGCGCTCGCCGCTGGTGCTTCTGCAGCTCACGTCTCGACCATGTTTGTCGACGGCGGCAAGGGCGGCGAAGATCTCGCCCACGCTCTAGTGGCAGCTTGCGAAGAAGCGAGCGATTTCCAGTTGCTCTACGAAGACGACGCGACGCTGAAGGAAAAGATCGAAGCGATCGCTACCAAGATTTACGGTGCCGATGGGGTCGACTACGAAGCCGAAGCAGACAAGCAGTTGGCGAAGTTTGAAGCCAATGGCTTTGGCAAGCTGCCGATCTGCATGGCCAAGACGCAATACTCGCTGAGTCACGATCCGGCCCTCAAGGGTCGCCCAACGGGCTTCCGGTTCAAGGTGCGCGACGCCCGCGTCGCCGTCGGTGCTGGCTTTGTTTACCCACTAGCTGGTTCGATCATGACCATGCCGGGACTTGGCAAGGCGCCCGCCGGCATGCAAATGGACATCGACGAGAACGGCGACGTCGTCGGCATGCTGTAATGCGGCTGGCTACGCTCACAGCTGTGGGGGCGCTGCTCTTGGCCTCGTGCCAAGTGGCGCCAGACGTCGACCAGACGCCGCCGCCATCTGTTGAGCTGTTTGTCTTGGGGATCGCACAGGATGGCGGCTTGCCGCATCTCGGCTGTGAGCGTGAATGCTGCACCAAAGCGCGCGCTAGCGGTCGTGTCGAATACCCGGCATCGCTTGGTCTCGTCGATCGTCGCGGCGACGCCCCCAAACTGCTGCTGGTGGAGGCTACTCCCAGAGTCGAAGAGCAGGCAGCCCTACTGCACGAGGTCGCAAACGTTCATGGTCGCGGTCGCACACCCGTTGATGCGATCATGGTGACCCATGCACATATCGGTCACTACCTTGGTTTGGCGCTGTTTGGGCGTGAAGTGGTGGGCGCGAAGCATTTGCCAGTCTGGTGTTCACCACGCTTTGGGGATTACCTGCGCGGCCACGGCCCCTGGCAGCAATTGGTCTCGCTTGGCCAGATCGATGTGAAGAGCTTTGTGGTCGGCGAATCGTTCTCGCCGTGGTCGGGGATCGAGGTGCGGGCCATGGCCGTGCCGCACCGCGATGAGTTCTCCGACACCATGGCCTACGTGATCAGTGGCCCGAATCGCTCCGCGTTGTTTGTGCCAGACGTCGATGCCTGGGATCGCGCCCCGGGCCTGTTGGAGCGCTTGCTCGAAGGTGTTGAAGTCGCCTACCTCGATGGCACCTTCTTTGACGGCAGCGAATTGCCTGAGCGCAACCTAAGTGAGATTCGCCATCCACTGATCACGCGCACCATGGACAAGCTGGCGGCTGTTGCCGCAAAGCACCCCGGCCGCATCCGGTTCCTGCATCTCAATCACACCAACCCTGCACTGCATGATGAAGGAGTGCGCCGCTCGATCACGTCACGTGGCTTTGCGGTGGCGGTGATGGGCGAGAGTGTCCAGCTTTAAGTCACCCAGACGAGGTGGGGGCTGGCGCTCGCTACTGGCCAGCATGCTGGGACGCTGGCTGCCTGCCAGCAGAACGCCTGCCGCCTGCCAACACGCCAGCAGGATGCCAACGGGTTGCCTGCTGCCTGTCTAGAAGGCCGCTGTAGGCGCCTGCAGTCCGTAATGACTGCGGGCTTCTAGGAACACCCCATCGGGCGTTCGTTGCTGGTGGGCTTTAGAGCGCCTTCTTAACGCGTGCCGCGACAGCTTGGGGAGTGAAGCCATAGTGGGCGGCGACTTTGGCACCAGGAGCACTCAGGCCAAAGTCATCTTGGCCAATGCAGCGGTCCAATCGTCCCGTGATCTGGCACCACCATTCTGGGCGTCCCATCTCGAGCGAGAATACGGCGGCTTCGCCGAGCACCGATTGACGGTACTCATTGCTCTGCGTCTGGAATAGCTCGAGGCACGGCATCGAGACCACGCGGGTGGCAATGCCTTCGTCACCGAGTTGCTTGGCTGCCGCAACCGCTAGGCTTACTTCTGCGCCAGTAGCGACGATGGTGGCCTTGGCGTCGGCTGCATCGACCAGCACATAGCCGCCGTGCATGGCATCCTTCGCGGTAAAGCCTTCTGCGTGTGGCAAGACCGGCAGGCCTTGGCGGGTCAGCGATAGCGTGACCGGGCCATCCGTGCGGGTCAATGCATGGTTCCATGCGGCAGCGGTCTCAGGACCATCTGCCGGGCGGAAAACGTGCAGATTTGGAATGGCCCGCAGCGTCGCGAGATGTTCAACCGGCTGGTGGGTTGGGCCGTCTTCGCCGACCATCAAGCTGTCGTGGGTGAAGACGAACGCGCACGAGATCTTCATCAGCGATGCAAGTCGCATCGGTGTACGCATGTAGTCCGCAAACACCAAGAAGGTGCTGCCCGCCGGCAGGAAGCCACCGAACAGCGAGATGCCATTCATGACGGCGCCCATCGCGTGCTCGCGGATGCCGTAGTGCAGCGTCCGACCTGTTGGGTTGTCGGCTAGGAATGAGCCATCGGCCTTGATACGCGTCTTGCAGGAACCATCGAGGTCGGCCGAGCCACTGACCATGGCCGGAATCAATTCGGCGGCCTTTTGGATGATGTTGCCGCTGATTGCACGGGTCGCCGCTGCGTTATCACCGGCGGCCTCTGCGAGTTGCTCAAGGAGATCACTTGGCACTTCGCGGTTTTCGATCGCGTCCCAAACCTCGGCGTGGTCCGGGTTGCCGGCGCGCCATGCCAGCATGTCCTTGTGCCATTGCTGACGCATCTCTTCGTTCTTTGCTTTGGCGGCGCGGAAGATCTCGCGGGCGCGCTCGTCGACGTGGAAGTCGGCGGCCGGCATGCCAAGTGCTTGCTTGGTGAGCTTGATCTCATCCGCACCGAGTGGCGCGCCGTGCGCACTTTCGGAGTCAGCTTTGTTCGGGCTACCTTTGCCGATCGTGGTCTTGCAGCACACCAGCGTTGGGCAAGCGTTGCCAGCCGTTGCCTGTTGCAGCGCGGTGCGGATGCTGTCTGTGTCATGTCCATCACAATGCAGGACGTTCCAGCCTTGCGACTTGAACCGCATCTCCATGTCCTCGCTAGAAGCGAGGTCGGTATGGCCTTCGATTGTGATGTGGTTGTCGTCCCAAAGGCAGACGAGGTTGTTAAGCGCTAGGTGGCCAGCGAGAGCGGAAGCCTCGTAGCTCAGGCCTTCCATCAGGTCGCCATCACCAACGGTGACGAAGATGCGCGAACCGACCAAGTCGGTGCCAGTGCGAGCTACCGCCATCTTGGCGGCGATCGCCATGCCAACGGCATTTGCAAAGCCTTGACCAAGCGGGCCGGTGGTCGTCTCGACGCCGACCGTGTCACCGTACTCCGGATGGCCAGGTGTGTTGCTGTGCAGTTGCCGGAAGTTCTTCAGGTCGTCAAGCGACACTGGGTAGTCAGCAAGGTGTAGCAACGAGTAGAGCAACATCGAGCCATGACCACCTGATAGCACAAAGCGGTCGCGCCCTGGCCAAAGCGGTTCTTCTGGCGACCAGCGCAGGAACTCTGTCCACAAAACTGCTGCCACTTCCGCCATGCCCATAGGCATACCGGGGTGACCAGAATTGGCTTTTTGAACAGCGTCCATGGACAGGCCACGGATCGTATTGGCGACGGTTGTGAGGCTATGCATAGTCGCGGTCATGAGGCTGCATGCTAGCCGGTTGGGCGCAATGGGGGAAAGCTGTGCTTGGCGTCGTTGCTAGGCAACCTGCGTTTGTCGTTGGGGAGAGTTGTGGAGAATGCAGCCTGCGCGACCACAACACGCATACTTGGACCTAGCAGTTCTGTGTCCATCAATCGGCGGCAATGCCGCTTGTTGCGTAGGCTTTCCCGCTTGCGCGGCGTTTTGAGGGGGCGGTTGCTCGTCCTCGAATTGGCCCTAGCGAAATGTGTAGAGGTTCAGCTAGACCGTGCCTATAGGCGCGTGGATTTGTTCAGAATGCACCGCAGATTCCGTCAACATTACGCCCAGATCGGTTCGCGGCTCTGCGAGACTCCCAATCGTCAACTGCAAGCGCGCCATGGTCCTGCGGCAATGGTCCGTGGCTTAGTGGCTGCGCAGACGCGATCAGCTAGCGCTTCGCTATCTGCGGAATCAGCCGCGGCCAGCAGCCGCGTCGCGCCAGCTTGCGGTCGATGGGCGGATTATGGTGGCGGCGACGGAGAATCAAGCAGGCCAGCTTTCTGTATGGCCAAATCTTAGTGGCCTTCTTGGACCAGATTCACGTTCCACTCGGGGATCGTGATCTCTGCTTTGCCATCCGCAGGGATGCGTTCCAAAATTGCCTGGCAGCCTAGTCGCGAGTTCAGCGCCAGGTCGCGCGCCTTGTCGAGCTGGTCTTCTTCGTCGTCCGATGCCTCACGGAAGCAGTCGCTGTTGGTGTCAATCTTGATGTGGCAAGTAGAGCAGGCGCAGACGCCACCGCATGCGTGGTCAAGATCGATGCCTTGCTCAAGTGCAGCATCAAGAATCGACTGACCTAGCTTGACCGTTAGCTTCTTGTCGTAGCCACGGATGGTGACTTGTACAGTGTTGTCGCTGCTCATTGCTGCTGGCCTTCTTTTAGTGACTTCGTGACGGCAGCACTAATGACGTCGTCGGCGATGGTTGCCGTGACCTCTGTGAGGTCGTCGCTAGCTGACTTGAGAGCGGCTGCATCAGCATTCGCATCGAGTAATTTCTGTAGTGCTTTGACTGCTTTGTGCACGGCGAATGTTTGGTCAGGTGGTAGCTCTGCGATCTCCAGCGCCTTCTTGGTGCCGGTGACCATGGCCTCGGCTTTCGCGCGCGACTCAATCGCTTCTCGGGCTAGGTAGTCATCTTGCGCATGCTCGATGGAATCAATCATCATGCGGCGGACTTCTTCGCGCGTTAGGCCGAAGGTTGGCACGATTTGGATGCTCGCTTCGACGCCGGTGCGTTGCTCGCGGGCAGTTACTCTGAGTACGCCATCGGCGTCTACCAAGAACGTAACCAAGATGCGCGGCAGGCCTGCTGGCAGTGGTGGAATCCCGCGCAGCTTGAATTGGCCGAGCAAGCGGCAGTCTTTTGCGAGTTCCCGTTCACCTTGGTAGATCGCAAGGTCGACAGCGGTTTGGTCATCGACACCGGTTGAGAATTCTTCGGAAACGCTGGTCGGGATGGTGCTGTTGCGGAGGATCAGCTTTTGCACCGTGCCACCTAGCGTCTCGACGCCTAGCGCTAGCGGGATCACGTCGAGTAGCAGCAGCGATCGGTCGTTGCCGGCCAGGATATCGGCTTGGATCGCGGCACCGAGTGCCACCGCTAGATCGGGGTCGACATCCGTGTGTGGCGGCTTGCCGGTGGCGGCTTCTAACCGTGCGCGGACGAGCGGGATGCGGGTGCTGCCGCCGACGAGGACGATGTCGTCGATGTTCTGTAGTTCGAGACCAGCATCCTTGGCAGCGCTCTTGACGCAATCCAGGGTGCGCTGCACCAGCGGGGAAATCGCTGCTTCAAACTCAGCCCGGGTGATGGTCAGCTCGATGTTGCCGCGTTCGCCAAGATCTAGCTCTAAGGTCGCCTCATCCTGCTCGCTGAGGCGCATCTTGAGTCCCTCTGCGGCACTGCGGACGGCCTGGAGCACAAACGGATCCTCCGTGCCCTCCTTGCTTGGCAGAAGATCAAGGATGCGTTGGGCCAGTAGCTGGTCAAAGTCGTCGCCACCAAGGTGGGTGTCTCCCGCCGTGGCCAGCACCCGGAAGATGCCCTCGTGAATCCTCAGGATCGAGACGTCGAAGGTGCCGCCGCCCAGGTCGTAGACCAAGACGGTGCCGTCTTTTTTGCCGTCTAGACCGTAGGCGAGTGCCGCTGCGGTTGGCTCATTGAGAATGCGCAAGCACTCAAGGCCGGCAAGCTCCGCGGCGTCCTTGGTTGCTTGTCGCTGCGCATCGTCAAACCAAGCCGGCACCGTTACGACGACGTCGCGCACGGTTTGACCAAGTGCCTGTTCGGCGGTCGCCTTGATCTCTTTCAGGATCATTGCCGAGATGGCTTCTGGCGAGATCTCTTGGCTGTCGATCTGGATGCGCGGCAAATCACGTTCGCCAGCAATTACCCGGTACGGCAAGTCGAGGATATCCGTCTTGCTTTCCGCGGCCGAACGACCGATCAGGCGCTTGACCGAGAAGATCGTGCGTTCAGGATACTTGAGCCGGAGGTCCTTGGCTGCGGTGCCGACCAAGGTGTTGCCATCTGGTTCAAAGCACACCATGGATGGGGTCAGCGGATCGGCTCCCTGATTGCGAAGAACGTGCGGCTCTTTGCCAGCGCGTACTGCGGCTAGGCTATTGGTGGTGCCTAGGTCAATGCCGATGACGAGACGAGCTTCTGTAGCTTGGTCTGTTGGGGGAGTACTGCTCACGACTTGGCCTCGAGATCGTGCAATGCTTTGAGGTGGTAGTGGGACTGGTGCACTCGCTTGGCGGCTGCATCGAAGTCACAGCGAGCGACGTCTGCCCGCAGTTCTTCAAAGTCAACTTGAATCGCAGCTTGCAGCTTGGTCATGAGATCCTGCTGGGCGTTGCTGTCGGCCTGAGCCACTTGCTCGGCTAATTCGAGAGCTTCCATTAGAAACATTGGGTCGAGCTTTTTGTTGCGTTCTAGGACGCCCTGGCTTTCCGCTTCGAGCAGCGCACGGGCACGTTGCCAGGGATCCGATAACACCTTCCACGCATCGTTGATCTCAGCTGAACGCTGCAAGACTGCCACGCAATCGGTTGCCGCATCGGCGCGGTTATGATCTGGATGGCAGTCGCGAGACAGCTTCAAATAGCGCAGCTCGAGATCTTGGTCATCAAGGTCGAGGGTGCGCTTGACACCGAATACGGCGAACGCGTCAGGAGCAGGGACGTGGGTCACGTCTGTGAGGCTACGCCGAGAACGACGTGCCGCAACCGCAGGTTCCGGAAGCGAGGGGATTCTTGAACACGAAACCGCGATCAAGCAGCCCGTCATTGAAGTCGAGCTCGGTGCCGCCCATGAAGAACTCACTCTTCTTGTCAACGACCACGTTCACGCCGTGCATCTCAAACGTGAGGTCGAACTCGGTTGGCCCATTTTGATCGAAATCGAGCACGTATGTGAAGCCTGAGCAGCCGCCACCTTTGGCGCCGATCCGAACCCAGGTGCTGTCAACCGGGAAGTTCTGCTCCTTAATGACGCGCTGGATCTCTAAGGCTGCACGCTCCGTTAGCTGCACACCACGCGATGGCTTCTTGGCCTCGGCTTCTGCCGAGGCGGCCGAATCCACGGGAGTGGCGGCGCCTGTAGTGATGGCTGCTGCAGTGACGGTGTCTTTGGTTTCGCTCACGACTAGGACTCCTGCGATTTGCTGTTCTTCTGCTTCCAGTCGTCGATGGCTGCCTTGATGGCGTCTTCGGCCAACACGGAGCAGTGGATCTTCACTGGCGGCAGGGAGAGCTCTTCAACAATCTGCGTATTCTTGATTTCTGCAGCGGCGTCAATGCTGGTGCCCTTCAGCCACTCGGTTGCGAGCGAAGACGAAGCAATTGCCGAGCCGCAGCCGTAGGTCTTGAACTTTGCGTCCACGATCTTGCCGTCGTCGGATACTTGGATCTGCAGCTTCATTACGTCACCACATTCGGGAGCGCCGACAACGCCCGTTCCGACATTGGCGTCGTCTTTGTTGAGCGAGCCAACGTTGCGTGGATTCTGGTAATGATCGAGGACCTTGTCGCTATATGCCATGGTTGTCCAATACTGAAATTCTGACGTCTGTGTGTTGGGTTTGTTTAAGTGGAAATGCGCAGTGATTAGTGCGCAGTCCAGTTTACCTGGGTGAGATCAACGCCTTCTTGAACCATCTCCCATAGGGGAGACATTTCACGGAGGCGATTGACTTCGGTGATCAGTCGGTCGGCTGCGAAGTCGACTTCTTCTTCTGTGGTGAAACGACCCAGTGAGAAACGGATCGAGCTGTGCGCTAATTCGTCAACTAGGCCAAGGCTTTTCAGCACATAGCTAGGCTCGAGACTTGCTGAGGTGCAAGCTGAGCCAGAAGACACGGCTACTTCCTTGATGCCCATGAGCAGTGACTCGCCTTCCACATACGGAAACGAGATGTTGGTCATGTTCGGTAGGCGGTGGTCGACGTCACCATTGAGGACGGCATCTGGCAAAGCCTTGAGAATCCGTGCCTGGAGACGTTCGCGGAGCTTCGAAACCTTGGCAGTCTCTTGCTCCATTTCTTCCCGACAGATGCGAGCAGCTTCGCCGAGGCCAATGATGCCGGTGACATTCAGCGTTCCGGAGCGCATACCGCGCTCATGGCCGCCGCCGTCCATCTGTGAGGTGAGGCGGACGCGCGGGTTCTTGCGGCGGACGTAGAGGGCACCAACGCCCTTTGGTCCATACATCTTGTGGGCCGACAGCGACAGCAAATCGACATTGTCAGCGATCACATCGATGGGGGTCTTGCCGACCTGTTGCGTCGCATCGGTATGAAACAGGGTGCCCTTGGCCTTGCAGATGGCACCAATCTCGCGGATTGGGTGCATCGTGCCAATCTCATTATTGGCCGACATCAGGGACACTAGAATTGTCTTGTCGGTGATCGCAGCCTCGAGCTCTTTCAGGTCGATGTTGCCTTTGTCATCAACGCCGAGCCAGGTGACTTCGTAGCCCTGGGTCTCCAGGTATTTCATCGGGTCGAGCACAGCCTTGTGCTCGGTGACCGCGGTGATCAGATGGTTGCCTTTTTGCTTGTACATCTGGGCAGTGCCCTTGATGGCCAAGTTGTTGGCTTCCGTGGAGCCACTCGTCCACAACAGTTCTTTCGGGGTTGCGCCAATTAGCTCAGCAACCTGGGTGCGCGCTTCTTCGACCGCCGCTTCGGCTGTCCAGCCAAAGGCGTGGCTGCGGCTCGCCGAGTTGCCGAAGGTTTCGGTAAAAAACGGCAGCATGCGCGCGACCACGCGTGGGTCGCATGGGGTTGTCGCGCTGTAGTCGAGGTAGATCGGAGTCTTCATCAGTGTGGGGTGACAGCTCTCGGAGTGAGAATGGATAGCCGCAGAATGTGGTTCAGTGGAGGCCGCCGAGACTACCGACAGTAGTGGGGGCGTCGACTTGGTGATTGGTCATTGGAGTCATCGAGCAAAGCTCATCGAGATGGATCTCGTGGAACAATTTGCTGATGCGTTGGTGCACGATGCGCATCGGTTGCTTGCTCGGGCAGAACCCGATAAGGCAACAATCATGGGCATGCTGCGTTCTTTCGCCTTGCGTAGTTTCTGCCGCAGGTAATTCAACTGCCTTTGCTGCCAATCCGGTCGCTTTCGAACCAGCAGCCTCGATTTGGTCGCCGGCCTGGTGACTGATGCAGTCAACCAATTCAAATTTGCCTTCTACGACTTCCAATATTTGACCGAGTGAGATCTTGCTCGGTGGGCAGGCCAGCCGGTAGCCGCCGCGAAGCCCGCGCACCGAATCCAGCAGGTTGTTACGGGCAAACTCTTTGAGCAGATTGGCAACGACGCTCTTGTTGAGGTTCGACTGGCGCGCGATCTCGTGTGCACTGACGACGGCGTCTTCCGCCTCCCCTCCAGGGAAGGCTCCCCTGCGGGCAATTGCGCCCAGCAGGAAGACGGCGTAGTCGGCTTTTTTCGAGATGCGCAGCATGTTTATGAGTATCTCTGAAAGTAGACCTAAAATGGGGCTCTTTCAACGATCGGCAAGAAAAAGCCCTGCATCTAGCCACATTTGGCCCCAATATGACTCGGAATCGAAAGCTAGCCGTCATGAACCAGACCCCATTGTGCACAAACCTCCTTGGTAGCGGCCCCTACGCACGTAGTGCCGCTCCTTATCGACTGCTCGAAATCGTTGGTCCCGAAGCTGGAGATTTCCTCCAGAGGCTCTGCACGCAGGATGTCTTAGGCCTCGATGAGGGCGTGGTCTTGCCGGCAGCCTTCCTAGACGCCAAGGGGAAGCTGCTGGTGACGGCTTTGGCCTTTCGGCGAGGAGAGTCTTTCTGGCTGGAATTGCAGGCGGAGCAATCCGACCGCCTGCAGGAACTCTTAGAGCGTTATCACTTCACGGAGAAGTTGACCATTCACAGTCGTGATCTTGGCCAGGTGCATGAGCATGTTGCCGGCGATGGTTCGCAGGCTTTCGTGGGCGAGTGTCACTGGAGTGAGCACGCGGCTGGTCCAGTGCTGCATATCGAAAGGCGCGGTGTTGCCTTTACGCGCGGTCACGGCGGGCCATTGGTTGAGAGTGATGTCACTCCGGAACCACTCGATGAAGTGCTAGCTGAAGCCGCGCGCATGCTTGCTGGCTTCGTTCGTGTCGGTCTTGAAACCGAGGCGAGCACCTTGGCACTCGAGGCAGATCTTGACGATCACTGCTCCACCTCAAAAGGCTGCTACACCGGCCAAGAAATCGTCGCCCGCATCCACACCTACGGCAAAGTCAACCGCAAGCTGTGCCTGCTAAAGATGGCTGCTGGCGAACGCATCGTCGAACCAGTTGCTCTGCATGAATGTGAAGATGACATACCGGTCGGTCGCGTAATGCACGCAGTGCAACTTTCTGCGCAGGGCGAGCGTCTTGGCTTGGGTTACTTGCCTAAGGACTTTCAGGCAGTGGGAACCAAGTTGACGCTGCTGGGCGACAGTGAAGTTGAAGTCGTCGGCTTTGCTGTCGGCGAGTCGACCTAAACCCTCAGTCTTTCGATTTGCCGGCGTAGGCGATGACGATGTAGGTCGGCTGCTCGTCACTGTAGACAGTCAACCCATCGGCTGCCGCGTTGCTAAGGGTGTGCGTGCAGTCCGCATCGATGGTTTGGCTTTGGTCGCCAATCTCGATGCGGGACGTTGTCTTGGGGCGCGCGAACAACAAGACTTCATCACATCCAGGACGAGACGGAATGTCTTTTAAGCAGAGCGAACTGCCTGCAGGTATGACTGCTTCATCCATGCTGACTGTGGCGGCCTTATAGCTCTCGCTAAAGATGCGCTCGATGGCGACGGCGCCAACCTGCAGTTTTTCAAACCGTCTCGGCGGCAGCGATTCCGCGGCCGTTGGGAATGACTCTGCTGGCTTCCATTCGCCGGTTGCTGGATCGTACGACTTGCCGCTGCCCGCCATCGGCAACAGCGGTTTGGCGCTTAGTGCGGCTTGCCCCTCGGGTTCAGGGCCGACTTCTGGTTGCCTTGCGGCAATCATCAAGATCTCACCATCGGCAGCCTCACTGCCGACGCGGAACGGAGTGTTTGGTGGCAGAAAGACAGCCATCGGCCGACCTGCAAATGGCGCTTGGCGTGCTCCGCGAGCAGGCCAGCTGGTGGTTCCGGCCATTAGGTCAAAGGTGCCAGCAAGCAGAACGACAGCCGTTTCATGTTGCCCTGTGGTGATTTGGTCGACGGCCTCTGGTTGCCAGAGTTGCAGTTGCTCAAACCAACGGCAATCTTCCGTAGTGGCTGTAATAAGACGGGGAGTGCCGTCACCGGTCATGGGAACGGCGGTCACTTTTTGACTCCGCTGGTTGCTGTCTCTGGCGTCTTCATCTTGAGGTTCGCGTTTGCAAGGATCCCGCGGCTGAGTTGCTCGCCGCGAACGATTTGGAGCCGGGATAATAACTCTTCATCCTTTGGGATTGGTTCACGATCCAGGACGGTGATGACGTAGCAGCCATCTTTGGTGCGCAGCGGCATCGAAACTTCCGTCATCTTCATTTCGAACGCTGCCTGCACGATATTGGCGGGCAACTCTTTGCTGCCGCGACGGTGCCAACCAAGGTCTCCGCCATCACGTTTGCTGGTGCCTAATTCGGTTTCGATTGCAGCTGTCGCCGCAAAGCCGTCTTTGGCGATGCGTTCACGAACGGTCTTGAGGTGCGCCATTGCTTCATCAAATGAGCGTTTGATGATCGCGTTAGGAGTTGCTAGCGCACGAATGAAAATAGCACCAATTCGTCGACGGGGACCGACCAGATCCAGGACTGCCTGACGATCATTCTTCAGATCGGTGGCCAGCGTTGCTTTAGGGAACTCTAGCAGCGTTAGCTTGTCGAGCATCACGTGCGATCGAAAGATTCGCATTGCCTTGACCGACTCGATGGTCATGCCGGTGGATTGGAGCATCTGTTCATAGCTGACACCTCCTCGGCGCGGATCCTGCTTTACTTGTGCGCGACGGCTTTCCACTTCTCGGTCTAGATCGCTCGCCGTAACGGTGATCAATTTCGCCCGCGCCATCGACTCAATGGTTTGCAAGTAAACAACCTGCCGTATGAACTTGTCGCGTTCGAAGTCTTCGCTAGTGCGAAGCAGAAGGAACCCTAAGTCAATCAGAGCGATTGGGGTGCCGTCTACTTGGGCGGCGGTTCCGACAGGCAGCTTATCAGGATCGACTTCTACGCTCGCACGCTGGCGAGCCTCGCCGAGCCATAGCTTTAGCATGTCGCCACCGACGCTTTCGTTGTCGGCTAGGCCGAGTTCGTTACGGACGAGTCGCTCCTGCGCTATTTGCACGGAGAGGTCGTCGAGCCACTGCTCTTTGCTAGTGTTTCGAACCGCCGCGTAGTCTTGTGGGTTGTGACCAGCTTTGACAAGCTGGTCTTGAAGTTGCTTCCAGAACTTCTGCGCATCAGACCTAGTCGGCATCAGGTTAAGACGCTTGGCCTCATTTCGAGTGATGAGGTAATCAACAAGCATGTTGCAGCCTTGGCGGCCGCGATCATTTCGGCGTAAGTGGAACGCCATCTCCAAGGCTACGTCAGTGTTGGTGACCGTCGTTTGCTCGCCATTGAGTTCATAGGTCGCGAGTACCTTGTTGGGTTCCTGGGGTGTGGCCAGGTAGAGAATGACTAGGCTAGCAAGCGCAAACATCGTTGCGGAAGACGATACCAGATGCGGCCGTGATGCCATGCATACGTCACCAGGAGATTCCTACTGCAACGCCGAAGCGTGCGGATTGACTCCGCTAGATCGCATGTGTGCAGCGATTAACCGAATCGGCCTTCGATGTAGTCCGAAGTCTCTTTCTTCTGTGGCGAAACGAACATCTTGGAAGTGGCGGTGTGCTCGACCACCTTTCCCATCAGCATGAAGACGCATTCATCGCTGGCCCGTCGGGCCTGGGCCATGTTGTGGGTGACGATCAAGATGGAATATTTGCCGCGAAGCTTCCAAATCAATTCTTCGACGGCCGATGTGGCTTCCGGATCTAGCGCCGAACATGGCTCATCCATCAATAGAACTGCTGGCTTGGTAGGCAAAAGGCGTGCGATACAGAGCTTCTGCTGCTCTTCCAGCGATAGAGTGGTTGCCTTCTTGGTAAGTCGGTCTTTGACTTGGTCCCAAAGCAAAACTTGCGTTAACGCATCTTCCACAATGTCGCTTTGCTGGCTTTTCGAGACGCGTTTGGAGTTGTGTAGGCGAGAGGCAAAAAGGATGTTGTCCCGAATCGATAGTGGCAACGGGTTGGGCCGCTGGAACACCATGCCGACATGACGTCGCACCTGGATGCGAGACGCGCTATCATCATAGATGTCTTCACCTAAGACCTTGATGGTGCCAGTGGTCCGCACGTAATCGAGTCGCTCGTTGATGCGGTTGCAGCTGCGCAGCAACGTCGACTTGCCGCAGCCTGACGGGCCAATCATGGATGTGACAATCCCCGCTTTGATGTCTAGATTGACGTCGTGCAAAGCTTGGAAGTCGCCATACCAGAGATTCATGTCGCGGACTTCAATGGCACGTAATGATGCGGGATCATGCGAGTCTACAGACTGCTGGATGATCGCCGAGCGATCCGCGCCCGGTCCTGTGCCTGAAACCTGTCCTGTGGTTGGATTAGCCAAAACGCCCCTCTAGGTAATCGGTGGTGCGAGGATCCTTGGCATTGCCCGAGAAGAGCTGGTCGGTGTCGCCAACTTCGACGCATGAACCACCCAGGAAGAAGGCCGTGCGATTTGCTAGCCGGCGGGCCTGCTGGACGAGATTGGTGACCAGAATGATCGTCATCTCTTCCTTCAGTTCTTTGAGCACCTCTTCGATACGCATCGTGGTGACTGGGTCGACGGCAATCGAAAACTCATCGAGCAGAAGCAGTTGCGGTTCTTGCGAAAGAGCTCGCGCGATTGTCAGGCGCTGTTGTTGGCCGCCGCTGAGTAGTGACCCAAGGCTGTCAAGTCGGTCTTTGACCTCGTCCCAGAGAGCGGCACGTCGAAGGCAGCGTTCCACGATTACATCGAGGTCTGCTTTGCTTTTTTTGCCTGCAAGGCGGGGAGCTAAGGCGACGTTATTATAAATCGACAGCGGCAAACCGACCGGCAATGGGAACACCACACCAATCATCCGTCGCAATGCGTAGAGGTTGCGTACTGTAGTTAGGTCTCGGCCAGCGAAGGAAATGTCGCCGACGACCTTCATGCTCGGCACAAATTCATCCATTCGGTTCAAGGACCGAAGGAACGATGTTTTTCCGGCATTCGCTGGTCCGATGATGCCAAAGATCTCATTGCGTCGCACGTTGAGGTTGATCCCCGAGAGTGCAACCTTGTTCCCGTAACTGATCGACAAGTTTCGAATGTCGAGCAGTGCATCCGCCTTGGCGCTAACGGCGTTCATAGTGCTTACCACTTCTTTTTACCTCTCAGCTTCATGCGGAAGTAAATCGCAACGGAGTTCATGGATAGGACAACCAATACGAGCGTCAAAGCGACCGTGAAGGGGATGCTCTCAGGAACATCCTTTACTTGGGTCGACACGTTGTAGAGGTGTAGCGACAACGCCATGCTCTTGTCTAATACACTCTCCGGATACATCTGTCGGAAGGCCACCGCTCCCGTAAACATGATGGGAGCAGTTTCTCCGACAGCGCGGCAGACCACGAGGATCAGACCCGTCAGGATTCCGCTACCCGAGTTCGGTAGGACGAGTCGCCAGATCGTCTGCCAACGCGTAGCACCCATGTTCCAGCAAGCATCACGGAACGAATGGGGGACTGCTTGCAGCGACTCTCTAGTCGACACAATGACGACCGGTAGCGTCATGACCGCCAGCGTGCAGCCAGCAGCCAGAATCGACTTGCCAAAGTGCATGAAGTAGACAAACGCGCCGACTCCAAACAGGGCGTGCACGATAGAAGGCACTCCCGCTAAATTCACAATGGCGACGTTGATCGCGCGAGTCAGCCAATTGTCGCGTGCATACTCACTCAAGTAGATCGCGGCGGCGACTCCTAATGGCAGCGCGCACACCAGCGCTGTGGCTGTAAGCCATACCGTCCCAGCCAGTGCGGTGGCGATACCACCGGCAGCTCCATTGGAGCGTGGTGGTGTGGTGAGGAACTCCCAGCTCAAGCCTGGAGCGCCTTCGTAGATAAGCACCCCTAGGATTGCGCCGGCTGGAATTAGCAAGAGCAGAGTGACCGACAGGAAGCCGAGGCGCAGCAGGCGTTGTGTCGTTAGAGCCTGGAACTCGGTTTTCGTCGCTTGGAAGACGGAGGACGTCACGATTTGCTCCTAGCGCCGCGCATGATGCGGTCTGCAATCAAGTTGATGGCAAAGGTGATCAGGAAGAGCAGCAAGCCGAGCACGAATAGAACTTGGTAGTGGTCGCTACCGACAGCAGCCTCACCTAGCTCGGCTGCGATCGTTGCCGTTAACGTTGCGGCAGAGTCAAAGATGTCGTCCGGGATCATTAAGCGGTGACCGCTGGCCATCAACACGGCGATCGTTTCGCCAAACGCTCGACCGATGCCCAGCAGGACAGCCGCTGACAGTCCTGGTCGCGCATGTGGCAGCACGACCTTCCAAATTACTTGCCAGCGTGTTGCGCCGAGTGATTCAGCAGCTTCACGGTAGGTCTCTGGGACCGCCTTCAGGGCGTCTTCCGCGATGGTTGCGATGATTGGCGCAGCCATCAAACCTAGAATGATTCCCGCGTTGAACACGTTGAGGCCAATCTGTATTTGGAACAGATCTTGGATGAGTGGCCCCATCACTTTGAGTCCAATGACACCCCAGACAACCGATGGAATCGCTGCGAGTGTTTCAATGCCGATCTTTAGCCATTCGCGTACCTTACCCTTGGCAAACTCACCAATGTAGACGGCAGCCGCAAAGGATAAAGGCACCGCAACAATCATTGCCACGACCGTGATCCACGCCGTGCCCATGATCAGCGGCAGGGCGCCATATTCCGCCGGCTCCACCGTCGGTTCCCAGCGGTTGCCGAACAGCAATTCGCTGATCGACAGCCGGTTCCACATGAACTCGAGACCTTGGGTGCCAATGAATATGAAGATTGCGGCGATGAACAAGATCGCCGAGATCCCCCCAAGCAACACGGTGAGGCGTGCTACAAAGTCGAGCTTCCAGGCGCTGTCACGATGATCCAGAGCCTTGGCCCATGCCGGCTGGTTACCACCAGCAAGCTTTGGTGCAGGTGTTGGTGCGCTTGGCTTGGTTTGCATGATTGGGGCAGTCAATGTGAGCGCGTCGTTTAATTGCGTGATGTCGGCGGCGATCGTGCTATTGCCAGCTTAGCTGGCCTGCTCTCCACGGAGTTGTTCGATCAATGTTCGAATCATGGGTGTCAACTCGCGGTAGATCTCTTCAGGGCTGGCCGAGAGATCAAGATCCCACTCTAAGCAAGTTGTATGGAACGGCAATTTGGTGATCTGCGCACTCGAACCGCTTCCCAGCGTGATGACTAGATCGAATTGATCTAACCGTTGGGTGAGGGCCGCAAACTCTGTTGGCCACGCCTTGCTGAGGTCGAGGCCGACGGTTTCGGCAAAGCTCATGAAGTTCGGTTCCACTTGTTCGGCGGCAGCCCAACCAGCACTCTCGTAGGTGCCGCTGTTTGGAAATGCTTTGCGCATGAAGTGCTCGGCTATCTGGCTGGCTCCTGCGTTGTCGTGGTCAACAAACATAATTTGGAACGTCTTTTCGCCCTTAGTTTTTCCGGTGACTACGAAGATTGATTCTTCACACAGATTCTTTGCCTGGTGAACGACACGCTCTAGACGATTGAACGTCGCCAGCACACCAAACAGGTCTTTGGCGGGGCGTGTTTTTTGGCTCGCTTCCTGAGCAAGTTGGTCAAAGACTCGGTCGAAGTAAGGCGCGAAGCGAGTTGCCGCCTTCAACGTTGCTTTCGCCAAGTCAACATCGCGATCGTGGAAGCTCTTGAGCGCATCTGCCAGAGTGTGGCGCGCTTGCTCTGACATGATCTCAATGTCGCGCGAAACGTTTTCAGAGGGACGCTCGCTCAGCTGCACCGCGGTCCGTGCGATTGTCGTCGCGTAGTCGCCAATGCGTTCCAAGGCGATGTTTAGTCGCAGCACAGAAGAAACATAGCGGAGGTGGCCAGCGCTGGGGAGGTGGCGTGCGACAAATGCGTGGCAAAGGCGATCAAGCTCACGCGTTTGCCGATTGATGGTGAAATCCCCAATCACGGTTGCCGCCGCGAGCTGCTTGTCCTCAGTCAGTGCCGACTTGACGGAGTCGTCGATGTTGCGGACAAGCTGATTCCCAACAATGCCGACTAGGTCTTTGATCCAGTCGAGATCACTCTGCAGACGTTCTTCGTAGTGTGATGACAAGGTCTAGATGTTTGAGTTTGTTCGCGTAAGGATGAAGCCTGACTGGCGACAGCGTAAGCGTGAGCAACTCCGCTGCAACGAAGTTACTAACGGAATGCCGACGCGAAAAAATCTTCAGCACTTCAAGCAATCAAGCGGAGCGGCTACTTGGGGCTGCGGAGAGGCACGTAGCCCTTCGTCAGCAGCAGCGCTTGGCCTGGGTCGGACTTGATCCAGTCGAGGTATGCTTTGATCTCGTTCTGGGGTTCACCATTCGTATACATGTACAGTGGTCGCCAGATGGCATAGCTCTTGTCTAGCACGGTCTTGATGGTCGGCATGACCGGCAGCTGGTCTTCATCCATGCTGACGGGAACGACTTTGACTTCGTCCGTGGCGTAGGCTAGACCGCTGTAACCGATTGCGCCCTTGGTCTTCGAGCAGAACTCGACTACGTCCTTGGAGCCATTGAGGTTGTTACAGCGTTGCTTGAATCGGCCTTTTTTGCCGCCAAGCACACTGTTGCGGAAGCATTCGTAGGTGCCGCTGCTGTTTTGACGGCTTCCGAGCGCGATATTGTTTTCGGCTTCACTACCCAAATCAATCCCGAGATCGGACCAGGATTCAATTTTGCCACCTTCGCCAAACATCGCCTTGAGTTGCGCGAGGGTTACCGACTTGATGGGATTGTCTTTATGAGCAAAGATTGCGATGCCGTCGAATCCGACGATGTGCTGCACGGGATCGTTGCCCAGCTTCTTGGCTGCCGCGACCTCGGAGTCCTTCATTGGGCGGCTTGAGTTGGCGATGTCTACGTCGCCGGAAATCATGCTTGAGATGCCCACGCCTGAGCCACCGCCCGAAACCGAGATTGCGATCTCGGGATTTTCGTCGTGATACATTTCTGCAAAGGCACCAGCGACCTCGAGTAGCGTGTCAGATCCAAGGTTTTGGATCTCGACCGTCCGCTTGCCATTCGCGCTGGTGTTCGAGCCGCAGCTTGGCAGGGTGGTGATCAGGGCGAGGGAAACAGCGGCGGATGCCGACAAGAAAGTTTTGATCAATGGTTTGGTTCTAGTGTGGGCGATGTCCCGGAAGATCAAGACAACACCACTGGCTAAAGAAAACGCTGCGAAGACTTTATTAAGATGGTGACAAGATTGCTTGCCGTCGTGCCGCTGCAGGCGCAGGTCGCCATGGTGAGGTCACGCTAAGAATATGCAGCGAATGAACTTAGGATTCTGTCGAGGGCGTAAATATGCGGTCACGGCAACGTTGGTCAATATCTCGGCTTGTAAGGACTCGCGAAGTCCCCGCGAGCGCCCCTGGCATGAATCGTAAGGTGCAGTCAGTAATGCCTTTGTCGATTATCCGGTGAGCTGGCTGGTCATCGCTACAAACGGGGCCGCTGGTCAGAACACTGCTCGTTGGCCGGTTTCGGATTCGGGCCAAGTTTGTTGGTTAGGAGGCGAAATCGAGTTGGCGCCTTGCCGCTGATTACGGCGCTGCATTCTTGACCCTGCTGCGCACCTTGCTGCGCAGCCTGCTGCGCACCTTGCTGCGCAATATGGCGGGTCAACGATCTGGCCTTAGCCGGTCGTCTTCTGCTTCTTTGGTGAGCGGTGGCGACCGATCGGGTTGTCGAGATGTTCGGTGCTGTCCATGGATACGAGTGGTGGCAGACCTTCCGCATCGGGAACCTCACCAGCTGGGCGGTGTCGGAAGCGCCGACCTTGCCAGAACCATTGTTCTGGTACTTCCTTGATGGCGACACCGAGAGCCCGGTTGCATCTGGTTGTAATGGCAATCAGATCTTGTTCGCGGTCACCGGTATCCATGTCGCGTATGATGTCGTAGACGCGTAGTCGATAACGCTGTCGACCAACCCGCAAGAATGCCACAACGCAAATGGGCGCCCCAGTTGCTAGGTGCAAGAGTGCGGGAGTCGCGACCGAGCGAGCCGATGCCCCGAGGAATGGGGCTACGACGGCGCTGTGCTTGGCGCCACCATCAGCCAGAATGCCGATGGCTTGCTTGTCACGCAGAACCTTCTTCAGGGTCCACATTACATTTTTGCGTGCGATCATCACCTGGCCGGTGCGCGATCGCATGTGAGTGATCAAGCGATTGAGTGCCGGCAGCGGCGTTGGTCGAAAAACAGAGGTGATCGGTAAGCCGAGCAGGGCAGCAAGCACCCCCGAAATATCCCAGCTGCCGACGTGTCCTGTCGCGAAGATCAGCCCATTGCCTTCCGCGAACAACTTCTCAACGGGGCCGTAGTCGCCAAGTTCGACATGGTCAGCCATGTTGTGCTTGTTGATGCGCGGCATTCTGCAGGAATCGATCACTGTCCACCCCATGTGACGAGACCATCGCCACAAATGGTTTTTGGGGCGTGTCGCGCCGAGCTGTGTGCCCTCGCGAAAGGCAATCCGGGTGTTGCGCCAGTAGCCGCTTGAACGCCTTCCTCGGAAATCAAAGACGCTCCAATAGAGAAACCACGGCACGGCAATGAGGTCGCCAATGAGGTAGGCGAGCCATTGCGGTAAAATCGAGACCACCCAGATCGCAAACCCGAGGCAGCCAACGACGAAGCGTTGCCATAATGGCTCGCGCAGTCTCGGTTCTGGTGCGGACTCTGCTTGATCGGCGCTAGTATTTACGTCTGGTTCGCTCATGAGTCCGCTGCCTTGTTGGCGGGAAACTGCGGCCACATGAAAGGGTATATGAAGGCAATCGGCAACGATCGGCTTTCGACAACGGGGCTGGCCGATGCGCTGCGAGATTGCAGATTGGCTTCGGAACTGCATTCAGCGATGGCTAAATCGGCGTGCATAGGCCGGCAATCCATGGTTTCTCCGGTCTACTTGTTCCTCGATCAATTCAGACAGTTTCGCAGAAGCTCTGGAGCCAGCGAACTTACCGGAATGTCCACCGTAGCACGGCGCCAAGCCTTGAGAGCGGTGCGGACCTCGTCGTCACTGGACTTGGTGTTTTGAAGGACGGCAAGCACTTGCCGCTTGGCTTCCGTGTGACCAGAAGCCAGCAAGGCTTGCCACTGGTTGCCATACTGCGCCGGCGAGTCAGAATCGCTGAGCAGTCGACCGAGGGTTGTCTGGGGTTCTTTCGTGCGCGCAAGTGCGCGAGCCAGCGATATCAGTGTCGCCGGGTTGGACGCGATGCGGAATAGATCCCTAAGTAGGGGCGCGGCGCGTTTAGCATCGCTCTTGGCGACAAGTATGGCAGCCGCGCTGCGGGTCGCAACTGGCTGCCGCTGGTCCATTGCCACTCGGAATGCGTGGTTCATTAGCGCCTTCGATGGTGGTGCTTGGTAGCCGCTCATTAGGGCTTGCGTACGTGCCGGGTTTTGTTCCTGGAGGAGGTACTGCTCTAGAGCACCTCGGGATTTGGCTCCGCCGATTGCAAGCATCGAAGCCAACGCCTGACGGCACTCAGCCCCGGTCGCAGTCTTCAATGTATGCGCCGCGATCTCTAGCGCTGGCAGGTGACGGCTGCGCGTTAATGCCAACAACGCGGCAGCGCGAATCTCTGGCGTAGTCCCACGTTTTGCATAGGTTGTTAGATCTGTCAACCAGAGTTTGTTATCGGCTGCTGCGCGAGTTGCTAGCCACTTAATAATCGTAAGCTTGGTGAGGTCGCCGCCCCTGCGCAGGGAGCGGCGCAGGTCCTTTGCATCGACCTTTGACTGCATAGGTAGCAACAACTCGAAAAGCAACGCACGTGCGTCGTCAGCGTGTTTGCCAGCATCTTCAAGCAATTGTTGCAGAGGACGAAGTTCTTGTCGGTCTAACTGGCTCGTCATCCCGAGCAGCAGCGCGATCATGCAATCGTGTTGTCGCTTCCAGCTGCCCTGCTCAAACTGAGGCAACAAACGTGCAACCGAGGTTTCGATGCGTTGTGATGGCACTAGACCTAGGGCATACGCTGCGAACACGCTCTCCTTCGTCGTCCGGCCTTCGATCGACATCAGTTGTTGCTCGAGGAAGGTGATGGCCTGCGGTGTTGCGAGCAGACCTAGCGCGAGAATCCCCCGATGGCGTGCAGCAGGATCAGGGTCGATTGCCAGTTTTAGCAGTCGGGGCTCATGGATTTGCTGCCCAGCCGCAGCGACGATGATCGCAGCTTCTCCGCGGGTCTCGGCATCGGGACTTTTGAGCCTGATAATCGCATCATTGGCGACCATCCGGTTGATGCTGCTACTGAGCTGACCTTGGGCGAAAACGCTCACTGTGCAAGCTAGTCCGGCTGCCAGCCAGCGCATGGCTGACTTTCCGAATCCGCATCTAGCTGGGGCTAGTGGCCCTCTTGCGGTTCCCATAACAGCGGACGTGTGTTGCACAACTGGTGTAATGATAACTTAGTATGTTGGTTCGAGCGGTTGCTTATAGATCGCCCAGATGGCCGTAGACATCCTTTCTTGCTATTGGCTACGGTTTGGTCTCTATGTCAGAGCAAACGCTGTTCCAAACAGCCGCTTGCTATCAAAAGTTTGTTCAAATCAGCCGATGCGCATTGCCATTCTTGATGCTTGGTCCGGAGTTGCTGGAGACATGTGGGTCGGTGCAATGCTCGATGCTGGCGCCCCGATGGAGCCACTGGTCGACGCCGTTCGTTCATTAAAATTGCCGGGAGTCTCGATTCGCTGCGAGCCTGTTATGCGGGCGTCGTTGCGCGGAGCGCATTTCTGTGTCGATGTTGCCGGGACTTCCTCGGAACAGACGGCTGCCGCCTCTGTCAAGCCGCATGCCCCTGGGGAATTATCGAAGCATGGCGCCCATGTGCATCGCCGGCTAAGTGATATCGAGTGCATCATTGGCAAGGCAGAACTGCCCGATAAGGTCCGCCACCAGTGTACTGAGGTCTATCGTTCGATTGCCCAAGTAGAAGCCGCAGCTCATGGCACCACGATCGATCATGTGCATTTTCATGAAGTCGGCGCGGAAGACACCATTGTGGATGTGGTGTGCGCGTGCCTGGCAACCCATTTGCTTGGCATTGAACGTTTGTATGCAAACGGCATAGCAGTCGGCTCAGGGACCGTGCGATCTGCACATGGGATCCTGCCAGTTCCCGCTCCAGCCACGGCAGCCCTGCTGCGCGGGATTCCTCATAAAAGCGGTGGTTTGGAAGGTGAGCGCACCACGCCAACCGGAGCCGCTCTGTTGAAAGTGCTCGCGGCTGGATTTGACCAGTCTGTTGCGATGGTGACGGATGCAATTGGTTATGGCGCAGGAACGCGCGATGACTCAGAGGTCCCCAATCTACTGCGGGTCACCGTTGGCGATTCGGTTGTGGCATCGTCGGAAACCGAACTGTGGGAAATGCAGTGCCAGCTAGACACTGCTACTGGGGAGCAGGTTGGCTGGTTGCTTGACGCATTATTGCAGCATGGAGCTGTCGACGCGTTCGCTACGCCTGTAACCATGAAGAAGGGTCGGCCAGGCTTGTTGCTAACGGTGCTTTGCGATCAGGCGCGTCATGCAGCGATCTCTGACCTTTTGCTGGAGGAGTCTTCTTCACTAGGTCTTCGTCAGCATCGAGTGCATCGGCGGGTTCTTGAGCGATGGCAGGAGCAACGTCAGACAGACTTTGGAGTAGTGTTGTTCAAAGTCGCACGACTGCCGTCTGGTCAGGTTGTGGCGCGCCCGGAAGACGATGAGCTCAAAAGGCTTTCGGCTGAGCATTCACTGGGGCGAAGGGAATTGCTGCGGAGACTGCTGCGCGAAACCCGCTCCTGAGAATGTCCACGATCAGGGAAGCTGGCAAGATTCGCTGTCGCGATCGTTCGGGCGACCTGGATTGGTGTTTTAGGGTTAGATCTGGCCCCAGTTGCTCATGTCTCGGCTGTAACCGCGTATTGATCCTAGGGTGAGGGTTGCTTGGCAGGCGGTTGCCTTATCCAATGCGTTCTATGGACATGTCTTCGCTCGACCGCCGTGGCTTTCTAGGCGCGGCTGCTGGACTATTTGGATCGGCCCTAGCCGCCGGCTCCCCAATTAGTGGATTTCCATCCGTTGGCAATTGGTTTGCAGCGGGTTGTGCGCCAGTGCGCAGCAGCCTGTTCGATATCAGTCTCGCCCAGTGGTCGCTGCATAAGGCCCTTTTCGGCGGCCAACTAACGAATCTCGACTTTCCGAAGAAGGCGAAGTCCTTTGGCATCGATGCGATCGAATACGTCAATGCTTTTTGGAAAGACAAGTCGGAGGATTCGAAGTACGTCGCCGAACTCAAGAAGCGCTGTTCAGGTGAGGGGGTTCGTAGCTTGTTGATCATGTGCGATGGCGAAGGTGCGCTTGGGGATCCTGTCGAGGCCAGGCGACAGCAGGCAGTCGAGAACCACTACAAGTGGGTGGTTGCTGCGAAAGAGCTCGGCTGCCACTCAATTCGCGTCAATGCGAAAAGCCGAGGCAAGTATGAAGAGCAGCAAAAGCTGGCAGCGGATGGTTTACGGCAGCTGTGCGAATTTGCCGACCCACATGGGATCGATGTGATCGTCGAGAATCACGGCGGCCTCTCATCTGACGGCAAATGGCTAAGTTCGACGCTCAAGAGGGTCGGGCATAAGCGTGCTGGGGCTTTGCCAGACTTTGGCAACTTCAAAATTGCCAAGGGCAAAGTTTACGATCGTTATCTTGGCGTCGATGAGTTGATGCCATTTGCCAAGGGCGTCAGCGCCAAGTCACACGACTTCCATGATGACGGCAGCGAAACCAAGACCGATTACGAGCGCATGCTTAAAATCGTCTGTGTGAAACATGGTTGGCGAGGTCACATCGGCATCGAGTATGAAGGATCTACTATGAGTGAAGACGCGGGCATCCGCGCGACCAAGGTGTTGTTGGAGCGCATGCGTGTGCAAATCCAACGACAACTCTCAGACCAAGAGCTCCTAAAAAAAGACAAGGCAGGTAAGTGAACGAGCGTCTGCAAAATCTTCCGACCTATCCGATGGTGCAGTTGTCCTCCTGGAACCGGGAGGTCGCTGCCCGCGGCTTAAAAGTCTACGACTTCGGAACGGGTGATCCACGTGAGCCAACGCCTCAGATTCTGCGGCAGGCCCTGATCGATGGCCTTGATGAGGTCAGCCAGTATCCACCGACTGCTGGTACGCCGGAACTTCGCTCTGCGGTGAGCGCCTATATGCTTAGGCGCTTTGGAGTGACTGTCGACGCCGATAAGGAAGTTCTGGCGTCATATGGCAGTAAGGAGGCGCTGTTCCACCTGCCGATGACCTTCGTGCAGATCCCGAGCGAGAAGGATCTCGTTCTGTATGGTCAGCCAGCTTACCCGGTCTACGAGATTGGAGCGCTTTTTGCCGAAGCATGGACGTATGCGGTGCAACTCGGTCCCGAGAATGAATATGCAATGGACCCGGATGCATTGCCGGAGTCGGTCCTGAAGCGAGCTGCCATTGTCTACCTGAACTATCCACACAACCCTAGCGGCTACAAGTTGTCCGATGAGTTGTTCAAGCGCTGGATTGAAGTTCGCGATGAATATGACTTTGTCTTAGTCAGCGACGAATGCTACGCGGACCTTTACTACGAAGGCGATGCTCCGCGCAGCCTGCTGGAGTTTGGTCGCGAAGGTTGCTTGGTGATCCATTCCCTGAGCAAGCGTTCCGGCATGACCGGCTATCGTTCAGGCTTCATCGCTGGTGATCCTGCATTGATTGATAAGTACCGTCGATACCGTGCCAGCATGGGGGTCGCTCCACAGCAATTTGTGCAAGCAGCTGCAGAGCTAGCCTGGACGGATACACAGCATGTTGCCGATCGACTCGGTGTCTTTGCCGCGAAGCGCGAAGTGCTTCTGCGCATGGCCAGCGATCGCGGGCTCAAGGTGCATGGTAGTCAGGCCGGGCTTTATCTATGGCTTGAGGTGCCAGAAGGTACGACGGACTTGGAATATGCCAAAAAGTGTCGTGACGTCGGCATCGTGGTTGCCCCTGGCAGCTTCTTTGGCGAGGGGCAAGAACGTTTCATTCGATTGGCATTAGTGCCCACCATTGATGAATGCCGCGCCGCAGCTGAAGCCTGGCCAAAGGCTTGATGCGAACGCTACTGAACGCTGCGCTTTGCCTTTGGTTTGGCACTGTTGCAACCAATGCAGTGGTGGGGCAAACACGTCCAAACGTCATAGTCATTCTGGCTGATGATCTCGGCTATGAATGCCTGACGGCGAACGGAGGGACTTCCTATCAAACTCCAAATCTTGATCGCCTAGCTGCGTCCGGGGTGCGCTATACCAACGCGCATGTCCAGCCGCTGTGCACGCCGACTCGCGTGCAGGTGATGACAGGGCAATACAATGTCCGCAACTATGTTGCCTTTGGGCAGCTGCGGCCTGGCGAATTGACCTTTGGTAACCTGCTGCGTGATGCTGGTTACTGCACTGCGATTGCTGGTAAGTGGCAGCTTGGTCGCGAACTAGAGCTACCTAAGAAGTTCGGCTTCGATGAACATGTGCTCTGGCAGCACATCAGATTTGCACCCCGATTCGCCAACCCCGGATTGGAGCACCAAGGCGAGCCGAGGGACTACACTGACGGGGAGTATGGCCCTGACCTCATCAGTCAGTTTGCACTCGATTTCTTGACCCGGCAAGCGGCCGTGCAGGATGGCAATGGCGGCAAGCCATTCTTGCTTTACTACCCGATGATATTGCCGCACTTCCCGCACCAAGCGACCCCGGATAGCGATGATTGGGATCCAACCTTACGTGGCGAGCGAAAGGCGCGTGACCCCCGTCACTTCAAGGACATGGTTCGCTACATGGATAAGCTCGTCGGCAAACTGATAGACAAGCTCGATTCCTTGCGCCTGCGTGACAATACGATGGTGCTGTTCGTTGGTGACAATGGCACCAACGTCAACATCCGCTCAAAGCTGGACGGCAAAACCATTCGTGGAGCCAAAAGATTCACGATCGTGCACGGAACGCATGTGCCGATGATTGTGAATTGGCGGAATACAATTGCGGCTGGTGTTTGCGATGACTTGGTAGATAGCACGGACATCCTGCCAACAGTTTGTGACGCGGCGGGCGTCACGTTGCCAGCTACCATGACTGTGGATGGCTACAGCTTGATTCCGCAATTGCTAGGTAAGCCGCATCGTCCACGGGATTGGGTCTACTGCTGGTACTCGCCGCGTGGCGAGCCATTGCAGGTGTTTGCGCTGGATCACCAGCACAAGCTTTACCGCACGGGTGCGTTGTTTGACTATCGGCAAGACCCTTTGGAGAAGCGGCCTTTACCCTACGAAGCCCTACCCACAGTGCGTCGCAAATTGCAGGTTGCGTTAGCAAAGTATGAGAGCGCTAGGCCTGCCACTTTGCCGTGGCCTGGCAACAAGCCTCCCGCAGCGTCGTCCGCGACGAAATCGACGCCGGTCAAAAAGAAGCAGTAGACCCGTCGGCAGTCGATTAGCCGGAAGTAGACCAGCCGGAAGTAGACCCGTCCGCAGTGTCCTGTTCTGTGACGGCCTGTCATGCGGCTGGGTCCTGCGACCGTGAGTTCCGCAGCAATGACCCAGCATCAGGGTTATAGGTTGATGGCAGGAGCAATCAGCCTGTGCTGTCTACTGCTGATTTGGCTGCTCATATGGCAGGCCTTGCCCGGCCCAATGGACCATGCCACCTCGGATATTGGTTAGCTTCTTGAAGCCGGCATTGGCCATGATTTCACAGGCAAACAAGCTTCGCCTGCCGTGCTCGCAGTAGATGACCCAGTGCTCATTGGGATCTAGCTCGGAGACGCGGTGCTCGAGTTCTTGAACTGGAATCAGAACTGAGTTTGGCAGCCGATGGCTTTGGTTTTCGGGTTCGGTGCGCACGTCGAGAAGACGCAGAGCAGGTTCAGCTGCAAGTTCAGCTTGGACGTCGGTCGGTTCTAGATCGCGGTAGGTCATGAGTCGAATGTTGCTAGCCAGTACGTGATCTTAGTCCAAGTGGCCGCGATCGCTGTCGCCCATTTCTATGCCACCGGCAGGGAAATATTCGTTCCATCGCTTTGATACGAGTGCTGCAGTATCGGGGTCACAGAATAGTTCGTCGGGATACCCTGGCTTCATTCTTGAATCGATGACGATTGGTGGGGTGTAGCTTGGTTGGCTACATACGAGTTCCAGCTTGTTGGCATGGATGTCTGATGCAGGCTCAAATCGCGTGAACGTCGTCCACAAGAAATTGACGCTCGAGCGCGCTGCCTGTTCGGCGTTGTCGACGAGCACGACCATTGGCCAGTTGCTCATAGCCGGCAACTTTGCGAGTTGCGCCGCAGCTTGCGGGTCTTCAGCGAAGGTCGGCCCTTGCACAACCAAGCAGCCAGGGCAGAAGGTCAGTGCTTTTTGAAACGGCGGCGGTAGCTCGCCGGAAAATTCGCTGGGAAGTTGCCTGACTGGCTCCCCGAGCCCAAGCATGACACCCTTGCTGCCCTTGTTAACGGCTGGCCCGGCATAATCGAGCGTGTCCATTGATAAGCTGCCAAACACATAGAGGTCCGTCGCAAACTTGCAGCGTGCGAGGACGTGCTCCAGCGTCAGCTTGAAGTCTTTCAAGTTAACGGGCTGATCCGTCAGCAGCAGGAACTTCGTTAGGCTTAGCTGCCCCTCGCCGAGAATCCGGAATGCGCTCTGCATCGCCTCGCGGCCGTAGCGTTCACGCACCACGGCGGCAGCTAGCGAATGGTAGCCTGTTTCGCCGTAGGACCAGAGATCACGAACCTGCGGCATTGCAACCTTAGCGAGTGGTAGCAGTAGTTCTTGCAGGTAGTCGCCAAGGAAGAAGTCTTCTTGACGAGGCTTGCCGACAACCGTTGCACAGAGGATTGGATCCTTTTGGTGCAGTAGGGCTTTGGCCTTGATCAGCGGGTAATCGTGCTTCAGTGAGTAGTAGCCGTAGTGGTCTCCGAATGGGCCCTCCGGATGACGCGCACCAGGATGCACTTCTCCAACCATGATGAACTCTGCGTCTGCAACGAGCGGCAATGGCGAGTGTTTGCTGCGGCTCGTGCGCAATCTCTGGTCCATGAGCAAGGAACAGAGCAGGACTTCGGGGACATTCTCTGGCAGTGGCGCGATGGCACTGAGGATCATTGCCGGCGGGCCACCAATATGCACGGCGACCGGCATCGGTTGGTTTCGTTCTTCGTATGCCGCCAGATGGAAACCGCCGCCCTTACCAATCTGCATGTGCAGGCCAGCAGTATCGTCGCTGAATCGTTGCACGCGATACATGCCCAGGTTGGAGCCGAGTCCATCTGGGTGTTCGGTATAAACGAGGGGTAGCGTTACAAATGGACCACCATCATCCTTCCAGGTGCGCAGTAGCGGCAGACGATTGAGTCCTGGAGGACTATCCTGCATCGCCAACCCGGGGCCTCGCGAGACCCGCTTGCGACCGACTTTGAGCAGCGATCCAAGCAGGTCTCGGTGCTGCCACATTTTGCCGAGACTGGGTGGCAGCATGGTGTGGGGGATGGCTGCAAGCCGCTCAACTAAGTCAATTGGCCGACGCCCGAAGGCGAGTTCGACGCGGCGCTGTGTCCCGAACAGGTTCGTTACGCATGGCCAAGGCGAACCTTTGACGTTTTTGAATAGGATGGCGGGGCCGCCGGCAGCGATGACACGGCGATGCACTTCGGCGGCTTCAAGATCTGGATCAACTTGCGCGTCAATCTCTACCAAGTCGCCTTCGCGGCGTAGCACGTCCAGGAACGCGCGAATGTCGATGAGCGATTTAGACATCAGTCGGTTGGTTAGCGTGTTGCTGAGACGTACTGGTTGGTGGGTGGTCTAGTTGCAGAAACTTTCGAACGATCGTTGCGACGCGCTGGGTCGCTCCCGGCTTGCCGAGACGGTTCTTGACCTCTTGCAGGTCTCGCTTGCAGGCCTCTCTTGCGTCTTCATCGTGCCATAAGCGCTCGACATCGCGGAGCACGCTTTGCCAGCCATCTTCATTGGCAAAGCAGTGTTCCGGAGCAACCACTCGATTGGCGATGAGGTTGGCGCCCGCGATCCATGGCACGCTGAGGATGTTGTGGTAGCCGATGGTCGCCAGCGTGCCGCGTAATTTGTAGACGACGATGGTGGGGTTGCCGTGCAAGCATGCTTCCAGCGATCCAGTGCCAGACTTAACTAAGCACATGTGAGCGCCACGAAGCCAATGGCCTAGCGGACCTTCATGGTGCTCGACATCCGTGGCTTGTAACTCCTTGAGTAGCGCGCGGATCATCTGGGTGCGACGCGGATTTTTGTGCGGCAAGACCACCCGCAAGTCAGGGTCGCGTTTTCGTAGCTCGCTGGCGATCAGCAGCATCCCGGCTAGATTTGCTTGGATCTCTGCGCGACGGCTGCCTGGCATGATGACCAAGGTTTTGCGTGCTCGAACGGCATCGACGGCAGATTGTTCGGGCGGCTCGTCTGCAATTTCGTCGAGTAAAGGGTGGCCGATATAGGCAGCAGGCACCTTTTGGCGCCTAAAAAACTCGGTTTCAAACGGCAAGATGGTCAGAGTCGCATCGACTGCGCGACGGTAGCGGCGCATGCGCCAGGGGCCCCACGCCCAATATTGTGGGGCGATGTAGTGAAGCACTGGGATGTTGCGTCGCTTGGCCGCCTTCGCCATCACAAGGTGTAGGCCTGGATAGTCAACCAAGACGACGAGGTCGGGTGGATCGTTGCGCAGCATACGCAAGTAGGCAGCAAAGGCGCGCAAGATGAGGGGGAGCTGTTTGATTGCTCCTGCAACACCCATGACCGCATGCTCACTTAGTCCAAAGCGAAGATCGGCACCCGCTTCGCGTAGTTGGCCACCGCCAAACGCGCTGACTCGTAGGTCGTCTGGCAGCGCCTTCACTAAGCGTGCCGCGTGCAGCTCGCCACTGGCCTCACCAGCGGAGATGAACAGATGTGCATGCTGGCGATGCAATGGTTTGCGCTTCGCATAAAAATTCGCGAGGGCCTCCTTGTCATCATCACCGGCTTGTTTGGCAGCTGCAGCCAGCGCTTCCGCGGCAACGCGTCGCCACTTGTGGCGAAAAGGTAGGTACGCAATGAGGCGCAACGGCGACCACAGTGCCCGTATGAGTTCACGCAGTAACGTCCCGGCGACGCTGAGCCAGATCATCACGTGTTGCATTATGGCTCTGTTTTCACGATTGCGCGCCAAGACAGGAAGTAAAGCAAGGCAGTCCCAGCGAACAGATAGGTGGTGTAGCCTTGGCTGTTGATGGGATCGAACATCTGCCATGCCGGAGTATTGCCCGTCATGATTGGTCCATACCAATCAAAGTCAACTAGGCGAAACAGGCTGTAAGGGCGAATGCGCTGGGTTAGATAGATCCCGATTTGGATGACTGCAAATGCACCGACGATTGCCGCCACGTGTGCTTGGACGCGGACGACGATCGACAGATACATTGTCAACGTCAGGAATAATAATGTGAAGCTAGCGGCATGAACGCATCCGAGGAAAAGCTCCCACTTTGGCAGGTCGAGTTCCAGGGTCCAACTCCACGGGATGGCAGTCGCGTTTACCAAGAAGATCGGCAAGGTGACAACTAACGCGCAAGGCCAGAACTTTTGCCAAAGTATGGATGATCGCGATACCGGCCGGGCTAATAGGAACTCAAAGGTATTGCTCTCGCGCTCGCGCGCAAACAGGCCAGTGCCGATCAAAACGGACATCGCAGTGCCGACTAGGTTGGTGCTGCGAAAGAACAGCATTACAGCACACCAATTCAGATACGCGACCTCCTCATTGCGTTGGCTGATGCCCGAGCCCAGGCGCTTGATCCAGTCGACGCCAAGGCTGCGGAACAATGTCGATCGCTGCAGGTCGGCGTAGATCTCGGGCCAGAGCATCAACACCGGAATTGCGAGCATTTCCAGAATCAGGATGTAGGCAAGCCCGACCATCCGCACTTCACGCCAAGTTTTGCCGGCAATCATGCGTCCACTCCCGTCTGGGGTGCGCCAGCAGCGTTCTGCTTATCTGTATCGTCCAGCAAGAGTTGGTAGAGGTCTTCGAGTCGGTCAATGCCAACTTCGGCACTCTCGACGACATCCGCGGGCAATGTTTGCAGCCACTGCATGGGATCATCTTTGGTTTCAATGACGACCATGCCGTCGAGCTCTTCACGCACAATCCGTGCGCCGTCCGGCAGTCCTTGGCCTTGCCGTAGTCGAATCCTTGGCTGTCGTCGCAGCTGCATCCGCGCGCGCGACAGCCGGGTTTCGGAAACAAGGCGACCGTCCAGCAAGAATTCCAAGCGGTCTGCAAGCGTTTCCACCTCACTTAGATGGTGTGAACTGAGCACGATGGTCTTACCGCTGTCTTTCATCTGACGCAGAACGTCGCGGAGGTAAAAGCGCACACTCGCATCCAACGCGCGGTCGGGTTCATCCAATAAATACAAGTCGACGTCTGGCACCAGCGTCGCAATCAGCATGAGTTTCTGTTTCATGCCAGCGCTGTAGCTGCGGATTTTTTTGCCAAGTGGCAGCGCAAACTTCGCTAACAATCGCTGCTTTCGACCCGCGTCTTGCTCTGGGTAGAAGCCAAGTGCGAACTTAAGAAACGCATCGCCAGTCATTTGTTGGTAGGCCCCGGTTTCTCCTGGCAGGTAGCAGGTGCGCTGGCGAATCGCCAACGATTCCGTGGCTGGGTCGTGACCGAACAAGCTCATCCTGCCGGCACTGCGTTTCACCAGTCCGATAAGGCAGCGTAGCAAGGTCGATTTACCTGCGCCGTTGGGTCCAATTAGGCCGAGTAACTGGCCGGGCTCGACAGTCAGGTTGATGCCGTGCAGGACGGTGTTCTGGTCGTAATTCTTGCGCAGGTCGGCAATCTCGATCATGGCTTCGGTCATGGGATTTCCTGCAGGAAGTTTTGAAGTAGGTGGTTGCCATCCGGGCTGCGGAAGGACTCTGGATGAAACTGGACCCCGTAGGTGGGGTGGTCACGATGCTGCAGAGCCATGATCTCCCCGTTACCCACTAGATCAGATGGGCCCTCCGCCACGGCACAATGGGCGGTCGCGCGAAGTTCTTTCGGGAGATTTTTGGCCACATACAAAGAATGGTAACGACACGCAGAAAGGGGCTGCGGGAGGTCAGCAAACAGCCCGGTGCCGTCGTGCTGGATGGCCGTAGAGCGCCCGTGAACTGGGCGGCCACGGACGATTTGGCCCCCAAACGCCTCGGCAATGGCCTGATGGCCGAGGCAAACGCCCAAGATAGGCCGTTTTCCGGACCATTCGCGGATGAACTGCACCGATGCCCCGGCGTCGGCAGGCCGGCCTGGACCGGGCGAAACCACGATGGCGCGGTAAGGTTGAGCCTCAGCGACCGCAATACGGTCACTGCGCACGACGTCAACACCTGCCCCGAGCTGTTGCAGCGCTTGGGCAAGGTTCCAGACGAACGAATCTTTGTTGTCGAGCAGCAGGATCAAATCGGGCCAAGAAAACTGTATCGTTATGTCTCCCGATGAACATCCTGATCGTCGGCCTCGGTGAAGTCGGCAGCTACCTGGCAAAGGTCCTGTCGACTGAGGGGCACTCCATAACCGTGGTCGATCCCGACCGCGATCGAATCCGTCGCGTAGCCGACCTTCTCGACGTGCGCGCTGTGCACGGAGACGGTTCGCGTCCCGACGTGCTTGACCGTGCAGAGGCACATTCAACCGATCTGCTGCTAGCGGTCGCCAACGACGACAAAGTCAACATGTTGACGACGTTGTTCGGCAAGCGAATGGGGGCCAAAAAGACCATTTTACGCCTGCATGACACATCTGCGGTGCGCCGGTCTGGAACCTTCTTTCGTAAGAACCTGCGGTTTGATCTGTTGCTGTCGCTTGATGATTTGGCGGCCGAAGAAATCGTCAAGGTTGCCCGCCAGTCGAAGGCGATTGGGGTTGAGAACTTTGCAGAAGGCAAGGTCCAGATGCGCCGCTTTAAGTTGGCGGCTGGTGGGCCGTTTACGGGGCAGTTGGTCAAGGACATCAAGATCCCGTCTGGCATGCTGATCACCGCCATCGACCGTGACCACGAGGTCATCGTTCCCGGTGGCGGGGACGATTTGCGTGTCGATGACGAACTTTTTGTCCTTGGGGAGCCGAAAGCCATAGCCTCGTTCGAGAAAAAAATTGGCGGCAAAAAAGCTCCAACTCGCAATGTCGTCGTCTATGGAGCGTCCGGAATCGCCCAGCAGGTTTGCCAAGCCTTGCAGCGTGAACATGTTGCGGTGCGCGTAATCGTGGAAGATCGAGGCGAAGCGGAACGTTTGTCTGAGGTTCTTGAAGGTGTCGTGGTCCTCCACGCTGAATCAACGGATCTCAACTTCCTACAGGAGGAGCACGTCGGCGATGCCGATGCCTTCCTTGGCGTTTCAAAGGAAGATGAACGTAATTTGATGTCGTGTCAGTTGGCCCGGACCTTAGGTGTGAAGCGCACAGTCGCGCTGGTGCATAAGCCAGATTACGTGTCGCTTTATCAACATCTGGGAATCGATATCGCGGTGTCGCCGCGCTTGCTGTGTGCCAATCGAATCCTTGCGTTCGTTCGTAGCAGAAGCATCTCAACGATCGCCTCGATTGAAGAGGGCAAAGCAGAAGTCCTCGAATTGGAGATCGGTGCCGGCAGTTCGCTGATTGGCAAATCGTTGAAGGATGCCAGCTTCCCACGCGGTTGCGTTGTGGCCGCCATTACACGCGATGATGGCGTGGTGGTGATACCGGGAGGCAACGACGAACTCCGGGCGCAAGACCGCATCGTGCTGTTCGTGCTGCACGCGGTGGTCGACGACGTGCTTCAGCTTGCCGGCGTCGAGCGCGAGTAAGCGGACATTTGAGCGAGAAATTGCAACCAGCTAGCGGCCAAAGCTAGGCAAGTTCCTCGCCAGATTTGGTTAGCGCTGGCCGCCGCCGGGAAGCCCGGGGATTGGTGTTTGCGGCACCGGAGGAGTGGATTGCGCAGGCTCAACAGGAGTTTCAGATGGTTCTTCGGGCTTCGGCTTGATGGGCTTCATGACTGTGATGTCATCAGTCCGGTATTTGGGGACGAGATCAACCGGATACTTGCGTGGGATTGCTAGCAACTCGCGCACGCGATCGACACCAGCAACGACGTAGTAGCGTCCAGCTGTTGGCCCATCATGGATGGTGGCGATTCCGGCGACCAATCCAGCAAACATGGACTCGCCTGCGGGTCCTTGGCACAGCAGGGTTGCGCCAGCTGGGAGCTCAACGCCTGGGTCACGTAGTAAGTCGCCAGCGAGACCTTCACCAACTGCAAGCTCAACAGATATGGACTCGCAGCTTTCTCCATCAGGTGTCCACATTACCGTCAGTTTATCTTCCGTCGTGGGGCCGCGATCGAGCACGCGGGCGAGCTGCGTCTTTAAGTCGATTTCCGCCTCGGTAAAGATACTGCCCGTCGAGTGGAGCTCGCCAGATTCGATCAGTGGTGTTGGGCCAAGAAAGTAATGCACTCGACACGGACCCGAAGTGGCTGTCCGACCGAGCGACAAGATTCCAAGCTCGGTTGTCGCTGCGAGCTCAACGCCACCGGTGGTCTCAAGCAACGCGACCGGGCGCGAACGATCCACTTGATCTACTGAGGAGAAAAACCATGTGCTGCAGCCTGGTAGAAGCAGAAGCGAACCAAGCAGAACGGTCATGCTGCGCATGCCAATATACTAGCCGCGTTTGCTCCCTAGTCGACTGACAAGCGCCCACGCTTCTGGGCAGCGCGCTTGAATACCACCCAAAGAAGCCCCAGAGCGACGGCGGTTAAGCCGATGACCAGTCCCCACCAGAATCCAGCTGGGCCTAAGTTTTGATGAAATGCGAGCCACCAACCAATCGGAATGCCCAGAATCCAGAATCCGATAATATTGGCGACGACGGCTGATCGCACATCTCCCATGCCTCGTAAGCAGCCGACGGCGACAACCTGGAGGCCATCACCAATCTGGAAGACGCCAGCGATGGGGATGAGCGCCGCGGCGACGTTTTGGACGTCCTGATGCATGACCAGCATGCTGGCCAATTGGCTTGGCAGAATCAGGAATAGCAACATGAAGCCCGTCATCATGGTGGCACCACTAATCAGTGCTACAGATACGGCTCTCTTGATCGCATCTTGGTCGCCACGGCCGACAGCCCATCCAACGCGCACTGATGCCGCCATGCCGAGTCCCAGTGGCACCATGAAGCTTAGCGATGCCAACTGCATCGCGATTTGGTGGCCCGCGAGACTTGGCCCGTTGGCATTGCCGCTGTCTGAACCGGCGTCATATACTCCTATCAGGATGCCGGTAAGGGCAAATGCTCCCATCTCCAATGCAAACTGGGTCCCGATCGGCAAGCCAAGTTTGAGCAGCCGCCAAAGTGGTCCGAGCGCAAATGCTCGAGCCCGAACCGCTGGATCTCTCAGCTTCCTTAGGTGGGGTCCAATGTCATTCCAGCCAAACCAACACAGTCCAAACAGCATCAGCCAGCGGCAACTAACGGTCGTGATAGCCGCGCCGGTTGAGCCCATTTCCGGGCAGCCCCAATGGCCGAAGATTAGCAGCCAGTCGAGGCCAGCATTGGCAAGATTGCCGACTACGATCGTGACAATCTGTGGCTTTAGGCTCGCGTGTGACGACAACAGGCTGCGCAGCACCGAGTACCACAAGAATGGCAGGATCCCGAGAGTTTGGATCCGGGCATAGGTTGCCGCCCCAGGAATCAGTGCGTCTGGCTGACCGCACCATTGCAGCCAGGTGGCGGACGGCAGCATGATCAGCGCGGTTGGGATGGTTAAAACCAGTGCCAACAGTGCGCCTCTACCAAGCAAGCGTGGAATCGCTTCGCGGTCGTTTGCTCCTACGGCTTGCGAGAGCAATGGGTCGGTTGCGGTTACCGCACCCATGCAGAAGACGCCCGCAGCCCAGCTGAGTAGGTTGCCGAGCGCCATTGCCGGCAGCGACACTTGGTCGTGTCTGCCCAGCATGGCGACATCAATGAAGTTCATCGATGTCATGCCGAACTGCACAAATGCAATTGGCAAGCCAAGGCGCATTAGCTGCCGCACTTCGTCTAAGAACGAGTGGCTAGGCCGTAGGCTTTGGTTGGTTGCGGTGTCCATCGCGAGCGTAGCACTGTGGCATTTCGACGGGCGGAAGCAAGCGCGGTGGCGTCGCGCGATCTATCTCATTGTGACTCCGGTAGGAAGTTGGGGAGAGTGGATCTCGATGAGTGCAAGTTGCTGCTCGATGATGGTTTCTAGTGTGGGTTGCTTGGGGATAAAGTGTTGGCGATATCTCTAGGTGGTGGCGATTGGAGACGGCTCTCGTTGCCTGAACATGTTCGCCCCTGGACACGTGTTCATGTTTTGTTAGTGTCTTGTTGTGGACCGTCGCATCCTTCATGTAGATATCGATGCCTTCCTAGCTTCTGTAGAGCAACTGCGGGACCCCGCAGTCTTGGGCAAGCCAGTGGCAGTGGGGACTGGGGTCGTTGCATCTGGCTCATACGAGGCGAAGCACTTTGGCGTCGCGACCGGGATGCCAATCCTCGAAGCGCGGCGGCGCTGCCCCGAACTCATCGTCCGAGAGGGGGATTCGCGATTAGTGGAGCGATATCGTCAGCAGGTTGCTGAGGTAATCCACGAGTTTAGCCCTGTGGTTGAGATCTGTTCTCTCGATGACTTTTATGTCGACCTCACCGGGGTGCCGCTGGTGGCAGAGCAGGTGCTTGAAGACTCGACTGGAGCTTCATCGCTTGCTGCAGTGCGATCGCCAACTGCAGTGTCGTCTCCAACTGCAGGGCCGTCCCCAAATGCAGTGTCTTCCCCAAATGCAGGGCCGCCACCAACTGCAGGACCAGCGGAGCGTTCATTCGTTGGGCTGTGTCGAGAATTGCGTCGACGAGTTCGCCAGCAGACTGGGTTGTCGATTGCGCAAGGTTTGGGCAGCACGCGCACGGTCGCGCGGATGGCAACGATGAAGTCGAAACCGGGCGGGATCTGTGAGGTTCCGCGTGGTCAAGAGCGCGATTTTCTGGCCGACTTCCTGGTTGCGCAAGTGCCAGGTATTGGGCCAAAGAGTCAGCAGTTATTGCAGAAGGTTGGGATCCTAACTGTGCGCCAGTTATGGAGCGTCGATCGCGAGCTGTTGCGACAAAGCTTTGGCGTGCGCGGTGACGAGATCTGGCTGCGCTGTCGCGGGCTTGATGATGCCTCAGTCAAAGAGACGCCAACATTGCGCAGCATTTCTCGCGAGACATCTTTTGAGCCGCGCAACGATGCAGGCTCGCAGCAGCGCCTGTTTCTGCGCGCCATGGTTGCGTATTTGCTAGATCGGGCGACGACCGAGTTGCGTCAGCAGCAGTTGTTGGCTCGCACGGTGCAGATTAAGTTGCGGTATATCGATGGCATGAGTGTCGAGCGTTCGCGTTCGATTCGCGAGGCGACAGACCGCACCGATGTCTGCGTTGGGGTCGCAGGTGCGTTGTTGGAGGACTTATTGTTGCGTCGAGTGTTGGTGCGCTTGGTCGGCGTGACGCTGACATCTTTGCAGCCGCAAGGTGCTCGCCAGAGAAGCCTGTTCGATGAACGCGACACGTCACGTCAAAAGTTATTTGATGCCGTTGACGCCGTGCGCAAGCGACATGGCTTTGGCGCATTGCTAGTTGGGGCTTCTAGTGACCTGCTCGGCCATCTCCCGCACGGTGCAGATGGTTTTCGGTTGCGCACACCATCACTGACTAAGTGATCACTGACTAAGTGATGGTGGCAAGGCTGCGCGAACACATTAGCCGCATTGGGCGCCGTTAGGGCAGGACTGCGACCACCAGGCTGTGCGGGTGCGTTGACAGCAACTTTTCGATATGGCCGGCTGCAGCTGTGTTGCGCTTTTCGGATAGTGCTCGAAGACCTGCTGCCAACCGCTTGCCTGCTTGTAACTCGCGATTGAGCGCCTCTGACCAGTTCGCTGTGGGCGTTTGCAACTTGGCTAATAGGTGCTCGAACATGTCTGCACCGTATGGATAGGCCTCGTCTGCTACGCCTGTGTCGTCACTGGTCAAGCTAAGGCTGCTGAGATACTTAGCTGCCGCATTGCAGTGCTTAGTAATCGCAAGCAGCCCAAGGAAGCATTCGCGGCCGCCAGGTGGCCCTTCTGCGACTTGGTCAGCAAGGCTCAGCCATTGCTCGACCGTTAGGCTTGCTCCGGCAATCGCGGTCTCCTTGCGAGGCGCAGTCTTAACAGTGATTTCGTCCTTCGCACGGTTCCAGCCAACGATTTTGAGGCTTTCGTTATCGATTGCAAAGCTAACGGAACCGCTGGTTATGGCTTGCTCGAGTGCTGCGGCGAAGGCCTTTGCGTTCTTCGCCACTTCTGCCAGTCCTTGGGCACGCAGCGCTGGCTCACCTGATGCAGATGCGGCAAATTTTTCGATACGAGCTGATGCTGCCGCAAAATCGTTCTTTGCCAGGAGCATGCGAAGGCCAGCCTGATCATTCAGTAGATCGTGATAGGATTTCCAGGCACTTGCGCGCCGTAGCTCCTGGAGTGTCACGATCGATGCTCGCGCCGAAAGGATGGCTTGCTTGGCTTCGTCAACTTCGTTCTTAGTTTCCGTTGGCCAGCGCGTCTCCGGCTTCAGACCTACCTCTAATTGCTCAATCGCAGCGAGCAGTTTGCCTTCATCGCCTGAGACCTCTTCGTCACTGAGCGGCGCCCGCAAAGCCTTAATATGACTCGTCGCTAGCGCCAGAATCTCGGCCCGGAGCTTGATGACGCCAGCTGCCAGGTCTTTCTCGGTTGCGATATCGGCCGGCGGCTTGACTTCAAGAGCCTGCATCGCACGTTGGTAGTCGTGAGCATCGATGGGTTTGATGGTCGCCTGCCGGGCAGTTGCCAAATGCTCGGCAATCCGAGTGCGTAATTGGGCTTCCTGCCGTTTTCGTTCGGCAATGTCCGATCGGATCGAGGCCACGAGATCGACAGCTTCTTGGGAAGCGACGGTGTCGGGATGCTCTGCTGCGATCTTTTCTAACTCGGTTGCGAGTTGCTCGTCTTGGAGCCCTGACAACTGCATCCGTAACACCGCGATCGTGGCAGTGTTTTGTCTGGTGATGCCTTTTTGAATCTTGAGCTTGTCTGCTAACTCTTGCGTAAGCGGATCGTCATATCGTTTCTCAATCTCCACCGTTTTACTTGGCCTAGTCACGGCCCACCAGATGGAGCCACCTGCAACCAAGACTGCTACGGCAGCCATGGCAATCCACAGGCCACGCTTTTGTGGTGGCTGTAGCAGCTCCTGCAGTTCTTCGAGAAGTTCGTTGGATGTCTGGTAGCGATCACGCGGCTCTTTCGCCATCAACCGCTGAATGATTTGGGATATCTCGTTCGAAACTTCTGAGTTGGCGCGCGACGCGAGCTCTGGCTGCTCTTTGACCTGGGCGCGCAGAATATCTTTGACCGTCTGGCCACGGAACGGCGTTTTGCCAGTGACCAATCGGTAGAACGTGCAGCCGAGCGCATAGAGGTCGGTGCGGTGGTCTAAGTCTTGGTTGAGGACCTGTTCAGGCGCCATGAAGTGCGGAGTGCCGATGGCGCGCGCGTCATTAGAGTCTGATGAATGGCTGGCTAGTCCTAGGTCCGCGATCTTGATCGCACCGTGCTGATCAAGCATCAAGTTGTCAGGCTTGATGTCTCTGTGGACGATGCCAAGCGATTCTGCGTAGGCAAGGCCTGCTGCTGCATCGGCAATGACTTGGACTGCGCGATCGACCGGCATCACGCCGTTTTGTTTGAGCCAGTCTTCGCACGAACCCTCGTGCATTAGCTCCATGGCGTAGTAGTAGGTGCCGTCCTCATTCTCGACGTCAAATACCGAGACTACGTTTGGATGCTGCAGCTTGGCGGCGGCGCGAGCCTCGGCAACGAACTTAGCAATGAAAACGGGATCGCTGGTTTGCTCTTGCTTCAGAACCTTCAGTGCAACTTGTCGGTGTAGACTGACTTGTTCCGCCCGGTAGACGGTTCCCATGCCGCCTTTGCCAAGGAGATCGATGATTCGGTAGCCGGCAATCGACGGTAAGCCCTTCGCTTGGATCAGGCCGAAGGCGATTCGGGTTGTCCCGATTTCGATCACATCTCCGTCAGCAAGCGGACTGGCTTGGACTGCCGAGCCGTTAACGCGCACATCACCGTGGGCCTTGATGCCGAAGCCAGTCCCTTTCAAAGCTTTGACTACGGCGTGATGTTCGATGACACCAGCTTCCTCAATGCATAGGTGACTGTCCGCACTGCAGCCAATGAGCGTGGGCTCATCGCGTTTTAGGTGGACTACGGTGCCCGCAAGGGGGCCAGTTTCTACAGTTAGGCGCACGTGGCGGTTGGGTTGCTGAACAGAGGGGCTAGGCAGTATTGCAGAGGGGCGCGCGGATCGCGAGGGGCAGGTGCATGTTGTTGGCCAGTCATCTCGTAATTCACGCTCGATTTGGCGGGAAATTGCCGCTCAGCAGCCTCTTCAGCCGCACTTGGCATCTGCCTGCAGCCAACCCGCATAGTAGCCACCGAAGGCCGGGAGCATGGATTGGCGGATAAAGGTAGACTTGGATGGCCTCACCTGCTGCTAATACAACTTGTCAATGCATTGGATTTGCCTTCGGTTCACCCTCTTGTTGAGCCTTTTTCTCATGCCCCTTCACGCTGCGCCAGAAATGGTGCCGCAAGGTGGCGCACCATTGGACCAAGCCACAACAGAAGCTTTGGTGGCGCGCTACGAGGTCTCCGAGCACTGGGTCCAAAAGGCAGTCATTACATTGTCCTTAAACCGCTACTGGCATCCTTCGGGTAACCAGATTGTTCTTGCCGGAATGCGGGGCAAGGATCCACGGATGCGTGCGTTTGCCGTTGAGGCCCTTTTACGCAGTGACCCTGGATTGCTGCCAAAGGTTGCAACTACCGAGATGCTGGATGAGTTGATCGGTAAGCAGTTGTCGGCAAGGAACGCTCTTTATGGCAAGCGGGTGCTCGAGATCCTAAGCAGGATGTGCCCAACGGTTGATGCCAGCAAGAAGTCTGCTTGGTCTGGCTGGTGGCGTAAGCACAAGGACACTTACCAGGCAGCTGCCTGGGAGCCGATTGCGCAGGTCAAAGCAACTGATGGGAATACCGCTGCGGCTGCGCAACGAGCGTTCGACCTGAATCAGCAGGGCCTAGACTTGATGATCTGCATTGATTCGACGGGCAGCATGCAGTCGACGATTGATGCGCTGGCATCTGCGCTGGGGGAAATGGCAGACATCCTTGCCGGCATTTCGCCCAAACTTCGCCTGGGAGTTGTTCACTATAAAGACAATGACGAACTTGGCGATGCCGGCGCCGAAGTTGTGCAGAAGCTCAGCAAAAACATCAAAGCGACTCGCAAGAAGTTAGACAAGCTGCGCGCAATAGGTGGTGGAGATTTGCCTGAGGCAGTTCTTGGTGGTCTCGACATGGCCTTAAGCAAATCAATGAAATGGGGCGCGCAAGCGAACAAACTGGTGATTCTAATTGGTGACGCGCCACCGCACCCCGAGGAAAAGCAGGCAGCTATCGACTTGGCTCGGATGGCCTTCGAGAAACCCGGGACGCAGAATGATAAGCGTCCGACGACAGGAGCGCGTAAGCCGCAAACGCCGTTCCTCACATCAGCGATTGGGGTCTTTTCAAAGATTGCTCCAGGTGTGCGGGTCGGTCCTGGATTTGGGCAGTTTCAAAAGTCTCAACAACAGATGCGTGATGACTTTCAGGCAATTGCAAAGGCTGGCGGTGGGGTGTTTGTAGAGGTCGAATTTGTCATTGATGGCAAAGTTCTGACTTCCAAAGAAAAGCGGGCAGCAAAGGCCAATGGCGGCGGCGTTGCTAGCGAGGCCACGCGCATGATCGTAGAGCACATTTTGGTGCTGTCTTTCGGCGAACGCTTCAAGACTGAGATGAAAGAGTTCGTACGCATTTTCTATGCGTATAAAGAAGCTGGGCTGATTAAGTAGCGGCCAGCTGCCACTTGCCAGTGCCGGATCTAGCTACAGGTCGTAATCAACTCAAAGCATTGCCTCGTATTTAGCCGTAGGCGCGCCAGCTCACTGATCTCAACCCCTGGGATCCACAGAATACGATCGTCCTGATCGACCAGGAGTGGTAGGCGATCGCGATCAAATCGAGGTAAATGGCGACTTTGCAGGAACCGACGTAGG
>CBFIIO010000034.1:0-43596 GCA_965662465.1 Planctomycetota bacterium | reverse complement strand
ACTTCGATCATGGCACCATCCAAGAGAGCGACCTCAAGTCGTTCACAGGCACGCCGGGCATGGACGCTCTCGCCATCGGGCGCGTGGTTGTGAGTTTTGGAAAGGGGCAGCAGAAGTCGCGCATCAAGAACCTGCGTAGGTATCGCAAGGGCGAATCGCGGCACTCGACCACGGGTCAATTGCAGTGGCATGCATCTGATAGCCGTGAAAGCGGATTCATTGTCGTTGACAGCGCTGGCACACAGGGCGTCTTCGGGTTTGCGCCTAGCGAACCGCAAAAGCTAGGCCAGTTGACGATCACTCCGAAAACTCGATACAGCATGCTGATGCTAACCGCCCGAGAACAGGACAAGAACCTCGGCAACTGCCGTCAGGCGTTGTTGCTAGCTATTGCTCGCGTTCGCAATACGGACATGAAGCTAGGCATGGGAACGATTCTCGATGTCGGCAAGGCGCCACAAATTCTCGAGCCCGTAAAGGCGAGCATCCAATTCAAGCGACGCCCGCAAGCGGTAGTGGCACTTGACGCCGATGGGCACCCAATGGGCAAGACCATTTCCATCAAGGATGGTAGGTTCGAACTCGATACCGGAGTGCATAAGGCATTCTACTACTTGGTAACATACTGATCTGCGAAGCGACTGACGAGATGTGTGATGTCGCCTGCAAGCCATTGCAGGCGACACACGAGCGGCTCATGGCCTTGCGCAAGCGCCGGCGTTCCATAAAGTGGCAGACACCTTCCGGGCAAAATAGGTAATGGAAACAACGGTCCACACCACCAGTCCAACCACCGCAAACCGCAACGAACCACACTCACACGACGCCAGAACGTTGGCGGATACGTCTTCGTAGCTATACTCGTTTGGCCTTAGTCGCTCGCAACTCGCGTCCCCCCATCGTAGCAGCGACCTCAATCACCATCATGATGTCTCGACTGATCTACTCCGCCGCAGCGCTCCTGCTCGCCCTCGCCCCCCATGGATGTGTCGGCAAGAAGCACCCTCCCTACCGCGACGCCGTCGACGGCTGGCTGAGCTGGCGCGGCCCGGAGCAGAACGGCCGCTCGCGCGAGACCGGCCTGCCGGCATCCGAGTCGATCGACGCCACAGCGCCGACCTGGCGCTACGACCTGAGCGGTCGCGGCACGCCGGTCATCGCCGACGGACGCGTCTACACGATGGGCTACGAGGGCGAGGGCAAAGACCTCGAGGAGGTCCTCGTCTGCCTCGATGAGCGCACCGGCCAACCCATCTGGGAGAAGCGCTTCCAGCACTTCCTGACCGACATCATCTACTACCGGTTCGCGATCGGCAGCCCGACCGTCAACATGCGGACCGGAGACGTCTACTGCATCACATCCGCCGGCCGGCTGTGCGCATTCACGCGCGACGGCGAGCTTCGCTGGCAGCACGCGCTCGGCGCCGAATACGGGCGCCTGGTGTTCCCCAACGGCCGCACCGGCGCGGTCGCGCTGACCAACCAGAACGTCGTGCTCCACATGACGACGTCGGGCTGGGGGCCGCAGGGGCCTGCGCGCGGACGCTTCTTCGCGTTCGACCAGGAGACCGGCGAATGCACCTGGACCTCGACGCCCGGCGGGCCGCCGAAGGACATCTCATACTCGATGCCGGTGTTCGAGCAGCGCGACGGACGCCTGCTCGCCTACGCGGGCCTGTCCGGCGGCCACATGACCTGCGTCGACGCACGCACCGGTGACGCGCTATGGCGCTTCCCGATGTGCACAGGCGGCATGAGCTCGAGCGCCGTCATCTACAACGACACGCTGATCGCCGTCCACGGCAAAGAGAACCTCGACTCCTCGACCGCCGGACGCATGGTCGCCATCAAGCTCGGCGCGATGCCCGGCGAGGACAAAAAGCAGCTGGTGCTCGGCAAAGAGCACGAGGCCTGGCGCAACGAGCTGACGGCGTTCACGAGCTCGCCGGTGCTGGTCGACGACCGCGTCTACGCAACGGTCGCGACCGGCGAGCTGGCCTGCGTCAACGCCGGTACCGGCGAGGTGCTTTGGGAGCAGAAGCTCGCCCCCGACCAGATCCACGCCTCCCCCGCCTACGGCGACGGCCGCCTCTGGATCCCGATGAACAACGGCTCGTTCTACGTGCTCGGCGCAGACGACAAAGGCGCCGAGGTGCTCGCCAAGACGCAGCTGGAGGGCAATTGCCTCGGGGCGCCGGCCATCTGCAACGGCCGCGTCTACGTGCACACGACCGAAGCCCTCTACTGCTGGGCAGGCGACGGCGGCCCAGATGAAGACGCGCCCGAAGCGACGTCCACGCGGCTATGGACGGGAGGAGGCGGCATGATCGGCGGCGCAGCGCCGTTCACTATCGGCGCCGCCGAGCGCCTGCAGGTGGTCCCCGCCGACGTCCTCGTGAGGACGGGCGAGACCGTCCAGTTCGAAGCCCGCGCGCTCGACGGCAACGGCCGCGATATGACCGACCCGCGCACCGAGCAGGTATCCTGGTCCGGCAAGCTGACCGAAGGAATGTCGATCGACACAGACGGCCGCCTGACGATCGCGGCCGACGCTGTGCCGACCGCGTTCGTGCTCAAGGCGAGCGCCGATGGCCTCCTAGGCTCCGCCCGCGTCCGCGTCGTGCCGAGCGCGCCCTACACCGACGGCCTAGAAGACGTCCAGCTAAGCCCCCACCCCAAAGAGGAGGGAGTCAATTTCGCGTTCCCGCGGCCGTATTGGAGCAGTGCCAAGCTCAAGTGGGAGGTGCGCGAGCGCGACGGCAACAAGGTACTCGCCCGCACGCTCGACCGCCCACTCTTCCAGCGCACTATCTCAATGATTGGCGCCCCGGACATGTCCAACTACACCATGCAAATCGACGTCATGACGGATGGCAACCGGCGTACGATGTCGACGCCCGGGATGGTGAACCAGCGCTACATGGTGCTGCTGAAGGGCAACCACCAAGCGCTCGAGATCACCTCCAACGAGGAGCTGATCAAGGAGCGCGTCAAGTTCCGCTGGAAACCCAAGGTCTGGTACACGCTGAAGAGCCGCGTCGACGTCAACGAAGACGGCAGCGGCATGGTGCGGGCCAAAGCATGGCAGCGCGACGAACTCGAGCCCGAAGGCTGGCTGCTTAAGGTCGAGGTGCCGCGCGTCAATCGCAGCGGTTCTCCTGGAATCTACGGCTTCACACCTCAGAGCCGCTTCAGCTGCTACATCGACAACATCGTGGTGACTCCGAATGAATAATGCAATCGCTACCGCGACCCGATCCTCAGCTACCAAGCACTGCAGATGTTGCTAAACATCTGCACTGCTACCAACGACAGCGAGCAGCGCAAGCCGCCGGATATAAGAATTTGACGGGCAAAAAAACACGCTGAGACAACTTTCGCTTCGGTCCGCAGGTGTACGGATTCTGAGGAAATCCAGGGGCGTAGTTAGGCTGGACCTACATCTCATTTGCGCACGCATACAACGACCGAGCCGGTGGCACAAAGGTCCCGAAAGATTGGCCGGGCTTCAGAGCAGAGAGCGATCTGTAGGGGCAGAAATCATCAACAGGATTGGTGCTAACGAGCGCATCTGATTGGATCATGGTGATCTTATAGAAGATCTTTGTTCCCACCGGACCGGTTGTCTCTGGATTGGAGGAGCTGTGAAACAAGCCGGTATTGAAGAGCATGAAGTCGCCGGGCATGAGGTCATCGTGCCGCTCAATGAACGGTTGGCCCCTAAATGTTCTCGTGAGGATTCGTTTGACACTGCGCTTCCAGCCAACAAAACGCGTGCTCTTCGAGGCGTGATAGACCGAGTCAAAGAAGCCACTTTCAGGAACCCCATTGCGAAGGGTCGCTCTACTATCACCGCCTCGGCAGACGTCGTCATAGAGAGACTCGTTGCGCCGATACGGGACAATGTTTAGCCCAGCGCAGGGACTTATCTCAGATCGATCCAGCAGCAACCAAGCAGTGTAACAACTCGCCATAGGACTCATGTAAGCGAGTTCATCCTGGTGGTAGGTTCTGTGCCTGGGAGAGCCGAAAAATGCCCAGTCATAGACTTGCGTCATGGCCACGCCAGTCTGTCGCTCGACCTCCTCTCTTATCTTTGTGTTCACGGCGCGCAGCACCTCGCTCTCCGGCAAACCTTCGAGAAGGTGTGTGAAAAAGACATCCTCGCCCAAACCTCTGCTTGCGATCTGATCGCGCAATTCGTCGACGAGTTGCGCGCAAATCTCAGCTGAAACAAGGGACGAAGCGCGATGCGTTCGCATGTTATCTATGACAAACAAATCTCGACCTCTAAGTTCACTTGGTTGCATCTGACAAAATCGTCTGCAGGGAAGGTTTCGACATAGGCTGCATGCACCTAGCATACTCATCGTTCTTGACGACACACAGGGTGCGACTGGCAGAACCACGGCCGCAACTTAGGGAACCGCTCTCTCCGACTACGTCACCTAAGTCAAACTGGCCAGTCATGTTCACTGATCTAACTCAACATTCATAATATCTGACTGGACTCGGATGCTCTCCTTATGGACCTGCTCCAGAACTTTGAGAATGAACTCCTCGCTCAATCCAAGATCCGAAGACCAGTTCATTCTTGTAGAAACGATCTCTCTCCACCGCTCTAGATGAAGCACCGTCAACCCTTGCTGCTTCTTGTGCTCCCCCATAGACCTCGCAATCTCCATTCGACCGCTCAAGAGCTCTAAAAGCTGCTCATCGATAGAATCCATCTTGATTCTCAAGGCGCTTAAACCAGCATCAGAGGGCGAGTCTGCAACAGAGGACCTGACTTCTAAACGCTCTAGTAAGGCGAACAACTCCTCAGGAGTCACCTGCTGCTTAGGATCGCTTAAAGCTGCGCTAGGATTAGGGTGAGTTTCCAACATCAACCCATCCATCCCTAAATCCATAGCCCTCTGGCTCACTTGATGCAGCAGATCCCGATCACCACTTATATGACTGGGGTCACAAAAGAGAGCTACATCCGGCCTTTCAGACTTAAAGCCAATAGGCAACTCCCACATTGGCGCATTCCGGTATTTACGCTGTCGATAATTAGAAAACCCTCTATGTAGAGCAGCCACCTCGCCGGTAGTAGAAGCCTGAAATCTTTCGATTGCGCCTACCCACAGACCTAGATCTGCGTGCATGGGATTTTTCACAAGCACGGGCATGGAAGTCCCCCTCAAGGCGTCAGCGATATTCTGAACTGAGAACGGGCTAACTGTTGTCCGTGCGCCAATCCAAACCGCATCTAACCCATACCTCAGGGCCATCTGTGCATGCTCTGAATTAGCAACCTCAGTCACCACAGGTAACCCCACTTCAGACTGCACTTCACACAGCCACTCAAGGCCTTGCTCTCCCACTCCCTCAAAACTATTCGGACGGGTTCGCGGCTTCCAAAGCCCAGCCCTGAAATAGCTCACTTGAGGATGGTCTCTTAAAGCTCTAGCAGTAGTGAGAACCTGATCTCTCGACTCTGCCGAACATGGACCTGCAATTACGATTGGGCGGTTTTTTCCAGACTTAGAAAACACTGTATTTCACTTATAAAATCACAACCTAACCAAACTCTGCAGCAGCTAAGCACGCCACAAGCACAGCTTATTGATGACAACATCTCACTTGCCCCCACCCTGACTCCAAAGCAACTCGAGCGACCCGCAAATCATAAGCTGCAACAAGCAAGCCCTGTAAGCAACGTACATCCCCAACCCCTGCAGGTCTACCACCGAAGACCAACAACGGAACGCGACCGGCACCCCAATCAGGCTTAACTAGGGCTTGATTGCAGTTCCTGAAATCTCAAAGCGGCAACCGCGGACGAGGGTCCCCGAAGTGATGAAGGTTCGCGTGGGAAATCGGCGATCAAAATACTGTCGGTAGATATCGTTGAATGAGTTGTAGAGGGAATTGTCAGAGCAAAAAACTTGCACCTCTACTAGATCATCCATGGCCAGTCCCGCCCGAGCGATTGTTGCCGCAAAAGCGTCGAGCATCATGCGGGCCTCATCAGTCGCAGCCGCGGGCGGATTATCTGTTGCTGGATCGACTCCTATATGCCCTGCGACATACAGCGTGTCTCCAGACAACACGGCTTTGCTGTATGGCAAAGCAGGACGAACAGAAGCAAAGTCTGTTCGCTGACTAGCACATCCCAGCGCAACAAGCAGAAAGCAGCCAATGGCATATCTCGTGATCATGTTGTCATCCTATCAACTCCCACGTTGCGAGAGCAGCATTGGTCTAGATCATCATTGTTAGGAATACCAGTGTTTCGAGCAGCGGCCGAGACTACCCGAACCACGCCACGCCACGCCACGCCACGTTCGCACACGACAACGACAACGACAACGACAATGACAACTGCGACGTGGTGGTGTTGATGGGCTAAGAGCTGTTTACCGTAGCCGACTTACGCACTGATTTATGGCTACACTCTCGGCATAAAATCTATGCTTGAGTCGGCACGATGGTCACCTGTAGTTATCTTCAACTCTAGCTGCACAGACCTCGCCTCGGTCGTCACTGCAAGTGAGCCAGAACGAGTCGTATCGGGTGAAGCAGCGCTAAGGGTTCGCGTGTCTGAGCGGGCGAGTTCATCATGCAGAAGAATGAGGCCCCCTATTTGTTGTTCGGCTGCGCATGCGCTGCGGCAAAGTTCTCATGGCGCTCAGACCAAATCTGGGCCGCAGCGGAGCGACTGATCATAGAGCGCGAAGCGCGGCTCCGCCGATCCGACACATCGCTTCTGCCCTAACCCACTGACCAGAAGTCGGCAGGCTTGCGGCAATGAGCCAAAAGCGCCGCTGCATCTGGACCAAGTATTTTGACTAGATCGGCACGGACATCTGGTGAAAACACAGGTCGGTCGATGACTTTCCGAGTCAAGATGCGGGTGCGCAGCAATGCCTTGAAGGACGTCGGCAAAAACGCTTTGAACACGCCCGCCAGCGGCAGCCGCTTAAGAGCGCTATATGCCTGGCTCGGCACACGTTTGCCGACACTTTTGTTGAGATGCGCTGCCCCGCCGACCTGCAACGGCGCGGGTGGGGCGATCTGCAAAAAGGCACAAAGGTCGGTGTAAAATCGGTCCGGGTCGCGGTAGAGGTCTTCCGTAAAACCGATAAAGATCTGGTCGTCGCAGAAATGCTCCCGGTATTGGGTGATGTTGTGCCAATACCGGCTTTGCCCCACAAAAATATCGGGCATCTGCTGGACAGCGGCATCCAAAGTGGACGGCACGTCGTCACCTTTGTCGGCACGGTTTTGGATCCATGCCGAAACGATCCGAGCCAGCGGATTCCGGACCATATAGATGATTTTCATATCCGGGTTATAGGCGGCCATACGGGCAGCGGTGTCGGGGTAGAGAACGCAGCACGCATAATTATTAGAGCCTTCGGCGCAGATCGCCTCATGCCTCCGGCCCGCCAAAAGATTCTCATACCACTTATGCCCTTTTGCATAATTGGCGTCCCAGCAGAAATAATTCGGCTCGACGCCCGGAGCCATATAGACCGCATCATTGCGTTCCAGAAAAGCACAGATGGTCGATGTGGCTGCCTTCATGGCGCCGATAACGATGACGCCATATTTTGGCGAATTGCGGGATGCGGCTACGGTCACGGTACATCCATCCTACTCAGTGCAGACTGACAAGTTGAGATTATATGTATTCCAAGCGCGGCCCACGCCAAGACTCTCACCATATATCGCATCAATTCTGGTTGTGCAGATCAACACTAGGTGAAGTGAACCCTTCATGAACCGCCTCTGCTCCAGTTTTGAAATCTTTGACATTGACGGAAAACCAACCAAATACCTCAACATAGCCCCCGTGGAAGCCCTCCGACAAAAATCAAGAGCTGACCACTAAGCAGCTGCATACTCTACCCTGACCATTCGAACGGCATCCACGCATTGCGTTCGGCTGGATCTTTACGGCGCACTGAAAATGCACCATCCTAGGGTCCCCCATGAACGACCCCACGCCTGCTCCCGTCGCCGCTAACGAGCGAATCGAATTCCTCGACGTACTGCGTGGCGTCGCCCTGTTCGGCATCTTGGTCGTCAACCTGCCGTTCCTCGGGATGCCGATGTCCGAGGCTATGGGCGGGCCGAGCATCTGGGAGGGCGGCGGCGCGAATGCGTGGGCTAGCGCGCTGATCCGCGCACTAGCCCAGAACAAGTTCATGACGTTGTTCTCGACCCTGTTTGGCATCGGACTCGCGCTGCAAGTTGACCGCGCTGCCGCGCGCGGCGTAGAGCCAAGTTCGTTTTACCCGCGGCGATTGATGCTGCTGGCGGTGTTCGGCGTATTGAACGGCACGATGATCTTCTTCGGAGACATCCTGCTGCCCTACGCGATCGCGGGGTCCTTGCTCTACCTGCTGCGTAAGAAGTCACCGCGCACAATGCTGTGGATTGCCACCGCCTCGCTCGTGATCGGGGTCACGCTTTCAGTGATCTTCGAGGGACTACTTGGAGGTGGCGAAGGCGACGGCATGGGCTACGACCTCCGCGCAGCGGAGGTCGCGCTGGCCGAGGGCAGCTTCCTCGAGGGCTCAGCGGCGCGCGGCATGATCTACATGGGCTGGCTGGTTCTGTCGTCGATGACCGCCTTCAACTGGCGGATTATGGCGCTCTTCTTGGTCGGCGCCGTGCTGCTACGTGGCGGCTTGGTGACGCAGGATCGCGCGCCGTTGCACCGCCGCGTGATGATCTTAGGCCTCTCTATCGGTCTAGCGTGCGAAAGCTGTTCGTTGCTGCTACATGGCCGCCAAGATCTCGACGTCGCGCTTCGGGTCGTCGACGTGCTGCTGCACGAACTTGGCGGACTCGCGCTGTCTGCGGGCTACGCGGGCGCGGTTGCGACCTGGTGTTGGAGTGGCGGACTATCCAAGCTTCGGCGCGGTATCGCGAGCACCGGCCGCATGGCTTTGACCAACTACCTCGGCCAAAATATCGTCGCCGGACTGATCTTCTACGGGCACGGCCTAGGCCTCTACGGCGAGTTCTCACAGCCGCAGATCTTCGTAATGTGCATAGTGATCTACAGCGCACAGGTAGCGCTGAGCAGCGCGTGGATGGCGCGTGTCAGCGGCGGGCCGTTGGAACTGCTGTGGCGATGGCTCACGTATCCGCGGCGCTAACGCCGATGATGCAGACAGAGGTTGTCTGGTAGTTGGCAGAAGCGCGCGTGCCGCATGATGGCGATCGATTAACCAACAGTTGCCTCGAACTGACGGGGTGACCTATTCACAGGAATCAGAATTTTTATCTAACATCGAACTGCCGAACTGCCCGACAACCCAGGGCACCAACACGAACCTGAGGCGCGTTCCCACCTCGATTTGCCGACCTTCCTCGCACGGCAATCTGAGACCAGTTGGCTCCTCGGGCGACGAATTCCCTACTCCCGACAGACGGACGCAACCCATCGCCTGGACGCTCGGAACCGTAGTCCGTGAACTCATCCAGACACCATTCGGATACATTGCCAACAATGTCATGCAGCCCGAAACCGTTCGCAGCGAACGACCCGACGGGAGCGTGAATCACGAAACCGTCGTCCCACGACTCGCACATATTAGGTGCCCCCACCCGCTTCACGGACTGATCTGCAAGGTTCTCGTAGCGCTGCAACTCCGACTTCTCGACGAACCACGGCGTCGAGGTTCCGGCACGGCACGCGTATTCCCACTGCGCCTCTGTCGGCAGCTTGAGCCCATGGGCTGTCAGCAACTCCCGACACATCTTCCAGTTGACTTGCTCGACTGGGTTCACAGCAGTCACCTTGGTTCCAAGCCCAGCGCTCGCGCCGACTGCATACAGGCTAGGCCAAACAAACTCTTCGGCACCGCACCAAAGTCGCGCCCACTGACTCTTCGTCAACTCGTGGCGAGCAATTAAGAAGGGCGTCAAATCGACCACACGCGCCGGCTCGTTCTTCTTGCCATAGACCTTTCGACCACCTGCAAGCTCGGCGACGCCGCCCGGCAACAGCACGAATACGATCCCGGTCTGCTCCGTCACCTCAATGCTGCCGTCGGAGCGATGCACTGGGATCTCAATGTTAAACGGATCAGTAACCCCGTCCCAATCAGCTTTCAAAGGTGATAGAGCAGATTTCAGGTGATAGAACTCGTAGAGCCCCGTCTGTGGATTCGCTCCCATCGGGACCAATCCTAGCCAGCGGGTGCGCACGTCTTCGTCGGACAACGGCACCTCACAGCCGGTATAAAGCTTGGATGCTGCGACTCCATCGCGCACTGCTCGCCAAGTCACACTCGCGTTCGGGTGGGCCAACGTCAAAGACTCCACCCAATGCGCCCAGTCGACGCGCGCCTCGATCTCCGGGCGCTGCTCATCCCTGAGCCGGTCCAGGTTCGCGGCCAACTCGCGCAGCACACGGTGCAGGAAAAACACCGCCTGATCGTCGAACTCCAGCCCGAACCCTCCATAGGCGGCCTCGGCCGACGCTAGACGTCGCGAGGCCTCGCCGATCGCCGACTCGATAGCCGCGCGCTCACGGGTATAGCGTTCTCGTTGATCAGGCGGTGCCAAGGCGACAGCCTCAGCAATGACACGAAGAGCTTCTGCGTCCAACCCGTTTGCCACAAGTGCTTGGGCAAGCGTGGCCAGATACTGGCCGCGGTCCGCGTCCCCTTCCGACTTCGCGACAGCTAGCCGTGCAGCCGCAAGCCCAATCGGCTCCTCTCCCCACACATCGCGGCTGGCAGGGCTGCTTGCCGCACGCGCCAAGGCCAGCTTGCTGAGCGCTGCAGCGCCCAACGCTTGCTGCTGGCTAGTGAGCGCCGCATCCGGCGGCGACCCGCCGTCCCGGACAGCCTGCGCCTGCCGAAGCGCCGACAGAAGAAGGAACCCCTGCTGCCCATTTACGTATTGCTCTGGTGCGTTTAGACGGAATTGCTCGCGGGCCGTTTCGTCGCTGCGTCGCGCGCTGCGGCGGAGATCTTGTAGGGTCGCACCAACGTCCGCGCGCATCGCGAGCAAAGCTTCGCATTCTCCGATCCACATCTCCATCGGAAGAACAGAAGACGGCCACGCGGGCTGCCCGAGGAACGAGGCGCCTATCGCAGCGAGCTCCTCACAACGTACGACCCCCGACAGCTGATCAAACTCGGCGACTTTGACCTTCAACCTTGCTGCGTTCGCCCGAGCATCTTCCTTCGCCTGACGTTCCGAGACGGCAAGACTCGCAGCGATGTTCTTCGCCTCGATCTCACGCTTCAGCGCCGCACTCTTTGCCTCAGATGCCTTCGCAGCGTTTCGCCACTGGAAGTATGCCACGGACCCAAACGTTAGCGACGACAGCACCACCAATCCGATGGTTGCGAGTTGCAGGCGATAGCGACGCGATAACTTCCGCAAACGATAGGCTGCACTCGGCGGACCTGCGACCAACGGTTCGTGATCGAGAAAGCGCTGCAGGTCCTCAGACAGGGCGTTAGCGCTCTCGTAACGACGGTTGCGGTCTTTCTCTAGCGCCTTGACCACCACCCAGTCTAGGTCGCCCTTGAGCGCCTTCTTCAAGGAACCGACTGATACCCGCAGGTCATTAGCATGCTGGCTTGGTTCGGAGCCGAGCGTCGTCAGCTTGTAACTCGGTTTAGGTGGTTCCACTTCTCGCAACACCCGCTGCATCTCGACGATCCCCGCCTTCCGCAACTCCTTGCCGCTGAACGGCAGTTCGCCGACGAGCATTTGGTAGAGCATCACACCTAGCGAATACACATCCGCGCGAGTGTCGACGTCCGCGTTGGAAGGATCGGCCTGCTCGGGCGCCATGTATTCAGGAGTGCCCATCACCCGACCGACCTCGGTGTGCAACGTGGCCTCGATTAGGTCCTGCCCCATCGCCTTGGCGAGGCCAAAGTCGATAATTTTAATCTGCAGCCGACCAGAGTTGTTGCTGACCAGCACATTGCCTGGCTTGAGGTCCCGGTGGACGACCCCCTTTTGATGTGCGTGTTGCACGGCAGCACACACCTGCATCATGAGGTTCAGGCGATCCACAAGAGACAAACGACCGTTCTTGCAGAACACGTCGAGTGGTAACCCCTTGACCAACTCCATCACGATGTAAGGCTGCCCTTGATCTGTCGTGCCGCAGTCGTAGACCTTGGCGATGCCTTCGTGATCCATCAAGGCCAGCGCTTGCCTCTCTTGCTCAAAGCGACGAATGATCTCCTTACTGCCCATACCCAGCTTGACCACTTTTATGGCAACCTTGCGCCGCACCGGCTGTCTCTGCTGGGCTAGATAGACTGTGCCCATCCCACCTTCACCTAGGGTGTCAAGTATGCAAAAGGGGCCGATCATCTGCGATGCGGCAAGACTCTTCTGCGATGTGGCAGTATCCGCGGACAACGGACGAGCGGCATCGCCGTCGATTCGATCTATATCGGACGCTTGAACACGCAGCGCATCGGCGTGCTGTGGGTGCTCGCGGCAGAGTTGCCCCAGGACGCTGTCAGGGTCATCGCTCTGCAGCCATCGCTTGATCAGCGGTAATAGCGGGTCGGGGGAACTATCTGACATAAATAGAGCTCGGGTATGCGCCTCCCGATCTTAGGGCCCGCACTCGGCTCTGTCATGATTTAAGCAATAGACAATGCGATGCAGCTAGACGGGCTCAAATCATAGGTGATTCAATCAGCGGCCAAACCACGAACCCCAACCATAGCAGTTTCAGAATGCGCCCAATTGCCCCTTCAGGGTCTCAAATCCGACCCTACCGCTGTGTCAAGCGCTCAAAACAGCACTCCACGAATACTCCGCCCCCTCTCCGATCAGCGATTACGTGACACCTTTCGAACCTGCTGAAGTGATCTGAACCTCGCAGAAGAACTCGCGCCGCAAACAACAAGCTGTCAATCAAATTGAGAGTTCCACCGTAACCAGGAAAAACCTGCGAGAAGTCTTTCACTCAACATTGGCGCATGATCTAAAGAAGAATAGATCACCTATCGAATCTTCATCATTTCGCTGATGGAACAAAGACGCTTTTGGCGGCAAACAACAGTGCAACCCGCGACGCGAATCGAAGGGCGAGCTATAGCGAACAACTCCGCATCCAATGCGCAAGAACCGACGACACTCGACCTGCTAGTGGCGATGTAATAGAGCGATGCATTTTTCGATTGTGGCAGTCAAAAAGTTCGTCGCGTCACGACCATATACACGCTTGGACGCCTGCGTGGCTGGCAGAGGTTTCACTGGCTCGAAAGAAGTTGTCACCTTGTAAGGCTCGCCTGCTTCTCCCGCCTCCTGCATTGCGAGTGCAAGCTCGTTTACGTGCAGAACAAAATCTGCATTGAGCAGGCACTCTCTGTGGTTTTCAATGGCCTCAGCCATATCTGCGACGCCTCGGAAGAAATCCATAAACACCAATTCTCGCTTGCTGACTGCACGCACAAGTGCCCGCAATAAGTTGATCTTTCCAGCGCGATACTCGGCCCAGCGATCCGAGAGTTGCTTCATGGCGGGAGTGGCGAGCTTTTGTTTTTTACCACCGACGCCAAAGACATATTTCAGCAAACTACTGCCTCGTACAGAGCGAGCCTTTCGAGCGTTGAGAGAAAGCTGTGAGTAGCGCTCAAGGTAAACTGGCGTGCCATAATGCCAACATTCACTTGCTGTGAGCACACCTTCATCACCAATGATTTGTATGCGGTGATCGTAAGGACCAACGATGCTGCAAGTAAGCCGTGCCACCACGCCAGATTCGAATGCGATACAAGCAATGGCGGTATCGGGAGTATCTGATGGCTCCATAGGCAGATCCGTTTTGTCTGGCACAACACACGACGAAAAACTCGTAATGCTCTTGGCCGGGCCGAAGATGGCGCAGATCCATGTCAAGTAATAGCCAGCATGCTCGAGGGTGCAGCCCACTTCATATTCGCCAATATAAGGCCAAGCGACACCGCGAGCGTTGGTCCACCCCTCTGGCTTCATACGATAGATAGGGTTGTCGTCCAGTTCCGCGTAGACAAGTCTCGGTTTGCCGATGGCGCCATCCTCCACCGCTTTCCAGAGGGTTTGCGCTGTCTCACTGAGTACGCTGCAAGGTGCGCCAGAAAGCATCAGCCCCCGCTCTCGTGCGAGTGCATGCAACTCTTTCGCTTCTGACAAGCTGACACCCAGAGGCTTCTCCGAGTAAACGTGCTTGTCAGCCAGCAGCGCTGCCTTGCTGACTGCATAATGATTGTGAGGATCTGTCAGGTTGACGACTAGCTTCACACGGTCATCAGCCAGCACATCCTCGACGGTGTCGTAGATGTGTAGCCCGTAGTAATCAGCCAGGACTTTTGCGCGCTCAGGTAGCTTGTCGCAAACACCTAGAAGATTGAGGTTGGAGTGCCGATGGAGCGACTCCATATAGTGGTCTGATACGTATCCGCAACCGACGACTGCAATGTCCATTAAGTTATCCTGATGTGTTTATCGCCAGTGCCAAGCCACACAGTTGCCAAGCCACACTATTGCCAAGCCACACAGTTGCCAAGCCACACTATTGCCAAGCCACACTATTGGCTGATGACTATCAACTGCGACCCGCTCTTAGCTGGCCAATAATTTCAAGCACTGCGACACTATGATCTAACGGCATGATGTCGCTTTCGATCTTTCCTGCCGCAACGCATTCTGCCACTTCTTGTGCTTGGTATTGGTAGGCATTGCCGCCATAAGGCAGACGAATCTTCTTGCTGCCTCGCATTCCAAACGCTGACAACAGAGGCATTGCTCGCTGAACTACTTGATGAGTCCAATGGTTCTCTTTGACTCGATCCTTCTTCGACAAAGCCCGAGTTGCCAATTTCTCTGATTGGCTCACTGCAGAATACTTAAGAAGTGACGGGCGGTAGACCGGACCAGGTATGTGCAGCTTCGCTTTATCGCCGGCTATATGGAAGTCATTCACAGCGTCGCTTACCAAGCTAGCGTGGAAATGCCCCACACATGGGTATCGATCGTCTGGACGATTCCAAACTAACGACATGCTCGATTGCACGTCGACGCCGCTAGTACCGATGACGCTGGATCCGGTCACTGATGACGGCACTCCTAAGTAGTAGATCGCCAACGAAAGAAGGTAGACGCCTCGGTCAAGCAGGGCGCCGCCACCAAGGTCCGATCTGAACAGATGATTCTCTTCGCTCTCCATTTCGGTCAGGCAGAAATTGCCCGTAAGCAAACGGATAGCCCCAAGATCACCATTATCTATCATGGCTTTAGCTCGCCGCACCACTGGCGTAAAGCGTGTCCACATTGCCTCCATGCAAAATACGTTCTTCTCTTTCGCAGCTGCAGCCAACGCCCGGGCTTCGGCGGCATCTGCACAGAAAGGCTTTTCAATAAGAACGGCTTTACCAGCGTTAATGGCCAATAACGCATGCTCACTGTGCAACGCTGGCGGAGTCGCAATGTAGACCCCGTCTACATCTGGTTGCTGGACGAGATCCTCGTAGGTAATGGCCCGGACAGAGGGACCTAAGCCGGCAGCAAACCCCTTAGCATTATCTAACGAACGTGAGGCTACTGCTGTCACCTCCGTATCGGGAAGCGCTCCAAGCCCTAGCGCAAACTTTTTAGCGACGAATCCTGTGCCCAATATGCCCCAACGAAATGTAGTCACAGTATTTCCTTCTCAGCAGGGCATTGATAATTCAACGTGCGGCTCGAACCACCCGAACTGCACCTCGCCACGATCGCACCAAGCCATCACTCAGTCAACCGACCTGTTTGCCAGCCAGCCGGCCACCAGGACATCCCGCACGAGCCCTACATCCTAGGCAGACCTGCTCCGCAGCCGCCCCTGAACCACCAACAGGCGCGCTGAACATGCGCCGAGACACCAACCAAAGGTTGCGCGTTCGCTAGGACTTGGGCAGGCCGGTGTAGCGATAGAAGGACTCCGGTGGCGATAGCTACTTGAGGATCATCAACACATCTCCGGCATTGGGCCGGCGGTCAAGGCGTGTACTGCTAGCTCGGGGCTTAAGAGTGCATCCACGCTCTTGCTGCGAGCGAGATTGCCTCTGTAGCGAGATTGCCTGTGTAGCGAGATCGCCCGTGCAGCGAGATCACCTGTGTAGCGAGATCGCGAACGGCTTGGTTCGCCGATGCGAGTTGCTCACTCTCGCCATCATCTTGGAACCCCACCACCGCCTGCTCCACAATGGGCGCTGCGGAGTATGCGCTCTGCTTATGCCATGGGAACGCACCAAGATTGCAGGTAAGGCCAGGACTAGTTCGCAGTCTGGGGCACGAGGCGAAATGAAAGCTGCGGAGCTGCCCCAAGTTTGCGTAATCCTGAGCGTGTCGAGGAATCAAAGCCTGAGACCACAATCGGATCGACTCGGTAGCTAGCGCGGGCAAACCAGCGACGGGCGCGAAACTCCATGCGGTGGCGCCAGTAAAGTGCTTTAGTCGCTGTAAACACTGCAGGCGTTTTTCGGCGAAGCCTGTTTGGTCGCGATTTGTCTGGCAGCGAAGGGATCGAACAAACGACGCTACCACCTGGACTAAGCAGCCCAGATACTCGCTGCAGCAGTTCCACAGGATTGTTGACGAGCTGCAATACATTAGGGAGTATCACGCAATCGAAGCTCATCGCTTGAAGCCCGGGGTCGTCGAAGCCGCCTGCAAGCACGACAAGGTTACGTGCCACACAGCAACGAGCGAATATTGGATCAATCGGCATCACCGTCACGCGCCGATCCGAGCTCAGGAGCTGAGCCTCAGCCTCTCCATTACCAACCCCAATCACCAAAATGTTCCGGCTGTGATCAGGCACCAGTGACTTCACTGCGAAGTCTTCGGTAGCGTAGAGATCTTTCCACCATTTGCCGCCCGGGACGGGAGATTCGGGCAGCAGCAACGAATCCGTAGATCCTCCTTGGGATTCGATATCGCACATGGCTTGAAGCTGGATCTCGACGTCTGCCTCGCGCATGCCCCACTGGCCCACATATTTGTTGGCTAGATGTAGAACGACAAAATCGCGTAAGCCTTCGATCGGAATTAGCTTCCGAAAGCCACATTGAGTGTACGCATCAGTTGCAGCCGTCTCCAACACGCGGTAGCGGCCTTCGTGAGGCTCGACGACAAAGCCCCCTGACTTGATGGCCAGGCCAAGCTGGTCACGCGTGAGCAAGGTGCATGCTGCGTGAGCGTTGGAAAACTCTGCGAATCGAACTCCTTGTCGGTGACAAACCGAGCCGGGAAGCCAACGATAGGCCGAGTGCATGCATTCAAATATCAGCGATCCATCCGCTGCGGACTCGGCACGTAAGAATCCGGGAAGTTCATTCGAGGCAACTTGCTCGGAAGCCTGCATGAACGCATGAATATTTCGCTCGGTGATCAGGGTGTCGTCTTCAGTGTAGATGAAGAGGTCGTATTGATCCGCACGTTCAGCAAAAATCGTGCGGTGCGCAAAAGGCAGGGAGTATGGATTTGGGATTGGCAGGCCCACCCGCACCTCGATCCCGGGGCCCAGATTTTTGGGCGCCTCCGACAGCACGACGATGTCGATGTCGAACGCCATGCCACTGTACTCTGCCAACAGACGCTCTCAATGGTGCCGATTTTTCGTACCGTAACTAGCTATCGCGACAAGGATCTTCATCTTCTGATGGAGTTGCTATTCAGATAGTAGATGGAGGTCAATACGCAACTTCCCTGGGCGCAGCGCCATCCGGCTGGCGCAAATGAATGCGAATCTGTTCAAATGCCGCCTCCGTCTGGCTGTAGCCAATGCCTATCGCTTGGTGACGACCAAGCTGCTGTGGCCATCCCGGCGCAAAGGGCGTCAAAAATAACGAGCGATGGAGTGCTGGTCGGCGTCACGCCAAGAACAACCAACGCGATCCTGTCTACTTGAGACATCGCATTTCCAGAGGACAAGACATGCAAAGTGCGATTCGGACCAATCGAAACCCAACGCAGTTGCACCCCACCGACAACTCGTCAACAAAACTGTTTCCCAGCTAGCCGCCAAGGGCACTCGCACGAAAGCCCAGACGGCGTCTTTGCCCGCAGAGACAAGCAACTCCTGAACGCGACTACCCCCCACAAGGTCACGAACACGGAGGCATAACATCGCTAGCTGCACCTGCAGGGCGCGCCGCTACGGGTCAAGACGTAATGACCCCGTTACTGCGGCGCAGCCGAGATCGACCGCACACGCAAACTGCCAGCTGAAAGGGTCGTTGTATGGGCCTTCGCGGCCGCGTCGTAGACTTCTACCGTGCCCTTGCTCGCCTTGACCGAGATGCGCTGCGGCTGCGAACAGTAGACCTAGTCATCAGTCGCTAGAATCGCGAGGATCTGGCGTCACAGCAAGGCGAACAATCTTCGACATACCTTCTACGTCCTCAAGCGTCACATAAAGATCTGCACGTAGATCAAAGGCTCTGCGAAGCTGTCTAGAGGCCAGATCAAACATGGGGCGGCCATGCTCAAGACTACGCGGTGCAAAGGAGAACCACCGCGCTGACTGGGACAAGCTGACAACATGCTCTTCATCGCCCGACCTAACTAGAGAAATGATCTTCTGAGGATGTAGGAACTCTAAGGTTCCAGACTCATGAAGAGGCGGGGCGGAAGCACAACCAGTGCAAAAACCGGTTACTAGAGCAAGCAGAGAGACACGAATGTTCATGATGCGACCTTGGACCAACGGCAATGCACAGCCACAACGACATCGCTGACCAAACCCTCCGCACAATATCGCCAATCACAAAAACTACTAAGCCAATCAGGCTACCGCAACATAGACGCGCACCGGTAACCGGACGACCAAAGCGTGACCGCTAGGAACCCCCAAGTCAGCCGTGGTGAGTCAAGGTCCGGCTGCACGCGAAGCGATGCTGACACCATGTGGCACAGGCAATGTGTGTGGGGTGCGCGCGGTTGTGCCTGCAGATGCCGGTTGGCACATCTACGCTGCAGTGCCCTCGAACAGTAATTACCCAGTTACGACTCCAAAGGTCGCCTTGTCCGTAGGGATCGAGCAAGTAACTAAGTGGCCCATCATTACCGAGGCCATTCCGGCAACGGATCAAAGCGGCACAACCTAGTAAGAAGACACCGTTGTGTTTACGTGCAAGGTGCGCGGCAAGATTGCGGTTGCCGAGTCGTTAGCGGTCAGTGTCGATCTGCAGGTGTGTGACGAGCAAGTTTGCCTGCCGCCGACCCAACGCAAGGTCGACGTCAAGCAATAGCGCTACATGCTGAACGGGAAACGGAGTCGAGGTCACAAATTCTCTACCCCGAGCTGAGGCGGCGACGGCGACGACAAACCACGGCAGCCATCACGAGCCGCCAGCAATAGCTCAGCGCACCTTAGCCTGCAGCAGCTCGACCATAGCCATGCCCATCGCGAGCCCAACGTTCATGTAAGTCTTGGCGTTGCCGCCGTAGTGAGCGTTGGAGCTCGACCCCATGCTCAGCGGGTGCGTGTAGACGGTGGCGACCGTGTTCTTCAGGGCCGGATTCTGCTTTGCATCGCTGAGCGCCATCATTCCGTCCAAGATCGCTTTCTCGTTGCCCTTAGCGGCAACCTTGTCAGTCTGCCCCAGGGTCGCGCACACAAACTTCGCGTCGGGAGCATCGAACTCCTTGCGCAGCGCCTCGACCAAACGCACAAGGTTCTCGCCATACTTCTCTGCGTGCCCAGCGTCGTAGCGGTCCTTGTCGCCTTGCCACCAAAGAAAGCCCTTAACCTCGAACTTGGTCGCGCCGGGATAGTGCTTCCCGAGGTCCTTAAGCACGGCCTTAGCCCGCGCGACGTCCCCCTTGTATTGGAGACCAGCCGACCAACCGATCGGCTTAGGCTTACTACCTTTCACCCAGCGGCCCGGACTCTGGCCGTAGCCAGCGTAGACATAGGTCTTGCGGTCCTTAGGGTCGGTGAACTCATACGAAGTGGAGCCCGGCGGCAGGATGTCCCAGCCGAGGCTACGGTTGCCAATGGAGCTCTTCAGAATCAGCACCGGCGCGTCGATAGCGTCGCCAAGACGGTGACCAATACCCTGCTCGATGCCGACTTTACGGCCCGAAACAGTAAGCCAGTCGTTGCGCATATTGCGCGTCTTGCCAGGACCGCCGCTGCCCATGACGTGCACGTTGCGCACGTCTTGGCGCTTCGTCCAGACTCCCGCGTCGTCGACCATGAAGGGGTATAGACCCTCTTCCTTAACGGCGTGCTCAAGCGAACCCTGGCCACCCTTAACCTTGCTAACCTTGCCCATTTCCAGTGTGTTGGACTGCCCCATGATCAAGAAGACCTGGACCGGCTTGCTCATGTCGGCCTGGCCGAGGAGCGTAGTAGAGAAACAAGACAGAGCAAAGACAACGGAAGCGGCGCAAGATAGGTTCATGGCGAGAGTGCTGAGGTTCGGGTCGCATCAACCTATATGGACTAGCTGATCAAGTATAGGCGATTCCGCAGGCCACTATTGTAGCCCAGCGCGCAGAGGCTCGCTGAGGGTGGCAGGGCAGCTTAGTAGTGTCGACTGGGGCGCCTTAAGGCACAAGTAAACCAAGGCACGGCTCGGAGCAAACGAAGCCAGCCAGCATGCCCCATCATCCGGCGTAACCCGAACCACAGCCAGCCTCGGCAAACTAAGAGACGAAGTACGGTGCGGTGCCTACGTCGAACGCTGCCCGGCCCCGCACAAATTGCATGCTCCATTGCGGCATGGTTGCCATGTGCACTGGACATGACCACGGCTCGAGCACACGAAGCGCCAAACATGTTCACGATCACAATCAGGGCAAGTTCCATTTTCCGTCACAGGGTAATCCTTGTTGCGGCTTGCATGGAACGGCACGCCGATCACACAGCGTTATCCACACTTGTTAAGAATGCCCACGCAGCGACGTAGCGAACACATTTCTGCAGATACTGAAATGCCCTAAGGCACGATTTAGCAGGCGAGCCGGAACGTGTGACCATGCGATCTCCGGATGAAACCCAATCCAGGCACGCCGCTGCAATCGATTACTGCTGAGATGAGATCGGCACCGGCGAGTCCAACCGCAGTTCGTCACGAAATGTTGGCTGGCGATTCCACTAGGTGCAATGCACTGTGGACAAACAGTACTGCCTACCAGATTGACTTGCGGTGCTTGGATGCGTGGGCTTGATCGCTGCTTGCATACGACGGCTTGATCACTGCTTGCATCACCTATCCAAGAACTTACCTTGCCAAGGCGATTTCCAAAGTAGCGAACCTCGCTTTAAGCACCGCACCATGAAACACATCTTGCACACATTCTCGTTCGCCGTCGCCCTGGCGACTCCTGCCATAGCACAAGTAGCTGACTGGACCGAGGTGACTACGGCCAACAGTCCGAGTGCTCGCGAAGGCCTCGCGATGACCTACGACAGCGCCCGCGGTAAGACCGTCATATTTGGTGGAGGCAGCATCGTTGCAGGCAACTTCAACAGCTTCAACGACACGTGGGAGTTTGACGGTGTCAACTGGACACAGGTCTCAACCACCAACAGCCCCAGCCCTCGCTTTCTCCACGCAATGACCTACGACAGCGCGCGCGGCAAAGTCGTAATGCTTGGTGGCGGCAGCAACGGCACGTGGGAGTATAACGGCGTCAATTGGACGCAGATCACGACTGCCAACAGTCCGATTCTTCGCGAGAGCCACGCGATGACCTACGACAGTCTGCGCGGCAAGGTCGTTGTTTTTGGCGGGCAAGCGAATAGTGGCTTCAATGGCCTGCTAAATGACACCTGGGAGTATGACGGCGTCAACTGGACGCAGGTCACCACCACAAACAGTCCTGCAGCTCGTTATCGCCATGAGATGACCTACGACAGCGCGCGCGGCAAGGTCGTCATGTTTGGCGGAGAAGACGACTTTTTTAACCGTCAGATCAATGACACTTGGGAGTACGACGGCGTCAACTGGACGCAGATTGCTCCTACGAGCAGCCCGAGTGCTCGTGCAAACCACCAGATGACCTACGACAGCGCGCGCGGCAAGGTTGTTATTTTTGGTGGAGGCAACAACCTAGCAGGCACCTTCAACACTCTCGATGACACGTGGGAGTATGACGGCATCAGCTGGACACAGGTCACGTCGACGAGCAGTCCCAGTAGCCGCACAAACCACGAGATGACCTACGACATCATGCGCGGCAAGCTCGTTACTTTTGGCGGCTTCAATGGCACCATCAGCAGCGGCTTCAACTACCTCAACGACACGTGGGAATACGGGGTAGTGCCAGAGTGCTACCTATTCCTGGGTATACAGGAGGGAGCTGTGGCCCTCGGACCACAGATCGACGACGTCATTCGGGTGCTGCCGCTCGAAATCTTGCCGGTAACAACGACCCAGATTCCGAGCCTTTGGATCCCGAACATTCCTGGACTCATTGGCTCAAACGTCTCGGCACAGGTCGCTATGTACAATCCGATTTTTGCCCCGACCAACCCTCTGCAGTTTTCCAACGGTCTTCGACTGACGATTGGCGTCGGCACGCAAAGCTTTGGCCAGAACGCAGGCATCGTGCTCGGGGGCAATCCAACTCCTTGGATTGGCCAAAACTACAGCTTCTGGTTTACAATCACTCCGTAGCTGAGCGGACCGCTGTCGCTGCGCAACGCAAGCATTCGCGACGGCCGTCCATCATCAAAGCCACAGACTTGCAGCAACTGCGCGCCTGTCAGCAACACCGAAAACAGCAGTTCGCCCCGATGCTGATCCGCGATCAAACTACCGATCGCTTGCACTTGCTGACATAGACTCTCCTTGTCGAGCAATTTGTTGGCAACGACACTGTTGTAGCGGGCGGGCGCCATCACATCGAACGCGTTGGCAGCAATCCATGCCGGATCGGGTGATGCCTCGTGGCTGTTTGTGGACCATGCGGTCGGGGCGACGTTGACCGGCGACATGCTCACCTTGCCGGGGGTCTCTCCGCAGGTGATTGCCTTCACCGACCGGCTAGCCCGTACGTTTGGCAGCATCTCCATGGCCGACCACACCCACTATCCGACGGAGCCCGGCGGCGCCGACCGATATGAAACCTAAGACTAACCGGACAAAACACTACAGGGTGATTTGGACACTGCTGCGGTCAACTACAAACCTAATAAGCGCACGATCGATGAGATCATGCACCAGCGCGCTGCACGGTAAGTCGTCGGGCAATCTGCGCGATTGATGGCAACCTTGCTGTTTGATCGCGCGAATCTTGTCAAGACGCGAGAGGCACTGAGAGACCTCGAGCTTCAGTTCGCGGTTACTTGGAGGCGGACCCGCGCGACAACCGGGTAGTGGTCCGATGGATAGCGGCCGCCGCGCGGTGCTTGATCGATCTTCGCGTCGAGCGCCTGGATCTCCGGGGAGACGAAGACGTAGTCAATCTTCGCGCCGTCGCGTCGGCCGCTGTAGCGGCCGTTGCTGGTGCCTACCTCGAGCGCGTCGGGGTAGATCACCCGGAAGCTGTCGCGCAGTGGATAGCTGCTCTCATGGGCTTTGAGCCGCGCGATGGCTGGGTTATTTTCTCCCGCGTTCATGTCGCCAGTGACAAGGACCGGGTCGCTGGTCGCGCGTTCGCGGATGCGTCGACGGATCAGCGCGGCGCTGTTCACCCTGGCGACCTGCGACCGATGGTCGAAGTGGGCGTTGAAGACGTAGAGCGCGCGCCCTGTGGTGACGTCGCGTAGGTGCGCCCAAGTGCACACGCGGTAGTGGTAGTGACCCCAGTGCTTAGAGACGACCTCGGGAGTGTCGCTCAGCCAGAAGGTGCCCGAGTCGAGCAGATCGAAGCAGTCGGCCCGGTAGAGGATCGCGCTGTATTCATCGGCCGTGCCGCCGCCCCGCCCCTCGCCGACTTCTGCGTAGGCCGGCAGGTCTTCGGCCAGTTGGTCTAGCTGAAAGCGGAATGCCTCCTGCAGGCCGACGACGTCCGGGTCGTGCTCTCGGATGACGCTGGACACGAGCGGGCGGCGGTTAGACCAGCTGTTGTCGCCGTCGTTCGCCTTGCCGTTGCGAATGTTGAAGCTCATCACCGTGAGCGTCACATCGGCTGGCTCAGGCGCGACTGAGCAGGCCGTCCAGGTCAACATCAAGAGCCCAAGCCAACCAACGACGATACCTTTCATGTTCTTCTTCATCTCAACCTTCGCAAGCAAGCACGCAAACCCGCCGCGGACTATCTCGGCCTGCACTCGCAGCCGCGCCGCGACGCGTATACAGAATCGAGAAAGGACAAGCCAATCAAGGTCAATCACCTCGGCTAGTGCTTTGGGGTTCGTCCCAGCGTCGCATGGCTCTGCTGGCCGCTTCGAGGATGGCTGACCCGAAAAAGCTGCCGCGCATCGAGGCTACGGCTGATACACCCGCGCCGAAGCCGGCCACGCGGTTCGTCTACCGTTGTTACCCCGACCCGACGCACCAACCAGTTTCACATAGGTGACAGTGACCAATCCGATGTTCGCCCCCATATCGATCACGGTGTCCCCCGGCCTCAGGATCCAACGGCAAATCTAGGTCACATTGCGGACCGCATCCCCCATGAAGAACACCACACGGCATCCCCTAGACGGCTAGGTGTCGTCGTTGACTACTGGCTTTGAGAAATAGTTGGGTAAGGATGATCTTGATGACTATCCGACGCCACATCGCGGAGTCGACTGAGACTCCAAGCTGTGACTCGGACCTCCCAAACCCCATGCAGTTACTACCCCACCGCCACCCTCCACCAGTGCGCTGCAAAACGTCAGAATGCACAAAAAGACTTAGCGTGTGCTCGGCGAACGCGATGTCGAGTTCGCCTATCGCTAACGCGTACTGGATGTCATGCAGAAGCATTGAGGCTTCGCTAGTCGCGCATCGTTAGAACGCCGTGACCGTGCAATTGGTTAGCCAGCGGCTGTCCGTCGCGTGGAGGTGGATCGCCTGCCAGTGGAACGTCGAGCCCCCGAGCCCTGGCGGCAGCGAGAGCGACGTGGTCGCGGCCGCGAGCCGTGTAGATGCCCCGAACGTGCCGGTCGCGGCGACGAGGATGTTTTCCGGCGGGCCGATGCAGAGGGTGCCGATTCCAGGAATGGGCGTTGCCAGGAGATCGGGCGCCATCCCGATCACGAAGGCATCTCCCGCAACGCCGAAGGTGTCGATCTGCAAGACCCCCGGCGACGTGAATCCTGGCCGTGCCACTAGGCCCGCGAGCTCACCCAGTCGCAGGTGCTCGTAGAAGAAACCGACGGCTTCGACGTGGTAGCCCTGGAAGTAGGCGCCCCATGGCCCGTGGCCGAAGCCGGTGATCGGGTGCAGTTCCGTAGGTACGCCTACCGCCAACGCTTGGCTATGGAGGTCGACGCCAGCTTGGTAAGGCACCGTCGGGTCTGTGGTGCCGTGGATGATCTGGACCGGTGCCTCGTCGCTCTCTAGCGCATTGAGTGGCACGAGACCGCCCCAGAGGTCGACGACGGCGTGGACCGCGGACGACACGCCTGGGTTGCCGCTCGTACCTTCGCCGTTGTTGACGTAAGCGGTCTGCAGCGATGTGATCGCGCCAGCGGAACTGCCGATGCACCCGATACGCCCAGGCTCGAGGCGTAGCGTCGACTGCTGGGTGCGCAGCCATCGGACGGCCGCCTTCATGTCGTGGCTAGCGTTGAGGAGCATCAGCGGCGTGACAGGGGCCACGCCGAGCCGGTAGTTGATCGAGATCGCGACGTAGCCGCGGCGGGCGAGGTCCGCGCCCAGTCGCTGCATGCTGAGCGCCGTCTTGTCGCCGCCGATGAAGCCGCCACCGTGGACGATCACGACCGCAGGCCGCGCGCTGGCCGCGTCGTTGGCCGGCTCGTAGAGGTCGAGGAGGAGCGGTTCCAGCACCTGCGTCGTCGGATTGAAGGCAGCACCATACTGGATGTCGGATTGTACGACAGCCGACGGGAACACGAGGTCGCGGTATCGGCCCGACTGCGCCTTGACGCCCAGCACGAAGGATGCGACGGCTGCCACCGTTAGCAGGATTGGATGATGCATGGCTACTATTGGCCTCGCACATCCAACGGGGGACGACCAACCTGCGTTTCGTAGAAATGACCTAGTGGATGGCTCGGAAACAGGTCGGTATTACTTGCGGGTATATATGTGAAGGGGCGACAACCGTCGTTGAAGTTCGTGTCTAAGCTGGCAATCGACTAGCTTGTAGAGGTGTTTCTCTCGCACATCGAAGACTGGGCTCTTGGTTACGTGAACTCTACCGTTCTCGATTACAAGCTCGCGCCACCACCACCGCCGCGCACGTTCCGCCCTGATCCGGATCCACTTCGGATGGAGGCACCTGGCCGCCCGTCAGAGCTAGACCTAGTGGGGCGCACGAAGCGATCGGTTTCTAGAGGACAGATGGCCAACCCGCGTAAGCGCGCGCAACTGGTTCACACGTTCTGGCATCACGAACTTCAAGCTGCGGAACTGATGTGCTGGGCCATTCTGGCCTTCCCGACGACGCCCGAGTCATTTCGGAGGGGTTTGCTAGGTATCTGCCTGGATGAGATCCGTCACATGGGTCTCTATCGGACGCATCTCGAACGGCTTGGGTCCGGACTCGGCGACTTCCCCGTGCGCGATTGGTTTTGGCAGCGAGTTGCAAGTTGCGAGACGCCATTGCAGTTCACCGCACTGATGGGCATCGGCCTGGAAGGCGGCAATCTCGATCACACCAAACGCTTCGAGTCTTGGTTTGCCGAAGTTGGTGATGAGCACGGCTCAGAACTTCAGAGAATTGTCGGTGACGAAGAGGTCGCGCACGTGCAGTTTGCCGTGAAGTGGTTTGCGAAGTGGTGCAACGGCATTGACTTTGAGAATTGGCGGCAAGAGCTGATCGCGCCGTTGACGCCGACCCTCATGAAAGGCGCAACTCTCGACGATACACGGCGTCTGAGAGCGGGTTTTCCTGCCGAGTTCTTGGCAGATCTGAGATCCTGGGATGCGCAATGCTGACCGTTGCGTGGATCCTCAATCTGGACGCGGATCTTGAGTTGGCAGACCCAGGTGGGTTTAGGCCGACAAGGCGTTTGACTCAGCAGAGCAGTGCTTTTGCCGAGCGACTGTTACTAGCTGCGAACGAGGGTGAGCAACGAGTGCGCCATGTTCGGTTGGAGGCTGGAGATAATACGGCAATGTGCCAGGCATGGTGCCCAACTCCAAGTGCTCAAGCGACTGCGCAAGCGCTTGGGCATGAGCTTCCGGCAATGCCGCCGTTGGCGGTTATCCAACAGGTGAATCACCGCGCCTTTGCTGCCGGCTTTGGTCTAGGTCTGAGTGACGCCGCGTTCGTGAACTCGACGGAGGAACTCACCGCGCTGATGAAGACTGTGGCACCCACAAATGGCTGGCTGTTGAAGCGGCCTTTTGGCTTCAGTGGCCGTGGTCAAAAACGTGTGTCCGGTATTCCGGTAGGTGGAGATCGCCGGTGGGTGGAGGCCTCGATGGTCGAATACGGTTGTGGGCTCATGGTCGAGCCGTTTGTCGCAATTGACCAGGAGTTTGCCTTGCACTCTTGGCTCGGCAGAGATGGACAGTGCTTGACAGGTCGACCGACCAGGCTCGTAACCAACGACATCGGCGCTTGGGTTGGCAGTGAGCCTGAGCCTGATTTAGGTAACCAAGAGCTCGAACAGTTGCATGTTGCCCATGCTGGTGTAGCCCGCGAACTTTTGGCGGCGGGCTACTTCGGACCGTTCTCAACGGATGCATTTCGCTACCGCGCAGATGATGGCAGTTCACACTTCCAGCCACTAAGCGAACTCAATGCACGTTACTCGATGGGCTTCTTTGTTGGCCTTGCGGGCTGCCTAGAGGAGTGGGGGCGGCGCATTGCTGCGCATGTTTGATAGGCTCTAGCCGCCGCTGTTGAGAACGTAGTGTAGACTGAAAAGTAGGCTATTCAGTGTGTGCTTAACTTCGAATCATGATTGACGTTGTTTTATGCGGTGACCGAAAAGTTCTCTTGGGAATGGCGGTAGCAGGACGCTCGGCACTTGAGAACTCGTCGGTAGGATTGAGATTTTGGATTATTTGCTTCGGTTACTCCGAAAGCGACAAAGATGACATCCGGAGGTCACTCCAGCATAAGAATCTAGCCAGTGTAGCTTTCGCGGATCTGGAAGCGCACAAGGTGTCAGGGTTCCGACAAACCGCAGTAATCGGAAGTACAATGTCTTATGCGCGTTTTTACATCGCAGAGCTGTTTCCCTCACTCGGAAGGTGCGTCTACCTAGATTCCGATTTGCTAGTGCTGCGAGATCTAGGGGACACTAAGAGCATTGATCTCGGCGACAACGGTATTGCTGCTGCTTTAGATATAAGCACCCGGAAGGGGGGCTCGCACTTACAAACCTATCGCATTGATCTAGGGCTAAGCAACGCAGCCGAATACGTCAACACTGGCTTCATGATCGTTGATTTGGACTTCTGGCGCAAAAACAACATTACCGAGCTAGTTACGCAGATCAGTTTGGATAAGGCGGATTTGCTACACACCCAAGATCAGGATGTGCTCAATCTCGTGTTCGAAGGAAAGACAGCATTTCTTAGTGCTGACTGGAACACCTCTCAGTACGAAAAGCCTGAGCCGATTTCAGGAAAGGTTGTTCACTTAATCTGACCTCAAAAACCATGGCATGCTCGGTACTCTACGAAATTCAAAGACAGCTACTACCGAGATACAATCAGCGAGTGTTTCCACGACATACTTGACCGAACAGCGTTCCGTGGGAAGAGGCCTTGGAACCCACTCTATCTCGGGTGGATGAAGGAGGCAGTCGCCTCAAGAGTTCCGACTCAAGCAATGATTGGCAGGAAACTGCGACAACTAGTAGGCCGCTGAATAAAAGCAGGCCGTCGAAAACCAATATGGGCGTTTGAGCCGGAATCAGAGGTGGACTTGAGGCCGGTCAGATAGCGTTTAGGCGCATTCTTAAGCGAGGTGATTGGGTTGCTGGTGTCGGCGGGGCTTCAAGCACTACCTGCGGATAGACAGGTGGAGAGAATTCGTCGTTGTTCAGTTCTCAATATGAAACCGCGGATCGAGCGCCGCGGAGAATGATGCCGTCTTTCGGTCGGTTGGCACGTCGGTGACAGGGCATCAGTATCGCACGAGCTGATCTGCGCGAGCAATGCACCGAGCTGATCGCCTGTCACGCGTTCTCAAGGATCAGTTCGCGCTCGGCCAACCACGCCAAGGGTGATCAGTGATCAGTCGGTCTTGGCCCAAGCCCGCTCGAAGCCGAAATAGCAGACTGTCTTTAGGACCGTGTCGATGCTGCCGACGGCGATGCCGATAGACCAGTCTCCGGCGACCCACCAGGTTGATAAAATCGTGATTGAAGTAGCGATGACTCGCCACACGAATGTCTTGAGCAGCGTGCGCTTGTAGCTTTCCTTCATCTCATTGTCTTCCCAGAGGCTCTAGGTTCATCATCGGTCTTGCGAATACTCTCGCTTTAATCCTGGGAAATCCTGGCCATCATACGCGACCTCGCAGCGGCTGCGACGGAGGCCGAACTCCGGTCAAGTCTCCAGCTTCCGAGCAAATCACCACGGCATTTTGCCGGCAACCCCACCAACTAGACAGACCGTTCCCTCCCCCACAGCGAGCCGGCAGCCGCCCCCTGAACCGCCACCACGCACGCTGGTTACCTTCCGGGCCAACCACCCCCCCACCGTCCGGCGGAGTGTGAGCCACAGCCAACTTCGGCGCCTCGCACAGCAGCAAGCGCGCGCGGTAACGTGGGCTCCACAACCGCAACGCGCGCTCGACCGAACTCGAATCCTGGAGAGAGTCTGCTAGGCTCAAGACATGAAGCGCAACAGACTTTTGCTTTTGTGTTCTTGGCTCGCTCTGCTGACTGGTGCGCTCGCACCGACTGCGCTGACAATAGCCGGAGCAGAGCGACTGCAACCAACAGATGAACTACACGCCGTGCTGTGGATCCAACGCTCCGCCGAGTACCGAGCGATCTGCCGGCAGACGTTCGCCATGGCAGCCGCACAACTCGATCGAGTAATCGCAGACGCCTCGCAAACTGCCGCCGTCGAGCAATTCGACCTGAAGTTCCAACATCTACCGCCGGCCATCATCGTCGATGTAGACGAGACGATGCTCGACAACGCTCCCTACAACGCAAGACTGATCCAAGACGGCAAAAGCTTCACCCCCGAAAGCTGGGCAGCGTGGGTCAAGGAACAGAAGGCAGAGCCTGTACCGGGCGCCCTCGAGTTCGCACGCCGCGCAACGGCGCTCGGCATCACCGTGTTCTATGTCACCAATCGTGACAAAAGCCTCGAAGCTGCGACACACGCCAATCTCGAACACTGCGGATTCCCGGTGTCCATGGATCAGTTATTGATGCGCGGAGAGATCGACGAGGACGGTAGCGAAAAACGCAACCGCCGCGCCCACATCGCCAAGTCGCATCGCATCCTGATGCTGTGCGGCGACGACCTCGGCGACTTCGTGGCCGGAACGCGTTCGGCCTCGGCCGAAGCACGCAACCGCACACGTGATCTCTACGATTCACTATTCGGTGCACGCTGGTTCGTCTTGCCCAATCCGATCTACGGATCCTGGACCAAGACCCTGGGGGAAGACAAGCGCTCGGCGCTAATCACCCATCGATGAGAACGACCAACTCCCCAACAGCGACCCGGCAAGCGACCTTTAATCACTGTCACACTCGCTGATCACGCTCGGATCCGCCCCCCACCATCAGGAGGAGCCAGCGCCAGCTGACAAAACTCGAATACTCAGTCTAAGACCATCGGATCGGCACCCCGTGAAGTTCCTCAATCGCGACGAATGCCAGAATCGCCAGCAACAAGCAAGCCTAGTAGAAGTCCTGCAATGGCAAGACAAATGCAGTTCGCTTGCGATCGTCGTGTCTGCTTGCGTAACAGAGAGCAAGCAAAAGATTGATCCCGTGGAACGCGACGAAGAGTTCAAACAAACGTTGCGCGACGACTAGGCCAGCAAATCCCGGCTCGACAGCGACCGACACGCGAATGGTCGAACCAAGGAGCACCTCATCGGGCTGAAGGGCCAAACTCTATCCTGCAGATCTATCGCCGCCCAAGCTTCTTGAGTTTAGTCAGGATGGAGGTGTCGATGTCGTAATCAATACACTTCTGGCGAAGAGGCAAGTTCATGTCGCGCCCATTAAACGTGCAAGGGCTGATGCGGTTGCGAGACAAAAAGGCACGAAACTCATCGTCACGGTCTACGTCTATTTTCGACAGGTCGTCCCACATCCCATAGTAGCCATCAATGTTGTTGGCCATTCCTGCATCAACGAGGTCCTTTATGACGTCATACTCTGCGCCTTCGATATTCATCCTTAGCAGACAAATGTTGTGATCAAGCACAATACGATTGTCGCTCAACCAGGTGGTAAAGCGGGTGGCATCAACTTCCTCGTATGAGTCGGTTGGTCGGTATATAGAATCACCCATCCCTCCGCTCATCTTGTAGAGCCTGATCTTACCACTACTGGGATCTTCAGCGCAGAGCGCTGCATGAACCATCTTGACATTCTGTTTCCCGGCGAACTTTGTCTTTGCCTGCTGATAGGAATCGCTGTTCGCTTCGAAACCGTATGCCTTGAAGTTTCCGCCTCTTCGTGGCAGCACCTGGTTGACCATGTCTGCTAGCTCTTTGCCATCCTCGTGGGTTCCAAGGTCGAAATAGAACAAGGTGAGATCGCTCGGTATTTTGGCCTTAGCAAAAAGCTTTCTAGGCCCAACTCGGAAAATCCGTCGAGATAGCGCCCGAAGAAAGAGCAAAGAAGTGTCGGCGAGAATAATGCCCCTTGCCAGCGCCTTGTTGATCGGCGCTATCGGAACACGCTTCTTTACGATGCCAATGAGATCCCAGTTCCATAGTCGTTGGTGTGGATGCCAGAGCTTCCATAATGAACGGCGGCCATTTCGGGTCATTTGATACCTCGTCAAGATTCTTCGGAACCATGCTGTTCGGAACCATGCTGTTCGGAACCTACGGGAGACGACGTGCGACTCGCACCACCCGAACCCCGACAGCGCACAATCGCAACCCGCAATCACCACGTCAACCGGCATGTCCCCAGCCACCGACGCGCTATCTTCGCAGGCGCAATTTATCGTTAACAAGCCTGTCGTCTTGACGCCTATGTGACGCGAAGCGACGTCACACGATAGGGCAGGCGAAAGGAATCGACGAGGTCTTTTTATCCGCGGTTGACGGAGACTCCTCGGACACCGAGGACTAGGACCATCAGACCTGCTTCCAGAAGCGCAACCACGTGCCTCATCGATATGGTTTAGAACTACTGAGTTACCCTTGCGCATGTCAATCTATGCAGAGACACAAGCAGTTTGCTGTTCACCACGGCAGGCGCGTTCTTTAGGCTGCGGCCATCAAGACAGCACTAGGACTCGGCCTGCTGCGTATTCTTGCTGGCTGTGGTCGGCTGCGGGGTCCGAGCCGCACGTTTCTGCACCTACTGCCCCTCTGGATTCGATTCGCATACGATCAAGTCATGACACAACCTCGAAAGAGAATCGGCAGCGAGCGATCGCACAGTCACAAGTGTTATCTAATGGCCGCAGCGCTACTCGGCGCCTGCGCGGCGCCTGGCACCTACGTCCCGCCAGCAGACAACGCGCCTGTCGCGGTCTTAGCCGGACAGAGTTCGCCGCTCTGGTCGAACCCATCGCCCTTCGGAATGATCTGTAAAACACGATTTCGACGGATAGATAGCGACTCCCTTGCACGATCGGCGTGGTCAGGATACCCCAGTGAGGTCCGCCTCGCGCCTGGCAAGCACCAGGTAGAAGTCGAGGGCGAGGTTCGAATGGACGGCCTCAGCCTCGGCTACGGCAGCAAGGCATTCGTCGCAGACTTCGAAGCTGGCAAGGTCTATTGCGCCACAGTGCGGTTTGACAGGCGAACCAACAAAGTCGTCTTTAAACTAGAAGAGCTCGACAAAGCGATGACAACTCAGACGCCAGCTCAAACCCCCAACCCCTACGAGTCTTCGTCGAGGTAAACAAGGACCACAAGTCGACGAGGATGTGGATTCGCATTGCCCAGAATGACCAGACGTCCCGATGCGATGCTAAACTATAGACATGCGAAGCATCGGTCGACTGCCCACCCCCCAACCCAAGTTAAGACGGCTCGAAGACGCCATGCACTGGGTGTGGTATGCACCAACCCTCGACAACCGCCACCCTAATCGAGAGGGCATGATCGTGAAGCGCAACCACGCAGCTGGAGAAAGGTAACCGATGGCGTCCTTACCCAATTTTGTTGTTATTGGAGCGGGTAGAAGCGGAACGACTTCCCTCCATAATTACCTTGGTCAACATCCCGACATTTACGTTAGCCGGAAGAAGTCGCCAAATTATTTTGTTGCTCAGGACCCCCAACCCGCTTGGGAGAACGCAACTCTGCAAGCCATGGCGAAACAGTGGATTTCAACCCGAAAAGCCTACGAGGCACAATTCGACGGGGTAACCACCGAGCGTGCGATTGGCGATATTTCACCGGTGTATTTGCAATCGATTCATACCGCCAAACGCATCAAGGAAACGCTGGCGCCTTCGACAAAACTCGTTGCCATATTACGCAACCCGGTTGATCGCGCGTATGCCCATTATCTTGGCCGTCGAAGAGACGGTCTTGAGTTGGTTGACGACTTCAATGCCATCGTGGATCGTGAGTTGACCGCGCCATTCCATGACGATGTCGCATTTGGTAGCTATATCGGTTGCGGCAGATACCACCACTTTCTGGAGCCGTTCTTTGAGCAGTTCCCAGCGGACAACATCCGTGTTTATCTTTTTGACCAACTGCAGAAGGATCTTTCCGGCTTGCTCCGTGATCTGTTTTCATTCCTGGATGTGGATCCGGATTACCAGGTGGATACGGCATTTTCCCATAATCAAACGGGAATCATAAAGAACCCACTGCTTCGGTCGCTCTGGACCAAGAGTGTTGGCCTGCGGACAAGGATGCGACCTTACTTACCCGCTTTCATCCGTCATGGAAGCCGTTCCATGCTGGCACAGCAGGTCTCCAAACCTTCCCTAGGTGAAGATGCGAGGCAAAGAATCAGTGCGGCTCTGCACGAGGATACTCAAGCACTGCAACAACTCATCAATATGGACCTATCGAGCTGGCACACCACAACTCAGTAATATGGGCTTACTGAGCTGGCACACCACAACTCAGTAATATGGGCTTACTGAGTTGGCAATCCACAACTCAGTAATATGGACTTACTGAGTTGGCAATCCACTGACCTGCATTTGAATGCGCAAAGCGGAACTGGGCTGCCAGTGACTCCAGTGTCGGAATCCTCTTTCCAACGGCCCATCTTGAGTGATGCGCCAATCAAATCCTGATGCCAGCGTTTGGAGAAAAGCGCGACAGATCATGTCATTCATCCCGATGCCATTGCAGCCATGCGCCCCATATCCAAACGGAGCGTATTCCGTCACGACACTCTTCTTGCGCAGAAACCGATCAGGATCAAAAGTCGTCGCGTTTTCAAAGACAGCCTCACTCCTATGACTCTCCCTGACACACAGCCTTACCAGCCATCCCTTTGGGAGAGTCATCCCTTCAAATTCTACGTCCTCTAATAACTTGCGGTAGAGGTACTCGCTCTGAGCCAGCCGCAATACCTCCTTGACCACGCTGTCTATCACAGCCAATCGGTCATCTTCATCGCCGTTACGTCCCGCCTCTACGATACGTCGCATCCACTCGGGGTGCGCTCCCAGCATCTTGAATAACCACAGCAGGAGACTGGCCACATTGGCTGTCGATATCTTCAAGATAAAGAGCAGATTATCGACACAGACACGATCGGGCATTGTCGCGTCTAGCCGATGAAGTTCGGACAGCGTACAAACAGTAGACGAAGCTGGGTTATCGATAAGGGAAGCGGCGTGACCGTTCAAAAATGAACGAAGACGTTCCAGGGACTTCTCTGTCGCGCCATCAACCCTGCTACCGATATTGAAGGTATCCAATCCGCTGTATGCGGCTTTCATCTCTTCATAGGCAGGAGTTCCAGGTTTGAGTCCGAACAAGACCCGCACAAAGGCGTCATAACTAACCTGCTCACAATAGCCCCTCGGTGAGACACCTGAGGTCTCTGAAACCGAGCAGGCATTGGCCATGGCATCCATCGCCTCTTTACAAAGAACCTCTATGTCTGCAGCCGCTTTATTCAAAGTTGGACGCGACAAAGCCCTACTGAACAAACCAGCATAAACGGCATGAGTTTCCGTCTCCATGTAGCGCAGGAAGCCGCCTGCAACTGAACGGGTAAAGGGCTGGGAGACAGGACCGAAAGACTCCCGGTGCTCACGAAACAAGTTATGTCCGCGCTCTAACCCAAGCACACAAACCGTCGCTTGGTGAAACTGTGTCATCTTGAAAACCGGTCCGTAGCGATCGGCCGCTTTCGAATAGTAGTCACGGTCTACGATCGCTAGCAACGATTGCGAAAGTGAAAGAGAGCCCTTAGGCAGCCCCCTCGACCGCCCATAAGACTCTCTGCCACGCCAGCTAAAAAAGACAACAGCGATACTCACAAGAGAAGCCAGGCCATACACCAGAACTGAACTGGTAAACCCGAGCACTACCGCTAGTGAGATCCATGCTATCCACATCGAACCCAAGGTCAGTTGCACTTTTAGGAATGGCGCCCTCGAAGCATTGCCAAGGAAAACTGGCAGCAAAGGTAATGGTGCCAGCGCGAGCAGGACTACTACTAAAACAGTGACGGTATCCATCTGAATTATAGTGACCAATGGGTGAGGTCACGGCCTGTCAGCATCTGCAGTCTTTCAACTTCGGGTCGGTAAATATCCACAAGCTCCAGGCGTGTGCTGGAGCTCAATGGTTGAGCGACAACATTTCTTGTAATGCGCCTGAAAGCCAAATCCCGCAGCCCCTTGGGTAGGTACGGACGAATAGCAAGCCTAGCCATAGCCGACTTTGTCCACAGCGTGCGCAGAATGGGGTTACGAATGGAACCCCCACTCACGTTTTGGCGTTTCGACATATCCGGCTCAAAGTCAGGCCGCACCTCCAGAAACTCAAAAAGCTTGCGCATATAGGCAGGAGCATCGGCCTTGAGGTCGTCGAAAAAAGTCAACAGCAGTTGCTCCCGAGGCAAACGCTCCAAAAAGGCCTCGATAAAATGGCTGCAAAATCCTGCACTCAAATAGGTTCCAACCGCCTCATCGTTGATGAAGGGTTTCTTACGCTCTTCTGCTAGCAAAGCCTCAACCGTTTCCAGTGGTTCTAAACCGTCTCGATGCCGGGCTACATAACGCGCGTAGAAGCGTTCCACTGGATTACGCAGAATGATGATTATTTTTACCCTTGGGATTGTTTCTGCGATGTGCGCAATGGCCCGCATTGAGGCCAAGTACGCCGGTGAGACCTCACCAATTGCTTTCTCCTTTTGCACATCGTCAAATAACGATTCATAGGCCGACGTATCGGGAACAAAGTAATCGCTGGTAACCCGTTCATGCACACGGTCTGCTGCTTGCGGCAAACCGTGACAATAGAAGTAGCTTGGCGACTTCACCTCGGGCACGTAAATCTCCGGGTGCTGCTTCAGGTAATGATGCAGGGATGTCGTGCCGGATCTCCCTGCACCTACAACCAGGTAATTTGGTAACATCTACGGTGCCTTTGGCATGTCAGCAGTCAAAAATTGATAATCTACAACCAAGCAAGATGCACACCCTAAGCCTGACCGAACTGCGCGTTTCGCAATTGTTCGCGATCCTTTCGAAACCACTCAATCCTGATAATTGCTAACGTGACAGCAGAACACCGCAAGTCAGACGCGCCAGACACTACGCAATACTGGGACTCCGTTAGCAACACTCTGGCAAGTGGTCAACCCAACGCAGTATGGCGCAGACACAGCGATGCGGTCAATGAGCTGCTATTGACCCGATGGTTACGCAAAAAAAGATACCCGTCCCTACTCAAGACTGACCTTTTCGATGAGTCCATTGGCGTGGGCTTGTGTGCCTTTTTGTCGAGCTACAGCGAGGAACTCCACGGCATCGATATTTCTGAAGTCTGCGTGCAAGCGGCTAGTAAACAGTACCCCAACCTGCAAGCCAAGACAGCCGATGTCCGCGACTTGCCGTATTCGAAGGGGTCTTTTGACTGCATTGTTTCAAACTCGACCCTCGATCACTTCCCGGTCGTTGCGGATATCGAGACCAGCCTTGGGCAATTGAATCGGACATTGCGCCCAGGTGGGGATTTCATCATCACACTGGATAACTTGCAAAATCCGGTCATTTGGCTGCGCAGCGTCCTTCCAAATCGATGGCTTCACCGAATGGGCCTGCTGCCCTACTACGTCGGCGCAACTTTAACGATGCGAGGCCTTCGCAACATGCTGATCGAGGCTGGCTACGAAATCAAAGCAACCACAGTGATCCTGCACTGCCCGCGCGTGGTAGCTATCCCGCTATCAGGCTTCATTCAAAAATACTGCTCTGAGAGGGGGCAGCAGCGATGGCTCAGAGCACTGATGGCCTTCGAATGGCTTGGCCGCACTCCCTTACGCTGGCTGACCGGCCACTTCGTAGCTATACATGCCACCAAGCCGGTGCGTTGATAATGTCCGGACAATAACATTATCCGGAGGATAAAGCAGCGAGTCCCACGTCCCCATCTAGGGACGGCTTAGTGGCCCGTATCCTCATCGGGCGATGGTTTATTGAGCCCCATTTTCAGCAGATCCCTCAAGCCAGCTTGCATGGATCGGTCGAGCATGTAGACGACAAAGCCATAGACAACGAGTCCGATAAACCACTGACTCGCGATCAGCATCACAATTGAGATATCCCGAAAGAGAGGCTCAACAACTAGTGCCGCGCCCGACAAGACTACTAGTCCAAACCCTATCGATCCAAGCTGCCGCGATGCAAATGTGATCGACGCAGGCGTACGCTTCTCAATCGCGATCTTCCAAACGGGCAGCATCAAAAGCGCCGCTAGCGCAAACGAAGCGGCAACAGCATTAACACCCCATTTCACCGCGACAATAAATCCGAAGATGTTCACGACAGCTTTTACGAGCGTCAGATTAAAAACCAACTTCACCCTGCCGCAGGCGATAAGCAACGGCGCGTCAAAGTTAGTCAACGCCCGACAACAACAAGCAATCATGAGGAATTGCAAGACAGTGACGCTATCCAGCCACTGACTGCCGAAGACCATCGGCACCAGATCTGGTGCCGTCAATATAATCAAGATGAAGACAGGCAGTGTAAACGCTGCCCCCATTGTCCAGGCCCGTTGATAGGCGCTTGCCAGTCTATCCGGTGCATGCTGTAGCCGACTGAACGTAGGCAGGCCCAACCTGGCAAGTGATTGCAGGAATATGCTGTTGGTGGTGTCGAAGAGTTTGAAGCCAACGCTATAAACACCCAACTCCCGCGTGCCAAGAAACGTGCCGATCAACAGATTATCGGTCTGCCGGCTCATGGTATTGGACAACTTATTGCCCATAAGATAGAGGCTGACTGAAAGCAGGCTCTTGAGACGCAACCAATTGATTTCAAATGCTGGAATCCAACCTGCACCGCACCAACTAAAGACCGCTTGCACCGTCGCGAGTGATAGCTGCTGCGCCACTAGTGCCCATACGCCATAGCCCTCTACAGCCATTACTATGCCAACTACGCCACTCACCAGAGTTGACAGGATAGATTTGAAGGCCAGATACCGGAACCTGAAGTTCCTGACCAGCAGCGCCCGAGGCACAACCTCTGCCGCTTGAACAATACCTATTAACCCAAGGTAAATAAGGACATGCTCGATCTCGGGCTCGCCACAGAACGACGCGAGATAGGGTGCGCAGGCATAAATAATTATATATAATATTACGCCCGCTAGCAGTGACAGCCAGAAGCCACTGCTTAGTTGTGCGGTTTCCAACTCCCGGCCCTGCACGATGGCGCCTTGGATACCAAAGCTGGCGATGGCGCTGACCAAAGCAACAAAGACCATCGATACGGCAACAGTGCCATATTCGTCTGGTTGAAGCAGTCTAGCCAGAACCAAGAACACCAGAAATGAAACCACCTGGATCGCAATATTTTCCAGAGAGCTCCAGAAGGAGCTGCGAATCATCTTCTGTTTGATCCCGTCTGTATTCAAGCTACCTGGCCAAATAGAGTGTAGTCCGAAGCGTAGATACTATTACTTGCCATCGATCCTCACTCTGATCTTACAGACCCAGAAGGGAATAATGATGATAAGATTGCCCAACACTATTTCGGTTGTTAATTACCCAGCACGATTTCATGTTCGACTCTCGCCAAACAAGCTATGTCGGAGCTGATGCAGGGCCGGTCTTATATCACGAGGGGCAACGCGAAGCGTGATCCAATTTTTACTAGACAATGAACGGCATGCTGTCACCGCTGTCGACCCCAATACGACAGTGCTCGATTACCTGCGCGAACATTTGCAGCGTATCGGCACAAAGGAAGGCTGCGCCTCAGGCGACTGCGGTGCCTGCACGGTAGTCTTGGGCAAGCTGAGTGATGGAAGCATTCGTTACAGCGCTATAAACGCCTGCATTACACCGCTAGGCCAGCTGCACGGCAAGCAACTTATCACGGTAGAGAACCTGCAACAGGGCGGGCGCCTGCATGCCGTACAGCAATCCATGGTGGACTGTCATGGCTCTCAGTGCGGCTTCTGCACGCCTGGATTCGTCATGTCCCTGTTTGCTCACATGAAGACCTACGAGCAACCCAACAAAGCCGAAATCACGGAGACTCTTGGTGGCAACCTGTGTCGCTGCACCGGCTATCGTCCCATCTTGGACGCCGCTGTGAAAATGTACGATCCTGCTTCAGTAGACCAGTTCACTGCGCGCGAACCTACTACCGTTGCCGAGCTGGAACTGATCGAAAGCCAGGCTTCGCCAATCGAACTGGTGGCTAACGACAAGCGCTATCATGCGCCGGAATCAATCGACGAACTGGCTTCTCTGATGCAGCAGTATCCAGACGCGAAACTGCTCGCGGGTGGCACAGACCTGTGCCTCGAAATGACGCAGCGTCTGCAGGAAATAGACGTGCTCTTGTACACTGGCAGAGTCAAGGAACTGCTGCAGATCGTCGACACGGGTACTACGCTGGAAATTGGGGCAGCCGTCACTTACAGCGACTGCGAGCAGGTGATCGTTGACCAATATCCCGATCTACGGGAACTGGTGGAACGGCTGGGCTCGCGCCAGATCCGCAACCAAGGAACACTGGGAGGCAATATAGCCAATGCCTCTCCCATCGGAGATATGCTCCCGTTCCTGATTGTTGTCGGCGCCGATCTAGTTTTGCGTAAGGGCGATGTTACTCGCACCATCGCAGTGGAAGACTTTTTCGTCAGCTACAAAAAGACCGCACTACAAGCTGAGGAGTTTATCGAACACATTGTGATACCCAAGGCCAGCAAAGGTTACCTGTTCAGGGCCTACAAGATCAGTAAACGGCTGGGAGAAGATGTTTCCGTCGCCTGTGGTGCTTTTTACATCAAAGTCGAAGAGGGCATAGTTCGCGACGTCAGAATCGCCTTTGGCGGGATGGCCGAAATTCCGCAACGAGCCAAGCAGAGCGAAGCAGCTTTGCGCAACCAACCCTGGACACAAGCAACCGCAGACACGGCGATGAAACGCCTAGAGGACGACTTCACGCCAATTTCCGACTTTCGTGCCTCGGCTGACTATCGCATGCAGGCCGCCAAGAACTTGCTGCAACGCTTGCTGCTGGAAAACGACAACCTTCCAGAGGAACTGCGGGTGACGCACCATGACTAATGAGTCCCGCAAGTCAGGCGGCGCTGCAAGCCACGAAAGTGCACACCAGCATGTAAGCGGCGCGGCGCTCTACACCGACGACCTGCCAGCGCCCACCAACACCTTGCATGCGTATGTAGGACTCAGCACGATTGCCCATGGCAAGCTGGTGAAGTTGGATCTTGACGGGGTGCGCTCGGCTGCCGGGGTCATTGATGTGCTAACGCTGGACGACATACCGGGGCACACAGATATTGGCCTTGTCTTTCCTGGCGACCCTCTCATGGTCGAAAGCGATGTGGAGTTTCAGGGACAGGTTTTATTCGCCGTGGCGGCCACCAGCTACGATGCGGCGCGCAGGGCAGCCCGCTTAGCCGTTGCAGAGTATGAGGTCTTGCCCTCCCAGTTGACCATCGAGGCGGGACTGGCCAGCGAGAACTTTGTGCGGCCGAGTCACTCGCTGCACTGGGGCAACGCCCTAGCCGCAATTGCAACTGCGCCGCGCTCACTGCACGGGCAGATGTGCAGCGGCGGCCAAGAACACATGTATCTGGAAGGTCAGGTCTCACTGTGCATTCCACAGGAAGACGGCGGCATGCTGGTTTACATGTCCACCCAGAGTCCCACTGACGGGCAGACAATGGTTGCGAAGGTCCTGGGCGTCCCCATGAGCAAGGTCATTGTCGATACGCGACGTATGGGGGGTGGTTTCGGCGGCAAAGAAACCAATGCGCATCAATGGGCCTGCCTAGCTGCCGTGCTGGCCCGCAAAACCGGCCGCGCAGTCAAAATCCGCCTGGCCCGGTCCGACGACATGCTCGCCACGGGCAAACGCCATCCGTTCCTCAGCCAATACCAAGTAGGCTTTGACGATGAGGGTCGTATCCTGGGGTTGGACATGACCCTTTCGGCGGACTGCGGTATGTCAGCCGACCTATCAGATTCGATTGTCGACCGAGCCGTCTTCCACACCGACAACGCCTACTTTCTGCCAGCTGCCTCTATCACTGGTCACCGGGTAAAGACCAATACCGTATCCAATACCGCCTTTCGGGGATTTGGCGGCCCTCAGGGAATGGTGGCGATAGAGAACATCCTCGACAATGTTGCCCGCGAAGTCGGCCGTGATCCGCTGGAAGTCCGCAAGTTGAACTTTTACAGCGCAGCAGGCGGGCGAGATATCACCCACTACGGTCAGAAGATTGAGCAGCATATTATCGGCCCGCTGGTGGACCGCTTGGAGCGCACCTCCAACTACCAAAGTCGACGCAGCGAGATCAGTGATTTCAATCGTACCAGCTCAATCCTAAAGAAAGGCCTGGCTCTGACCCCGGTCAAGTTCGGTATTTCCTTCATGCAACAACACATGAATCAGGCCGGCGCCCTGCTGCATGTGTACAGAGACGGCAGCATCCAGCTCAGCCACGGTGGGACGGAAATGGGCCAGGGCTTGTATACTAAGGTTGCACAGGTGGTGGCCTCCGAGTTTCAGGTCGATCTCGACTGCATCTCGTGCACCTCAACCCGTACCGACAAGGTGCCGAACACCTCGGCAACCGCCGCCTCCGCCAGCAGTGACCTGAATGGAATGGCCGCCCGGAATGCAGCGAAAACCATTGCGTCGCGCTTGATAGAGTTGGCCGCCCGACACTTTCAGGTGGAGGAGGCAGTGGTGAAATTTGATAACAACCGGGTTATCGCCGGCGATCATGATCTGAGCTTCACCGAGCTGGTGCGACTGGCTTACATGAACCGGGTCTCCCTATCCGCAACAGGTTTCTACCGTACGCCGAAGATCCACTATGACCGCGATAGCGCCCGCGGTCGCCCATACTTTTATTACGCCTATGGCGCCGCCGTGTCGGAAGTGTTGGTTGACACACTTACTGGCGAATACAAAGTGACCCGCGCGGATATCTGCCAGGACGTAGGACATTCGTTCAATCCGGCCATCGATATTGGCCAGATCGAGGGAGGCTATATCCAGGGCATGGGCTGGGTGACCACAGAGGAACTGGTATGGGACGACGAAGGAAGTTTGCAGACAGTTGGGCCAGACAACTACAAGATCCCGGCCGTCGGTGACACGCCCACCGAGTTCAATGTGGAGTTACTGCCCGACAGCCCCAACGTTGAGGCCACCATATTTCACTCCAAGGCCGTAGGTGAGCCACCGCTGATGCTAGGAATATCAGTATGGAGTGCGCTGCGCGATGCGGTTGCCAGTCTGTGCGACTACCGTCACAGCCCCCCACTGAACACGCCAGCTACGCCTGAACGTGTGCTGAAGGCCTGCATGGCCATGCGCCACAGGAACAAACCCTGAGACCCAGGGCATAGGGGGAACAAACAGCGGCTCGGACCACTCAAATCCCGCCGCAGCAGCCCCCTGCCTGCGAAGGAACTTCTCCCACCGAGGCATGATCTATGTGATAGATTATAAAAAGGTTCCTTGCCTGAAGCTGAAGCAGAGACCAACTCAGAAATATGATAGATCCACAAACCTTCTTCAGGGTGCTCATCGCAGGTACGACCCTAACTCTCTATTGCCAATCGCAAGGAGTGGTCCAGCTGCAGCCCGTCCAAGACACGACGCTCTACCAGTCCAGCACCGGGGCATTCGCCAATGGCAGCGGTGACGAGATCTTCATCGGACGCACAGGAAGCGGCGGCGGCGG
>CBFIIO010000033.1:0-44598 GCA_965662465.1 Planctomycetota bacterium | reverse complement strand
AGGCGGCAATTCCCGGCGTGCCAGTTGGCTTGACAGGCTTGAACGTGCCTGGGCCATTCGGCGGCTACGACTATGCACGCTTGATCAGTGGGCATACGGTCGCCGAGCCCTACGATATCGGTGGCTCAGTCGAGCTATGTCGGAGCTTGTTGCCACGATCGGCGCATCGATACGCAACGCTTTTTCCACCCGACTCTGATTCTGACGCCAGCAAGGTTGGGATTGATGACTACGTAAGGGCTCGTTTGATGGCTATTGCGAGCCAGGGAATGGCTGGTGTTGTGGTTTGGAATGACCGAACGGTTGCCGCTAGCGACGGCCAGGAAACGCCATTTGGTGCGGCGGTTCGCTCGACCTTCGAAGTCCATGGTGAGAAGTTCGATGCATTGGCGGGAGCCCATATTGAGCCGTCATCCATTTGGGTCGTGGAGTCGCACGCGTCTGTTCGAGCTTGGTGGATGATTGATTCCGCAGTGGACGGGATGACCTGGGTACGGCGCCTTGCTTCGTATGAAGCGAAGAACAGCACTAGCCAATACGCTCGATTGAGTTGGATTCGTCTATTGCAGGATGTTGGACAGCAGCCGACGTTCGTGGCGGCTCGATCACTCGCCGATCGCTTGCTGCAGGAGCGTCCTCGATGTGTTGTTCTACCGGCAACGCTGGCATTGAGTGACCGTGCGATTTTGGCGCTAAATGTTTACGTGCGTAACGGTGGTTTGTTGTTAGCAGATCATTCTGCGGCGATTTATGACCATCGCCTACAGCGTCGCGAGACTGGTGGGTTGGATGAGCTTTTTGGCATCAGGCAGCGTTCACTGTCTTGGCAGAGCTTATTGGTGCGCGGCGGCAAGTCGACTTCACGTGAACGTGGTTTACCAGTTGCGGAGATGTTGCTTCGCGGGCAGACGAGTCGGCAGGAAGCGGGCTCAGATACTTTCATTGAGCGCACGGTTGGTGCTGGGCATACCTGCTACTTAAATTCCCCAGTCGTCGCATACAATCAATGGCGCTTGGATCCTAAGATGGTGGGGCCTGCAAGGGAGCTCAGGCGTCGCGTACGCGCTGCATTGCGGCGTTCGCGAATCGCGCCGTTCTGCGAAGTCATGGGGCAGGGATTGCCGACTTGTATCGAGCGAATCCGCTTGCAGTTGCGCGATGGCCGTAAGGTTTTGGTCGTGCGCATCAATGCCCTCTCTGACCCGAAGCTGTTGCGGCAGCTAAGCAAGGATGGGCCAGTGCCGATTGAGATCACATTGCCCCGCAAGCTGCACCTGCGCGAGTGGGGCGGTAAGGATCACGGTCTAACCAAGTCGGTAAAGGCAATGCTTGATCCGTTTGGCGCTGTCTTCCTGGAGCTCCTACCATGACCAAAGTGCTCGATACGGAAGTGCAAAGCGGTGCCTCTGCAGCGCGCGCTGTGTTGATTTCGGATCTGCACATTGGCACGGATGGTGGTCGTGTGCTGGCTGCGCTTGATCGCGCCATTGCGGTAGCATGCGAGTCCAATAGTGCCTTGTTCGTGCTTGGCGATTTGTTTGATTCGTATGTGTGTCGGGGTCAGATCAAGGTGGGCGTCTGGCAAGACGTTGCGGCTCGCTTTCGAGCTGCGGCAGCGACGGGCTTACGGATCATGGTTTTGGTCGGCAATCGTGACTTTTTACTCGGCGAGGAGTTTGCCCGGGCCAGCGGTGCCGAATTGGTGACTGGTGGTTACCGCTTGGAGCTAGGCGGCGTCGACACCCTGCTAGTTCACGGTGACGAACTCTGTCAGAACGATCTTCCCTATCAGCGAGCCAAGCGTTGGTTGCGTCATCCCTTGACGCGTTGGCTTGCCCGTCGTTTGCCGGTTGCTTTGGCTCGCATGGTTGCTGAAAAAGCGCGTCAGAAGAGTCAGAAGGTGATCCATAGTGGTGACCAGACGCGCTTCTTGCCGTCTGAAAGGGCTGTGGCAGAAGCCTTTGGGTTAGGGATGCAGCGGCTGATATTCGGTCACATCCATCGTCATTCACGTGGTTCGTTCGCCTCTGGCCACTACCACGTGCTGCCAGCATTCGATGCCGGTGCGGTGGGTTTGCTGGTGGGGGAGTCTGATTGGCAGCCGACCAAATTTTCGGCTGAGAAGCCCGAGGCGGTCGATTTGCCGCCTGCCTGCGCCTGGTCGACCTGAGTATGGGGCGAATCCATTCCGCCGTAATGACGACCAGGCCAGCTGTATTGACTGTTGAAACTGCTCTTAGAACCGACTGCTAATCTTTTCCCCGCTGGCGGTTGGCGGCAGTGGCCGGTAAACTACCCGCCCTAATTTTCCGCCGGTTGCCCAATGTTGGGCATTGCTGTCGGCCGCCAATGCAGCATCACTGCGTGGCTCCGATCCGAGCGACCATCCAATCCTCTTACCCCGATGTATGGCCTGGCGCGAGCCCGACCAGCACCGAGTAGCTTGAGCGAACGCATACACTCCTCCGAGCACCCAGCAGAGCCTCAAGGCTCCAGCAGTGAGGGCTCCAGCAGCAAAAGTGTCGGCGAGTCGTCGAGCGTGCCAACGGAAGTGGTTGCCATTGATGGCCCATCCGGGGCAGGCAAGAGCACGATCGCGAGGATGTTGGCGGAGAGTCTTGGCTACGCGTTCTTGGATACCGGAGCGATGTATCGGGCGATCACTTGGCATTTCCTTGAGCATGGTATCGCGCCCAGCGCTTGTGTTGCCGATGTGGACTTAGGCTCGGCAAAAATGATGGCTGCGCTGGCCGATGCGGATGTCAGGTTCCAAGGCGGCCAGATCTTGCTAGACGGGCGAGACATCACCGCACATTTGCGCACCCGTGAGGTGGAGTCTCAGGTCTCCGCGGTATCGGCTTTGCCGTTCGTGCGTGCACGGATGGGCGAGCTGCAGCGTGCAGTTGCGATGCAGGGGCCAGTCGTTGCCGAAGGACGCGACATGGGGTCCGTGGTGTTTCCGTCGGCGCGTTGGAAGGTTTATCTTGATGCTGCGCCAACAGAGCGTGCGCGCCGTCGATGCCAAGACTTTGATCGTCAAGGTCGCAAAGTCAGTCACGACGAGGTTCTGGAAGAGATCATGGTTCGTGATCGACTCGATTCGAATCGCTCCGATGCGCCTTTAAAGCAGGCGAGTGATGCTCTCTATCTCGATACGACTGGCCTGACTGCTGACGCCGTGATCGAGCAGCTATTGCGGCTCGTCCACGGCGAGTCGTCTGGTGGGCAAGACATCTCGGAGGCCCTGTGAGCACTGCCTCCAAACCGGTTCGAATGCAGGCTGTAAAGCGCAATGCGTTTTGGTGGACTGTGTCGCGCTTTGCGGTGTGGGTCATCTGCAAGCTGTGGTTCCGGGTTCGTTTCGAAGGCGCTGACAAGTTGCCTAAGGAAGGCTCTGTGTTGCTGGTGTCTAATCACGCTAGTTACCTAGATCCGGGCATTGTCGGTATCTCCGCGAGACGTCCCGTAGGCTTCTTAGCGCAGGCTGGGCTTGCGTCATTTGCACCGTGTCGTTGGTGGTTAGCCCAGGTTGGGGTCACGCTCATTGATCGTGATGCTCCGTCGAAGGCGGCAATGCGCTTCGTTTCGGACTGCTTAAAGGCAGGCGAAGTCGTGGGGATTTTCCCCGAGGGAACCCGCAGCGCCGACGGCAGTGTCGATGCCTTCAAGGGCGGGGTCGAGTTCCTCGTGCGCCGGAGTAAGACGACCATCGTTCCGATCGGAATTGACGGTTCGCACCGTGCCTATCCGCGCGGCTCCTGGTTTCCTCGGCCACGCAAGGTCATCGTTCGCTACGGCGAGCCTTGGACTGCGGAAACGGTGCTCGCCAAAGGCGGTGTCGAAGCCTTGCGTCAAAAGGTCGCGGAGCTGGCTCACTGTCCCTTAAAACGTTTAGATGCCGATGTTTCTGGCGACCTTGCGGGTGGAGGTGAGGCCGGCGTTTCCGCTTCGGGTCACCAAAGCGTAGCGTCAGGGTCCGGGCACTCCGCGAGTTCTGATACACAGGCTCACCTGCCAGATTCGCCGCAGCATTCGGCTGGTGCTACCAGTCACGGTGGCGAGGATATTGGCATTGGCCGATCGGGCAAAGGCTCAGAGGCTGGAATGGTCGATTCCTCTTTCCTGGCTGCAGCCGCTCGCAAGACTGGATCTGCTAGCAATTCAACATCTGCTGGAGGTGGGGCGTGAGCCGTGCAGCCAGCAAACCGGTGGTCGGATGGTCCGGCCGGCGGCATTGTGACCGTCGCGAACTGGATTGGATTCCGATCCCTGAAGCGACATTCTTTGTCAATTAAGTGAGTAGTCGCCGACGTGGTGACTGCCTCTCGACCCTGTTTGACTTTTAACCCTTACCCCTTACCAATATTGATGACTGGCAAAAGCCTGATCAAGAAGTTTGCATTAGCCGACGACGAGCTGTCGCGGTTGACCTCAGAAGCCCTCAGCGGCACTACACTCACCGAAATCGATGACGCGATCGGCAAGACCGTCGCTGAGTTGACGCCGCACAAGATCGTGCGCGGCAAGGTGATCAAGGTGCAAGAAGACGGCATCGTGATCGTTGACGTCAGCTACAAGTCTGAAGGTCAGATCTCGATCGACGAGTTCCCGGATCCGCTCGAAGTGGCTCCCGGTGTTGAGGTCGAGTGCCTCGTTGAGACCATTAACGACGCCGAAGGCTACATCCTGCTTAGCAAGCGGAAGGCAGATCGTATTCGTGGCTGGGAGAACATCATTCTCACCCACAAGGAAGGCGACACGGTCAAGGGCCTCGCGCTCCGCAAGATCAAGGGCGGTTTGCTGGTCGATATTGGAGTGCCAGTATTCCTGCCAGCATCGCAGGTTAATATTCGTCGCGCTGGCGATATTGGTGACTGGATTGGCAAGGACATCGAAGCGCGCATCATCAAGATTGATGAAGAGCGCATGAACATTGTCATCTCGCGCCGCAAGCTCATTGAAGAAGAGCGTGAGTCGAAGAAGGCTTCCCTGCTCGCCGAGCTGGAAGAGGATCAGATCCGTATGGGTGTCGTCAAGAACATCGCCGACTTCGGCGTGTTTGTTGACCTCGGCGGTATCGATGGCCTGCTGCACATCACGGACATGTCGTGGGGCCGCGTGAACCATCCATCCGAGATGGTCAAGCTCGATGATGAAGTGGAAGTGAAGGTGCTCAAGGTCGATCGTGAGCGCGAGCGTATCGCTCTCGGCATGAAGCAGAAGAGTGCTTCCCCGTGGGAAAACATCGCTGAGAAGTACCCGATCGCGAAGCGGATCAACGGCGAAGTTGTCAACCTCATGAGCTACGGCGCATTCGTCAAGCTAGAGGATGGCGTCGAAGGTCTCGTGCACATCTCCGAGATGTCGTGGACGAAGCGCGTCAACCACCCGAACGAAGTCGTCAAGCAAGGCGATGAGGTCGAGGTTGTCGTTCTCGAAATCGATACCGAGAAGCAGACCATCTCGCTCGGCATGAAGCAGACCGAGGTCAACCCGTGGGACATGGTTGCTGAGAACTACCCACCGGGCACGGTTATCCGTGGCAAGGTGCGTAACCTCACCAACTACGGTGCGTTCATCGAGTTGCAAGAGGGCATTGATGGCCTCCTGCACATCACCGACATGTCGTGGACCCGCAAGATCACGAACCCGAACGAAGTCGTCAAGAAGGGCGATGAGATCGAGTGTGTGGTCCTGTCCGTTGACCAAGAGAAGAAGCGTATCGCGCTCGGCCTCAAGCAATTGCAGGCTGACCCGTGGAGTGGCGACATCCCGGCTCGTTACCACATCGGTGACAGCGTTCCCGGCACGGTCACCAAGATCACCAACTTCGGCGTCTTCGTCGAACTGGAGCAGGGCCTCGAAGGTCTTCTGCACATCTCTGAGCTCGCCGACCACAAGGTCGAGAACCCGGAAGACGTGGTCAAGGTTGGTCAGCGCGTCGAAGTTCGCGTGATCAAGATCGATACCGACGAGCGCAAGATCGGCCTGACGCTGATCCAGACGCACTTCGAAGAAGGTGCCGAGAGCTCTGGTCCTGCACCTACGACTGCCGAGTCGCAGCCAGAAGCACGTGCAGCAATGCCAATGCTCGGCTCGCTTGCTGACCAGCTCAAGGGCATCGGTCAACGCGTGAGTGAGCGTGAGGCTGCTGTCGATGCAGATGTCGATCCGGCCGAAGCACCAGCAGCAGAGGCACCAGCAGCAGAGGCGCCAGCAGCAGAGGCACCAGCGGCCGAGACGCCGGCGGATGCGCCTGCTGACACGCCCGCCGAAGCTCCGGAAGACGCCAAGGACGGCGAGTAAGGTTGCGTCGTCCGGCAGCCTTTGGTCGGCAGGTGGTGCGAGCTAGTCTCGCACCGCTTGTTGGGCTGCTGGCTGCGGGATGTGTGACGACCTTGACGCCCATGGATTTGGGCGACCAGGCAGCCCAGCTGCCGGTCTCTCTGCCAGTCTCCATTCCGATTCTGAATGAAGCGACTGGCGGCAATCGGCTGCTGATGGACTTCTATACCGGCATTTTGCGCCGTCTTCAGGAGGCTGCCGAAGACGGTGATGTCGAACTATTGGAATCCCTGGTTGAAAGCTATGACCAGCCAAACATTCCAGAATCGGTAGCCCAACACCTTGCTGGCTTCCGTGCCATTGGTCGCGGCATTCGTTTTCGCGAGCACTGCGTTCGAGAGGCTTCGCTCGGGCTGCGCAAGTCGTTGGCAGTTGCGCAAAAGCCATCGACCTCAGATCCAAAGGTACCGGCGTTGGGCGCGGACTTGCAGTTGGATTTAAGGCTGCCCGCAATGGCCCATACGGTAGTTCTGGGCGGTCTGCGCGAACGTGACCCTATGGGGTTCTCGGTTTCGGTCACCGTCGAAGATGAATATGTCGATGGCAGTCGTCGATCTCTGCATACCGATGGGGTGGTGTGGCTGCCGGAAAGCTATGAGCTAGAAGTTGATCGTGACCTCACTCTTCCTATCGATGTGGATGCGGTCGCTGGTGATGCTGTGCGTCGTCACGTCACCGTTAGGGTGGATATGCGTGGCCACATTCAGATAGACGGGATCCGATCTCCGGTCAAGAGCACGACTATTGGGGCGGCTTCCTATACCCAGTGGCCAGTTGGTTACGAGATTATCCAAGAACAGCCGCTGCGGGCTTTGCAGGCAGGTCTTGCAGATTTTCAGTCGAATAATTTCCCCAGCGTTTACTTGGCCTCGCTGATGATTCCCGAGCAAGATCGTCATGTCGCTTCGGCTGCGCTAATGGATCAGGTGCGTTTTGGGCGCGTCGACCAGGCGCAGGTTGCGATGGCGGCCCTGAAGCAGGTTACAGGGCTGTCGATTGCCATTGGTGACCGTGATTCATGGCTTTTCTGGTGGCAGTCCCAGGCGCCGGTAAAGACTCGCTCAGCCGCCGATACTGGCCGCTAGGTCTGGTTATAGCCAGATTTCTGGCTGATTGTGAGCTAGTGCATTGTCGAGACTTCGTCGCCAAACTCGAAAGCCTCGGTTGCCCTATGCTCTGCAGCCCGTTAGACCACCGATGTGCAGTTTCTACCGGTAGAAGAACAGTTGGCCGTCATTCGGCGCGGCATTGTGGATCTTGTCGATGAGGAAGATCTCAAAAAGCGCCTGGCCGCGAGTCGTGAGCAGGGCAAGCCTCTGCGCATCAAGTTTGGCATTGACCCGAGCTCACCTGACATCCACCTCGGTCATACGGTGCCGCTGCGCAAGTTGCGCGACTTCCAGCGACTAGGCCACCGTGTCATTGTGTTGTGGGGAACAGCAACGGCAATGGTCGGCGATCCTACCGGGCGTAACAAAACGCGCCTGGTTCTCACTCGAGAACAGGTTGAGGCTAACAAGCAAACCTATCGCCAACAGATCGGCGCGGTTCTCGATGTAGAGAACATTGAGGAGCGTGAGAACGGTGAGTGGTTCTTGGGGCAGACCTTCATGGACTGCGTCAAGCTCGCTAGTCGCTACACCGTTGCGCGCATGCTTGAGCGTGACGACTTTACCAAGCGCTACAAAGGTGGTTTGCCGATCTCAGTGCACGAGTTTCTATACCCTTTGCTGCAGGGCTGGGATTCTGTGGAGCTCAAGTGTGACGTCGAGATAGGTGGCACAGATCAGTTGTTCAATCTGCTTGTTGGTCGTGATCTTCAGGGGCAGGAAAAGCAGGTCCCGCAGATCTGCATGACGACGCCATTGCTCGAAGGGCTTGATGGCAGTCAGAAAATGTCGAAGTCGCTGGGCAACTACATCGGCGTGGCAGAGACCGCTTCGATCCAGTTCGGCAAGTTGATGAAGACCCCTAATGAGCTGATTGAGAAGTACTTCTTACTTCTGACAGACCTCGCCGAATCAGACTACCAAGCACTGCTCGACAACCCGCTGGAGGCCAAATTCTCGCTGGCTGCGGCAGTCGTCGCTGGATTTCACGGTCAAGATGCGGCGGCAGCAGCCCGTGCGGAATACGACCGAGTGCACAAAGACGGTGGCGTTCCCGACGATCTTCCTGAGTGGCGACCCGATGACTCGGTCCGACGCTTGGATAGCGGTGCCATCCAGTTTCCTACGGCTCTCGCTGCGTCCGGCTTGGCCGCTTCGAGCAGTGAGGCGCGTCGTCTGATCCAGGGTAAGGGTGTGCGCATCAATGGCGAAGTGGTTGCCGACGTGAAGGCTGAGTTTGGACCTGGGGACTACGTCGTCCAGGTCGGTAAGTCTCGCGCCGGACGCTGGCGGATCTCGTAGCGTAAGCCCGTGCCGCATCGATCCTTTTGAACCCATCTTGCGCATTTCTCGGGCATTAGCCGAATAGGGATTTTGTTCACCTAGGCGGTGTTCTGACGCAACGTTCTGAGATTCATGGCGCTTCTGGTGGACACTTTGGATTGTGATCGTGAAGGCGGTTGCATCATCCGTGAGTGACCTCTGGTAGGATTCCAGGGTAGGCGGACTTTGATGTGGCCATTGTGGTCACTTGATGGTGGGTGGTTGATGGTGGTGGTTGCGTTGATGAACGGAAAGCAGCAAGGCATTCAGTTCCTGGCTCAAGCATGCGTTTGTTGCATGTTGTTAGGTGGCTTGATTGGGCCTCTCGGGGCCGTCGCCGAGATTGATTCTCGAGCTTGTAACCGGGGTGTTGTTAGTGCGAATTTGTCGGGCACGAATCTGGCTGCGGCCTTCTCTTGCGTCACCGAAGAGCAAGGTGATCCAACCGATCTTGAAGCGCTTCGCGGCATGCTCGAGAAGTCTGGTCCAGAAGGTAAGAACGACCGGGAGAGTGCCGTCGCGCAACTGTTAGCCTTGGTCCAGCCGGAAGCCCATCGGTTGCTGCAGGAGTATCTACGCCGGAAGCAGGATCCAGATGGCTTGCGATTGACCATTCTGGTGGCGCTGCAGAATCATTTGCGAGCGAGCCTGCCGACGCAGTTTGGTGGCGCAAAAGACGCCGTGCGCAAGTTGATCATCACTGGCTATCTCAACGCATGTGCGCCACTTTGGAGCGGAGCCTCCGGTGTCATGGACGTTGCGTCGGCGCCGGTCTTGATCGCCGCGCGGTTGATGCTTCGCCAGGTTCCCGTGCGGGAGTTGGATATTGCTGCCCGCACCTTGATGACCAGCATTGCGGATGCCGGGGAGCGTGCACTGGTGTTGCGATGTCTAGCCGACATGCAGCAGACCTTGCTGGCGAAGACGATTGCTGACCAGCTTGAGGATGAGGATGTGGTTGTGCGGACTGGGGCCCAGAATGCCTTGCAACTGCTCACTTATGCCGACGATCCAATCCGTACTAAGGCTGGATTTGATGCCTGGTTGGCTAGGTTTGGGTCGCTGCGCTACATCGACCTAGCCGAGCGAGCTGCACGCAATGGGCCAGCTACCGCAGGGCGTTTACGAGATGATCGCGAGCGTGAGCGTGTCAACGCGGCTCGTGACATCGTGAGTGTGCTAGTTGTGCCGAAGCCCACAATTGATTGGGCTGCTGTGCAGGCTCGGACCCTCTCAGATGGCCCGACTGTGCTGCAAGCATGTTTGCAGGTCCTGCAGACTGCGCTGGCGCCGACAACTTCGGTTGACGGGCCGGCTGTGCCACGCCAAGCCTTCTTCCGTGCGTTGCTGGATCGCCTCGCGAAAGTCGGGGAATCTCAGGATCGTGATGTTCAACAACGTCGCGCCTTGCTCCTTGAGGTTGCTGCCTATCTGGTCAACCCCGACGAAGTAGAGCTTGCGAACGAGATTCGCAGCCTGTTGGTGACGCAGTTGTCATCGCCGTCTGCAGTTTGCCAGGCAGCGGCTCTACGGGGGCTGCGCCGTTTTCCATCGGCAGCCGCACGTCTTGCGCTGGTTAGTCGTGCAAGCCAATTGCTTGCTGATAGTGGCGGCAAGCAAGAGTTGTTGCAGGTGATGCTGGAGACCCTCGCGTCGCCGCTTGAGCCGCGTTGGAAAGCTCCCTCTCCTGGTGATGCGGACAAGGCTGCTTGGCTCAAGTTGATCGATGACAGCTGTCGTACTGCGTCCGAACTCGGTCTGCGAACTAAGGCCCTGCGTCTTGCGCAAACCCAAACCGCAGATCGCGCCAATGTTCGCGTTCCAGAAGCCTTCGGAGTGCTGTTGGCATTGGCTAAGGATGCGCAGCTTGACACCCAATTCCGCGCAACCTGTCTGATCTACCTCGACGTTTGGCTCAAAGAGAAAGAAATCGCTGAGCAGTGGCTCGGGGCGTTGCATGGGTTCCTTGAGGACGATCAGGCTGCCTTGCGTTTGCAGGCGGCTAGTTCGCTCGTCAATCTACCTGCATCGAACGACCGTCGGCTTGATGCCTGGTATACCTCGACCATGAGTGTCCTGGGGGCGAGGTTGAAGATTGAGCCCGACTTAGAAGTTCTGAAAGCGCTGGTCGAGTGCGTCATCGTCATTGGGCGTCAGCCATCCAAGGCTGCAGAGTCGATCAGTGCTCTAGAATCGGTGCTTGCAGAGCTGGGTGATCCCGTTGCTCCCGAAAATGTTTTCCGCCTTGAACCGGTGTTGAAGGCGCTTGGTCAAATCGCTGCCCAGCCAAATACGCAAGCTGATCAATGGCTGGCAGCCTGTGGGCCATTGCTGAAGCACGCGGATCGACAGAGCCTTCGCTTGGTCTTGCGTAGTCAGGACGCGATCTCTCTGGCCAAGGATGTCGGTAACCCTGATAAATCGATCGCCGATCGTGCCACTAAGGCGATGCGCTTCTTGATCGAAGCAGCTGGTTTGCGGACTGGAGACGACGCTTGGAACAGCTCGCCGGATCTCCAGGCGGAGGCGCGGGATGTTCGCTCGGCTTTTAAAGCCTTGGACACCGTTGATGTTGCACAGCGGTTAGAGCTGCCAAGGCATCGGTTGTTGCGTTTGAAAGCCGCGTTGGTGGCTGAGGATTATCAGGAGATTGTTGGGCGTGCGACTGCGTGGCTGCAAGCGGCGGCCGCAGAACCTGGCGGTGAAGACGCTAACTACTTAGATCTCTTGCGATTGCTGTCTGCCGAAGCCCAGCTGGAGTTGACGAAGCCAGCCCTTGCCTTAGCGATCTTGGACAACCTTTCCGCTGCGGTTGCTGCCGATGCTCCGGCTCTGGCGTTGTTTTCGCGGATCGGAAATGTTTTGCCCGACCCTGAAGCGGCCATCGCCTTGCTGGGTAGGACGATGCGTGCGACTCCTACCGATGACGCGTTGTTTCGGGTCAGATTGTTGGATTGGATGCGCGCAAGCCTCCGCCATAAACCTGAGGGGCGAAAAGACACAATTGACGAAGCGAAGCGCCACGCAGCGTTATTCGAGTCTGCTGATTGCCCTTCGGCGCTCCGCACAGCCTTCGAGAAGCTGTGTTCGCCAAATTGATCTGAGACTGGTGCTTGCTTTGTAGCAGGCGGTCGCTATCTTGCTCGCAACACCCATCGCGGGGTGGAGCAGCCCGGTAGCTCGTCGGGCTCATAACCCGAAGGTCACAGGTTCGAATCCTGTCCCCGCTACCATTTGTTGGTTCGCCAACATGATCCACGCCCTCAGGCCGAAACGCTTGAGGGCGTTGTCATGTACGGTGATGTTCTGGCATGTGTGGGCATCCTAGCGCGGCCTGCTACCGGTAGTTCTAACGTCCTCGGGCGTCGCTACATCTGCTGATGGCGGCGCAGGTCTAGTCTTGCTGCTCGGTGGATATCGCGCCAGTAGGACGCCTCTTCGCCCACCTTGGGATGCCTTAGAGGCGTTACTCACTTGAGTTGGGCGATCGTGGCGTTTCCATCATGTCATCCGAGTTGGGTTTGCAATGCGCCAACGTGGTTAGATTATCAGTAGATCCTGCTATGGCTGACTTCCTCGTTGCTGCCCTATACCGCTTTGTCGACTTCCACGACTTCGATGATTGGCGGGAACCCTTGCTTGAGCTTTGTCGGGACCAAGCAGTCAAAGGCACTCTGTTGCTCGCGAAAGAGGGGGTCAACGGCACGATTGCTGGCCCCGAGTCAGGAGTCCACCGTGTCCTTGATCACTTGCGTGCAGATCCGCGTTTTGCAGATTTGCAGCCTAAGTTTTCTCGAGCTACCGAGGCGCCGTTTCACCGCATGAAGGTGCGAGTAAAGAAAGAGATCGTCACGATGGGGGTGGATGGCATCGACCCAAATCGAATTGTAGGGACCCATGTAGAGCCGCAGGATTGGAACGCACTGATCCAAGATCCTGAGGTTGCGGTTATCGATACCCGCAACGATTATGAGGTCGCGATCGGCACCTTTGCCGGCGCCCGCAACCCGAATTTAGGTAGCTTTCGCGAGTTTCCGGCATGGCTGAAGGAAGAAGTTCAGACTGCTCAGAAGGTGGCGATGTTTTGCACCGGGGGAATTCGGTGCGAGAAGTCGACCGCCTACTTGAAAGAGCTTGGCGTACGTGAGGTGTTTCACCTTAAGGGCGGCATTCTGAAGTATCTTGAAACCGTTCCCAAGGAAAGCAGCCTGTGGGAAGGTGAGTGTTTCGTCTTTGATGAGCGGGTCGCGGTGGGGCATGGCCTTGTCGAAGGAAGCTATAGCCTTTGTCGTGCCTGTCGTTTGCCAATCAATGAGGAAGGTATGCGCCGTGCAGAGTTCGAAGAAGGCGTGAGCTGTCAGCACTGCTTTTCGCTAACAAGCGATGCTCAGAAGGATGGGCATCGTGAACGCCAAAAGCAGGTTTGCCTAGCTCGCGCGCGTGGTCAGCAGCACGTCGGCGGTGAAGATCAGTGAGCGAGCTACTTCCTGTCTTCTACAGTTTCCGGCGTTGCCCATATGCAATGCGTGCGCGGATGGCCTTGGCAGCTAGCGGGCAGGCAGTCGAGTTGCGTGAGGTTGTGCTGCGCAATCGGCCGGATGAGTTGTATGCCGCTTCTCCGAAGGGGACGGTGCCGGTCTTGGTGTTGCCAGATGGTAAGGTCGTCGATGAGAGCCTTGAAATCATGCATTGGGCGCTACAGAAGAGTGACCCATTGGCTTGGTTACCAGCGACAGCGGCATGGAAAGCTGACTGCGATGCATTGATTGCGCGTAATGACGGAGCCTTCAAGCATCATCTTGACCGCTATAAGTATGCGACCCGCTACGAAGACGTCGACGAAGTCGCGCATCGTGAGGAGGCCGCGAAGATTCTCTACGATCTCGATCAGCGCTTGCAGCAAGGCAGCTATTTGCTTGGCGAGGCTTTCACTCTTGCGGATGCGGCAGTCGCTCCATTTGTGCGGCAATTCTCATTAGCTGACCGCGCGTATTTTGACGGCCAAGGATGGCCGGCGCTGCGAGCTTGGCTCGATCACTTCACTTCGTCGGAACGCTTTGCGGCGATGATGGAGAAGTATCCAGTTTGGCAGAGTGACGATGAGATTCGGATCGTTGATTGGCGATAGTGATCCTTAGTGCACCGCCGTCGGCCTCCTCAGCGAGTCACGGTTTCCTGTTCTACTTCGTGGATACACTGCCCGGAAAATTGCAACTCGCAGCCGTTAGCTTTGCCCAGTGGCCGTCCTTCTCGGGTATTCGATGTAGTTGGCTGTTTCGTTTGCAACATCGTTGCCGCAGATGGCTTCAACGATCGAAAACGCCATGTCCATGCCGGCGGCGACGCCAGCAGAGGTCGTGATGCCGTCGTCTACGTAGCGAACTCCACATTGGACATCGATTGAGGCATCGAGTGATGCTAACTGCTCGAGTGCACACCAGTGGGTTGTTGCTCGCTTGCCTTGCAGCAAGCCGGCTTTGGCAAGCAGCAAAGATCCCGTGCAAACGGATGTGACCCATTGCGCTATGCCAGCGCGTTGACGAATCCAGTCGATATGCGCATCGTCGTCGAGCAGCGATCGGATGCCAAAGCCCCCCGGGATCACTAGCAGGTCGATTGGTGGGCTGTTGCGGAAATCGAAATCCGGGACAACTTGAAGACCGCCGACCGCCCTTAGCGGAGTATTTTCTTGGGCCACCGTAAAAACCTCGAAGGGGGCGGTCTCCTCGGAGCGTCGTGATTCGACGCCTGGCTCGAGCCTTGTCCGCGAGAAGATTTCATACGGCCCGGCGAAGTCTAGTACTTCGACTTGCTCAAAGATCAGGATGCCAGTGCGCAACTTCTGCATCGGAACAATTTAGCGGGTTGCCTTGGGCTAGCTACTCATTGGCACTATGGAGTATTCGGGCAATACGGTGCTTGCATGCCGAATCGCACTCCGACAACCTTGTCGGATCGCGTTTGATGCTGGATTTCGATGGCAGTTGCGCTTTTGTCCCAAGCAGTTTACGTCTCTTTCTAACGCCTACGAGGAGCCCACATAATGCCCATGCCCGCTAACGACATCGAAGCGCTCATCCGTGAGACGTTTCCCGATGCAAAGATCTCGATCACCGACCTTGCGGGCGACGGGAATCATTACTCGGCAGAAATCGTGGACGAGAGCTTTCGCGAGATGAATCGTGTGCAGCAGCAACGAGCGGTCTATGCCGCGCTAAAAGGCAAGATGGATGGTGCTCACGGAGAACTCCACGCATTGTCTTTGAAGACAAGAGCGCCAGATTGAGCCTGATCTCCTCTATGCTTCTTGACCTCTGGGTAGCATGGAGTGACCGTCACCGTCGACCAGCTGTGTATCCCAGATCAATTTGTGGCGAAAGCGCCAGACCGATGAGACTTCGAATATGAGTGCAGAAGAACAGATCAAAGAAACCGGTACTAACAACGACGTTGTCCTCTTCATGAAGGGGACCAAAGACATGCCACAGTGCGGATTCTCTCGGCATGTTGCTGGCCTACTTCAAGCGATCGAGGTTGAGTTTCACGGCGTAAACGTGCTTGAGGATGAAGCCATTCGTCAGGGCATCAAAGATTACTCGGACTGGCCAACGATCCCGCAACTCTACGTTAAGGGTGAGTTTGTTGGTGGCTGCGACATCATTGGCGAAATGGCCATGTCGGCAGAGCTTGATGCTCTCTTTGATAAGTCTGGGGTGTCTTACTCCAAGGACTTGGCCACTAAGATTCGCGCAGCCAACGCCTAATCGCGAGAATGCTGGCAAAAGCATAGTCGGCTGCCTTCGTCGTAGCCGCGATTTAGGATTTCAACACGGTATCCTATCCGACACCTCAAGTCGGAGGATAGCATGGCGCGCATGAAGACGCGCGCCGCTATCGCCTACAGTGCAGGGCAAGATCTTAGTATTGAAGAGGTGGATCTCGACGGACCGCGCGCCGGTGAGGTTCTCATCGAGGTTAAGGCGACGGGCGTTTGCCACACTGATGCCTACACTCTCTCGGGGGCGGACCCCGAAGGCCTTTTCCCCGCAATCCTCGGGCATGAAGGTGCCGGAGTAGTGGTTGACGTCGGGCCTAATGTGACCTCCCTGAAAAAGGGGGATCACGTCATTCCGCTGTATGTGCCGGAGTGCCGTCAATGCAGTTATTGCACTAGCGGCAAGACGAATTTGTGCCAAGCGATTCGGCTAACGCAAGGCGCTGGCGTGATGCCGGATGGTTCCAGTCGTTTTTCGATCGGCGGAGAACCGCTGTTTCACTACATGGGTACGTCCACATTTGCACAGCACACGGTGGTGCCTGAGGTAGCGGTCGCCAAGGTCCGTGAGGACGCTCCGTTCGACAAGATCTGTTACATCGGCTGCGGAGTGACAACAGGGATTGGCGCGGTAATCAATACCGCCAAGGTCCAACCCGGCGACAACGTTGTTGTGTTTGGGCTGGGTGGCATTGGTCTCAATGTGGTCCAGGGTGCTCGCATTGCTGGGGCCAACATGATCGTTGGGGTGGATGTCAATCCTGGTAAAAAAGCGCTTGCTGAGCAGTTTGGGATGACTCATTTCGTCAACCCCAAAGAAGTTGAGGGCGACCTAGTGCCATATCTCGTAGACCTAACCAACGGCGGTGCTGACTACTCTTTTGAGTGCGTTGGTAGCGTCGAGTTGATGCGCGCGGCTCTCGAGTGCTGCCACAAGGGTTGGGGCGAGAGCATCATCATCGGTGTGGCTGGAGCTGGTGAAGAAATCGCAACGCGACCATTCCAATTAGTGACTGGCCGGGTTTGGAAGGGCTCAGCTTTTGGTGGAGCAAAAGGCCGTACTGATGTACCTAAAATTGTAGACTGGTATATGGACGGCAAGATCAACATCGATGACTTGATCACCCACAAGATGCCGCTCGATAAGATCAACGACGCCTTTTCGCTCATGCATGAAGGCAAGTCGATCCGAACCGTGATTACCTTTGACTAGTACTCATAGGATCAGCATGCAGAACGAATTGCCCAAAGAAGGACTCTCCATCCACACCCTGCCGCTCGGGCCGTGGGATAACTTCATCTATTTTCTGGCGGACGAAGCCACCAAGACATGCGCTGTCGTTGATCCGGCGTGGCATGCTCCTTCGATCTTGCAGGAGGCGGAGCGCCTCGATCTGCAGATCACGCACATTCTGTGTACGCACAGTCATTTTGATCACGTGAATCGCGTCGAGAAACTTCTTGAGACACTCGATGTGCCAGTGCACATGTTGCGTCCCGAGATCGATTTCTCGGGCTATCGATGTGAGAACTTGGTGCCTTCTTCTCCAGGAGACTCACTACGTGTCGGTAAGCATGTCGACGTCACCATGATGCACACGCCGGGGCACACGCCTGGGTCATGTAGCTACCGGTTACGAGACGCAATCGTAACGGGTGATACTCTGTTCGTTGACGGTTGCGGCCGGTGTGACTTTGTGGGCGGAGACCCAGCGTTGATGCATGAGACGTTGCAGACCATGCTGGATAAGCTTCCCGGCGACACGGTGATGTATCCAGGGCACGATTACGGGCCGACCGCCAACGACTTGTTGAGCCAGCAAATGGGCACAAACCCGTATCTGCAGCACAAGACGGTCGCCGACTTTGTCGCTCATCGCATGCAGGGTAAGACACCCAATACGGTTGTTTCCAGCGGACCTGATTGGGAGCCCGAAGACTCCTAGTCACGTAATGTCGCACGCCGCTCTGCATGCAGAGATAGCGCGGCTTTTGGCTCGTCCGTTCCAGGAAGCGTGTCAGCTAGGATGCGCGGGCCGCAACGGCGTCCAGCACTGCGCCTTCGAGAGCGACACCCGTCAGTTGCTCGATCTCTCGAAGCCCCGTAGGGCTAGTGACGTTGATTTCTGTCAGGTAATCACCGATCACATCGATGCCAGCAAAGATCACGCCCTGACTGCGCAGTGTGGGGCCGATGCGCGCGCAGATCTCACGCTCTCGATCGGTTAGCTCCGTGTTGACTGCGCGGCCACCAGTGTGAAAGTTGGCTCGTGCGTCATTCTCGGCAGGAACGCGTAGCACGGCACCTGCTGGTTCTCCCTCGATCAAGATGATGCGTTTATCACCCGATCGCACTTCAGGAATGTATTGCTGGGCCATGACCAAGACATTGCCGTTCGATGTGCTGGTCTCGAGGATGACACTTGCGTTGCGATCTCCTGGGGCGATGTGGAAGATGCCGCGACCGCCAGCACCGTCAAGCGGCTTGACGATCATCTCGCCTCCTAGCGTCTCTCGAAACTCTAGCAGCAGGTTCATGTTGCTGCTTACTAGCGTCTTTGGACATAGGTCCGCAAATTCTAGAGCGAACAACTTTTCGTTCTCGTCTCTCAGTGCCCGCGGATCGTTGACCATTACTGGGCCGTCGGTCTGGGATAGCAAAAGCGTGGCGAAAAGGTAGTGGATATCGAACGGCGGATCCTTGCGCATCCAGATCGCGTCAAAGCCTGATAGATCTACGCGCCGCAGGCTCTCTGCCTCATACCAATTTTGTTCGCCTTGTAGGATGCGCGTTTTGGCCGCGTGAGCAAATGGCGCGTCACCTTCCTGACCGAGGCTGCCGATCAGGCACGTTTCCACTGCATGGCCGCGATGCTGGGCCTCGCGCATGAAGGCAATGGTCGAGTCCGTTTCTGGGTGCAGACGTTCGAGTGGGTCAATGATGAAGAGGTGGCGCATGGGGCAGCGATACGGCGTCTAGGTCTTGCTTGGTGGAAGTGGCGAAGGACAGTCGGGGTCGTATTTGCGATCGATTTCGGTGAGGTCGATGATACTGCGGCGCAGCACCTCGCGAGGACTTAGTCCAGATGCAACCTGTGCCAGCCACTGCTGGGCTAGGTTGCCGTTGCTGAGGATCTCTGCGATTGGCGTAAGCCGTTCTTCAAAGCCGTGGGCGCGTGCCGTTGGCAGGCAACTCTCGAAGCAGGCTTCAATCCAGTCTCGCATCGGTAACTCGTTGCCGGTCTGCCAGTCGGTGATCGTGGCGTCGAGGCTAGACTCCGCCGCGCGTCGCTCATTGCGATTGCAGATGTCCTGCAGTTCGCGATCACTGCGGCAGGCTAGTGGATCTAGAGCCTGTTCTCCCTCTTGCAGGCTCTCGAGAACCTGCCAGATACGTGCTTCAAATAGTGCAATCACTGCGCCCAGGATGTGTGGTCGCGAGATACGGTCACAGATGCGTAGCTCTAGTCGTTCGATCTCTGTCGGCGTGGCTACTCCGTTTGGTCGAATCGCCAGCCACAGGTGGCGCGGGTTAAACATCGCGCCGCTTTCGATCTGCTTAGAGACCCATGTTTTAAAATGCTCGTGGCATTCAAAGAACGGAACTTCGCTGGGGGTCTGTGGAAACACTAGCCAGCGGTTGGAGTGGGCACCGTTTGGTTTGCCATGCAGGAATGGCGAGTTGGCAGTAAGGGCCAGATACATTGATGCCTCGGCGCGCAATACCCGGTAGGCAGCGATCAGAGCTTCAGGTTCTGGTATCCCAACGTTGATGTGCGTGCTCGCAGTCACCACCGTTGTGCCATAGGTGTCTCGAATGAATTTGTAGTATGGGTTGTTGGGGTTCGAGATCAGGAACTCGTCGCTCTCTTCTAAAGAAAGTGTGCTGCCCGGTATTAGCGTGTAGTCGCCGATCCGACAAAGGTAGCGGCGCAAGTGACACCGCTTCGCCATCAGGCTGTCGAGCAACACCTGGTAGCTGCGGTGTGGTTCGGTGATGTATTCGACGTTACGCGAGTCAGGTTCCGTGACGAATCCTGGTAGGTCAGCTGCAATGCGGTGTGACAGTGGCGCTGGGTCTGCATCGAGCGTGCCGGTGTAGACCTCTTCCTCGAGGCCTTTGCGCAGCAGGCGGTGCTCGAGATCATATTCATCAGTCATTGGCTTGTTAGCTCCGGATCCCGATGCCGCGGCGAAGCATCCACAAGGCGGCAATATAGAAACTAATGATGAATAGAGACAAGACTCCGAACGCGACGGATAGCGGCATATCAGAGCGACCTAGGATGCCGTATCGGAACGCATTCACCATGTACAGGATTGGATTGGCGTAGGATAGCGTTTGCCATGGCTCAGCCAGCAGATTGACCGAGTAGAAAACCCCGCCCAGCATAGTTAGCGGGGCTAAGACAAAGGTCGGAATGATGGAGATGTCGTCGAAGTTGCGGGCGACCATGGCGTTAATGAATCCTCCAAAGGAGAACGCGAGAGAAGTCAGCACTGCTACCAAGATCGTTATCCCTGGGTGAACGATAGGAAGGTCGGCAAAGAGCAGGGCAACCAGCCCGACAATTGCTCCGATGACTAAGCCGCGGAATACTCCGCCTACGGTGTAGCCAAGCAGTATGGCTTGGCTCGACATAGGCGAGACCAGCATCTCTTCGATGTGATGTTGGAACTTCGCGCCGAAGAACGACGACACGACGTTTTGATAGGAGTTCGTCAGCACTGCCATCATGATCAGGCCAGGAGTGACGTATTGCAGATACGTGTATCCTTCCATCAACCCAATTCGCTCACCCAGGATTGGTCCGAAGATCACGAAATAAAGGCAGGTCGTGATCACCGGTGGCAGCAAGGTTTGCGGCCAGATTCGAAGCACTCGGTGGATCTCGCGCCGCACAGTTGTGGCAAAGCCTACCCAAGCTTCACTGAGCCGGGACCTTTGCGCAGACGACACCGACCGCAAAATCTCCATTGGGTTTGGTGACGGCTGGTCTTGGTTTGTTTCGAGGTTTGTCACTTGGATACCTCTGAGGAGCTCGCACTGCGCCCCTTGGATTCTTCGACGAGTCCCAGAAACAGTTCTTCAAGTCGGTTGGACTTGTTGCGCATGGAAGACACTCCAATTTGCGCGCTGTCTAGGGAATGGAACAGCTTGTTGAGACCTGTGCCGCGTTCGATGTCTACCTCGAAAGAGCCATCTTCTCTGATACGGCTAACAAATCCCGGTAGATCAGGTGCTTTCTCAAGCGGCTGCAGTGGATCGAGCACGAAGGTCTCCGTTACAAGTTGGCGCAGCAGGGAGCGCGTGTCGGTGTTTTTCACGATGCGACCATCGTCAATGATCGCGATTTGCTTACAGAGTGCTTCCGCCTCCTCCAGGTAATGGGTTGTCAGAATGATGGTGGTCCCGGCGTCATTGATCTCCTCGAGCAACGACCAGGTCGCACGGCGAATCTCGATATCTACGCCTGCAGTTGGTTCATCGAGAATCAGTAGCTTTGGTCCATGCACCAATGCGCGTGCGATCATCAAGCGTCGCTTCATGCCGCCGGAAAGGGAGCGCGACATTGCAGAGCGCTTGTCCCAGAGGCCCATCCATCGCAAGCATTCACCGGCGCGTTCGCGCGCCTCGCGCCACGGGATTCCGTAGTAGCCGGCCTGCTGAGCAACGATCTGCAGCGGCTGCTCAAACTGGTTGATGTTGAGTTCCTGTGGAACGATTCCGATTAGCCGCTTTGCACCAGCTAGATCGTCGTCGGTATTGATCCCGAAAACCTCGATTGAGCCGCTGCTGCGATTGACCAGGGAGGTGACGATGCCAATGGTCGTGGATTTGCCGGCGCCGTTGGGTCCCAGCAATCCGAAGAAGTCGCCTTGACCCACTTCTAGATCAATGCCTTTTAGAGCCTGCACGCCATTGGCATAGGTCTTATCGAGGCCTCTCAGGCGTAGTGCGGGAGGTGTGTTTATGGACACTTTGCAGTCTCAGTTGTCATCGTTGCGCGTGCTGTAATGGCAGTCGACGTAAGCGGCGGAATATTAGCTCTAATATAGTCGGACGTTACGTTCGGGATCGTTAAGGAATGCTATTCGAGACTTGCCGTGAAGCGTGAGTAGCTCACTTGCTATCCCGAGATCAGCCTATCGAGAGATCTACTTCTTCTTCCGGAGGTGTCGTTATGTCTCATCAATGGCCGAGAGTCGGCTCGTGGAATGAGCAGCCGTGATCAAGCCTGACTAGGATCATGGTGAATATTTGGTGGGATTCGAGGGCTGTTTGCAAGTTGCTGGGTCATCGTTTCGGTGATCAAGCATTCGCTGTATTTGAGGCCGGAGATTCAAGCCTGATAAATTTGCTTGTGGGGCCGCACTCTTGGTTGCTAGGTGGCGCGTTCTGGGCATGGCTACCTCTCGCTGTAGCGTCTAGGAGATCCATCTCGAGAGGGAGTGGAAGGCGGCCTCTTGAATCAAAAGCTGGTTTGGCACGCATGTATCCTTGGCCGAGAGCGTGACGTAAGTGGATCGCCTTCGAGGGGAGGGCGTTTCACGGTTCTGTCGGAGCAAAACTTGTGAGGTTGCCTATCTAGGCTTCTAGCGGCCGATGCGGGCCTTGAGCCTGAGAGCAGCCTGGTCACTGGGGGCAAGTTGTAGGGCGCGTTGCAGAGTTCTGCGTGCATCCTGTCTTAGCCCTAGTTCTAGTTGCGCACTTGCGAGGCCAATGATGCCAGAGGTGACGTTTGGTTTGCGGTCGACCAAGAATTCGAAGTGTTTGCGTGCTTCTTCGTATCTTCGGTTGGTCATGCAGTCTGTTGCTAGGTTGAAGCGTGCTTCCAGCTGCTCTGGATCGAGCTTTAAAACGGTCGAATAAATCTGCAGGCGTTGCGTTTGCTCGTCCTTTGGCAAGATTTGGGCGAGTCCCATCATGCGCATCACAGGATCCGACGCGGTCGATTGGCTGTTGGCTTCAAGGTGCCTTCGCGCTTGTTCCGAGTCGCCCTGTATAAGCAATAATACTCCGAGGTTGAAGTGTGCCTGGGTGTGGGCATCGCCATGGGCACTGCACCCGAGGGCCGCTTCATATTGCCGTTGGGCGGCAGCTACGTCACCGCTGCATTCCAAGGCAGATCCGTAGTTGACGTGTGTTTGTGCGATGTGTGGGTTGATCGCAATCGAGGTGCGGTAGTGCTCAAGGGCACTGTTGATCTCGCCTGACCCGGCCATGTTTAGAGCCAGTTCTGATTGACTTAGGAAGTCCCCTGGAGCGAGTGCAACTAGTGCTTCGGCGCGATTTCGCGAGCTTATGTCGCTGCCTTCATAGTCCGTTAGTATTAGCAATGGCACGAAGAAGGCTCCCCATGCTGCGGCGTGTCGTAAGCCAGGGACTACTTTGGTTCGTATCCCGTTTTGGATACCAAGGTCTGCTCCGAGCGTGTTCTCACGAGCCTTCCAAATGAAGCCGTCGTAGTAGTAATGCAGCACGGCCAGCGTCAGGATGACGCCTGTCCATATCTGGTGACTGAGATCTTGGCTGTCGAGCCAACTTCGGCCTAAGACATCGATCCCGCCGAAGGCCGTCATCGTGATTAGGAAGCCTATAGCTGCAAGCCATCCTGGTTGGAACATCCGGCCGAGCCACCGTGTTACGCCTGGCCGCTGGACGCGATGGCGGCACGTCAGCCATGTGATCGCGTAATACTGCACATCGTGGAAAAACTCGTAGAGCACGTATGCGACAAGCACATTTGGCAGCCATGCAAAAGAGAACCAATAGTAGCCAATGGTCATGACATGCATGACCTGCTTCTGCCAGCTCCACGGCTGGCCGCGAAGGATGGTCATGACAAGATTAACGATGTAGGCGATGCCTACCGCAATCATCGCGACGAGTACTGTGCTTTGCACCATGTCAAACTGCTCAGCATTAGGCAGCGTGATTCCGGCGTTAAGGAAGACCGTGGCGATTTCCGCTGTTGCCCCATCTGTCAATACAACGGCGCCGACAAAGCCACTGATCACAAGTGCTCGATCGAGTAGGGCGGTGCGCTTCGAAAACGAGCCGGCCTTGATGTCGTAGATGCGAGCGAATCCAAATGCCTGCGCCAGCCAATGCCAAAACGCCCAGCCAGTGGTGACCACGATCGCTGCGGGGCCGTTGCCACTGGCGAACATTGCAATATAGGTCGCTAGCAGCACGACCGGCGCGCACAGGAACCGTGTCCGAAAACGCTGGAACAGATCACGGTCGCCATAGGCGCGTACAAAGGTCGCGAAGTAGTGTCCTGTCGCCGTCAGTAGGATGAGTTGTCCTACCAATTCTGGACCCCACGCAAACTTGCCAGCCATGACTAGCGGCCACGTGATCAGTGGCACGCATAAGATCAGTAGCGCGTCGAACGTCGGCGAATGAAACCACCGAGATCCTGCGGGTCGCGCGGCACTGCCAATATTACCAGCTGTAGTCAATCTGATGGAGTGACTGATGGAGTGAGGGAAAGCGTTGTCGCCTAAGCATTCTAGATCAAGCCACTCTCGAAACTACTCTACGTGCTGTTCAAGTTGTGTCTTTCCTACCGATGAAGCGAGATAGTGAGCATTTGCTGGCTGGCCGTATTTTTCATATCGTGTTGCCTGGTAGCAGTCGGGCCGTATCTCTTTTGCTCAAGCGCCGTAGCGGCGCGGTCGCTACGACGCACGTATTCTAGGCGAAGTCGATTGGTCTACGCGGCTGATTGGCTTCAGGTTAGGACTTATCATGACAGAACGCTTTCAACGTCATCGCCAGGCATGGACTCATAGCGAGATCCAAAAACTCAAACAGCTTGCGGCTAAGGGCATGAGTCTCAAGGCCATCAGCAAATCCATGACGCGCAGCGAAGAGTCGATCATGGTCAGAGCCAAGATCGATAAGCTGCTGATTGCGAAGAAGCGCTAGGACCTCAAAGTCTCGCTGCTGGTTCGGATAGACTTCTCAGGTCGCGATGCTTCTCGCAGGAACTGTGCTGATTAGGGGGAGGTCTCCTGTCGCTGCGCCGCCAGTCCTTGCATCGCCTATACGATGTGGCAGACGTTTTCCATCTCGCTCCACTTCTCACCTAGCTTGGCAGTGGCTAGCGGCGACTGGTACTTGTCCATCATGTCTTCCCATTGCTGGCACTTGGGATGAGTCTTGAGGTAGGCGGGTAGACCAACTGTCGCGTCGAAGTCGTCTTGGACTTCCATTAGCATGAATAGCCGACATCCAACTCGGTAGATATTCATCTCGATGAGGCCAACCTGCTTGAGGCCTGCCTGAACTTCAGGCCAGACGTTGCGATGGTGCTCGCAGTATTCATCGATGAGCTGCGGATCGTTTTTGAGATCGATGGTGTAGGCGATTCTTTTCATGACCCTAAAGGATCGCACTTGGACCGCTGGTCCGCCAATGCGAACAGGCCGTTCGCGTTAGGTTCTATGGCAACTTTCGATTCAGCGTGTACCACGCCACGTTGCTGCTCATTTTGGCGCCGCTCTCAGCTGCTACGCTGATTTTGAGCTGATACATCGTATTAATCTGGGTCTGCAGTGTGAGATGCGCAGTCATGCCGTCAGCAGATAGTTTGACGCCGTCTACCTTCGTCACGGCTTGTTCGAACTTTGGCGAGCCGTAGTCGGGGTGGTGCTTGTACTGCCAGCGTTCAACCAGATATGATGAGCCTTGCGATGCGCTCGCTTGGTCCGCGGGCTGTGTAAAGTGGACGTCGAAGCCATCACGTGAAAGCTGCACTGATTGGATCGCGAATGGCACGGTCTGGCCGTCCCAAATGATTCGCTGAAGGCCGAACATGGCTTTGCCGCGAGATCGCCAACCGCGTCCTGTTTGGCCAACCCACAGGCTGCCATCAGCAGCAAAGCGAGAGCGCACAACACCGCTTTGCAGATGGTCAATGAAGTTGATTGCGCAGCCTTGGTACTGGCCGTCGACTTTTTGCAGAGCGACACGGAAGACGTTCGAGCGAGTTTGGTCGCCCACAAACAGTTGTCCAGAGAATGGCCCAAAGGCACCGTTGGTGTCATCGACAACTGGCTCTCCTGGTGAATTGGCTAGATCGCCATGCGGAAAGTTGACCGCTGGCGGGGTGCGCAGTTCGCCGTAACGCTTGACTGAGATTGCGTTGAGGTCGACGCCTTCATAGCGCGGATCATCGGTCAGTGACGATGGGTGACCGTGAAAGGCGCCTTTGGTTAGCACGTGGAGGCAGGAGGTGGCAACCCAATCGCCTTGGTTGTCGGTGCAGAAGAGCTCGTCTGCCTTATTGATGCCGATGCCACATGGTGATCGTAGACCGGAAGACCATGGCTCAAACTTGCCCTCTGGAGTCACCCGAAAAGACCAGCCACGGTAATTAGCAGCGCGACCCATTTTGCCGTCATGAACTCGGGCTACATCCCATTTGTCGCTGCCAGCCCAGCCAGGCCAGCTAAGGGTCGTATTGAGCGTGCCATAAAAGTTGCCCTTGGAATCCCGCACAGGGCCGTAAGCGTATTCATGGTAGTTGTCGGTCAGGCCCCAGCCAGCATTCACGGTCCGGAAACAATCTGCGCGGCCGTCGTCGTTTTCATCGATCAGCTCGGTCAATTCCGGGCGTTGTACGACGAACACTTGCTTGGTATTTGGATCGACGTAGATGCCGAGTGGCTCGTGTAGGCCATCGGCAAACATCTGCCACTTGTCGTCGTTTAGGGTCCAGACTTGCCCTTCGCGCGTCGTGGTAAACAGCGTGCCATCGGGCCCGAAGCATAAGCCGCTGACACCAAAGTCTACGCCTGCAGGAAGAGGGATGGTTTCGACACGGTAACCATCGGGGATGGTGTTCGGCTGTTGCGCCGTAAGTCCGGTGTTCGTGGCGACCAAAAATGCCAATGAGGCAACCATCATCGTAGCGTGATTCATTTTAAACCTCCGTTCGGGATGGTGACCGTGATCGAGAACTTGCCAGCGTCAGCTGCTGAGATATCTAGCAATCCATCTTGGAAATCACCTGCGCTGGAAGAGAACTCGGCAGCGCTATCGTCGACTTGGAACTGCAGTGCTTCGCGCATCGACGGCATCTCATAGTTGTAAACGAGGCCGGCTTTTCCCTTGGCGGCTGCGATCGTGCAGGAGCCCAGAATGCCGCCCCAATCGAAATGGAACCGAGGCATTCCTGCGGTGCGATACTCCAGCATCTTCACGGGTCGTTTGTTGCCGTCACTCGTGCGCAGTGGAAAGCCGATGTTGCCAACTTCAAAGCGCTTGCCTAGCAATTTGCACGGGTTGCCGCCGCGCGAAACTCGGTCGGGGCCAACGTCTAGGTAGGCGCCAGCCCAGCCAAATTGCACGCAACACTTGTCTGCATCAAAGCAGTAGTTCATGCCACCGGGTAGGCCGACTGCGATCGTGCGTGCAGCAGCGCCTTCGACATGGACGCGCATCACTACAGGGTGATGGTGCACCATGATGGGAGTCATGCGCGCTTCTGCGCCACTGTTTTTCTTGTTCAGGTCGCGCCGTAACTTATCTGGTCCTTGGTAAGCGACGCGCAGTGCTTTGCCACCATTGCCTTGAAAGAACTCGACCCGCAGCGGATGCCGACCGGCTGTGAGATCGATGGTGCCGGTCTGTTCTTTGGCGGGACCGTGCAATCCGTCGTATTCGACAACCATTTTGCCACCTACCAGCAAGCGCGAGCCGTCGTCGCTGTTTAAGTAGAACTTGTGGCTGCCAGCTTCTTCGACATTGAGTACGCCCGTGAAACAGGCTCCGAACTGAGACTTTTCTTTAAGAGCTGCAAGATCGATCAAGCCGTCTGGTAGAGCCCCTTCTCGCTCGGGAGCGAGAGTGTCGAAGTTTGGTAGGTTCTTCCACGCACCTTTGTAGAGGCGGTAGCGGAGTAGTTCGATCGGCACGTTTTTGGCGATCTTTTTGGTTTCGCCGACGTGCATGACGCCGACCATTGTCCAAACGTGTCCAGGTAGCGTGCAGATGTAAGGGTATGCACCCGGGGTCTTTGGTGCCTCGAACCAAATTGTATCTTCTTGGCCAAGCGAGATCGCCTTGGTGTGGAAAAGCACCTCTTTGATGTCTGGCACGTAGTGCTTACTGCTGGCATCCGCGCCAAGCATCATAGATGCAGCTGCCACGTCCGGAATGACATCGTCTCCCTGTGCACATATCAGCAGGTTGTGCTGCATTTCGTCGGTGTTTACGAGCGTCAGCTTAACCTTGCTGCCGATGCCTACTGAGAACGATTCTTTGTCGTAGCGCATGACGCCCGGCAGCACCCCAATGCGTATTTCGTGGTCTGGTTTCCCGAAATCTGCTGGTGCCTTTTGAGCAGTCAGAGGGCTAGCCGAGATGATGAGGAACAGATGCAGTATGGAGGCTTGGTAGCGCACATGCAGCAGCCTACACGTAGCACCGGTCAGGTCACAAACGGTGTGCTGTGATAGTTTGCGCGTTCTTCGGTCGAGCGCACAATCGCACATGAGGATCTGCTGACTCTGGGCATTAGGATATACGGCAGTGAAGTATCTCTCGAAGTGGTGCCTGCTCGTATTTGTCCTGCTCATCGTCGTCAGTTGCACGGCCAAGGAACAAGAATCTGTCGCGGCTCCAAGCTACGTGCTTGATCCGGATACGCAGATCACGCTGGTCGAAGGCTTTGATGCAGAGTTGCTCTACACAGTGCCGGAGTCGCAAGGTTCATGGGTGGCCATGGACTTCGACTCTATGGGGCGGCTGCTCGTCTCTGATCAGGATGACAAAGGGGTCTTTCGGCTTACATTAGCCAGCGAGGGAGATACGGACGGGCAGATCCAGGTCGAGAGCTTGACGGGATTTCCTTTTGAGCCGGTTGCCTGGGGGCGGCGCACGGTCGCCGGAGCACTTGGCTTCTTGTATGCGTTCGACAGCTTGTACATGTCGACGATGAAGGGCTTCTATCGGATTCGTGATACGGATGGAGACGATTCGTTTGACGAGTTCACGTTGCTGAAGAAGCTAAACCCTGGTTGGGAACACTCGGCGCACACGATCGTTAAAACCGAAGACGGCACCGGGCTCTATTTGGTGTCCGGTAATCACTCGGCTGTTCCTGATGGCGTCAGCAGCTTGCAGCCACCTGTCTGGGCAATGGACTCATTGCTCCCCGCAATGGTCGACCCGAGTGGTCATGCGCGTGGCGTGCGGGCACCTGGTGGTTGGATCTGTCGCATTTCTCCAGATGGCTCAGACTGGCGCATGATTGCTTCAGGGCTTCGCAATTCGGTAGACCTGGCAATCAACCGTGAAGGTGAGGTCTTCACTGCCGATTCCGATCTAGAATTTGACGTCGGTAGTCCTTGGTATCGGCCAACGAGGGTTAACCATGTCACCTCTGCAAGTGAGTTTGGTTGGCGGACCGGTTCCGCGAAGTGGCCAGAATACTATCCTGACAGCAACGGTTCGGTGATCGATATCGGTCCCGGGTCTCCTACCGGTCTTAGCTTCGGGCATCACTCTAGCTTTCCTGCTGCATACCAGGGGCAGTTGTTCGTTTGTGACTGGACCTTTGGGACCATCTACACCATCGAGATGGAAGAGGATGGATCGAGCTACCGTGGCACCAAGAGGGAGTTCCTTAACGGCACGCCACTCAATATTTCGGCCATGAGGTTTGGTCCTGACGGTCACATGTACTTTCTGGTGGGGGGCCGAAGTACCGCATCGAAGTTGTATCGTGTCCGGTATACCGGCCCATCAAGCAACGGCAGCGATGCGAGGCTGCAAGCCAATCAGGATCTGCGGGATCTACGTCATTCGCTTGAGCAATACCATCAACGTTTTGAGGAGCCAGAGGCGGCGATAGAGGCCGCTTGGCCATATTTAGGTCACTCAGATAGATCGATTCGATATGCCGCGCGACTAGCTATCGAGAATCAAGAGGTCAGCGCTTGGCGCGATAGGGTCTTTGGTGAAAAAGACGCCCGTGCAATGATCAACGCGACGATTGCCTTGTGTCGTCATGGCGAGAATTCGCTGTCGACTATCATTCTGGAGAAGCTTGGCAGAGTGTCGTTTGGTGAGCTCGCCCGCATGGATCAGTTGGCGTTGCTGCGTGCGTACTCGTTGTGCTTGATACGGCTTGACCAACCTGCACCTTCGGAAATTGCAGCGATTGTCAGCAAGCTAGATGCGTTCTATCCGTCCGAAGACGAAGCACTCAATACCGAACTCTGTCGAGTGCTGAGCTACTTAGATGCGCCATCAGTCGTCGAGAAAACGATCGCTTTGATGGCGACTACGGCGACGCGAGCGCTGGCATACGACCAGGAGATGCTGGCGCGCCATGAGTATGGCAAGAAGATTTTGAAGGCGATGGCGAACACGCCAAACAGTCAAAACATTCAATACGCCTATTCTTTGCGCCGTGTGCGAAGTGGCTGGACGATCGACCGACGTAAGTACTACTTCACTTGGTTGAAAGAGACCCTAGAGAAGAGCGGGGGGCAGAGTTTCGATGGCTACATCCGTGCCATTCGTGCAGACGCGATAGAGCACTTGCCAGCTAAGGACGCGGCTGCTGTCTCTTGGTTGTTGGGGGACATTGCCACCACGGATCTCAGCAAACTGCCAGTTCCGAAAGGTCCCCCGAATGCGTGGACTACAGAGATGGCCATGGAGTTGTTTGCCGAGGAACTGCACGGTCGAGATTTTGCAAACGGTCAGGAGATGTTCGCAGCTGGAAAGTGTGTGGCCTGTCATCGTTTCCAGGGTTCAGGTGGTCTTTGCGGCCCAGATCTGGGATCGGTAGCTAAGCGTTTTGCGATTCGCGACATCGTCCAGTCAATCTGCGAGCCGAGTCACACGATTGCAGAGCAATACCAAGCAAGTATCCTGACGCTTAAGGATGGCAGTAGTTTGTATGGGCGCATCATCTATGAGGATGAGAAGGAGATTGCGGTGGCCGCAAATCCATACGACTTTGGCGAACTGACCCGAGCGCCCATTGGTAATGTCGAATCTGTTGAGCTATCGACGGTGTCGATGATGCCGCCGGCAACGATTTTGATGATGAGTCGGGAAGAGGTTTCAGACCTCATGGCATACCTGGTCTCAGGTGGTGACAAAGACCACAGTGTGTTCCGCAAAAAATGAGTGTGGCATTCCAGCGGACAGGTCCCAGCGGTCAAGTCAGCCGTAGCTTGTGCCATCAGTTTCACAGCTGGCAAATCCGGCCCATGGGTTTAGGTGGGAAATTAGGGGGTAGGTGCGCTCCAAGCCTGGGATGAGCCCCTTCATCGAGCATTCCGTCAGCGGTGGCGTCATCAGCCCAGAGGCAAAAGCCTGTCTAATGCCTGCGGCTCACTCAGATTGGCGAACGGCGCAAATGCGACGGTTTCGAAATCGCCGACCAGAGGTCTTGCCATGGGCTGTTGCTTGGTTGCTAGCGCTTGCTGTCGGCGGGAAGTTTCCTGGCTTACGTCCAGAAACTTGCTCGTAAGTCTGCGGATGGTTGTGAGTCGGGCTGGACTTCAGGTCGCCGCTTGCTAGACTTTTCGCGCGATACCCCGTGGTGTAATCGGTAGCACAGCAGTTTTTGGTACTGTTGGTTCCTGGTTCAAGTCCAGGCGGGGTAACCATGACCGCTCCGGTGTTTACGTAAGTAAGCAGCGGAGCGGTTGCTTTTTGTATAGGGAGTTTCTCACAGCCTGGCTGGGGTGCTGGTCGCTGCGTAGGAGGGGGCGCCCAACGGTCTCTCGCCCGTCGATCTCTCGGGCTAAATCCTCCCAAAAGCAGCTACTTCTGCTTGCGGCGGCCGCCGTATCGCCAGCGAGGATCCGGGCGATGCGCTTGCTGGAAGTAGCGGCGTGCGCGGGCTACCACGGTGGGGTTGGCTAGGGCCACATCGTTTCGCTCCTCGAGATCCGTTGTGATGTCGTAGAGCTCCATGGGCGCGTCTGGTTGGTCGCGAAGGTTGTTACGGACTGCCTTCCACTTACCCATGCGGAGCGCGCGCTTTCCGCCTGCCTCGTAGAATTCCCAGTAGAGATACTCGTGTTCTTGTTGGTCGGTCCGGCCGGTCAGCGTTGCGACCATCGAAATGCCGTCAATGTTCTTCGGTTGAGGTAGATGGGCCAGTTCGCAGATCGTGGGGAAAAGATCCCAGTGTGCGCTGATGTGTGAGGTGGTCGATCCTGCTGCGATATGGCCGGGCCATCTTGCGACCATTGGCACGCGAATGCCGCCGTCGTAGAGGCTGCGCTTGTGGCCTTGGAACGGACCGTTGCTGTTCCAGAACTTCGGTCTATGCCCACCTTCGAGGTGGGGGCCGTTATCTGACGAGAGCATCACGATCGTATTTTTGTCGATCTTAAGTTCCGCAAGTAATGCCAGCAGTGCGCCGACGTCATCGTCCATTTTGGTCATCATCGCAGCGAAGCCAGCGATCGGGTTCTCAACCTTAGTCTGACGAGCGTCGCCACTGTATTTGCCAACGACCTTGTCAAACTCGGGGTAGAGCTTGCGAAACCTCTCGTGGTAATCCGGTGGTGCTTGCATCGCTGCATGCGGAATTGTCACCGGCAAGTAGCAAAAGAACGGCTCTTCTTTGTTAGCGCGCACAAACGCCAATGCGTCATCCATGTAGACGGTGTGTGCGTAATGCTCGCGATCGAGTTCGAGCTTCTGACCGTCTCTCCAAAGCCATCGCGGGTAGAAATCATGCGCAAAGGCTTGGCTGTAGAATCCTGTGAAATGATCGAAGCCAAGTGCCAGCGCGTCGCTAGTGCTGCCGGGTCCACCTAGTCCCCACTTGCCAAATGCTCCGGTTGCATAGCCTTTGGAACTCAGCAGCGAGGCGATAGTGGCGACCCCTTCGCCAATAGGAAATACCCGTTCAGGTTCATTCTTGGCGTTGCCGTTGCCCCGTATTGGGGTGTGACCGGTGTGCTGGCCCGTCATCAGGCAACTGCGCGTTGGGGCGCAAACCGTACTGCCTGAATAATGCTGCGTGAAGCGCATGCCTTCCGTGGCGAGGCGATCCATATGCGGTGTCTTCAACTTCTCTTGGCCATAGCAACCAAGGTCGCCATACCCTGCATCGTCCAGCAGGATGTAGATGATGTTAGGCTGTTGGCTCGCGGCCTGTTGGCTCGCGGCCTGTTGACTGGCGGCCTGTTGGCCGCAGCACATTGGCGATAGAGCGGCAGATAGAGCGATAGTCGCGACGAAAGTCCGGCTTGCTTGCATGGCGTATTGCTTAACCAGACAGCTGACGTGCGTCAGTTTGCTGGAGGGGTATCAGGAGCTGGCGCGCATTAGGAACCGATCGGTCATGCCAGCGATGTAGTCACAAATTGTGCGTTCGAGGCCGTCAAGTTTCATACGGCATCGTGCGCTCTCGGGTAGTAGGGCCGGATCAGTCCGCATGGAGTCAAATAGCTTGCGGATGCGGTTCGCTCCGTCTTGCATTACGGCGAGCACGCTAGGGGCTCGGTAGAAGCGTTCGCGCAAGAACGCGAGCACTTCTTGTGCCTGCACCAGCACGGTCTCGCTGTGGCGGATGCGCGGGGCGGCGCCGCCTGCTGGAGAGTTCGCTAATGCTTGGTCGGTGGTCGCGAGTAGATCGTGGATGAGTAGCGACGTCACTTCGCTGACGATGCGCTGCCGGTTGTTGCTACCGCAGCTTTGCTGGGCATCGCGCCATAGGCCTAGCTCAGCGGCTTCTGATTCGGCGAACATGCCAGCGCGTAGGCCATCGTCAAGATCATGGCTCAGGTAGGCGATCTTGTCACACTGGTCGACAAGGTGTGCTTCGATAGGCACGTTGTCTTTGTTGATCGGCCCCTGTTTGGCAAGGTCAGCCGCAATCGGAAAGCCGTCCGGAATCCGTCCCTTCAGCAGGCTCTTACGCACAGCGAGGGTCAGGTTAAGGCCAAGCCCATGACCGTAGCGATCTTCAAGGTAATCGACCGTCCTAGCACCCTGGGCGTTGTGGCGGAACCCGCCGTGATCGCGCATTGCTTCGTGAAGGGCTTCTTCGCCGACGTGTCCGAATGGTGGGTGGCCGAGGTCGTGGGCTAATGCGATCGCCTCAGCGAGGTCGTCGTTGCAGCGCAGTGCCCTTGCGACGCAACGGCTCATCTGGGCAACTTCGAGCGAGTGGGTCATGCGGCTGCGAAAGTGATCGCCCTCAAAAGCCGCCATGACTTGAGTTTTGTGCTGCATCCGGCGAAAGGCCGATGCGTGCAGGATGCGATCTCGGTCGCGCTGAAAAGGGGTGCGTAGCGAGTCCTCGGTTTCGGCCAGTCGACGTGGACCAGCGTTTCTGCTCGCAGTTGCCCATGGACTGAGCCAGTGGAGTTCACGATCTTCGTGGTCTTCGCGGCGCAACCAGACCATGGGACGCTTGAATGGGCTTTTAGGTAATTTTGTCTGTTGCGGCGTTGCAACAAGCAGCATGGAGGACGATACGGGCTCACCGAAACCGATCAAGGAGACGATGTTAGATGAGTCGAACATCTTCAACTTAAGGCCGTATTGGGCCTCAGTTTGAACCTCAAATTTGGCGATTCACTGATAGTAGGCCAAGTTCTTGATGCGTTGATGGCATAACTAGAACTACGCCTCTACCGGATCGAGACTCCAGCCGGCCGGAAGTCATACGTACGATGCACGCACTCTTCGCCTGTTTTCTATCGCTGCTGCTTGTAGCGCCAACCGCTAGTGGCTGGCTCGGTGTCTACTTGTCGACTGACGCTGAGCAGGCGGTGGTGTCCGAGGTCATCCCGGGAACACCAGCTGCGAAAGCAGGCTTAAAGAGCGGTGATGTCTTTTTAGCGGTCGGCGAGACCCGTACTCTGAGCCGTGACAAGTTCGTGGCTGCGGTCCAGAAGCATGAAGTGGGCGCGCGGGTCAAGATCAAGCTTCGTCGGCTCAAGCAAGAACTCGTGGTTTACGTTCAGCTGGGTGAGCGGCCGGATAGCAGCGGTGCTGGAGCTGTTGCAGTTGTTGAGGAGTCTGCGGCGACTGTTGTGCGTCAGTCAGCTCGCCAGCCGATGCCCTTGCCTTCAACGCCGATTGCTGAAGTGGCCCCGCAAGCTATGGAATCAACCGTGGATAGCGAAAAGGGCTACTTGGGGATTGCTGTTGGGCAGGGTGATGGCGGTATGCGTATTGATCGGGTGCTCGCAAGCGGCCCTGGCGACAAGGCCGGTTTGCGGTCCGGCGATGTGTTGCAGTCGATTGGCGACCAACGCATCCGCACTCTTGAAGATCTTGATCGAGTTCTGAAGAAGGTCTCGCCAGGGCGAAAGGTTTCGGTTCGTGTCGTTCGTGGCGATTTACAAGAGTCACTGATCGTCAAGTTTGGCCGGCAATCGGTTGATGATTCGCAGTCGGGGGTCGTTGCTGTGGAGCGGCCAGTAGAACGTGCGGAAGCCGTTCGTGGCGCCGATCACAGCAACTCCCAGGGGCACGGTCGTCTGGTTCGCGAGTTGCGCCAATCCGCTCCGGAATCCGTGCCGAGTGGCTCCCAGCAGGCTGGTTTGACCAATGAGTCCCCGGAAAAAGGCAGTTTCGAGCAGGATCTCAGGGCACTTCGCAAGGAATTGCAGGATTTGCGGAGGATGCTGGCAGAGATCCGCCGCAGCAAGAACGGCGGGGAATAGTTCGCGCGGTTGCGTCGTCCTACCTCTAGAGGTCGGCGGCACAAATGATGTGTCAGAGGCATGGACTGGCGACATCTGGCCGCCGACCCTCTACCTTCTTTCTCTTCGCGCATGTCCCGACCGATTCCTAATGGCGATGATCCGCCGCAACCCTGCCGTCCGCTGTCCTCTGGGCACGGACTCGCTGTCGTAACGGGCGGTGCTGGCTTCATCGGTTCCCACCTAGTCGAACTGCTGCTGGAAAGTGATTTCTCAGTGCATGTTCTCGATGACTTGTCGACCGGCAGTTTGGCCAATCTTGCGGCGGTTGAGGGTCACCCTAAGCTGACCGTCACGATTGCATCGGCGGCCGATGCAAAGGTTGCCGAACGTGTTTGCGGTCAAGCTGACGTGGTGTTTCATCTGGCTGGCGTAGTTGGAGTGCGTCGCCTCGCAGAGGAACCCTTAGCGGTCATGCAGGCCAACTTGCACTCCACGGAAACCATCCTCAATGCCTGCGCCCAGTCGGATACTCCAGTCATGGTGACTTCGAGCAGCGAAGTCTATGGCGACGGACCTGTCCCGTTTATTGAGGGCACGCCGGTCCAGCCTGGATCGACAGAAGGTTTGCGTGGTGGCTATGCTTGTGCCAAGGCAATGGGGGAATGGTTGGCCTCGGCTCACGCTGAGCAAACTGGCCTGCGGGTGATCATTGCGCGGTTGTTCAATACGGTGGGGCCGCGCCAAACGGGCGATCACGGCATGGTATTGCCACGTTTTGTGCAGCAAGCGCTGCGCGGCGAACCCATGACGGTTTACGGCGGTGGCAAGCAGACGCGCTGCTTTGCGCACGTTCGTGATGTGGCGCGAGCTCTGCTTGATCTGGCAACATCGACGACGGTCCCCTCACGTGTGGTCAACGTCGGGAGCAACGTGGAGATGTCCGTCGGCGAATTGGCACGGATGGTGCGCGATGCTGCGTTGAGTCAGTCGTCGCTTTGCAATGTGCCGTTTGGAGATGTTTTTCCCGATGGTTTTGTAGACCCATCGCGTCGTGTGCCGTCGTTGGACCGTTTGCTGCAGGCGAACGGTTGGCTGCCGCAGACTTCGCTTGCAAGCATTGTTGACGAGTTGGTCTCTCTAGCGCGTCGTGAAGAACGAGGCGTGGGGGTGCAGGACACGGTCAGTTCGACGCCACTCTGAGGCGTAGACGAGTCCCGGTAACTGTCTGGGGATGGCGCGACCACAGTGCGGCAAGATTGATACCGCCACGTTGACGCTTGGAGGCCTCGGCATAAAAAAACTGTCCGGCACCCCGAAAGGTGCCGAACAGCAAAGTGAGGGCTGCTTCCCCCTCGGTCCGAAGTCAACTACCCGCCTCACACCCGAAGGTGATCGGCTGCAGACTCAGTCCAGCTCGCCACTGGTCAAAGCCTGCGAAGGATATTGACTGTTCGCTAATGGCTCGGTCTCGCCAACCGCACCATCAACTCGCAGACTTTTCCTCATAACTCTCGTTGCTACCGGCTTGGTTCCACAGCTTGGAAAGCCGCTTGCTTGGGCCGGTATCCTCATCAACATGTTTGCCGTTATGCAATGACCGTGCCGCAACGGGTGTGGATTTGTAAGTTGTTGTTTGGCTATTGCTTGCGGGTATCGAGTCTCAGATTAGGCGGGGCTTGTCTATGATTCAGGACGGGAAGTCTCAGTTGCTGGACAGCGCAGTGGCGAGCAAATGCGGTTGTGGGAATCATCCGTACTATTGATGGGGCTCGCACCGCGCGGGGGTTGAGGATCCCGCGTTGCCCCGTATTGTCTTCGCCCCTTGTCGTTGCCCTCGCCCGAAGTACTGGTTGTCGAGAGTGACCTTGCTGGGATTCGATTGCACGATTTCCTGTCTCGGTCATACCCCGATGCTCACCGAGGAGATTTACGCCAACTCATTTCTAGCGGAAGAGTTAGCGTGAATGGTGAGGTCCGTCTTCACGACGGCAAGCTGCGTCTGAATGATGTGGTCATGCCGGAGGAGCGGCCAAAGCCCAGGGCGCGTAAGTCGTCTGCAGGCTCAGACCTACCGCAAATTATCCTCGAAACAGCAGATGCTTTGGTGCTGAGCAAGCCAGCAGGGTTGTCGATCGGTTCGAGCCGCTCTGGGCCGGAGCCTGTGACGTGTGCAGAGCTTCAGCAGCTTCGTCCCAAAGATGACCTGCGCGTCGTGCACCGGCTCGATCGCAACGCCTCTGGCTGTTGGATTGTGGCAAAGGGAGCTAGGTCTGCTCGCCAACTTGAAGCCGAGTTCGCTGGTCTGAGGGTTAAGAGCACCTATATCGCCCTAGTAGCGGGCGTGCCGAATTGGGACGAACGAGAGATTGACGACCTACTTGGTCCTGATCGCCGCCGTCCAGGAATGGTCTTGGCGTCGGCGGAGCCGCGCCTAGGCTTTCGCGAAGCGCACACCAATGTGCTCGTGCGTAAGCGCTATGCACGCCATAGTCTATTAGAGCTGCATCCCACTACGGATTGCAGTCATCAGATTCGCGTTCATCTGAAGTCGATCGGTCACCCGATTGTGTCAGATGACGGTTATGGGGGCGAACGGCTGTTGCTGTCACGCCTCAAGGCAGACTACAAGAAGAGGACGGGTGTTGAAGAACGTCCGCTGCTTCGACGCATGTTCTTGCATGTGGAGCGAGTGGAGTTTTTTGATGTCGACGGTAACGAGGTTGTTGCCGTCGCACCTATCCCAGAAGATCTCGGAGTCGCTTTGCGGCATGTCGAGAAGCACCGCAGCATGCGGAGAACATAGTGCGACTGAAGACTACGCCAGATGACTTCCGCGTCCGTGAATTGCTCGAGTGGAAGGAAGTGCCTAACGGCAACTTCATTGTGCACAAGCTGCACAAGGAGAAGTTGTCGACGCCAGAAGCGTTGACGATTCTTGCGCGCGATGCGGGTGTCGATCGTTCGACGATTGCGTATGCGGGGCTTAAGGACCGACAAGCAGTAACGGACCAGTTCTTGACGATCGAGCGTCGCGCCGTTGAGCTCAAGTTGGCCAACCTCCGCGTGACGCCAGTTGGTGCAACCGACCGGCCGATTACAAGCAAGCTGAGTCAGGGCAACGCGTTCACGATCGTGGTGCGCGACTTGCGTCCGACGGAGGCCGCGGCACTGCGCCGAAGCGTGCCGTCGTTGGTGAAAACTGGTTTCCCCAACTACTTCGACGACCAGCGTTTTGGCAGCCTGCGCCACGGCCAGGGCTTTCCGATGCGCAGTGTTTTGATTGGTGACTACGAGCGCGCCTTGCAGCAATTGGTGGCAGAACCTTCCCCGGTTGCAATCACTGGCGACATCAAACTCAAGCGCACCCTGCAGCTGCGTTGGGGCGACTGGGATGCCTGCGCCCGTATCGCACGTGGTCCAGCGTATGAGCCGCTTTTCGAGTTCTTGATTCGTAATCCTCGCGACTTCCGGACGGCACTGAAGTTTGTGCCGCTGCGCTTGCGGGTCATTCATGCGTTTGCCTACCAGTCCTTCTTGTGGAATCGGGCGGTCAGCAATTTATTGCGAGTCGCAGTTAAGGGTGCGCAGCGCTTGCGTCTATCGACCATTGCGGGTGACTTGATCGCTTGGAAGTATCTTGCGCCTGAGCGCGAGGAAAAGCTGATAGCCATGCGTACGCCGTTGTTTGGCGTTGATGGCGATGGTGGCAGCGAGCCGTTCAAGAAGTCAATGATTGGCGAGCTCAAGGCTTCCGAACTGACGCGTGGTGATTTCCTCGCCAACGAGGTGCCAGGCATGATTTGGAAGGAAGAGCAGCGTGCTGCGCTGGTCAAGCCTGCAAACGTGACGGATGTTCGGATTGAGCCAGACGAAATTCATGAAGGCAACGTCAAGGCGAGTTTGCAGTTCGAACTGCCTCGCGGTGCGTATGCCACGATGCTGATTAAGCGGCTGTTTGCACCAAGCTGGTATGCTCGGCCAATGGAGGGGGACGAACCGCGTCAACCTCGAGCAGCTGGTGCCGCAGATCTGAAACCGCGATCGGTCGTGCGCTACGACAACGATGGCGATTACGACGATTAATGCTGGAGTGATTAGGCTCGTAACAGCTGCGGCTGAGACGACGAACCCTGAAAGTGGCTATGACTGAGAAGACGTTAGGCATCATTGGCGGGTCAGGTCTTTATGACCTGCCCGGTCTCGAGAATCGTGAGGTCGTCAACCTTGAAACGCCGTTCGGTAAGCCGAGCGATGAATTGGTCACCGGCACATTGCAGGGCGTTCGGATGGCGTTCTTGCCGCGTCATGGCCGTGGCCATAGGTTGGCTCCTAGCGAACTGCCATTCCGGGCCAACATTCATGCAATGAAGCAGTTGGGGATGTCGAGTGTCGTTGGGATCTCGGCTGTCGGTTCGATGAAGATCGATCTGCGCCCGGGGGAGCTCGTAATCGTCGACCAATTCTTAGATCGCACTAGTGGTCGGGCTGAGGAATCGTCGTTCTTTGGCAATGGTTGCGTTGCTCATGCACACTTTGCGGATCCAATTTGGGAGCCGTTGCGAAAGCTTGCATTGGGTGCTGCTCGCGCCGCTGGCGCCGTTGCTCATGATGGTGGCACATACCTTTGCATGGAGGGGCCGCTGTTTAGCACGCGTGCTGAGTCTCGTCTGTATCGCAGTTGGGATGTCGACGTGATCGGCATGACTAACCTGCAAGAAGCAAAGCTCGCTCGCGAAGCAGAGATCGCTTATTCGACCATTGCACTCGTGACCGATTATGACTGTTGGCATGAGGTCGAGGGGGATGTCGACGTCTCCGCTGTCCTTGCTGTGGTTAAGGCCAATGCAGATCTTGCCCAGCGGGTTGTGCTAGAGCTTGCGCGGGCTACCAGTCAGCTGCAGGAGCCAATTAGCGCCGAAGGTTGCATGGAGCACGCAGTGATGACCGCACCATCTGCGATTACGGCTGACGCTCGTCGCCGTCTGGATCTGCTGATCGGCAAGTATCTCGGCTAGATCTGGCCTTCGGTCTGGTGGCAGCTGGCCAAGTTGCTTGGCAGTGAACGGCCGCTGTGGTGGTCGTCAATGACGGTCGGCGTAGCTCAATTCGTCATGCTGCGCGGTAGTTCCTTGGCGCTGCTGTTACTTGGCGCTGTTGTTACTTTGCGGGGCTGTTCGGCACTACAGGCTGCACCCAGGCTTGCCGCAGTTGGCCTTTGAACGCTGGGTTGTCGGCTGGCACCGTAGAGGACACGGTTGCGCGGACAAACACTTCGTCGCCAGAGAAAGTGTAGCTCGCATGTTCGCCTTCGACACGAGCCAGCACTTCGCCGATCTCGTCGCTGTTGCGGCGGGTGCCAATGAACTCCGTGACGTAGGTTCCGTCGTCAAGGGCCGCGATGTCGATCTTCAGTGAATCGCCATCACATGTGATTTGATCCAGCACCACGCCGCTTGATGCATAAAAATCGCCATTCTCGATGGCCGCAATCAAGGCTGCTGGGGTGAGCTCGGTAGCGCGCACCATTACCCAGCCGCGACCAGGCGTTGATCCAGAGGTGTTGTGGTAGTTGTGTGAGTCGTCCGTGCCAAGACCGTACAAGACGTGTGCGTCAAGATCACGGATGCGCGTTGTGTTGGCAATATCCCATAGGTGCTCGGTGCTCGGTCTGGTTTTGTCGCCTTGATGATTGACGCTTGGGTGGCCGTTGTAGACCTCGAAGAAGTGTTCTTCTGTCACGTGAGCGATGTCCTCGGCCGTGACTCCCCAACCGAAATTAGGATGGTTGAGATGGGTCAGGACGGGGCGGTTGTGTTGTTGCTTATGCGCTTCCACTGCGCGCATCGTCTTGCGGATGACATCTCGCACGTCTGTACCCTTTTGTGGTGGGATGCGTTCTTTGACGTTGCTGGCGGTGATGTGGATCGGCTTGCCTTCAAAAGCGGATGTGATTTCTTCTGCAGCGATCAGTAAGAAGTCTTCCCGGAATAGAGATCGAATCTCATCGAGCTTTTTGAGCCGTACTTCGAGCTTGCCGTCGGTCGTGCGTTGGTCGACCCACTCTTTGCCAAACCGTTCGCGGTAGTCGGCGAGTGCATTGCGACCGCCGCGTCGGATCACCAGATCGTTGGTCATCCATTTGGCGTGATCGGCGACGATGTTGTGTTCCGTCAAGGCGAGGAAGTCGTAGTCACGGCTCGCGTAGTAATCGACGACCATCTCGGGGAAGTGATTGCCATCACTCCATAGTGTGTGGGTGTGTAGGTTGCCCTTGAACCACCGCGGTTGCGCTTGGCATGAAGAGAGCGAAAGAACCGCGAATAAGGTCGCTGAGATACCAAAGAGGTTGCGCATGGTGGAGCTGGCTTGGTCGCGGTTAGCGGGCGACGATTGTGTCCTGGTGGGTGATCCCACCTCGCGGGTCATAATGTCGTATTCGCAATTGTGCAGCTCCAGCTTGCTCTTGCACGAGCACATGTAGGAATCCGCCGCAGATCTTTAGATAGTCGTGCATTTCGGTGCGGTCGCTCATTCTGAATCCGCCGGAATGCTGATCCGAGGCCGATCCACAGCACCATTCGCGCAGCCCCGTGACGGGGTCTTTGCTCGCATACTGCCAGTGGCGGTCGCCACAGATCACGTAAGTATTCGGTTGGCTTGCTAGTAGCTTGCGGAGTTTGTCGCCTTCGTATTGGAAGTTTGCGTTGGCATGGTTGTCGCGTTTGGACTTGCGGTCAGGGCCAACGATTGGTGTCGCGGAAACCACGATGCGAAACGTCGCGTTTGACTCGGTCAAGGTTTCGCGCAGCCAATTCATTTGTGCGTCACCGAGGATGGTCTTAGTCGGCCCGTCCGGTTGACGATTTGGTGAGCGGAATTCTCGCCCTTCGAGGAACCATACTTCGAGGTGTTTTCCCCAGCGAAGATGTCGGTATGGCACCTCCGGAACCGGCAGTTGTTCACGGTAGATTTCTAGGCCACGCGCAAACGTTAGCTCGCCATACCGCTGCCCTGGCCAGCAGTCATCTTTTAAGGTGTCGTGATCATCCTTAATGAACCACGTCGCGACCTGACGGTGAAACTCACGTGGCAATTCTAAGCCGTAGAATCGGTTCCATTTGAAGCGAGCAAAGGCAGCGGTCTTGGCATATGGCTTTGGCTTGTCGTAGTAGAGCGTGTCGCCTGTGTGTGCCATGAAGTCTGGGCTGAGCGTTAGCATCTGCTCGTAGATCAGATGGCCGCGTTGCTTGTCATCACGTCGTGGATAATCCTGGCACGCAATCACGCAGAAGGATGCGGCGACTTGTGCGTTTTGCTGTGGAGCTGTTCGGAAGCGGCCGTCAACAGTGCAACTCACGTTACGGTTTTTTGCGCTACGCCCCTCGACCACTATTTCGTAGTTGCTTGCTGGGCGCAGATTGCTGAGCGCAAACGTGTGGGTGAAATCCGTCTCTGCGGTCACCCGTGACCAATCGGTAACGAGTGGTTCTTCTTTGGACCCGGTGATTTGGTAGCGAACGCGAACTTCGCCATTGGTGCCAACGACGGCCCCTTCCATGTCAGACAATTGCTTGCCTTCTGGAAGTTGTGGTTCGTTGGCCTTGCGCGCTTCAAAGGCCGTTCCTTTGGAGTTTGCATGTGGGGTCAACGTCAGCCTGACCCAGACCAATGCAGAGTCGCTGTCGGCGTCGCCGATCTTGATGCCGTTTGCCATGTGTACGGCGGACGGGGGGGCTTGTCTGGTAGGGGCCTGGGCAATCGTGCCTGGACCGAGATGGTCGTCGGCTTCCGTGACTTGGCCAATTGCGACAATCCAACATGCCACGAGCAGAGAGAAACTCATCTCCTGACCATAGTTCGCCGCGGCCAATCGCCACAATTTTCCATCTACTCCCTGCTCAGACCGGCCGAAATTGTGGTTATACAGGTTAGATCCGGTCTCGCTCGAAGTCAGAAATACCGCCGATTTTGGCTCGAAATGGCTGGTTAACCGCCGTCTAGCTCAAAGAAGGTCGGTCCGATGCTATCGGTGCAGCGAGTCTGGCCTACTTAGTAAGAAAAGCGCTGGTAAAGCCTTCTTGAACTGTCGCCAACCTCGGCTAAGGTTTCCGCCCCCAAAGGTCCGAGAGGTTCTTTGTTAGCAATCCTCGATAGCTCAGTTGGTAGAGCAATTGACTGTTAATCAATGGGTCGTAGGTTCAAGCCCTACTCGAGGAGCCACTTCGGTCTAACTGGCCGATCCACAGCGCCCTGCACTTAACGGTGCGGGGCGTTTGTGGTTTTGGGGTGGGGGTTGGAAGTTGCTGGGGGTGCGGGGGATGCGTTTGGTGGTGCGTTGGCGCAGAGCGTCGAGGTGTGTACTACGTCGTTTGCGTGCAGGCAGTCGAGCCGTCCGGATCAGGCCGCGTCTCTCTGAGAGCTCTCGAGCGTGGTTAACAGATCGAGTGCCGTTTTGGGGCGGTGCTCGCCGCGAGTCCCAGTCTGGCGGTTCGATGTTCTGTGCCACCGCTGGCGATTGCTGGCCCCTATTCACCATGTGGGGCACGAGGCGAGCAGGCAGCGGCGGCAGCCAGAGGACACGGTCCTGTATCGGGTCGTGCAGTCTGATTGGGCCACGTCGCAAGAACAGCTCGCCGCGAACGAACGCAACGTGCCGCAGTTCTGTCGGCGCGAGGTCGACGCATTCTTGCGTTGCGGAATCTTGGCGCATGGCTTTGCGCGGGTCTGGTGCCAGGCGTGTCGTCACGACGACGTAGTGGCCTTCTCCTGCAAGGGGCGCGGCTTCTGCCCGTCGTGCGGTGGGCGACGCATGGCCGCGACGGCGGCGCACTTGGTGGATCACGTGATCCCGGATGCTGTGCCGGTGCGGCAGTGGGTGCTGTCCTTGCCGTATCGAGTGCGGTTTGTGTGTGCGCACGATCCGGCGGCGCTTTCTGCCGTGCGTCGCATCCTGGTGCGGGCAGTTTCTGGTTACTACGAACGTGCTGCAGCGCGTCTCGGTAAGCCGCGTCCGAGAGCGGGTGCGGTGGCGTTTGTGCAGCGATTTGATTCGGGGCTCAGGTTGAATGTGCACTTCCACGTGATCTGGTTGGATAGGGTGTACTCACACGAGCCAGGCCGTGGCGGGGTAGAATGGTGCGGGCATGCGCAGGTCACGGACGCAGATGTAGCCATGCTGGTGCGTCGCGTGCGCGACCGAGTGCGGCTGCCACGCTGCGGCAGATGGGCAAGTGGCCCGAGGATCGGGACGCTGCGGATACGGATGTAGGTGGTGACCCGAGTGACGGCGAGCAGTTGCTGCTTGAGCTGGACGCGGCCGCCGTGCAAGGTGTGGCGTTGTCTGGCGAACGCGCTGGCCAGCGTGACGTTCGTGTTGGGCGCGGCACACGT
>CBFIIO010000032.1:29025-44661 GCA_965662465.1 Planctomycetota bacterium | reverse complement strand
GTAGACTGTGACATCACGCGCAATTCCGTTGAGCTGCAGCCGGCATTGCAACGCGTGCGTCCAATCGGATACTGCGCGATCAAATTCAGCCGCTTCATCACCAACTCTGCTGATTATCTCCTGCGTCGTTAAGACTGCAGTGGGATGATCCACAGAAAACCACTGGTTGCTGCGCACGGTGCTGATCATCGCATTCGGAGCCGGACTTTCTCCATGCCCTCGCATTGCGGTAACCGCCACATGCAACTCGCCAGCCCGCATAGCTTGCGCATCGGAATCAATCAGAACTCGACCGTGAAAGCGGTTCCATGCACCGCTGTAGTCGAAGCGTGAACCGACCAAGGTTTTGCCGCACCGCCAAATCAGCTGCGTGTTGCCGCCCTGGTCAAGAGAAGACAGATCGATCGCAACATCACCCTCTGCAGCCACCACTCCGGCTACATCCGGGAAGGCGACCTCCTGCAACTCGGGGGATTCCTCTAACGGCGCATTCAGCCAAACCTGAAACCACGCCGCGGCAGCGAAGCCGGCAGCAGCAACAGACAGCAAAAACGCTGAAACAGCGCAGACAGTAACCTTTTTTGGCATCAATATAACGGGATCAGATTGGATCAGTCGAGAACGACGAAATCACACGCTGAGCATAGCCGGGCAGGACGAAAGCTGCCAAATGCGGATGCGATTCCTTAGCCACAAGAAAGCCGAATACTGATTTTTGACCTACTCTGAGCAGAAGCATTGTCGCCTGGGAGTCGCAATCGAGCCATCGACCATTGCTTGCCCACGATCGATCCAAACAGACTGGTGAGGGATCAAGCTACACAAAGCGGCCCCAGGACGAAATCGAATGCATGACACGCTGCTGGCCATGCAAACCAAATCAGCTGCGCCAACTTGCTCCGATAGCCTCTGGAATAGCCGCAGCTAGATCCTGCGGTTGGTTGCTCCCAACCCGAAAACGATCACCTTCGACGTAGGATCTTGAGGCAAAGATGCGACCCAAAGTCGCCGACAAGCATGGCGCCACACATGTAAGCATTAGCCGCATCCTAATCGGTCCTGGCGTGTGCCCCGCGCAGTCGCAGCGCAAGCCACTCTCGGGCACGTAGCAGGTCGTCTGGTTCTTCGCGCGTATTCACCCAAAGCCATCGCGACATCCAACCGCGCTCACGCAAGTATTCTAACTCCGCGGCGGTCGGCGAATCATCGAGCCATGCAAACGGTTCGTCGCTCGGCAGCGCCTCGGTCTTAAAGGTGCCGTAGTCGGTGGCCAACACAGTCGACGTGAGTGCTAGTAGACGCGCACGGTCTTCTGGCGGAGTGTAGCGCAGCAGATGCGGGAAGACCGGCGCGGCATCGCCGCGGCAATGTGTCGTGAGCCAACAGCACTCAAAATGCTCGTTGCAAAACGCCAAAAACGACAGCGCGTGATTGGCAAGGCAGACATCCTCCGAACCAGGTTGCCTACGACCGAGGAGCACGCCGTCGATATCAAGGAACAGTTTCATGCCGCACACCATGCTATGCGGTCGAGTCGCACCTTGGTCACAACGATCTGCATCTGCCTATCCCCCACTCCTAATATCACTGTGACTTGCAAACTCGTTTTCTAGGTGCTATACTGGATGTGCACGAAAGAATTGGGCCGACGCCCAAGCCAACCTGCCCTCCCGGGCAAGGTGGATCGCGAAAGCGAGTGTGGCTCCCAAAAAGAGCAACGAAACGGGTTAGCGTCGATTTCCATCCTGCCGTGTCGGGCTATCTGTCCCCGCCGAGAACAGGTGTCGCCGAGTTAATGACAACTTGCAGGGCGACTCACAAGTACTGCTAAAGCGTCGGTGATGCCTCTTCGTCCGAGCATCGCCGCGTAAGCGGTGATATCGGACGTGAGACGCACACCATGGAACATCGTTCTCCCGAAAGAGCCCCACTAACGAAGCTGGGGATCATCGGGCTCTCTCGCATCGAGGCCCCAGTCTTAGCGGCGCTCGCGACCAAGAGCCCGCTGTTGCTGATTGGCCCGCACGGCACAGCTAAGAGCCTTTTGCTGACTCGAATCGCAGCGGCTTTGCGGATCGACTTCCGCCACTACAACGCCAGCTTGCTCAACTTCGACGACCTGGTTGGCTTCCCGCTACCTAGCAAGGAGGGGTCGCTCGAATACGCATCGACACCGGCCGCAATCTGGGGTGCGGGCGCGGTGTTCTTTGATGAGATCAGCCGCTGCCGGCCCGACATCCAAAACAAACTCTTCCCGATCATCCACGAGCGCTGCGTCCAAGGCATTGCACTCGAAGATCTTGAGCACCGGTGGGCCGCGATGAACCCGCCCACAACCGAAGAGGATGACGACCATGGTTACTCGGGCTCCGAACCGCTCGATGCCGCGCTTGCCGATCGCTTCCCCTATGTCGTCACCATGCCGTCGTGGGACCAGTTTACCCCTGCGGAGCAAATGGCCGTGATCCGTGCACAGGACGCCCCAATTGCTCCCGCTGATGCACGCGCCCTCGAAGACATCATCCAACGCACGCGCCTTCTGCTGTCGTCGCAATCCGCCGAGTTCGCCGCCACGGTAGCCGAATACGTTCAAACGGTTGTGGCGCTGCTAGCACAGGCAAAGATCGCCCTTAGCCCGCGACGCGCCAACATGCTGTTTCGCGGCGTATGCGCCGTAAACGCCGCCTCGCTCGCGCTTGAGGCAGATTACAACGTATCCGACGCGACCCTGATCGCACTGCGCGTGCACCTGCCACAGCGAGCGCAAGGCATCGCAATCCCAGAGACCAAACTACTCGCAGCCCACCGGGAAGCGATGCGGGCTGCCAGCCTTGAGAGTGCGGATCCGCTGCGCGCGATCCTTTGCGCCAGCAATCCACTTGAGAGGCTGCGCCTAGCAACCAACGCCAACTCACTGCCGAAGCCAGAGTTCTCAAGCGTAGTCGCGGACGCGATCGCACAACTGCAACCTGGCGCCTGCGAAGCCGCCATCGTGCACCTCTTCGAGACCGGCGCAGTCGGCCGACTCAACGCAGCCGTCGCGGCGCAAACGGGAGAGATCTATCGCGATGTGGCGACACCACAGAAGTTCAGCAAGACCGTGCACGCATCCAACCCCACCTTCAGGACCTGGGGACGCATCAAGGACCTGCTCGCAACACTCGACCCACAACAGCCGCGCGCACATCTCCAGGCCAACGCCATGGCCAACCTGTTCTTGCGTGAAAAGCTCGGCAGCGAAGAGGCCGCGGAAGCCGCGTTCGATGCCTTTACTGCTGCGGACCAAATGCTGAGGGCGTCATGAGCAATCCAAACAAAGGAACAAGTCCTACGACCTCATGTGCGGCGATCGATACGGCACCGGGTCATCTCGCCCACAACATGAGTTCGCCACCAAAGAGCGTCGTCAGCTTCGACGGACTCAGCTCCATGGCATCCCAGGGAAGCCCCGGAGGCAGTGGCGTCGTAGGCGTCGGCTACCAGGGGCGCGCATTCTTCGGCACAGCGATCCACGTCGCATTGCACGAGAAATGGCTCCGGTTACGGACCCCAGGGTTCTTGCGACTGATCGAAAACAGTGCGAAGCGACACTCTACTAAAGCAGGCGAAGCACGTCTTCAGCAACTCATCGAGCAACGAGCCAAAACGCTGCCGCTACCTGACGGTTGCGTCACGATCCCGAGTCACCAATCCCACGCAGTGCTGTGGTCAGACCCCCTCAGCGTGCTGACGATTCTGACCAAGTGCACGACGACGGTTTGGTTACGCGACAAGTCGCCCTCCCTGCTCGCGGCACTAGACCAACAGTCCGTATCTCTGCTGGTGCCACCAGCGTTCGCTCATCGCCTGCCAGCAGCTGCAGCACCACAAATAGGAGAAGATCATGGCCACTAGCGATCTATCCGAACGCATCCTCAATGCCTTCCCAAGCGGTTCGTATTCGCTCTCAGCGTTCCTGCGTCTACTCGACATCGTTGAGACCGATGCGGTGCCAACCGCAGCCGTGGAGTGTCGCATCCAACCGAAGCTCCTCATCAATCCAGCATTCGTCGCGAAGCACGCGAACACGCCCGAAAAACTGCTGATGCTGGTGATGCACGAACTTCACCACGTATTGCTCGGGCACACGACATTGTTTCCGCGCATGACGCCGGTCCAGAACTTCGTCTTCGACGCAGTGATCAACGGCATTGTCTGCCGCATGTTTCCGCGGGCGGACTACACCGCCATGTTCGAAGACTTCTACTCAGAAAATCATTTCCCGATGTGCCTGCTCGCGCCACCACCGGGATGGGCAACCGATGATCTGCGCATGGCCAAGGGCATCGCCGAGCTGCCACACGATCAACGAAAGCGCGCGCACGAAGTGCATCGAGCGCTCTACTCCGACGGTGGCGCCAGTTACCAAGAGGTCTATGAACTGCTGCCGAAACTGCTCCAATCGTGCGCCCCATCGGCTACGGGCCAGAGCCAAGAAAGCAACGAGACAGAACAGAATAAGCAACTAGATGCCCTGCTAAAGGACGTGCCGCTGCTTGGTGGCCACGAAGACGACGACCTGCAGCAAGGCGGTCTCGAACAAAAATCGCCCGTGCTGTTTGACGTCGTGCGGTCGGTGGTCGAGCAATGGCCGCAACCACCCGACCCCATCTCCGGGCGCTCGCTAGCGGACATCATCCAACAAAAGGCGGTGCAGTCAGAACACCGCCCCAGCAAACGACAGCAACTACGACGACTGATCCGCAAGGTCGCGGGGCAAGATCGTCGCGGCACGACACGCGAGCTCCGAACCGAGGCCATTACGGCACCAACGCCGATCCCGACCATGGCCCGCCGTTCGCTGGTCTTGCAAGCGCTCGGCCAGCAGGTCTTGCTCCATCCAGGCATCGTCAACTGGCGGCGACGGGTCGCTGCTGGCTACCGCGTCCACGTCTACCTCGATGTATCGGGCAGCATGAACACCGTCCTAAAGCCGCTCTATGGCGCAATCCTCGACTGCAAAGAACTCGTCCATCCAACGGTGCATCTGTTTTCGACCAGAGTCGTCGACGTGACCCATAACGAACTACAGGCAGGCAAGTGCTTCAGCACTGGTGGCACCGACATTCGGTGCGTCACCAAACACATGCAGGAGCACCGGGTTCGCCACGCGCTACTGGTCACCGATGGTTTCGTCGGCAAGCCAAAGGGCGAACACCGTGAGCGACTCGCCAAGGCCCGACTTGGCGTTGCGTATCTAGGCCACGGCATCTGCGAGACCGATCTCCAAGACGTCACCAAATACTCCACTCATCTGAACAACTAACCATTCCCATGACATCTTCTATCTATCCCGCCGAGTTCATCTTCCCTGGCCACCCCGACAAACTTTGTGACGCCATCGCCGACTCCCTGGTGCAAGCAGCGCAACAGAGAGAACCGCGCGCTCTCGTCGGCGTCGAAGTCGCCGCTCATCGTGACCACATCTACATCACCGGACGCATCGCATGCGAAAACGCGGAGGACATCGATATCAAGAGCATCGTGCGCGATGTCTACCAAAGCGCCGGCTACGACAAGGAGTGGTACCCCGAACCCAAAAAAGTCAAGGTCACGTCCAACCTCTGCCTTGGCCCTCTAGAAAATGGCGAAGCGGAATATCGCGAGCTAGCCGACGACCAAGCGATCTGCATCGGCTACGCCAATGACCTTGAGGCCACCAACTACTTGCCGATGGAGCATTGGCTAGTGACACGCTTCGCCAAGCGGCTCTACGCGCTTCGTTTGGATCTACCCGATCTGCAACTCGGTCCCGACGGCAAGGTGCTGATCTCGGTCCGCGAAACCGCAGCCGATGATGGCGCCTCCTGGCAACTCGAATCCTTTAGTTGCTCTCTTCAACAGAAGGTCGGCTCCGATGAAATCGCGCTACACCGCGCCGTCCGGTTGGCGATCGAAGAAGAGCTCCTCGCTGCCGCCAAGAACGTGCCCGGTCTATCCCCCGAGCTTCCCAAGAGCCTCACCGTCAACGGCGCTGGCAACTTCGAAGTCGGCGGCCCCGAGGGCGACAACGGACTATCCGGCAAGAAGCTCGTCTGTGATGCCTACGGACCACGCGTGCCAATCGGTGGCGGTGCCTGGTCGGGCAAGGACTTCTTCAAGGCAGACCGCGCCGGTGGCCTGCACGCCCGGAAGCTCGCCAAGATGATCGTGCAGCTAGGGATCACCACCGAAGCACAAGTGGTGCTTGGTTGGTTCCCAGGCGATCGAGCCGCGCGCATCCTGCGCATCGAAGCAGCAGGTGGTCGATTGCTCGACCCACAACGCTTCGAGCAGATGTTCGACCTCAGCTTGCTGAAGAGCGGCACCACCTACCAGGTCACAGACCTAGTGCAGCTGGCGAGGTGGGGTCACTTTGGCGACACCGACTACCCATGGGCTAACGCCGTTGGAATCTAACGCTGCCAAACCATCATTCACACTTTGACACCAAACTAAGGACAACAGGTAAAGACGATGAAGTATGAAAAATACAACGGAGGACTTCCTCCGAATCACCCTCTCAAGAGAGGAACGTTAGTGATGAGCTTAGGACAAGGCCGGTCCGAATCGCCACCGCCAGAATCGCTTGAGCCGATCGAGGAAGCGGTCATCGAGAAAGAGGTCATAGAAAAAGAGGTGACCGAGGAAGACAACAACACTTGACGATCGAATACAGATTGCCCCACCATCAACCACCCTCACAGTCACTCCCCGATGACCGACTCCCAAATCGAACCCGAAACCATCCAGGCATACCGCGAAACCGCCTACCGAATCGCAGGCGACCAAACCTTCGATATCCACATCGACACGGTCAGCGCAGAGTTGACCGCGCTGCATGCCGCACATCGTGTGACCTGCAGTGCCTTCATCACGGCATGCAACCCATTCAGTCGCTTCCTGGATGAGCAGGCAAACCAAAGTCGTCACGACCAACTTCGTCGTGAACTGGCGCGTCGCGGACTTGTCTTTATCGAAGGAGCTGGAGAGCACCCTTCGAACGGCTGGCCCGCTGAGGCCAGCTTTCTGATACTGGGTCTATCCCTCGAAGATGCCAGCGAGATCGGTCGACAATTCGAGCAGAACGGAGTCGTCTGGAGCGATGCCAACGCGCAGCCGCAACTGATCTTGCTTCGATAAAGCTGCTCGACCGTCACCAGTTCTGGCATTGCCAGCCTAGGATCCGATCGACAGGAGCGGCTGCACCTTGCTCCAGCCGTTACGGATTGCAGGTTCCTTACAGCCTGGTTGCAGACTACATCTCGACCAGGCAAGCCCTGCTGTTAGAATCTGACAACTAACGATTTGTGGGAGCAACCACCGCATACCCGATAATCATCGAGGGTTTGCTTGCCATACAGCGACGAATTTTAGGAGCCTTCTCGACTCCATTTCGAAATCACGATCAGGTAGCACCTACTGGCCAAGCCAAGATACTGGAGCTCGAGAATCCGCCATCCAATCCCTGACTTTGTTTCCATGACAAACATGCTCATCAAACTGCTGACCATCGCACTAGTCCTAGCCAGCGTCACGCACAGCGTGAATGCACAGAAGCTAGACCCGAACGAACGCATCGGCAGCAAGGTCGACATGTGCGAAGAGCTCCGGTTCGAGCGCATCTCAGGGCTTCTCGAAGCTGGCAAGCTAACGGAGAAGCAAGCCTACGAACGCTGGCAGCGCATCAGTTCCGACAAAGTCGCCGTGCAGACTCTACTAGCGAAGGCAGTCAAAGCCGGGGAGCTGACCTCGACGCAAGCAGACAAGCTGATGCCACTGCTCGACATGGAGTTCGTCGCCAAACCTCTGGCCGGACGCCCCCACATCGGCAAGTTTGGCGTCAACAAGACGCTGCCTGCCGGCACCTTCCAAGACAACCCAGTCTCGCAAGAGAACTGCGCGAAGGTCTTCCAACGTCTCGTCGCAGCCAACAAGCGTGGCGAAATCTACGACTATGACTCCTCCTCCATCATGCAGGCCCTATTGACCGGCTGGGACTGGCGCAAGCACACAGCAGAGGAAGAGTATGCCTACAAGCGCATGATCACCCCTCGCTGGCAACAAGCCGAAGAGGGTGGCTTCATGTCGAAAGACCGAGTCATGGTTGGGTTTGTAAAAAAACGCGACAACGCTGACGCTAAGGATCGTGGCGGCCGAGGCGGCTACAGCTATGGCAAGGGTCCGATAAAGATTGAAGATCCTGCAGACTGGACCAAAGCAATCGGCAAGCCGATCTTCTCCGGTCCACAGCCCGGCGAAAAGCTACCACCGTTCACGGCAATCGGTCTAGCAGGCGAACTTGAGGACGAGCATTTCGACGCAGCAACCCTTGCTGGCGACGAGCTTCATCTGCTCATCTTCGCAAAAGAAGCGCGCACCTTTGGACGCTTTATCAGCAACCTCGCACAACAACTCAACACGATTGAGAGCAACTCGAAACGCAAGTGGGAGATGTCGTTCATCGTCATCAACGACGATCCAAACGACGTCGAACAGAAGTTTGAGTGGGTCAAGCGATCACTACCCGACTTCGTCAGGGCAGGGTTATCGCAAGAGGGTGGCTCAGCCGGCCCGCCAGCATACGGTCTCGACCGCACGCTCACCGCCACCGTCATCGTCGCCAAAGGTGGCAAGGTGGTCTACAACCTCCCCTACATCAGCGACGCGTTCTACACGCAACCCCACATTCTCGGAGCCATTGCAGGCGCGATGGACGTTGACCACGCGACCTTGCAAAAGTATCTGGCGGACACCGCTGGCGACCAAGCCTCTGCCGCCGCTCGCGGCCAACGAAGTCGCAATGGTGCCAAGCGCAGCAGACGCCAACCGCAACCCGAAGCGAAGAAGACGGCCATCAACACCAAGTGTCCCGTAACCGGCAAAGCAGTAACGGCTGACTCTCCCACCACGGAATACCGTGGCCGCACCGTCGCTCTGTGCTGCAAGAAGTGCAAATCTAAGTTTGAAGCCGATCCCGACAAGTCTGCGCCCGCACTACGACGCCGCTAGGCCGAAGAACCGGTCAGCAGCCCATGAAAGCCATCACAGCATTACTCAGCTCCGGGTTGACGCTGTTCTCTCTGCTGATGGCCAGCCAGCCCGACCCCTCGGGCAACAGCACCTCTCACGACAGCTACTCAGACTCAGTCGTCGACTTTGAAAATGACCTAATCCCGGTCTTTACGAAGAGCGGCTGCAACGCCGGCGGTTGTCACGGTGCGGCGATCGGTCGCGGCGGCTTGCAGCTGTCGCTATTCGGAGGCGACCCGCACAAAGACTACCAAAACATCGTTCACGAACTCGGCGGACGACGGGTCAACATTGCGCGCCCCGACGAGAGTCTGATATTCACGAAGCCAACCGGCATCGTCTCTCATGGCGGCAAGCAAGTCCTGGACGAGAACGAAGAGGGCGCCAATCTCCTCAAAAAATGGATCGAGCAGGGCGCACGATTCGAAACCAGGCGCCAACTGAAGTCGGTCGAGATCACGCCGCGTGTCCAAGCATTCCAGACTGTCGGTTCATCGGCCTCGCTAAAGGCTACCGCCCACTACACGGATGGCAGCCAGCGGGACGTCACCCGATGGACCGTCTTTGAAGCCGAAGACCCAGCCTCGGTCACCATCGACGAACACGCTGCGAAGGTCACCGTGACCCGTCGTGGCCGCCATATCGTCGTTGCTCGCTACCTCGACTGGGTCATCCCCACCGAGCTATTCGTGCCACTCGGCGACGACGCCGTCGATCTCTCTCAGCAACCCAGACACTCCTTCATCGACGAAGAGATCCTGCGCACGCTCGGAAACTTGCGCGTCCTGCCGTCGGTGATGGCCGATGACGCGACGTTCCATCGTCGAGTGACTCTCGACCTCACGGGCCGGTTGCCAACGCCAGAAGAACTCGACTCATACGTCGCGAGCACAGCCGCCGACAAACGCGAGCAGCTCGTCGACCGTCTACTCGCGTCGGAAGCGTTCGTCGAGTCATGGGCGATGCGCCTAGGGAGACTGCTTCGCCTACGCAGCCAATACGACAAGAACAAGATCACGATCACGCCGACGACCGTTCGCACCTACCACAGTTGGATCACCGAGCAGCTGCGGAAAGGAACCGGTTACGACCAGATCGCGCAAGCACTGCTAACCGCGACCGGCGATAGCGAGGCAGTCGGCCCGGCAGGTTTCTACAACACCGCCGAAGATGCGCTGCTGCAGACTGAGTTCATGACCGAGGTCTTCCTCGGAAGTCGCATGCGCTGCGCCAACTGCCACAACCACCCACTCGATAAATGGACGCAGGATGACTTCCACGGCCTCGCTGCCATCTTCGCAAAGGTCACTCGCGGCACCACGGTGCGCGTCAGTCCACTAGGCAAGACGGTCCACCCACAAACCGGTCAGCCCGCACAAATGAGGATCCCAGGTGTTCGGTTCTTGCCCGCAGACACGAAGGATGGACGAACCGCACTCGCCGAATGGGTCACCTCTGAAGACAACCCCTACTTCGCCAAGGCCATCGTCAACCGGCTCTGGCAAACCATGATGGGACGCGGATTGGTCGAACCAGTCGACGACTTCCGCGCCACGAATCCGGCATCTCATCCGGCACTGCTCGATCGCCTAGCGCGTGACTTTGTCGCACACGGCTTCGACCTGCGCCACACGTTGCAAGAGATTGCCCTGAGCGCGGCCTATGCTCGCAGCAGCAAAGCCACGCCGGCCAACGCCAGCGACGGCCGCTACTACTCCCACGCGATCAAAAAGCAGCTTGAGCCCGCGGTATTGGCCGACGCGATCTCTGACGTAACGGATGTGCACGGCAGGTATGGCAAGGAGCCACTCGGAACGCGAGCAGTGCAACTCCCTGACGCCACCATCCAAAGCGATGCGCTCGATATCCTTGGACGCTGCGCCAGGGCAGGGTCGTGTGAAAGCTCCGCCGCGCCGACAGGTGCGCTACCTCGCAAACTGCATTTCTTCAACGGCGACCTGCTAAACGCACGCATCGCTAATCCCAATGGCCGGCTTCAGACCATGCTGCGCGCGGCCAAAGACCCGATGGTCATTGTGCACGAGCACTATCGACTCGCCTTCGGGCGACCGCCGAGTGCCCAAGAAACTACGTTTTGGCAAGAGCAAGTAGCCCTTGCGACCTCCGAGGATGAGCGTCGCGCCTTGCTCGAAGACTTTGTCTGGGGACTGCTGTCGTCCAGCGAGTTCCTGACCAACCACTAAGGACACATGAATCGATGAGCCGCCAACGCAATCACAGATTCGACCGACGAGAGTTCCTCCGCCACTCGGCCACCGGACTCGGCAGCCTTGGCTTGGCGACCAACCTGTTCGCGCAAAGCGACTCCGGACTGCTCCTGCCCACCGCGCCAACACCGCGTCTTGGCAAGGCCAAGAACTGCATCCTGATTTGGCTGGACGGTGGCGCGAGCCACCTAGAGACCTTCGATCCCAAACCAAATGCGCCGGCCGAGGTCCGCGGTCCTTTCGGGTCAATCGAGACCAAGGTTCCTGGGATACGCATCAGCGAGCATATGCCGCGGACCGCTGCGATGTTGGACAAGATCGCCGTGGTGCGCTCGATGACATCCCCCTTCGGCGTGCACAACTTTGGCGTGCAATACGTCATGACAGGGCACAAGCCGACGCCAGCGCTCGAATATGCGACGATTGGATCCGTCATTGCACACGTGCGTTCGACAGTCCAAAAACGCAACCTCGGCGTGCTCCCTGCCAACATTGCGATTCCCGACTTGGTCTCACGCGACCGCGCCACCATCGGCCGAGGCTTCCTGCCGGCAGCAACCAGTCCATTTGCGCTCGGCAGCGATCCAGGGCGCGCGGGCTTCCAAGTCCGTGATCTCGACTCGCCAGACAGCCTTGGGGACAAGCGGTCCGAACGACGGCGCAACTTCGCCAACGCGTTGGATCGCTTCCACGGCAAAAACGATGCAACGCCCGGACCAAAGACCGACGTCGATCTTGAGCGCGCCTATGCACTGATCGCATCAGAACAAGCGAAGCGAGCCTTCGACTTGTCTGAGGAGAAGCCTGCGCTCCGCCAACGCTACGGCATTGACCACCGCGCCAACGTCCACGACGCCAACAACATCGGCCAGCAGTGCTTAATGGCTCGACGCCTCGTCGAGCGTGGCGTCGCGTTCGTCACCGTCAACAACACCGGCTGGGACAACCACCTCAATCTCGAGACCTACAACAACCGCCATCCTGGCGATCCCAAAGATGAAGGCACCAGCGCCCTCATCCCAGGATTCGACAAGGCATTTAGCGGACTCATCCAAGACCTCGAAGAACGCGACATGCTGGACGAGACGCTCGTGGTTGTCATGACCGAGTTCGGGCGCACTCCAAAGATCAATTCTGTTGGCGGCCGCGATCACTGGCCGAACTGCTTTAGCGCCGCACTCGCCGGCGGCGGCGTTCCCGGTGGTTCCGTGGTCGGCGCAAGCGACGATCTTGGCGAGTTCGTCGATAGCCGACCAGTCACCCCATCCGACATGGCGGCCACGATCTACTCACTGCTGGGCATCGACCCCGAACTAGAAGTGCAAACCGCCGACGGCCAACCAATCAGGATCGCGCCTATCGGCTCCGCACCGATCAAGGAATTGATCTAACATGAGGACATCGCTCCTCACAGCATTCGCCCTGCTCGTCGCCGGCACGGCGAGCGCTTCGGCACAGGATCCAACGGTAAACTTCGTTACTGAGATCTTACCGATCCTGAAAAGTCGCTGCATCGAATGCCACCAAGCACCGCGACGACTCGAGAACGGTCGCATGAAGCGCCCAAAAGGTCGCGTGCGCTTGGATTCCGTAGAAGCGATTCAGGCAAGCAAACGCGGCGAACTCATCGTGCCTGGCAAGCCCGACGCCTCGATTGTCCTCGACGTGATCTCGTTAGCCGCTGATCACGATGACATCATGCCGCCGACCTCAAAGGGGCCTCCCTTAAGCAGCGCGGAGATCGAGAGCTTTCGACGGTGGATCCGCCAGGGTGCACGCTTTGGCAATTGGACCAGCTTCCAGGAAACCTCCAGCGATGCAAGCGGCGCCGCATCCGTTGCCCAGCCCAACAAGGTGCTCCCCCCAATCACCGCACTGGCCTTTACCCCTGATGGCAAGTCCGTCGTGGCCGCTTCGCAACGGGGACTACAGGTCCTTAGTTGGCCCGCCCTCACGGCTGCAAAGACGATTGAGATCCAGACCCCCAATCTGCATGACCTCACATTCTCGCGGTCGGGTAACCGCATCGCGATTGGTGGCGGTGATCCATCGGAGACAGGTCTCGTAGAAGTTTTGTCCTGGCCAACCGGCGAAGCCGTTCGGCAAGTCGGCGACCATGACGACTCGGTCTTCGCGAGCGCCTTTCGCAGCGCGACAGAACTGCTGTCGGCGAGCCTGGACAAGCGCATCGTGCTTTGGGATCTGCAGACTGGCAATGCGATACGCGACTTCCAAGGTCACTCGCGCGGCGTCACGGCACTGTGCTGCCTGCCAGACAGCAAGACGTTCGTCAGCGGCAGCCTGGATCATTCTCTGCGGGTCTGGGATGCCGACACAGGCGCACTGATCCGCAGCCTCAGCCAGCACACCGGCGCCATCCACGCCCTCGCCTTGCACCCAAGCACCGACGGCCTGCCGATGGTTGCATCCTCCGCAACCGATCGCACGATCCGGTTCTGGCAACCAACGATCGGCCGCATGGTCCGCTACATGCGCCTACCGTCTGCGGCCCTAGCCATCGCTTGGATCGGTGACGAAACCATGGTGGCCTCATGCCGCGATGGCAAAGTTCGGGTCGTCAATACATTCAACCTAAGCATCGAACAAGAACGGTCCGCCGTCACGAAACTCGGCTATGCACTGGCTCTGCATCCCACCGACGGCAGCGTTGCGGTAGGCGGTGTAAATGGCGAGATCCGCCGCGTAATCGTGCGCCGCGAAAGTCGCTAGCATCATCAGCCGCTACATTGGGTGCGCGCCGAAATAGGCACACGGAATCGAAGGCATGCGCAGCCCTTGAGCTCAAAATCTCGTTAGCAGCGATTGCAGCAGCAACCGGAACTAGTTTCCGCCGCTAGCTATCTCGACTGAGTTGCGAACCGCGCATCACCACGGGTCCAGTTTGATCCCAGCGCCCATGCTTGGCTGTTTGATACTTCTCGAAAGCCACTATGCTGGGGCACAGATGACTCCACGAATCCGCCGCCTAGCGATCGCCTTCGCCACCCTGATCTGGCCGACATTACTACTTGCAGCTGTGCCTTCGATGCAGCCTCAAGGCGGCCCAGACTTCACCAAAGGACAAAGAATACCGGAGGGCGCCAGCCACGATTGGGCCCTGGGGGCTACTGGGGCGCGCGGCTGGATGCATACCGAGAAGATGGTCACGTCGGTGGCGCGACAAATCGCAATCACAGCGGTCGCCAAAGATTCACCAGCAGCCAAGTTGCTGATGGTTGGCGATGTGATCTTAGGAATTGGCGACCAGCCATTCCAAACCGACCCCCGCACCGAGTTGGGCCGAGCCCTCACCCTCGCCGAGTCAAAAGAAGGCAGAGGCCGGCTGGCATTGCGGCGCTGGCGATCCGGCAAGACCAAAGTCATCACGCTCAAACTTCCAGTCCTGGGAACCTACAGTCCGACTGCCCCGTATGACTGCCCGAAGTCCCAGCGCATCTTGAAGCAAGGCTGCAAAGCCTTGGCGGCTCGCATGCAGGAGCCTAGCTACAAACCAAACCCCATCCCCCGCTGCCTCAATGCGCTAGCACTGCTAGCCAGTGGCGAGCGCAAGTATCGGAAGCTGGTCGCAGAAGAAGCCAAGTGGGCATCTAACTTCTCCACGGGCAGCTTCCAGACTTGGTACTACGGCTACGTTTGCATGTTGCTGTCCGAATACATCATGATCACGGGCGACCAATCCGTGCTGCCGGGACTGACGCGGCTGGCATTGGAAGCCGCGAACGGCCAGAGCAAAGTTGGTTCATGGGGCCATCGGTTTGCTGAGCCCACCGGCAGGTTGGCGGGCTACGGCATGATGAATGCACCCGGCGCAACGCTCACGATCTCACTCGTGCTGGCGCAAATGGCTGGCGTGAGCGACCCCAAAGTAGCCAAGGCTGTCGAGCGCAGCACGGCCCTACTGCGTTTCTACATTGGCAAAGGCGCCATCCCGTATGGAGATCACCATCCTTGGATCCAAACGCACGAGGACAACGGCAAATGTGGCATGGGCGCGGTGCTCTTCGACCTGCTTGGCGAAAAGCAAGGCGCGTCCTTCTTTGCTCGCATGAGCTTGGCGTCCCACGGCGCCGAGCGAGACACTGGCCACACCGGCAACTTCTTCAACATCTGCTGGTCACTGCCGGCCATCTCTCGTTTGGGCGAAGTTGCAACCGGAGCTTGGATGCAAGAGTTTGGCGCTTGGTACTTCGATCTCGCACGCCAACCAGACGGATCCTTTTGCCACCTGGGACCGCCACAAGAACGCAATGACAAGTATGCCAAATGGGATGCAACGGGCGCCTACCTGCTCGCCTATGCACTGCCTCTCAAAAAACTCGTCTTGACGGGCAAGCAG
>CBFIIO010000032.1:0-29015 GCA_965662465.1 Planctomycetota bacterium | reverse complement strand
TGCTGGCGGATGGCCAAGGTTGGAGCAACCGCGATCGCACCAGCTTCTACGCAAAACTAGACCAAGAAGAACTGCTCCAGCGGTTGCGTAGTTGGTCGCCAATCGTGCGGGAACGGGCCGCGATGGCTCTGGCAAGGACCAAGTCGTCACCGGTCAGCAAACTGATCAAGATGCTGTCTGATCGCAGTCTTGACGCTCGCTACGGGGCATGCCAGGCATTAGCCAAATTACGCGGCAAGGCCGGGCCGGCAGTTTCCGCCTTAGAAAAGTCCCTGCGCCATCGCGATCTATGGCTCCGAGTGAAGGCCGCCGATGCGTTGAGCCAAATTGGAGCAGCCGCAATGCCGGCACTGCCATCCCTGCTGACGGCCCTAGCAAAGGCACCAAGGACTTCGGATCCACGCGGCATGGAGCAACGCTACCTTTGCTTTGCCCTGTTCGATAGCCGCAACGGCATGCTGCGTCGCTCGCTAGACAACGTCGACCGCAAAGCCCTCTACACCGCCATTCGCGCTGGTCTAAAGAACGAAGATGGTCGCGCCAGAAGCGCCGTCAGCTCAATCTACGACAAGCTCTCTTTCCAGACCCTAGAACCCCTGCTGCCGGCAATCTACGAGGCCACGATGGAGCCATCCCCGAGCGGTATCATGTTTGCCGACGGCGTGCGCATGGCAGGCTTGAAGCTCATGGCGAAGCACTCGATCCAGGAAGGTGTCGGTGCTTGCGTCCACTATGTTCGCCATCAAAAGAAGCACGGCAGCCAAAAGCGCGTGCCCCAAGTCCTCGAAATATTGAGCAGCTACGGTGCCCATGCACAATCGGGCATCCCCGAACTGCTAAAGACCGCGGAGTATTTCGAAACCGCCGAGCAGAACTTCCCAAAGAAGCTCAGCAAACAAAAGGCGGCAGCAGTCAGGGAAGCCGTCGCCCAGATCCGCGCCTCTAAGGATCGTCCGAAGCTGATCCGCATCCGCTAAACCTACAGCCGCCCTGCCTCAGCTAGCGGCTGTGGTTGCCTCACAGTGCAGGCAAACTGTCAGAATGAACGACGCCACATGCAGATTTACTCATTCTAGTGACTGCTGCCAGCTGAACATGCACCCAGTGAGGCCGATCACATCACTACAAGCTTATTAAGCAAGGCCCCATGCTGTGCCTGCTGTGCCTGACAAACAATAGTCGCTCAGTCACAGTTGAAAACCCGAGGATCCTCGGAGTTTCAAACCATGACGTTGAAACATCCAGTGCTTGGTTACACTACCAAAAGTGTCACGAATGACACTTTTGACTCTACGGCGGTCACCCTAATCCGCGTGACCAAAGACCGGCCTAAGCTCATCCGCATCCGCTAAACCTACAGCCGCCCTGCCTCAGCTAGCGGCTTTAGTCGCCGCACAGTGCGGGCAGCATCGCAGCAGACGGCATCTCAGCAGACGGCAACATCTGCTGGAGCAGACAGGGCACCGCAGGCGACGGCCTACTTGCGGCTACTCGCCTCGACCTTAGCTATCGACTCGGCACGCCATTCCGCATGAATTGGCCGAAAGACGCCGAATGACTTCGCCGTCTTCATGGCCGTTACTACAGCTTGGGCATGACCGCAGACAGCCTCCAAGCGCACATAGCCGTAAGCGTCTGGTTCCAACGCTGCGAGCTCTTTGGTGCAACTCGCCACATGCGTTGCCGCCTGCTTTAGCAATTGGTCCGCGCGCCGCTTAAGAGCTTTGCTACCAGAACGCGACCACGCCTTCGCGTAGCTACGGCACTTCGCCAACACATCGAAGCTGTACTTCATGCTGACGTCCAAAAGCGGCTTCAACAATTCGCCAGCGCCTGGGTGGTCGGGATAGGTTGCAATAAAGGCAACCAAACCATCGCGCAGATGCCGGAACGCGGCGTGATTGATGACCTGATGCGAGCAAGCATCCGCCTCGACTTGCAAACCGCGTGCTAGCGAACGAATCGGATCGTCAACTTGCTGCTTGGCGGCAGCGAGAAACTCCGAGACGTGCATTTGACCAACGCCATCTAACGCCTTCACCTTTGCCAACAACGCATCAAACGACGCCTGCGAACCACGAGCAGCCACGTAATCACGCTTTGCCTGACTGAGACTAAGAGGCTCCTTGATTGCTTGCTCGACGATCTCGACAAATGCATTCGGCACGTCAAATCCCTGCTTGGTGACCTTCGTGAGCTTCTCACCTAAAGGACAAGCACTGAGCAGCTCGCCCTGCTTATCAAACACCATCAGCCAGTAAAGCTGCCGGTAGCGCACATCGCATTGCAACGGCGTGGACTTGCCTGACAAGCAGATCGCAAATCGCTTGGAGAGTTCTTCAAGTTGCGGTGACGGAAGCAGCACGGCTCCCGCATTCTTGATGCCTCATCAACCCGACTTGTCATCGAAATTGAACAGCACAATGGACGGACGGCCCTCGCTGCGAGCTTGCTTCAAGAACCCATCAACGCCGCCTTCTTGATAGCACTTGTCCTGTGCAGCAAGGCTGGACAACGCCATCAGGCATAATGCGATCGTCAGAACACGAGTCATGTCCGCGATCCTACTCCTTCCTGGCATGCAACCCGGCAACTTTTGCTGCCCTAATCCTGGGAAGCCCCGCCAAAAAACAACTTCGCACCCCCCCACAACCGCCACGCCAACAACATCACAAGCAACCTGCTCGGCGCTTTGTGACCACCCCTAAATCTTGATTGCCATGGCCTTAAACACCCAGAGAATCACCACCATGGCGGCGATAGAGCCGTCCATAAACAGACCTGAGCGACGGCGTATTCACGATTCTTAGTCGCCGAACCATCGACGTTTCGCCGTATGGTCAAAGCATGGCTACTACCCGGCAGCTGATCGTTTTCGCATTGCTTTCTGTCACCAGCCTGACACAAACCCAAACTGCAAACGATGCCATCGACCCAAGCGGCTGTAGCGGCCCCCTGCTGATTGGCGGCGGAGGCTCATTGCCGGACTCCGTCTACGACCACTTCCTAGAACTCGCTGGCGGCAAGCAAGCAAGCATTGTGCTCGTTCCGACTGCAAGTATCCGCGCGGATACCGCCGAGGGGCGCCAACAAATACTTGCGAGGTGGCAGCAAGACTGCCCAGGAATCTCATTCTCTGTGCTGCATACACGGGACCGGACCGAGGCAGACACCAGCGCCTTCTGCGCACCACTCACGATCGCTACCGGGGTCTGGTTTGGCGGCGGATCCCAACAACGAATCGCCGATGCATACATAGGAACCCGCTTCGAACGCGAGCTATACACCCTGCACCAACGCGGTGGCGCCATCGGTGGCAGCTCTGCAGGCGCCGCCATCCAAAGCCGGACAATGATTGCACGGGGCAAAAGCCCACCAGAGATTTCCACTGGATTCGATCTCGTACCGCACGCGATCGTCGACCAGCACTTCCTCAAGCGCAAACGCTTACCGCGCCTGATTACGGCGCTCGAGCAACGACCTGGCCTGTTCGGCCTCGGCATCGACGAACAAACGGCAGCTGTGATTCGAGGCCGCGAACTCTACGCGCTCGGCAAAAGTGAAGTGCTACTCGTGCTGGGAGCACGAAACGGCAAGCCACAACGAATCCAGCGACTGAAAGAAGGCGACTTGCACACTGACATCGTCATCTGGCAGCGCGCCGCGAGACAACGCGCAACGGGACCGTGGCCACTCACAGAGATGCCTGCGCCAGTCGTCAAGAAAGGCACCGTAATGCTCGGCGGTGGTGGCCAACTACCGCGAGCAGTATTCGAGCACTTCATCGCGTGCGCTGGTGGCAAAGAGGCACGCATCCTGTTTGCCCCCACCGCTTCACCGCGCATCGTCAACGAGCGAAAGAATCGAACCATGGCCATGTTTCGCCAACTGGGTGCCAAGGAAGTCATGCTCTTGGCTCCCAGACATCCGAGCGAAGTCACCGACGAGCATATCGCGATGAGCAACCGCGCCACCGGCGTCTGGTTTGGCGGTGGCCGCCAATGGCGCACCGTCGATGCCTTTGACAACACCCCGATGGTCGCTGCGCTTCATCGAGTGCTTGCGCGTGGCGGGGTCATCGGCGGCAGTTCGGCCGGCGCCAGCATCCAAGGCGAGCTACTCGTGCGTGGCAACCCAATGCGCGTCATCCAAGGTACGGATGGCCAGCTGTATCCGGGCAACACCGACATGTGGTGTGAAGGATACGACCGTGGCTTTGCATTCCTCCCAGGCTGCGCCGTTGACCAGCACTTTCTAGTTCGTAAACGCCTTAGCGATCTACAGGGCGTTATCGAACAGTGCCCCCAAATCATCGGGATCGGAGTAGATGAAGGAACCTGCGCGGTCGTATCTGGAAGCACGCTCAAGGTCCTGGGCACTAGTCAGGTCGCAGTTCTTGATGCACGAAGCAGTTCCGCAAGACCAATCGCGCCGACGCTGCTGAAGCCGGGACAAAGCTGGGATCTGCTACAAGCGCGGCTTATTCGCGACTAAGCGACCACTAAGTTGACAGCACGAACTCGACTATCCACGGCTCACGATTGATCTACTCCGTCTCGCCCGGAGTTAATCATCTGCGCGACAACTGCCGTCAATCTGTTAAGGCTGACAGGCTTTTCGAGGAAGCAGTCTAAATCGCCACCAAGCTCCCGCAAATCGACTCCTTCAAAGCTGAAGTAGCCCGACATCATCACCACCGGCACATCGCAACCATCTGCGCGAAGCGCTTTCACAAAGTCGATGCCGTTCATCTTTGGCATGACTGCATCCGTCATAACTAAGCTGATTGCGTCACGATTCTGAGAATAGACACGCAACCCTTCCCGCCCATCTCCGGCAGTGACAACGCGATAGTTAACTTCTTCAAGCATCGCGCACAACGTCCGCCGCAGCGCACTCTCGTCCTCGACCACCAAGATCAAGCCCGCCTCAGACGTCACCTCGGACGCAGACGAGACCTCTAACTGCTTCCGCGTAATCTCAAGCTTCGGCGTTGGCGCCGGGCGCAAGAATAATGAGAACGTTGTGCCGACGCCCACCGCGCTATCAACAGCAATATCGCCGCCCTGCTGTTGCATGATGCCATAGACTTGCGCGAGGCCTAGACCAGTTCCCTTACCCTGCGCCTTCGTCGTAAAGAACGGCTCGAAAACATCGACTAGATTCTTTCTCGGGATGCCTTCCCCGTCGTCAATGACTTCGATGCGTACCCAACGCTCTTCGCCCGCGTCTGAAGCTCCGGGGCGAATCATCACGCCCTCATTCAACGCTGCTGACAAGGTAACACTGCCACCATCCGGAATCGCATCGACGGCATTGATAACTAAGTTAACGATGACCTGCTCAAGCTTTGCGGCGTCAAACCTAGCGAATAGCTTCCGGTCAGTCTTCGTAACGAAGCTCAAGGCAACAGAGCTCGGTATCGTCCGCGTTAGCATGCTGATGGTTGATTTGATCACTTGCCCAACATCAATTGTTGGCGCATCACTCTCATCAACTCGGCTGAAGTCAAGAATCTGACGGACAAGACCTGAAGACCGCTGTGCCTGCTCAAGAATCGTTTCAAGATCCAGACGCAAGTCTTCATCAATACGATCGGCACGATTCAGATTGAGCTCTGCCAGCCCAATGATAACGCCCAGAATATTATTGAAATCATGGGCCATGCCAGCCGCAAGTCGTCCGACGACCGCCAACCGCTCGCGCCGACGATTATGCTCTTCACGGGAACGAGACGAAGTGATGTCACGAAGAGTTAAGATCCAGTCATTTTGATTTTCAGAGCTACCACTCACTGGCGTGAGGTGAATCGCAAAGTAGCGAGAAGACCCACGAATCATCACCTCAATGGTCTCTTCAATCACCTGGCCAGGGACCACTGCCTTGAGTTGCAGATCACCTAGCTGCGTTAGCTTTCGAGTTCTCTTCCAATTCGGACTCAGATATTCAAGCAGAGTCTCGCCACGAGGGTTCGAGTATTGGATCGAAAAGTCATGACCAAGCAATGCAACTCCATTGGTCATACCAGCAAGCAAACCCTCTAACCTGGCCTCGCTTGCGACTTGCTCTTGCTGCCAACAAAGCAACTCGAGCGACATCTTGTTGAAGCTCTTTAGAGTGCTAGCCAATTCATCAGAACCATCGACTGGAATCTGCAAACCCAAGTCACCACTAGCAATTGCACCACTGGCAGCTTCTAGCTTGGCTAGCTGACCTGTTAAGTAGCGACCCAGTAAAAACGAGAACAACGCAACCAAAATCATCTCGCTCATGGCGATGATGAAGTTTCGACGGCGTAAACTGTCAGTGGTGTTGACGGCGTCCGCAGTAGACAAGCCCATTTGGATCAACCCATATGGAATCCCATCTACCTCCAGGACCCTTGAGGAAGGACGAACCGAGTCTTGTGAATTGAGATCTATCGAAGACTCTTCGACTTGGTCATGCCGAAAGTTCGCAGACCTAGCTTGCGCCAGAATGACGCCGTCTTCATCCAATATCCGGAGGTATGCGACATCTGAGATTTTCACTGTCTCAGCAGCAAGCTCTGCCAGTGTCGCTAGATCATCGGTCAAGACTGCACCGCTAGCAGTTGCTGCGAGTAGAGACAGGGTTGTCTCAGCACGCTTTGCGAGCTCCGTGTCTAGGGAAGCCGCCAGGGCACTGTTACTGCCGACAACCAACAGTAGTAGCAACACCGCTTCAATTGCCGCGATGCCGAGAACAGTCTTGAGCAGGAACGACAACTGGACCTCCTAGCGATTCTGGATTCGAAGGCTGCGAACGTCGTCCCAATCTTGATTGGAAGCGGCCTCCAGCGTTTTGATTTTCAGGGGCGATAGAAGTTGACGACCTACATCGTGATTGCCGAGTTCGATCAAAGCCTGCGTCACGGCTGCCAGGGATTTTGCATCAACCCGGGGATGCGCTGCGAAGGCATGGGGAGTGTATTCAGGCGTCTCCCAAAGGATCTCAAGCTGATCACGAAGGTCGCTTTTGAGACTTCGGAAGGTGCGGACAATCCCACCACCTGCCACATACTTCCCTTTTACTACGTTCAGATACACAGAGTCGTGGGACGAGACGTAGTGACTTGTAAAATCAACCCCAGCAGCCCGCAAACCGGCCGAGTTCAGTAGCGTCGCAGCAAACGCTCGCGGAGCGGGAAAGGCTAGATCTGCCCCATCTAAGTCTTGGATACTCTTCAAGCTACTGCCGCGCTTCTTAACGAGGATCCCTTTTATCTTGCTGCCCGATCGCTTGGCGATTGCCTCGTAACCGACTTCATCATGAAACACCGTATAGTGATAGGGGTTCATGTATGCGATGTCATAGTCACCTGCAGAGCAGCGCTGCTCAAAGGTCGGAATGTCAGACGCAGTCTTAAACACAAGGCGAACGTTTGCCACTGCGCCCACGTGCCGGAGAAGCGGCATCCACTGCTTAGCCAACATGCTCGCCGCTTGCTGCGGCACAACTCCAACGGTCAGAGTTACCAACGAAGCGGCACCGTCTGCCACGGTGGCCGGACTGACCCGCTGCTGCGATAGACGTTGAGATGGCTCGCTTGGTTCCGACGGTTCTTTTGTGCACCCGACAGCCAAAGCTAGTGCGATTGCACAGGCCCAAGCCTTACTAGCCATGTAAAGCGGCTTCAGAAGGTTCGAACTTGCATAGTCGATCATGTGTATCGTTTCGTCAAAGGTCGACGTAGGCGGTGGCAACGTCACCCTAGCGACGTATGGAGGACTAGAGTGATGTGCTACCCGACCAAATGCTGAGCGCTAATTGGCCGACTCCAACCTATCAAGCCCTCACGGTAGAGGAATTTCTCCATGCAAGCTAGGTGGTCAATGGGCGAAGCCATGCCGCCGGTTTGCACGTTGCCTAGCCGAAGCACCCACCCCCCAGTCGCTCACAGATGGGAGTTCACTGATGGGAACTCACTGATGGGAGCTCACTGATGGGAGGATGGCTGAGAAGGCCTTCCAGGGTTGCGCACAGCTACCTGCATCTGTCGGCCGCAACAAGCCAGCTGGAGTTCTCACAACAAAATCCTGCAAGCCAGCAGTTTCCCGCGACGGCTATGAATCTCGACGCGATCGGACTTCGCGAATGCGCATTGGCATTTTGTCGATCTGGGCAAACAAATCAGAGGTTTCGAGCGGACTTGTCGAAACGCGCTTCACTCCGCCGTCTTTACCCACTAGCTGCACTGCAAAGCCGCCCTTCATCCCTTCATCGCGGAATCGCTCACGCAATGAAGCCTTGTCGGCAGCGCTCAAAATCCGAGAGCCCGCATAGGACTTGCCCTTATCTAGCACGACTATGAGCGTCATTTCACGAGCTGCTAGCCCATCTTCTGCGGCTTGAAGTGCCGCTAGTTGACGTGTAAGGAGCGGATCGTCAGCAGATGCTGCGAATATGATTAGCGGCCTGCGCAGGCCGCGGTAATCCGCAATGTCAAAGGCTGCAAAAGTAGCAATCTTCTGAATCTCAATCTGGAATGGGCCATCTATTTTGTCGTCGATAGAAATCCCCAACTCATCAACCATGCTCGGATCGACTGGCGGCAAGTCCAACTTGCGTCCACGCCACGTAGGCTTGAGTTGCGCGTAGGGCACGAAGACATCCTGCCAGCCGTCACCTTTGATCGTGCGAAATTGGAAGCGATATGATGGCGCCCGGCGTCCACCGCTCGGTTGCCGTAGCCGCAGAGTGTATTTGCGGCCGTCGCCACGCAACCTCAGATGAATGCCTTGTTCACCTTCCTGGCCAAGCTTGAGGTCTTTGCCACGGCGCCGGACAGAGGAAAAGCCACCGCCGTTGGTGTTGAGCACGCCCGTAAAGATCATGCTGCCATCCGTAACTCGGAACTTGCCGGTCGACCTACCGCCCATCACCCCATCCAAAACAGTCTGCCAGCGACGACCTTCCGTCTTGTCCGCAAAGCTGGCCAAAGTTCTGGTTGCAAGGAGGCGGCCGCTTTCTTGCGCTGAAATGGTGCAGGTAGCAAGCAGCAGGAGCAGTAAGGAAGCGAGTCGCATGCACGGTAGTTCGCACACTCGGCCAGTTTGGATTCGATCTGCACCAAGTCTTTTGCCATCTACTTGCAGCTACAGCATTTATTGCGATACAAACCGAGCAAAAATGAGCTCACTCGATGCTGACTACCCAAAAAATTGAGCTTTGGTTCAACTCTGCTGCCTTCCCCGCGTGGTGCTGCGCAGCCAATCGAATGATCTGCGCCGCTCTAAGAAGATAGATTCGACGAGTAGATATCGCGGCAATCACCTGTCAGCAATCACTCAAACCGGCTGCTACTCGTCGCGACCGACAGGACGTCCATGCGAAGGCCGCCCGCCATCAAGGTCACTGGCGTTAGACCATTCAATGCAGATAGTCACTACAGGTCGCGCCTGTCGATTACGCTGCGTGCGCTAAGGCAATCGCACCGGTAATCCCTTCAATCAGCATCTGCACACCGATCACGGCAAGCACCAACCCCATGAGTCGCGTGATTGCGCCGAGGGCCGCCTGCCCAAGAAACGAGACCAGTCGCTGGCCTGATAAAAAGAGCGCTAGTGACAACAGGCACAGCACGCCAAAGGCTGCAACCGTCACCCACGGCCCTGACTCACCGCCCTTCGAGGCGAAACTAATCGCTGTCGCAATCGTCCCCGGGCCAGCGAGAATAGGCAGTGCCAGTGGCGACACAGCCACACTGAGCGCCGCCTCGCGAGCACTCTCCTTGTCCTCAGAACTTGGCTGGTGCACAGCAGAAGATTCCCCGTGCAGCATTCGGTAGCCAATCAGGGCAACCAAAACGCCACCAGTAATGCGAAATGCCGGCAACGTGATCCCAAACAGATCGAAAATCGCCTGACCAACGAATGCAAATAGCGCCACCAGCAGAAAGGCCAGCCCAATGCCCCGAACAGCAACTGCGCGAACCACTGGCCGCTCATAGCCAGCTGTAAGGCCAAGAAAGATCGGCACATTTGCGATCGGGTTCATGATCGCAAGGAAGCCCATAAAGACACTAGCGGCGTGAGCAAAATCGATGGGCATGGAGACCTCAGGTCGCAGGAACCATTCCTGCCAGCTGCCGGGAACAATAATTCGAAGCGACCGTCCACGTAAACGCTCTGACGAGCATTGCAGATAATTGGCTACAGCCCCGCTCGAAACAGGCCGCTGCTCGCACAACGCAAGCCCCCCCACAACCGGCTGTATACGCCTGATTGACGCAATTCGCAGTGATTCCACGTAACTGCTCCGCCTATTAGCAAATCGGCCGCGCCCGACTTTGGACGGGGACGCCTCAGGCCTGGACTCCCCAGGATTGTAAATTATTGCGAGTTCCCGCGTGCGAACCGTCAGGGATGGCACTGAAGGTGACATGCAAGCCATCAACATCTTATCCCTGGTATTCACTGCCAGTGTCGCGGTAGCACAATTCGGCGAGCGCCCCGATCTGCTCGGTTCCGGATCCTCCGCAGTCGATGTATCTGGTCGATCAGTAAAGAATCCACGTGTGCGAGCCATCCACACGACGGATCCAACGCTGCTCGGTGGGACTGCCTACCTGCAAGACCAAGACCCCTTCCTGGCTTACCAACTGGGCCGAAACCTCAACTTCCGTGAGTTCCGATCACGAGATGGCGTATTCGACAACAACGTAGCGGGACTAGCCGGCCCAATGCCGGACGGGACAACTGCAAAGATCACCAAGAACAACCAAACAAGCTGCGCAGGTTGTCACAACTTGCCGAACGGAAATGCAGGCGGCGGCCCCAACTTCCACAAGGACTCCGGCTTTGGCCGCAACACGCCACACTACTACGGCGCTGGAATCATGGAGATGTTGGCGCTGCAGGTCCGCAAACAAATCCTGCGCATTGTAGACAGCAATGAAGACGGCTGGATCAGCGTTGCTGAGTCTCAAGCATCTCCGCCACGCTTATATATACAGACCGACGCATCAACACCGTCGCAACATGCCACGACAATCCAATACGGCACAGCTCACCTATCGAATCACTCGACCGGCACGCCAAGACTCAACAACATCTTCCGCGTCTGGTATGTCGACGCCAATGGCTCACCAGTACCGGGAGCAACAGATGTTGATGGCGAAACGACGCACGGCTTCAACTTTGAGATGATGGTTTGGGGATGGGGTCAGGGCATCGGGCGATCCGCGCTAAACCCAACCAACCGAGCCTTCTTCTGGGATCCAATGATCGCCCATTCGGGATTAGAGAGCTACGACCCTTCGACCACACTCGATCCAGATGGCGACGGCATCTCTGAGCCAACCCTAGCCGGCGCAATCCAGTTCCCTGTCACCCACCAACCCAATGACCTTGGCGCCAACCTCGACGCGCTCGGCTTCAGTAAGGATGACCCCGACGGCGACGGCCACCTCAACGAAATCTCTGAGGGTGACCTAGACCTCGCAGAGTGGTTCATGCTCAACGCACCACGACCAGCCTTTGCGGGCACAACAGCCGAATACGATCAAGGCGTCGAATTGATGCAGTCAATGGGATGCGCCGATTGCCACCAACCAGACTGGCGGATCCTCTCCTCCAAAGACAGCGGCGACAATGCGTTCGCCGGCGACCGTAGGTTCTTCGACTTAGATGTTCAGTGGAACCCGGCCGAATCACGACTCGAAGGCAAACTTCAGAAGCTATACGACATGCGGGGCAGCAGCTACGTCCGACGATTGGATGACTTTTATGTAGAGGGCATCTTTACGGATCTCGCACATCATGACATGGGTGCTGGCTTTGAAGAGGTTGGCTTTGACGGCATCCGCAACGCAACCTGGCGCACACCACCTTTATGGGGCGTCGGCAGTGGCTTCCCGTGGGGTCACGACGGCCAATCTTTAACAATAGAAGATGCAATCAAACGTCATGGTGGTGAAGCCGCAACAGCTCTCGATAATTGGACGCGCGCCCAACCAACCGCACGAGCACAGCTACTTAACTTTCTGACTAAGCTGGTGCTGTTTGACGTCGAAAGCTTGCCAACTGACCTAAACGCTGACGATGCGATTGCAACAGACCACGTCGTAGCCGGAGTTGGCACTGGCTTGGAACGATTCAACCCCGAATGGCTATTCAAAGTGCCCGTTCAAATCCAAGGCGTCGTTGCTAACTACCTAACGCAACCAGTCACCTCGTATGCGGCCGTAAATTTATCATCCGCTTATGGCCTGATGCTGCCACTACGAATCGATACAGACCTAGATGGCTGGCCCGACGTATGGGATATCGCCCCTGGCCTGACTGGATTCAAGGACGGCATTAACTAAGGCCAACGCTGTCAAACCCATGATGGCGACACCCCCACCGCAGACATTCGCCAGCTAACCATCTCACCTAGCCGCTGACCACCGAAACAGAGTTACAATGAAGAACCGTAAGCAAGACCCCATTCGCGCAACCGCCAAAGCCGGACGCATGGTCATCTGGGAAGAAATCGCTCGCGATGGCGCCCAGGGTAAGACCCTGCTATCTGCCAACGACCGACTGGAAATAGCGCATCAAGAAGCAGCTATCTTCGGCGTCCACGGCACAAGCCACCTGGTGTTCGCGGTCGGCTTCCCAGCTGTAGCACCAGAGGAACACTTGATCTGCCAACAATTCGTGGCAGAAGCAAACGGACTCAGCCCAACTCTTGTCTGCCGAGGGAAAGAGGCGGACATTGAGCAGGCAGTTCGCATCGTCAAAGATGTCGAGAATGCACGCATCATGATCATCGTTCCTGCAAGCGACCCAGTAGCAGCCGCGATGACCCACTGCCGTGCCTCACAAGCCATAGGCGACGGCGCTGCATTCGTCAAAATCGCCAAAGACATTGCTCCGAATGTCCATGTAGACATCTCCTATGCTGACGTTCCTCGAGGTGATTGGCGCAGAGTAGCCGATGCTGCCTCCGAAGCCACCGAAGCTGGCGCAGGTATCGCTGTAATAAACGATAGCTTCGGATTCCTTACGCCTCGAGTGACGACGGAAATGTGGGATGAGCTAACCAATCAGGCATCCGAAGACGTGGTCTTCGCGACCCATTTTCACAATGACCTTGGACTAGGACTTGCGAACACACTCGCAGCCGTATCGGCTGGAGCGCGCGTAGTCTCCAGTTCACTATTGGGACTCGGCGAACGGGTCGGACTGACAGCCACCGAACAGGTCTTGTATTCGCTCGCTGCCGATTCCGCCCATACGCATCGCGCAACAGGATTGACAGAGTCACTCTGGACCGAAGACCTCAACCTTCACAACCTACCTCCGCTGTGCAACATTGTGTCCGAACGCACCAATGTCGCGATGAGCATGACGCACCCCATTGTGGGCCCAGGCGTAAACAGCATCTCTACAGGCACGCCCTTTGTTCACCCCGAAAGCTTCCGCCCCTTCGACCCTGAAGCCGTATTGGGCATCGAACCCACAGTTGTTTTATCAGCCCTGGCAAATGTCCGCGTAGTTCGCGCTGTAGCTGGCCGACTAGGTGTTGAGCTAACTGATGAAGAAGCACGGATCGCGCTTCGCTGGGTCAAGCAAACATGCTACCGAGACATTTCGGGTACGCTCGATGACGACAGCTTCTCGACGTTTCTACATACTCAAAAAATGGGAACCGCAGCGTGAGTAAGCAAATCGCAAAAAGCGTCATAAGGGAAGCGTTGCATCGGTTGGATGATGGCGAAGCGATTGTGCTGCCGCTGCCATCACCACTCGCATACTGCATTGTTGCAACGACGCCCGAGGCGATCAATAAAGCCAAGCAACGGCCACTAGCGCAAGAAGTGGCCTCATGGATCACGGATGCAACCTCAACATTTGACGACCTAGAACTCAGTGCAATTGACAAGCAGCGATTGCCGTGGCTGCTTCACTCAGAGGGGCTGACGGTTCTTGCCCCGGTCTGCTCAGAGCAACCGCTCCCGAGCCATTGGCGACCATCGCATCGCAATGGAAAGGTTCTACTTTTCGGCGTTCGCTGCCCCCACCTCAACTGGATTACGATGTGCAAGCGACCGCTGTACGTGAGCAGCGCTAACCGCACAGGGATGCCTAGTGCCGTCACTGCGAATGAGGTAAAAGCACAATTGCCGAGCGGCACATTCATCGTCGACGGCGATCGTTTACGCGACCCTTCGCGCCATCACGGTTCCACCACAATGGTCAAGCTTAGTAACGGTTCTTTGCAAGTTGTCAGACAAGGCATCCAAAACGAAACCTTTGGTTCGGTGCACACATGGGTAACGGATTTACTATCCAGATCACCGAATGCGTGAAGCGAGGCCATAGCTGGTGTATGGTCTTGGTCACACTCACGAGAACTACAACTGGCAAGACACTGCAGTTCGTAAACGATATTGCGGCAATCAGCCTGACCCAATTCGAGCTGTTGACTTCTAGGTGCTTCGCCACTCATGAAGGCTGCAGATGACAGATGTCTTGGCAAGTTTTCTGCGTCAGAACGGAAGCACGCTGCCATGAGATCCACAGCACTCATTCTCGCCTTATCGTCACTCGTCCTCGGGCTGAAGGCCTCGACACAGTCGCCAATCAAGCCGACACCTACGCCATCCAAGCTACAAATAACGGAGACGACCGACCTAAGCGGCAGTTTTACGTTCCGGATGTGTGTCCGCATTGCGAGCGCTCCCTCTAACCTGCCTCTAGTTGCTGGCAATAAGGCTTGGGAAGACGGTGATGTGCGGGACTACACAACCAACAACGCCTATGGCATTGGCCGTGAGTCTGGTCAACAAACTGGATTTGCCATCAGCGTCCTCCCCGATGGCGCATGGACTTGGAACGCCGGCGATGGTCATCGCCGCATCGATCACCGACCCGAGGCGCTAGACCAAGGCATCGCTGATGGCTTCTGGCATGAAGTTGGGTTCGCCATCGATCGAGACCTCGGCGTCGCACACCTTTACCACGATGGTCGACGCGTCGCACTGCACGACCTGCAAGGTGTCGGAAGCTTGCGCTCCGCCACCACGACAGTGCAACTAGGATCGAACAGCCAAGACATAGAAGTAAGCGCAGCTAGGCTTGCTGCCGGGGCCATGCTTCCCGATGCGGTCCGGACAGACTTCGTCGCACGCTTTGGTGCAGATCGAGCACCTGCGCAAAAACCATCATGGGATGGACGGCCCCTGCGCGTGCTAGCTTGGAACATATGGCACGGCGGCCGTCGCAAAGGTAGAGACGAAGGCGTGCAGCGAGTTGTCGATGTGATCCAAGAATGCAACGCCGACATCGTCTTGATGCAAGAAACCTACGGTAGTGGCCCCCGCATCAGCGGTCGATTGGGATACGATTACTTTTTACGCTCGAGCAATTTATCGGTCATGAGCCGATTCCCGATCGTCGACACACATCGACTCGCTTCAGGCTTTCGATTTGGTGGCGTCAGCATCCAACTGCGGCCTGACCAAATTGTTCAGGCTTACTCGCTATGGATCAACCACCTCCCCAGCGTACAAAAGCAGTTGCAAGCCGGCGCGTCTGCAGAGCAACTTCGCAACGAAGACGCCAAAACGCGGGGCAAGGAAATCCAAACGATCCTCACACAACTGCTACCACACCTTGCAAAGACACCAACCACGCCGATTCTCGTCGGCGGCGACTTCAACAGTGGCTCACACCTAGACTGGACCAAAGCCGCCGCTTCACAACCCAACCACCACGGACTCATCGTCGATTGGCCGGTCAGCAGCACGATGGTGAAAGCCAACTTTGTTGACACCTATCGCACCGCCCACCCCAATCCGACGGAATGGCCAGGCACCACTTGGTCACCCGAGTTTCGCGACAGCCATCCGGAACGCATCGATTACATCTACAGCCGCGGCGATCGCTGGCGCGTGCTCAACGCCCGCGTGTTGTCCAAGCATGCGCGTGGCTGGCCGAGTGACCATGCAGCAACGTTCGCGTCGCTAGATCTCGTCCCCCAGGCCGAGGTCGATCGCAAGACCCTCCGAGTGATGAGCTACAACATTCACTACGGCAGCGGCATGGACAACAAGGTCGATTTAGCGCGCATTGCTAGAGTCATCCGTGAGCACAAGCCTGACCTTGTCGGCCTGCAAGAGATCGGCAACGAAGCAATGGCTCTCGAGATCGGACGTCTAACGGGAATGACAGCCGTATTTGGTGCATCGAAGGGTTCTAACAATGCCTATGGCGATGCCATCCTCAGCAAGCACCCGTTTGCTTGGGTTGCAAACCACGCCATCCCGAGTGCCAGCTCGAGCCGCTACCAAGCGATGGCTGTCGACGTCGATTTATCCGAAGTATTAGGAGCAGGCGAGAAGGTCCGACTAGTCAATACGCACTTTGATTGGCTGGATACCATAGGCTCCCAACAGGCACGATTGGCTGCCGCCTCGCTGATTGAGCAGGCGTTCTGCACCAATGCAACTCTGCCGGTGATTCTAACCGGAGACCTCAATGCGGCCCCGGACAGTCAACCACTAGAACAGCTCAAAGCAGCGGGGTGGAGCCAAGGCAACCCAACACAACCGCTACTTTCGATTGGCTCACCTCCCAATCGACAAATCGACTACGTGCTCGCAAAGCCAAGCCAGGGCTGGAAAATCCACCGTTCCTACATCGCCGACGAGCCGATCGCCTCCGACCACCGCCCAGTCGTCATGATATTAGAACGGACGCGGTAGCCATACGCGTGGCCCAAAAGCTCTGGTCAAAAGCAGCCGCAAGGCCAATGAGTCGAAAGCCTTCGACCTTTACCCGGCGATCAAATGATCTGATATCTCCGCCCTGCGAGAGATTTCCCACCTGATCCTGCGATGATGCCCGACAGGATCGCTGTTCACCTAGCAACGGTCAATTAGTTCGCTCGACAGCACTTATCCAGCAAACTAAGCCGCAAGGGCGTCTGCATGTATCCGGAATGTGTCGAGAAGAGTTCGCTGTGTGCAACGTTGCCCGCCTAACGTTGTTCGTTGTGATGAGCAAACTCCTTCCATACACAGCGATTGGCTTGCTTCTTATGCCGTGCAACTTGATCGGTCAGCGCCCCGGTGGCGATCGCCGACCAGGCAATCGCAGCATCAATGCTGATCGCATGCTTACCCGTTATGACATCAACAAGGATGGCAAGTTGACCGAAGCAGAGGTCAGCAACCAACGGATGTGGCAGAGGATTGTGAGGGCAGACAAAGACGAGGATGGCTCGCTTACAAAGCAAGAGCTTCAGTCACTAGGCAATGACCGCGGCCGCAGTAATCGCTCTCGTGGTAGCGATTCGGCCTGGAAGTTCCTAGCTGATAAATACGACACCAACAAAGATGGTCGCATCACGACGGATGAGTATCAGCGTGATCAAGACACCTTTCTGCGCCTCGACCGCAACAAAGACGGAGCCCTCTCTGCTGAAGATTGGACCGACAGCTCTGACAGCAAAAGTCCCGGAAACAACCGCAACGAAAGTCGCGATGACCGTTCTAGGAACAAAGCGCCAGAATGGGGACAGTTTGCGCCAGACTTCGAATTGACCTTTGTCAACGACGCAAAGAAGACCGCCCGGCTATCTAGCTATCGCGGCAAGAAGCCAGTTGCATTGATATTCGGTAGCTGTAGTTGACCACCTTTCGTTAGCTCAGCTGGTCAGCTGAGCAAGCTCTATGATGACTTCGGAACCGATGTTCAGTTCTTTCTGATCTACTGTAGAGAGGCGCATCCCGTAGATGGCAGAAACCCCGGCGGCAGAACCCTGGTCGAGGACCCGCTGACGGATGCAGAACGGCGAGGCGTAGCGGTGCAGTTTCTCGAGGACCTAAAGCTTAAAACTCCAGCACTCTTAGACGGCGTTGATGATGCAGTCGGCAAAGCCTACGCGTCTCATCCAGACCGGCTCTATTTGGTTGGTGCAGATGGTCGCATTGCATTCGCTGGAGAACGCGGGCCATTTGGGTTCGAACCTATCCAACTTCGAGAAGCCATCGAAGACGAATTACTACGCATCGACACGACCAAGCCCGATCAGCCACAAAAGAAGACAGCACCTACATCGCTTATCGAGATGCTTGACACAGATGGTGATGGCGTGCTTTCGAAGGACGAAGTCGCAAATGCTAGCAAAGTCTTACGATTGCTGGACAAAAACAGTGACGGCTCGATTTCTAAGGAAGAGCTGCCTGGTAAAAAATAACATCCGACACCGCAACCTACTCAGCGCCAATCGCCTACCCCATCCATCAACATGCCGGCGGGCTAACTGCCATTCATTCGACGATTGGGATGCTTGCTTCCTTCAGGATGCGATTGAACACGACGCGCGGAGCGTCATCGATAGTATCTGCCTTGAACTCGTCGCTGCCTCGGTAAGCCTCGACACGATTGCACTGAAAGCAAATCACGTATTCCTGCGAAACCCCTGACTCTGTCAATCGCAGGCCATGCCGCGGAATGAAGCACTTCGCACCATACTCGGGCTTACCTGCCTTACCCTTGGCCCAAGCCGCGAGCAACTCCACCTTCTCTTGACCTGCCAAAACAAGCTTGCCCAAGATCGGATACCCGTGGAACGTATCTTGCGCGCCAACGCTACGCGCCACGTTCGGATTGATCGAAAACAGCACAGTGGCGTCTAATTCTGGTCCAGCGCGATGGCCAACACATCCGCCTGCCAAGACATAAAACAACGCGACAAACGCAACCAGTCGTTTCAACATGATCGAGGGAACTCATGGATTAGGTACGCGTGAAGCATGCGCAAGTTATCAAGGGTATTCGCTGCATCAGAATCAGCGAAGCTTGCTAACAAAAAAATCGAACTACTCGTCAATAAACCTCTACATCCAACGTAAGCGCGACAGCACGATCCGACCTACTCCAAAAAACCATCAGAACAACGCACCAGCAGAACTGCATACCAATGTCAAAACGAACAAAGATCACCCTTATAGCCATTGCGATAATCGCCGGATGCGCCGCAACCGCCCACCGCCTTGATCGACCTAGGCGCCTACGTTCACAATTTATCGGCAACCTCTATCACGCACGATATGACGAGGCTGCCGAGATGCTGCTGTCACCGAGCGCCATCGAGCAAGGCCCAGACGGCAACCTGCAAGTAACTGCAGAAACTGGCGATTCGACTACAGTTTTGGCGAATACATTGCCTTTCAAATCCGGCGGTGGCAGGTCTCTGCAGCAAGGAGAGTTCGGCGCAACGGCCCTCGGCCCCAGCACAAACGGCATCTTGCATACACCGGCCGTATCACTTCGACTAACCCTTGATGGCGTCAAGGTCCGCATCGTGAGCATCGACATCTAAAGTTTGACGGCGCCGTCCTCGACATCCGTGCCGTAGATATAGCAGCCACCAAGAATCTCACGATCGATCGCGAACAACACCGGCGTTGGCGCGTTCTCCCCTGTGATTGTTTGGCGTGATTGTTTCGCGACGAAGCTCCATATATCGCTATCGCCTACGACTCGATTGCGACGGAACGACCTGCCCCCTATAGATCACCATAGCTATGCGCCGATCTCTTGCCGTCTGTGTCGTGTCTCTGCTCGCAGGATGCGTCTTCCATCAGCCCCGTGTACGGGTTGCTATCAGCGTCGACTGGGAAGGTAGAGAGATCTCAGCAGTAAACTTGCAGGCGTTCGCAAACCTGCGAAATGCACACCCGCAAGTGCCGCTGACACACTTCTTGAACGCGGCCTACTTCACCAAGCCGGATGCGAATCCAGCAAAGATCACCGAACAGATGCTTGCGGTTGTGTTGCCCAAGGATGAAATCGGCCTGCATATCCACCCCTGGCAATCCTTAGTAGAAGCTTCCGGCGTCACCTTTCGTAGTGAGCCGACCATCTGGGGCAACGGCCGTCGAATGCGAGTTGGGTTACATGATTCAGGACACGAAATATCCGTCGAGGCCTACGAGACGGATGAGTTCCAAGCGATCGTTCGCAAATCAAAAGAGATCCTTACAGCCAATGGATTAGAACTGGGCACATCGTTTCGTGCCGGTGCGTGGTTAGCTGGTCCACATGTTCGCGAAGCCATACGCCGCGAGGGCTTCTTGGTAGACTCTTCGGCAACCGACACCAAATGGCACAACGAGCTAGATGACTACGAACTGCCAAGAATGATGCGTGAAATTTGGCCGAACGTCACGAGCCGAACCCAACCCTTCATCATCAAGACTAGAGCGGGCGACCTTCTGGAGATGCCTGACACTGGCGCACTTGCTGACTACGTCACCGCGGAAGAGATGGCGGACCATATCAGCAATGCAATCGCCGAACTTGGCGACAGCCAGGATCGGTTTGTGCACATTGGATTTCACCAAGAGACCGCTGCACGCTACGTCTATCGAGTCATCAACGCCATTCGCATGGTCACTGCAAAACACGGCGATCGCGTAGTATTCGAAACACTGCGAGAATCCTCGCAGCGTGCCGAAGCCCAACGTCGATAAGTCACCACGGCACGTTAGGGACAGATCACCAGCGACAAGCCGTTGCTGAGCGTTAGCGGCGGACTAAGCACTGCCTGCATGGCAACGTGCAGCCCAGCGAGCGCAGGCAGTGGCGGTATCGGGATTGCCAACTGACCGGTCCCTAGGCTATTGGTGGCAATGGGGACCAGCGCAATGATGTTCGCTTGGCTGAATAGCAGGTAGCCCTGAGGCACGGCAACCTGATCTGGGCCAATGGCGAGACCTAGCAATCCCGTCGTGTTAGCAGCCCCACTCCATGAGATTATCGGCGAATCGCCAGGGCCGGTCGTACCCGCCCCCTCTAATGAGTCGCTAATCCCTGCGAGACCTAAGCCATACTTTTGAAACCCGCAGACGCTAAAAGTCTGGCCCGGCGACGTCGTGCGATTCCCTTCGCGATCACTTGCAGTCAACGTGAAACTGACTGTTGAACCGTTCGTGATCAAACCCGCCGGTGGGATCAGATCAGCACGAAACATCAAGCCACCCAAGAAACGAAGGGGCGTACTCCCGACTGTAACGCCCGCAGCATGGTTGATCGTCCAATCCATCCTAGCCGAATCAACCGAAGTCTCGCCGTCGTCGACCATCGAGTCCTGAATCACAGCGTGCACAACCCAACCATCTGGTGATGTGGAGACTGCCGGCAATTGCTCGATATGCACAAACCGAGGCGGCTGCGTATCAGCCGGACCAGTGCCGTAGTAGGCGCGGTTAACAAACGAGCCAAACTCACCCTGAGCGGTAATGACGTCAAATACACCATCCCCATTGATGTCGCCGACGGCTACATCGAGGGTTGGATCGTTAACTGGCGAGAACCCACTAAGCCCGCTCTGGCGAGTGAACACAAACGACCCGTTATTGATGTAGAGTTTCTCAGAGCTATAGGTCAAGGAGCCGTTGATCAGGTCTAGCCAGCCGTCGTTGTCCGCATCAACAAGCGCCCACTCGTTGTCGTCCTGACCATTGCCAACGAGCGCACTCGTCAAATTAGAGAAAGACAGCGTACCGGTTGGGACCAGATTGTTCCGTAGGACGGAATCGGTCGTGCCCGATACCGACAGCATCACGATGTCGAGATCACCATCATGATCAAGATCTGCCGCTTCGGCCTCGTAGCTTAGGCTTCCACCAGCCGGCAGCAGCGAGGTCGTGACGGTTGGGAAGTGACCAGTGCCGTCATTAAAGAATATTTGTTGACCCGACGACTTACCGACATTGATGACATCAATGTCGAAGTCGTTGTCGACATCCGCGAGCACCACGTCCTGCTGATTACTCTTTGGGGCCGAGACAATGTGGGTAGCAGTGACATTCGTAAAGTTGCCCGAGCCATCGTTCAGGAACAACTTAAGTTGGCCGTTGTTGCGCTCATCATTCATGAACAGGTCGTAGTCACCGTCTTCATCAATATCGCAATACGCACAACCAGCTACGTACAGGTTGAGGTTGCCAAACCGCTGAACCGACTCGTCTGTGAAGTTGCCGTTGCCGTCATTGACGTAGAGACGCTGCTGGCTGTTGCCATTGCACGCGAAGAACAAGTCAAGATCGCCGTCATTTTCGATATCAAATGCGACGACTAATGCTCCACGAATGGCCGTAGTTGGGATGCGTGGTGTTGACTCGTCAACGAACCCTAGACCCTGATCAATCTTGTTGATGAGTATTGTCGGCCGAATCGCTTGCCCGTTGATGGACAGCACATAGCCGTTAGCAAACACCGCATCTAGATCACCATCCCTATCGATGTCAGCCATGACGCAACCTTCGCTACGCACCGTCGGACCAGAGATCAATCCAGCCTGCTGTGTATAGCGATATTGCGCTGACAGATCGGGACAGGTCAGGATCGAAAGCGTGATGAAGAGAAGCGAAGAATGATTCACAGAGTTGCCGTGCGGACGGATTAGAGAGCAGTAGTTGCAGAGGGAGTCGCGAACATAAGCCTACTAGAAGAAATGGTGCGCGACACGTAGACCAAACTTAGAACATCTCCAAACCTCTTCATTGTGAGAAGCAACGACGCAATAAGCTGATGCCATTGCGCCTTACGGGCATACCAACCGCTAGTTGCGGTTGGCCGCCATAACAGGTCAAATTTGGAATATCGAATCCGCTCCGCCAAACAGAGCACGCCACTCGGGCAACAAGACGCAATCTCCAGCGGCCCTTCCCCAGAAACGCAGCGAAGTCCTGCATTATGGCTGAAGAACTTCGGCGCCAACGTAAGGACGGTCGTGCTGCGACATCATTGACACGGGCCAGAGCAACACGTGCTCCCTGCAGCACCCGGAGCAACAGAACCTGCCTGGCAAAGAACCGATCAATCAGGCGAAACGCTAGACAAGGCAGATCCGTTACGCTCCAAATGGTGTTGCAATGGCGTCACCTGTCCCACGGCCGCTTGGTATCCGACTGCTCGAATTGGGTGCACTGTTAGCTTTTGCAGCCTATGCAACCTGCTTCTTGTTCCGAATCACTCTGGGGATGGATGGGCTACTCGACGGCTGTGTATTGTTCTTCGGCATCTGCATCGGCTACCTAACCGCAGACCTGATCTCCGGGATTGCGCATTGGTTGGGCGATCGGTTTGGCGACGAATCTACACCGCTAGTCGGTCCGACCTTCATCGCGCCATTTCGGGAGCATCACGACGACCCACTAGCAATGGTGCGACATGGATTTGTGGAGCTCGCTGGCAATACCGCGGTGTTGGCATGCCCGATACTGATCGTGAGCTACCACTTAGTAGATTTGCAGTCGCCGTCGCTGCCAAAAATCTTGTGCACAGGAGCTCTCATTAGCGCCTTGATTGGAGTCGTAGCGACCAACGTAATCCATCGATGGGCACACATGCATGAGCCACCACGACTACCTGCTTTACTACAAAAGACCGGCCTAATCCTCACGCACGAACGACATGCACGGCATCACTCTGGAAACCATGACCGAGCATACTGCATCACATTTGGATGGCTGAATAATGGCCTAGACGCCCTACAGGTTTGGTCGCGAGCCGAACGGCTTCTTGGCCGCAAGTCGTCAACGTAGTTGCAACACTCGCCGTCATGCTGCCCGGCGTGGCGGACCTTACTGACGCACCTGAAAATCATTGCCCTGTGTCGGCATGCGCTAAATCAATCGCCATCCCGTAGAGCATCAAGCCAGAAATCTTGCGTCCTAAATCCATAGAACGTCACTCTACCGATCGGACAGACCTCGTAAACAGCAGCATCAGGTCACTCAGCATTAGCCAGCATGACTGGAATGGGCCTTAGCATCGGCGCTTTGAGGAAGTAAGAGCTAAGAAGCCACAACCACCGATAGTATGGCTATCATGCAAAGCAACCTCGCTTGCCTGATTGCCGTCGGAGAAATCCTACAATGACTAAGATCGTCCGAGAACTTCGCAACTACTACTCCGTGATCGCTGATCTCGCGACGGAAGCAGAAGAGTGGACTTCGAAGCCAGCGTGGTTGGAGTTCGCTCCTAACAACGTTTGCAACTTGCGATGCATCATGTGCCAACAAGCAGACGGCTTGCCGGTAGAAGTGATGAAGAAAGCCGACGCAGTCAAACTGCTTGACGAGATCCTGCCGGAAATGACCCTCTGGACACCTTCGGCGCTATCCGAACCGATGCTAGCGAACTTCCCGCTTGTGCTCGAGAAGTGCCGGGAGCACGAAGTCTTCCTCAACATGTATTCGAACTGCACGCTGCTCACTGGGGCAAAGTTTGCAGAAATGGCCGATCGAGTTCACAAGCTGTGGATCTCGTTTGACAGCCCGCGCAAAGAAGTGTTTGAGATGTTGCGCGATCGAGCCAATTTCGAAACCGTTGTCGCCAACGTCAAAGACATCCTAAAGATTGCGATTGAGCGCGGCGTCCCGGTTGGCTTTGTAGCGGTGCTGGTCAAAGACAACCTCGAACACATTGACGAGCTGGTAGATTTCGTTGCTGACCTTGGCGCCGTCGAGGCTGGTTGCGACCTCCGCATCCAACCGATGCTGGACAACGCAGTTCGCTGCCGCGACCAAAACGTCTTCGCAGCCTATACCGAAGAACAGATCTGCGCATCATTCGACAAAGCCTGCAAGCGAGCAGAGGAACGCGGCATGATCTTCCACGTCGACATGGACGACCCCTACCGGCGCTCGGTCGTACCGCGGGCGCCGATGGCGCGCCAAATCACACCGGAAGTGCTTTCGATCATGGTCGACGAAGTACGTGACCGCTTCCCGCACTTTTGCTCGATGGCCAGTAACTACGCGAAGATCGAGCCAAACGGCGAAGTCTATCCATGCTGCCGCGGCCCTCGCGAGCTACTCATGGGCAACGTCAACGACAACTCCATGACGGAGATCTGGAATGGTGACAAGTATCGCGAGTTCCGGCGCAAGATGAACGCGAAGGACTACCCGTCGGTCTGTAGCACCTGCGATGTGCTAACCGCGAACCCAAAGTTCGATAAAAGTTGGATCAAGAAAGACACGCCAGCAGACACTGGCTCGTAACAACCCGGATCCTGAAGCGACCAACCAAGCAGGTCGCGATCGCAAACGAGCCTGTTGTTGCAAGCGCTCTTGCCAACACGCTGCCACACAGCGAACCCGGCAAGGCTCGTGCGGTGGGTGCTCGCCCCACGAAGATCGATGTGCAAGGACTCGATCTAGTGGAGATCCACAGCGTCAACAGGCTATATTAACGCCCTTATGATGCGCATGACCATCCTCCTGGCGGCCTCGATTCTCCTGCTAAGCAGCCTGCGCTGCCAAATCCCTGGCAACGACCGCAAAACGGACTCGAACCAAACAGCTGCAAGCGCATCTACCCAATTAGCAGAGCTCAACGCGCGTCACTCTAACCGCGTCAAGGCAATCGACAAAGACGACCAAGCGGCGCTGACGAAGGCCAATGACATCCATGTCGCTGAGATGACCAAGTTCTTGCGTGCTCATGGCAAGTCATCTGAAGGCAACCGGATCCGCCTCAAACTAGGCTTCATGGCGTCGCGCAATCCTGCGTATTTAGATGCAGCGCGAATCGCCCTTGATAGTTTCGTGCCACTTGCCGGCCAAGAAGGAGCTGGACTCATTGCTGCACGCTCGGCAGCACGCCTGAAACTACCTGGCACAAAAGCCAAGATCCTTCGCAAAATGTCAGACAGTGCGAAGACAATCACCGCCAAGGTAGACCTTGTCATACAGCTTAAGCTTGGCATGAAAGACCTCGAATGGGCCAACCAACTGATGGCTGAGACAGAAGCACTGGCCAAAAACGACGAGCAAAAATCTGAGCTGCTCATGGGCAAAGCAAGCTTGGCTCGCCTGGAAAAACCCAAGGACGAAGCCCGCTATCAAGAAGCTCTCCAGAAGATCGTGGATTCCTATCCAAATACCACATACGGCAAACTGGCAAGCGACAAGATGACCTCTGCCAAGCTGTCTATTGGCAGTAATCCTATCCCGCTGGCCATTGATGATATTGCGGGCAAGCAAGTCCACCTGCATGAATACAAAGGCAAGGTCGTACTCATCGACTTTTGGGCGACTTGGTGCATTCCATGCATGAAAGAGGTGCCAAGCATCTTGGCGGCCTATGACGAATACGAAGACCAAGGTTTCGAAGTCCTTGGCATCTCACTGGACCGAGAAACCCAGCGAGCCAAGTTTGAAGCCAAAATTGTCGAACACGGTATGCGTTGGCGACATGTCTGTGATGGCATGCACTGGCAGGCCAAAGTTGCCCAGCAATACGACGTAACCAGTATCCCCTTCACGATACTGATAGGTAGAGATGGCAAAATCGCGGCGCGCAACCTGCATGGAGAACCACTACGCGCTGCAATCCAAGCCGCGTTACGTAAAAAGTGATCGGCGCCACAGCGGCCGGCGAAGCCATCCGCCTCGCCTGCTTCGCTTGATCACACCGCGCGCCTCTATCGGCAATAGCTCAACACCGTCGCAATGTCTGCCAGGATCGACTTGAGTGCGCCAAAGATGCCGTCGATCACGCCCTGTCGCCAAACCATCAGCGCCGCTAACTTCCACCCACAGCACACTATCTACTGCTAGGTGTATCTGAGGTAGACTGGTATTGGTAGGCAACCGCTACCAGCTCCACTGCCATAGCTATCCAGAACGTCGCTATATGCCCCGCCACATCCCGAGCCTAGACGGACTACGCGCAATTGCCGTCCTAATGGTCCTGTGGTGCCACATACCGCTAGCAACACCCGGTTACCCTGAATGGCTTGGCTGGGCGCACTGGCTGGTGATGCCCGGCAATCTTGGCGTCGAACTGTTCTTCGCGCTGAGCGGGTTTTTGATCACACGCATCCTGCTCGAGGAGCGCGAGCGGGGCCAACCGGTGCGGTGGTTTCTACTGCGCCGGGTGCTGCGGATCTTCCCGATCTACTACCTGCTGCTCGCCGTGATGGCGTTCCAACAGCCCAGCGAAAATATCGGCTGGGCCGTGCTGTACTTCAGCAATTTTCGCGACACCTTCGGAGCGACGATCGAGCGCGACCCACTCGGCCACATCTGGTCCCTCTGCGTGGAAGAACACTTCTACCTATTGTGGCCACTGGCAGTCGCTTGGCTCTCGCCAACCGCTAGCCGCAGAACGCTAACCTGGATCCTGATTCCGACGGCAATCGTATTGGGGTTCTCGATCTGCCTAACGATGCCGCAATCGTTTCGCGACACAGCGCTACAACGGCTCTCGCCGATCCGCTTCGGCACGCTTGCTGCTGGCGCCCTGGTAGCCTACGGCGAAACTTGGCTACGAGCACAGCCGCAACGCATGCTTCGCATCGGCATGCTGCTGACCGCGATTGGGCTGATCATTCACCCCCATCTGTGGTTTATCATCGTGCCAGTCTTCTACCTCGAAGTGCAGTGGTGGCCGATCGAGATCATGCCCATCTGCCTGCGGATCCAGTCGGCAATTTTCGCTACCGGCATCCTCCTATGGTGCCTCACACCACCAAAACGACTCGGCTCGCCCGCACGGCTACTGTCTCTCGCGCCGCTACGCGCCATCGGACGCATTAGCTACGGACTCTACCTCTACCACCTGCCGATCTACCACTGGCTACTCTATCCCAGCCGAACCGCCGGCCAGGTAGGCATCGCCGTGATGCTCACCTTTGCAGTGGCAACAGCCTCCTACTGGATCATTGAGAGGCCCATCTTGCGCTACGCGAGACGATTTTCGGCAAGCCAGTAAACTCATCTACGGCAGTACTTTGCAGCCTAAGACTTAGACCAGACCAGGGCACCATTGTTGACCAGCCCCCAATTCTCTGAACTTCTTGCGACGTAGTTGGATCTCGTTCGGCCACGGTAGATTTCCATAGCGACTGACCTGTGATCCCGGAAGCGCATCAAGATGTGCCGGATCGCAACCTGCCGACATCAAGCCCCCTCTCCATGCGGACCCTACTTGCCTCCCTTGCCATCCTGCTCCTGTTTGCCGGCGACCTATCCGCGCAGCGGCGGCGGGGCGATATCAAAGCTGGACCATGGACCAAGGCCAAGACGCCTGATGGATGGGTTCTGCACCGAACCCGCAACTACCAGATCCAGTCGCAGTGCGGCCCGAAAAAAGCCAAGCGACTTGGAAGTCATATGGAAGTGATGAACAAGGTCTACCGCGGCATGTTCCGACCTGGCAAAGACGGCGCAAAGCAGCAGGTCATCAAACTATTCAAGGATCGTAGCTCCTATCTGAAATACGGCGCGCCACCGAGTTCTGCTGCATATTACAGCCGCGGTGAGCGAGAGATGGTCTGCTACGACACCGGTAAGTGGAGTGACGAGAAAAAAGCCGATGGCCCCACCACCGGCAGCAAGCTCTCTAGAGCAGCACGACGCCGAATGGATCGCCTCAGCGACATGATGAAGATGGACCTGCTCGGCTGTGCAGCACACGAAGGCTGGCACCAGTACTTCTCGTGGTACACGGTTTCTCTTACTGCGCCGCTGCCATCATGGATCAATGAAGGCATGGGCGATTACTTCTACACGGCAGCGCCGAAAGAAGTCAGCGGTCGCAAGATTCCGGCTCAGCTCGGCCGACTCAACGATGGTCGCCTGATGGTGCTCAAGGCAGCTGTTCGCCGCAATCGCTACATCGAGGTCGAAAAGCTGATCACCATGTCGAAGAACGAGTTCTATGCAAACGGCAGCGTTTGCTACGCAGAGGGCTGGGCCTTCTGCCAATTCCTACTGCACTCAGGCAATAAGAAATACGCCAAGATCATCCCGAACTTCGTCAAGTACGTTAAGAACGACAGCAACTACGAAGACGTTCGCAAACGAGCATTCCGAGGCATCGACATGGAGAAACTCGACTCTGAGTTCAAGGCCTGGATCGACACGCTCAAGCTTGCTGGCCCAGAAAAAGACGACGCAGAAGACGACGCAGAGGACGACGCAAAGGACGGCGGAAAGAACGACAGCCAAGGCGAGCGCTAAGGTTCGCCCTGGCAGC
>CBFIIO010000031.1:0-46072 GCA_965662465.1 Planctomycetota bacterium | reverse complement strand
CATACATTGCCGCAAGCCCGAGGGCGACCGCAACCTCACCACTTTACTGTTCCTTGCCTAACGATTTATAGAACGGGACGCCAAGGAGATGAAGTGCAGTACCTGCAGCGAAAGCAAACCCACTGTACAAATAGTACGTAAGATGTAGCGGCATACACAGAACTGCAAAGGGCAGCCCTCCCGCGCTCATCAAGAACCTCAGGCTCTTCTGGGTAATCAGACCGATCAACAACACTCCAACGAACACCCATGCGACCAGAGGCTGCAAAACAAGGCTGAATGCGACAAGGGACAACAACAGGGTTGCCCCAGCCCACAAAGCAAACGCCCTAATAGCTGGGAGCGCAGTGACCCGATCCGTCAGCAGTAACAGAACAACAACAAGCAGCGGCAAGATGGAAATCAGCGGCTGGAAGAACGCCAACACTGCAAACACGGCAACGGTCAGACCAGCGATGACTACACAAGCACGCTGAGAACGACTTACATTCAAGTCATTTTGAATCGACCCAGCTTGTAGCATCAACCGGGTCCAAGGAATTCCTCGCAGGAACACATCAGTGTAAACCAAGTTTTTGAGCGTCCATCGCTTGGTGTGCTGGACTTGGATCTCTGGCACGGAACCAATGGCATAGCCAGCCTCCGAGACACGCATTCCAAGCTCAATATCCTCAATGCTTGGCCGTGCGAATGCCTGGTTGAAACCGCCCATCTCTTTGAACACTGCTTTTCTTATTGCGCCACAACCACTCCAAAACGTCTGCGCTTCGCGCTCGGATCGCTGATGATAGTAGTGGTGCATCAGGTTCTTGTAGACTGAGATCAGATTGCGAACCTTGGGGTAACGATCATACGACCCAAAGACGGCCGCCCATTGATTCTCCTCGAGCTGATCTCTGAGAGAACGAAGCGTGTCCTTCGAAACCATGACATCGCAGTCCACAAAGACGACGATATCACCGCGGCAATCCTCAACCGCTCGATTGCGAGCAGCAGCTGGCCCACTTTGCTCATGCAACGTAATGACATGATTCGCCATAGCCGCCGCAATACTCGCGGTTTGATCCGTCGACGCATCATTGACGACAATTAGCTCAAAACTGCAACCAGCGGAATCCCGGATCCTGCCAAGACACTGCTCAATATCTTTTTCACCGTTATGCACTGGCACAACAACGGAGACGTCTACAGAAGAATGATCTCCCGGCGTCTGGCTGAATTGCTGCACGGTGCCGCCCTTAACCACGATGCTATTTCAATCCCCAGCGGTAGCTAAAGGAATGCCCAACCGTGAACATCCCAAGCACGGAGAGGAGACCTCAAGACCACTTTCCTGTGATGCATCAGGTCGAATCCGCTTCACCTTACGTCAACTCTGCTGCTGGGGGTGACGTCGCAGGAGCTTCTGCGGGAGATGTCGTCTTTGCGACTGGTGACTCACTATTTCGTCCCTGACTCGAGATCTCTTCGTGATACTGCCTGTCTTCGTTGACGGCCCACCCATCAATCTGCTCGTCATTCAGGATATTACCGGCCGCAATGATTCCGGTAAGCATTGCATGGTCCTGATTGTTGTATCGATGCAGGCCATTTCGCCCAATGGTTTGCAAGTTCTCAAACCCCTGAATGAACTCACGCAGCACCTTCAGATGCTCTTTATAAGTTGAGTCATACACCGGATAAGATTTTTCCACCCGGAACACACACCCATCAACAACATCCTCAACTTCTAGCAAACCGAGACTTTTCATTTCTCGCTTACCAAGCTCGACCAACTCATCATCTGGCATGTTCCAAATGGAGTCTCCTTCATTGCAGAAATACTCCAAGCCCAGACTGCTTTGACCCTCTTCAGGGACCATATGCGGGCTCCAGTTTTTGTAGTTCTGCACCCTGCCGACCTTGACGTTCGTATCGTGTATGTAGATCCAGTTATCGCTGAACACGTGTGGGATGTTCACCACCAAACCCACCGTTAAAAAGTCTCGGTAGCTAAGTTGTTCGGCTGCCAACCTCACATTCTCCGGGGCAGGCGGATCCATTCTCAGGACGAGTTCAGACAACGGCATGCTCGATATGAAATCAGTGCCAGAATGAACAATAGATCCTTGAGCCGCCGGACCACCGGATTCGACACTCAAGATCTTGTTACCCTCTCTCTGAATACTAGTCACATTAGCATTCAGATGAACCTTGCCTCCTTTTGCGTCAACTCGAGACGCAACCTCCTCCCACATCATTCCAGGACCTTTCTCAGGATACTTAAATGATTCAATGAGGGATTTGATGCCCTTGTCTTTCTTCCCCAAAGCAGTGAGGACAGCTGTTTTCAGCGAAAGACCTTTGATTCGTTGCGCGGCCCAGTCGGCGCTTAATTCGCTGCAGCTGATGCCCCAAACCTTCTCGGTGTAGGACTCGAAGAACGTCTTATAGAGACGCTTCCCGAAGCGATTGGTCACCCATTGCTCGAACGTTTTCTCCTGCTTGTACGGAAAGGCTTTCCACCGAAGGCAGCTGAGCATGATCAGGCAAGACTCAGTCAAACCGAGGTTGCGAAACGCATTCGCTGCGCGCATCGGGTACTCGAAGAACTTGCGTCGGTAATAGATACGTGACTGCCGAGGTCTGATCAGAAAGCGATCGGACAGCATTTTGTCCCAAAAGTTATTCACCGTTTCTGACTTCGAGAAGAAACGATGCCCGCCCATATCGAACATGAATCCCTTGTAAGACTCTGTCCGAGCAATGCCGCCAACAATCGAGTGCTTCTCGAGCACCTGCACCGGCACGTCGGCATCAACCAACTCATAACCAGCGGTTAGACCAGAGGGCCCACCGCCAATGATCACAACATGCTTCGCCTCCACTTGCTTCTTGCCTTGTTCCTGCATGCTGCTCTTCACTGACCTTGTCACGGTGTTTCCGTAGCGATGATTGAATAGTCCAATATAGATATTACGCCAGCCAATTATACTCATCTACATCAAAAGAAAGGCGGACTATCGCCCGTATAGATGGAATGCGGTGCACAGGCTTTACCCTCGACTGCAAATGGCCCATGCCAGTGCAGTCCAACGACGCGCAACTGCTAAGTCGCCGTGAAAAAAAAGCCTGCCCCTTATCACCTCAAGCAACCCGCCTCGATCGTCGTCAGCGCTCCGGGTTCAGCTCGAACCACGACGAACAGACCGAGAAGAAGAGCGCATTCCAGCGAGGGTCATTCCTCACCACCACCGCCTGGATCGGCCCCTACCTTCCCTTGCATGCGCTCGCTCCAGAAGGCCCAGAACACCGCGGAATGCATCATGATCAACATCCCGGCAACAATACAAACCCACATCGTGGCCAGATCGACTCTCACTGACAGGCCACGAATCATCGCGGACGCCAGAACCAAAACTGCGAGAATCTGGGGAAGTATAAGCTTAATCCCAGTGCCCCCTCTCTTCTTTGGCGTGGCGACAAACGTTGCCTTCAAACCAAGCGCTGCAGAGATAAAAGCCTGCGTAAAGACAGGCCAACTGCCAAACGCCAGCAACATCCCCGCCATCGGCATCCGCGTTTCACGCTTGATGGAATCGGAAGCGAATGACTTCGACGCGACGACCATCACCAACCACATGACCATCACCAGCGGCGCAGCGTGGAACATGTAGTCGGCGTAACCAGTCATCATGACTTCCGATCCTGAGCACAGAATGATCGACGTCATCACAATGCACAGGGCGACGACCGGACCAGCGAGAAAGCAAGTCAATCGCCAGGCGTAACAGATGTTGGTTTTCAAATCGAACCGCGTAATCAACCGCGGATACACATCACGCAGCAGCGACGTGACACCATGCGCCCACTTGTATTGCTGGATGAAGAACCCGCTTAATTCGACCGGCTCGAGTCCCTTCGCGAGTGATTCCGAAACGTAAGAGGATCGCCAACCGTCTGCATGCAGGTGGAGGGAGGTGTGAAGGTCCTCCGCAAGGCCCGGCTTGTAGCCACCGATCCGCTGGAGCGCCGAACGGCGAATCAGGCAGTTGCTGCCGAACTTCTGTGGGCATCCACAGCCAAGCATCCCATGCATAGGTGCGCCGAAGAAACCGTCGTTGCGCTCCGCCGCTGCACTGGCCACGAAGCTTTCTGCTCCGTTGGAGTGGTCAAGGCGGACCTGGACGAAGCCAATCTCAGCATCCTCGAAAGGGCCGAGCGATCGGAGAAGGTAGTCCTCGAACGGTATATGATCGATATCGAAGATCGCGACGATCTCGCCCGACGTTTGCTCCAGAGCGTTGTTGACGTTGCCAGCCTTATGATCCTGGTTCGTTCGCCGCCGCAGATACCCAACATCCAACTTCTGTGCGAGCGCCTCCAGTTCAGGTCGCCCGCCATCATCCAGAAGAAAGGTCCGATGCGGATAGTGCATTGCCTTCGCCGCTTGCAATGTCTCCTCGACGAGCGACACCGCCTCGTCATAGGCGGGAACGTAGACATCGACACTCAAGCCGTCAGGCGCTTCCGTCCACTCGCCGTGCTTGCACTGAGCGAAGATGTAGCACCCGAAGAAGCCGCGGACGATGCAATATAGAACCGTCCCCACCAGAAGGACGAGCAGCCATGGATTCGAGAGACGGTCCGATTCAAACCACCAGGAAATGAAGTATCCAAGGGCGGCCAGACCGGCACCGATTAAGACACGAATGTTCCAACTTTGAGCAATCGCCAAGATGTTTTGCCGCACTCAAAGTCCGCTTATTCCGCGGTCACGCACACGGACGATCCACTGCCAGACCGTTCCGGCTAAAAGCAACCCTCTCGAAACAATCAGGCTACCGAAGAACAAGAGGTGGATCAATCCAATGATGCAATACTCGGGATTCATGAAGCACAGCTCAAGAATCAGTGAGCAAGGCAACCAGAGCTCGTAGAACGAGTTGTTCAGCAGCGGCACGTAACGTTCTCGACTCTCCGATGCCTCATAGAAGACCGGCATTGCCAGACCAGATCGGACCTTGCCGCATTCCAACAAGATGTAGACACTCGTCACGGATGCCAGAATCCAGGAACATGGAATCAACAAACCTACGAATACGCACAGGGCGATGACCTCCAACGGGAAGAAGCACCACAGCACCAGTCGGCGGAGCGCTCCGCGTGACTGCCGACCGGCGAAGGTGATGACGTTACTTCGAAGATCACCGGATGCATCGAGTATCTGGTGCACGATGATTCCTCGTAATCCGAGGAATAATGACCACACCAGTGCCGAAACTGCGATCCCGACCTCGATTGGTGATGCCGCATCCTGGACGAAACCAACGATGACCAAGACGAACAGAGTCGGAATCAAGTGCGCGCCGAGGGCGTCGCTGAGGACTCCCAAAAATCCACGTATTTTGAGCCTCAGCGGTGGCGCGGCGTAGATCGTTGGCAGCAGGTAGTTCGCCAGCAACACGGCGATTGCCAACCAATCACGACCCGGCAGCAGCAACAAACCGAATCCACTGATGACGCTGGCTAAGCACAAGCAAGCACGCTGCCATGATTTCATACCAGCCATCACATTCGGCTTGCCGGCTTGTCGATCACTTTCAATGTCGAAGACGTCGTTGATGATATGCCCGTAGGAAGCAACGGATGCGATGCAGACGAGAATCAAGCCAAGGCTCTGAATCGCGGCGATGAAACCTGTTCCATTGACAAGGAACGATGCGTAGGCCACCGCAAGCAGCGGCGGAATCTTCCACGAGAACCAGTTGTCGGACCTGACTATCTGTTTGAGTGGATTCATCGCTGCAAGGCTTTGCGCGTCAGCAAAGTAGAAATCCAATCCCTGCAGCGAACGAAGACTGAGTTCTCCGAAAGATACCGGTACCGAGGGCAAGGGCCACAGCCAGCGATTTGGTCCTCAAAGACCTTTACCGCGTAATCGTACAGCTGTTGATCTAGGGCGTTCATAGCCTGAATCCGCTGCCTGGTGGCATCGTCTATGACCCTTTCCGCCTGGGGCACCCGATTCTTGTTCCTGACCACGACGACCCCGAGCGGGATCTTAGCACCCGTCACATTCTCGAAGAGGTGGAGTGATTCACTGTATCGCTCGAGAATGCCCACCTTGACGCCTACCGTGGAAATCAACCGCTTCGCATGCTCAAGATGCGCTTCGGTAAGCGCTGTCTCATCTCCTGGCACAATTCCCAGTAGGAATTTTATCTGGATGTTCCTGGTTCGAGGGAGCTCCAAATACTCATCCAACGTGTCGGGATGAAACTGATGCCATGCCGCCGTTTTTTCGAGTGTCTTGCCAAACTTTTTCGAGTGATAGAAGCTCGAGATGTAGTGCGCAACCGGCTCACGAAACATCACGAAGACTTTCACCCCGTTAAAGAGTCGCCAATTGGACTCTTGCATGATGTTCTTCGTGCCCCAGGTCAGCTGGTCTCCTTTCCGCGTAATGTGGACTTCCGTGCATTCGTCGGCTTCAAGATGCCTGGCGAAAACGTCAGCAGCTTCATCGTCGAAGAACCTGTAGGACTCTCCATATATACGCTGAAGCACTCGCGAGAACGTAGTTCCACCGGTCTTTGGAGCATGCAGAAATACGACCTTGCTGCGTTGACGTCTGCTAGCCGACGAGAATGGGAGTAACCTCAACATGTTTGGATTTTCTAGATTCTTCCAACGAGATTCCGCTTCAAATCAACTTTCACTAAAGCCGAACGTTCAAGACGCTAAGGCTCCTGAACGTGACTACCTGCAAGACGCGAGGCGAACCTAACACAGCGATCCGTGAAGCAGATCGTCGAGGAGACACCACTAATCGCTTCCTCTCGCTTGGTCGTAGGAATGTTGCCGCAAAGCACAACGCACCAGCGAAGTGGTGATCACTCGGTTGGCGTCGAATGCACGCCATATGTCATCGTCCGCGGAATGGAATCTCCATATGTCTTGATCCGTCTTCCAGGATCCGTCTTCCAACTGAGAATCTAACAGGGAGGAAATGGACTTGGAGAGCACGCTCTCGGCCTCGCCCGCAGCCTGCAGGGCCAGGCAGGCGAGCGCAGTTTCGTACGCATTGCCGTGCTCGCCCCATGTTCCGTCGTCTGACTGAGAAGACACCAAAAACTGGCGGGCACGATCGCGCAACGGCTTCAGCGAAGCCTCATCCCGAATCAATTCGAGTGCCATCCATGTCCCGTAGTAGCGACTGGGATAGAAATAGGAATGCCAGTGACCATCTTCGTGTTGGGATTTTCGAACCAGTTCATAATCGATCGATTTCTCCAACGCCGTCCCTCGCAACGCAAGGAAGACATTCAGATTCACTTCCGGATGAATTTGGAGGTTGTTGGCGGGCGTCGGCTCAAACACCAGGCTAGCACGCACCCGAGAAGCAAACGTTCGGAATCCGCCCTTCGGCCCCCATCGATCCAGCATCCACTCCGGTCCGTGTTTCGACCAAAATCGCGGCCACCCTTTCCGGTGAAACGTGAACAGTCGAATCGACGACTTGTGCAGTCCTAATTGCCGGCAGGTACGAATGACAAATGATGTGTCGTCCGCGTCGACCAAAAACTTTCGATGTGGACGGGAAACGTCTGGCGCGGGCGGGTTATACCCCCACAGCCCTTTGTATTCCTCTGACATGAAGCGCACGATCAACATGGATCGCTCAGCTTCCGAGAGCTCACGGTCCAGCGCTCTCGCCAGGAAGTAACAGGAAAACGCATGCCCTCTGCCGTCATTGATATTAGGCGAGCCATCGCTTCCCAGAGACTTCAAACCGTAGTTACCCGCCCCGATCTGCGACTTCAGAAAGGTGACCGCCCGACCCTCTGACGCCGACAAACGGTTCGGGTCAATCACTGCCGGAGCGGTCGTCGAATTGCTGGTTCGTTCATGCATCACATTGACTCTTGGCTGATGGATAGGCGTCTTGCACACCGACGAGCTTCAGTCTAACGGAAATGACGCGCGAGGCAGGCGAGGGAAACCTGCATCTCCGCACGGCCGACTGCGGCTCCAACACAAACATGAGTGCCACCCCCAAGTGCAACGTGCGGATTGGGATGCCGCGCTAGATCAACGTGACCGGGATCGGCAAACACTTGGGGGTCGCGGTTTGCGGCAACTAGAGCCAACTTGACCCATTGTCCCTGAGGCACCACCCCCCCATCGATTTCAACGTCCGCCGTGGAGAGTCGGGTGCAAAATGGGGTGGTGCTGAAATACCGTAAGAACTCTTCAACCGCTATCGGAACAACGTCTGGCTCGCGACGCATCCTGTCCATCTCACTGGGGTTCCTAAGCAGGTAGCCAACGCTTTGCTCCAATAGCGGACGCGTATTCACGTAAGCCGCCAGCGCGAATAGAACACAATTCGGTAGCAAGCCCTCCTCAGACATCAAATTGTCAGCGGCGCACCCGTCAGATAGCGCACGTATCAACCCAGGACGAAGTTGCCCAGGCCTCGCAAGCCACTCTCTCAGGATCGACCGCATGCGATTCAAACTTTCCGAGATATCCTCCCCTTGACGGTTGTTAAACAATTCGTGGAACCAACCCCACTTCTCTCTTGGCAGCCCCATCATTTCCGCGGCTACCATCGCTGGAAACGGTTCCACAAATCCCTTTCGTATCGATTCCTCATCGTTGCAGTCGACTTTTTCGAGAAGCGAATTAGCAACTGACTCAAACATCTGCCGCAGATCGGGCATCTGCCGAACCAAATCCTCCCTGATGAGCTTTCGAACGTCGGCGTGATACGGAGCATCAGCGTAGTGAAACCAATACTTTTTGGATGGCTCACGATCTCGCCAAATGATCTTCTTGAGCGCTCGCAACAAGCGCCCCCCTTCGCGATCGGGTTCATAAACACGATTGATGAGCCTCTTGTCGCGAAGCGCGGCATGAACGTCGGCATGACGCGTAACGAGCCAAAAGTCTTTGTGCTTGTAGAGAGGCCTATCGCGCTGCAGCTGAAGAAGCATTGCTAACTGCTCAGGATCTTGCAAAACGTTGACATGATCCAACGACAGAGCTCCATAATCCATCACGACACTCTCCAGGGGCGTGTGTCACTATATTCTCCAAGGGCCTGTATCATTGTCTTATCGTTACTCAATGCCGTCGATCACGCATTGATAATGGTCCAAAGACAGCCTCGCGATGCCATTGTCATGAAATGAGGCTTCAACCGTCCGACGTGCCGCGGTTCCCAACCTGCTTCGCAGGTCAGCATCATCTAACAGCTTTCGAAGCTGCGATACAAAGGACGCGCTATCACCGCTTGTGGCAAGCAGTCCGTTCTCGTCACCGTGAATCAGCTCAGGCATTCCTCCCTGCCCCGAACTGACGATCGGCTTACCCGCCGCCATCGCTTCCAGACATGAATAGGGGCAATTCTCCCACAGACTTGGCAGGAGGAATACGTCACACTGGCGCATGCATGATCGCAGCGATCGCATATCGAGCTTTCCAAGGTGATAGACGGCACCTTTCATTTCCGCTGAGTCCATGCTGGAACGAAGCTCGCGGGCAAAGAAACCGTCAGTGTCTTCTCCGGCAAAAATGAAGTCGACATCAAAGTCCTTGAGAATCGACATGCATATGTCGGCGCATAGATGAATGCCCTTGCGTCGCTCCAACCGACCCGCAAAAAGAATCATCAGCCTGTTTGGTGACAGGCCATATTTATGCCGAATGTCGATCTGATCACTTTCATCAAATAGAGCAACATCGATTCCGTTCGGGATCACCTCGATCGGGTTAGAGATGCCCATTCTTTGCCGCGCCTCATCTGCCAGGAATTGTGAGCACGAACTAAAAGCGGTCGCACGACCGATGGCGCGATTCTCGATCGCACTGCACAAGTTTGTGTCAATCTTACCGATGCCATAAAACGGCATGATCAATTGTGACGGTGAATGCAATCGGATCACAGTTGGCATGCCATGGTGGCCTAGTGCCGCGCCCTCTCCTCCGCATTCAGGCATCTCGACAATATCAAAATGGTGAGTTTGACAGAGTTGCTTCATGCCGTGGCGCATCGAAACAGCGTTTTCAATCCGTTTCTTTGTCCATGAAAGTGAGTTGCCGCCGAACGCGACAAACGCACGCATAAGACTGCTCCGCCTTCGAAATCGATGCACATGCACGCCATCGACTTCCGCAGACCTCAGTGGCGTGGGCTCCAGTGCACCCGCCAAGACATGGACTTCGTGCCCATGTTTCGCTAGGGCACGTGATTGATACCAGGTGTAGGTGGCGATGCCTCCAAATCCTGTTTCCGATGGAAATTCAAAGGAGATGAGTAAGATCTTCAAAAGCGCCGTGCCCTGGCTGTAACGCTTCTTACGAATCGTTGAACTTTGCCACGTAATTTATTCAGCGCGATGATGCCGGTTCGAATGGGGCTATCCATCGCAACCCGCAGCGGCGAAGTGTGATGGTTATCCGAATTACCTGCTCGGGCGCCATCATTCACAATCATCACTTGCGTGGTATCGCAAATGGATTCGGAATCAACACAAGCACTCGACTGCTTGAACAATGCCGGATCGAACCAATCGAGATCTTCGGGTAACTGAACAGACCGAACCGCTCCCTGATCAGTCATCCTGTAGCGGAACTCCATTTGTTGTTCGAAAATCGCTTGGGGATTACATAGCTCGCGAATCGATGCCTTGGCGCTATCTCCCATTTGCTTTAGTCGCTGAGGAGAACAGCTTAAGGCCCGGGATAAAGCTTCGGTGAGTTGCTTCGTAGTCTCGGAAAGCCAGCCTGTTTGGTTGTCCTCAATCATCTCTGCCATGCCACCTGTTGCTGTTGCAAGAACGGGCGTGCCGGAACGCATGGCTTCGATACAGGTGTAAGGGAAGTTCTCCCAGCGAGAGGGAACGACTGCGAGTCGTGCGCGGGCGAGATGACCGGGGATCGCCGCCCGAGGACATGCCCCACGGAAACGGAAGCGTCGCCTGAGTCGCTTGGGAATTAGCTCAGCAACAATAGCACGCCCACTCCGTCGGCCATTACCAAGCACGTTTTCGCCGACAAACTCAAAGCAGACAGTTGGATTTGCCTCAGCTACGCTCACTGCCGTTTTGATCCATTCCAAAACGCCCTTTCGCCCTTCGAGTCGGCCAACGTAGCAAATTGTGCCATCGCTCCACACCTCGTCGGCACGATCCACCCCGTCGCCCCCAAAGTGCGGATAGTGGATCACTTCAACAGAGTTTGCAGCCAAGCGGTAGTGCTGCTCTGTTTGTCGCGCTAAATACCGGCTGGGGCATAACAATGCATCTGCGGCGTGAATACTGAAGGCCTCCAAGCGTGCCGCAGCGATCAATGACGGGCTGTCGAGTTGCCAATCATCGTGCCGTGCAATCAACTCGGTTGGCGAGTGAAGATGAACGATACACGGCGGTTGTCTCGTCGGCCCTAGGCCTAGAGCCCGCCTAAGTTGAAAGTAGTAGAGTGGCGCTTCGTACTCCTGAGCTTCGATGAAGTCGATCCCTTCTTCCTGGACCAGCTTCTCGATCAGAAACGCGGCCGACCAAGAAAAACACTGAGGAGAAAAACTAGAACGGAACAGCTTCCGCTCGGTTTTCGTCAGCAACCCGGGGTGGGGTTTGGGCCCAAGCAATGCCGTCCAGTCATCGAACGGGAGTCGGTGGACAATAAGTTTGCCATCGCACGCTTCTTCACGCGCGAGCTCTGCCCCATCACAGGATTGGGTCACCACATGCAAGGTCTCACCGTGATCGGCAAGCAAACGGGACAGATTCAAAGCATAGGTCCCAATTCCGCCTCCTCGTGCAGGAGGGAATTCACGGCAAACGATCAAATGGTTCATGGCCTTTCTAGCAAATGGATATCACGCCTGCCGCTCGCACTTGCTGCCTTGGATTACGATGCACAAAACGATTGACTGTGATGGTCCGCAAGACCCCCTGTTACTCTGCGTCGGCGCAACAAATCGTGCATCTTGAGAAGATATAAGTGCCAAATCGCACGATGGTTTTTGATCCGAAAATCAATTGGTCCAATTGGATTCGGTGCATGGCTTGAAGAATAACAACAACGGTTACGCTAAAGGACCGCACGCCGGTTCGTCATTGCAAGCCGACAGCGTTGGAACACCAGCAGGGCGGCATTGAGCGCAGGTAGAAAGAGCAGGAAGTCAAACGGCAGTCGATATCTGATGCGGGTGAAGACCAGTGCATGGAGGAGCGCTGTAGAGAGATACAACCCAAGCACCAGCCATTCCGCGCTTGCTAGTGGGCGATGACGACTAAGCATCAGTCTTGCAAGGACACCTAACAACAGCAGGTAGTACGTAACGAACATCACGAGTTCCCGAACAGATGTGTTCTCCGAGGCTGTCTGCATATCGTTGCGATACGCAAAGAATCTCCTGACATTGCGCAGGTAGCCCAATGGATCATCAAAGATCTGGGTAAGACGTTCGATGCCGTTGATGAAAAGGTTTGCCGGGCGCCGTTTTCGAACAGATTGTTCCGATGCACCGGTGCGTGCATTTGCCGACTGGCTGAGGACTTCAGATTCTGTCAAATGGGATACTTTCGGCAGCTCCGAGTCTGTCAAGCCAGTCTCGTTTGGCCGACTCCGGCCAGACGCGATATCCATGTTCCACGTCAGATTGGTCGAAAAAACAATCGGCCTCCCCATCACGACCTGATTGCGTGCAATCCAACCACCGAGCAACAGCACAATCGCGGCACCCATGATGCAGACACGGGACAAGCTCCAATGGTGGCTTAACAGAGCAAAGGCGAGAGAAACTGGCACTATGGTCAGTGCCGTAGGGGAAATCAAAGCCGTCCACCCGGCCAAGAGACCAATGAAGGCGGCAAGCAACCGTGAATTATCTTTGCTCTGCAACAGCACGACGGCCATCGCCAGACTCAACAATATGCATGTCTGTGGGAATAATGCGCCAGCGGTATAGATGAGTACCGGATAGGCAATGACGCACGCAAGCATCGCGACGGATCCACCCCACCGCGACAATGTATCGGAACGAATAAGCTGGGATGCGAGTAGATGAGCGGCCCAGACAAGCAGTGCAAATTGCAGCAACCGCACAACATGGATCGAGTCGGTTACGAAGTGAATCGGCGCCAAGAGAAACGCGTAGCCGGGCGGGCGCATGGCAGTTGGCGTTATCCCGTCAAGCGAATAGCCAATCATTGCCGCAAGGTTGCTGGCAAGATTTTGGTATTCACGCTCGTCAGGGTAGCGAAATGCATCACCCAGGCCGAAAACCGAGTAACTCAAACCAGCGATGCAAAATAGAGTCCCGAGCACGACAAACACCGTTCGTGCGCGGGGACCTGGCGCATGCGTCGAGGTGCCGGCTTGGGTTGCCACTGGCTTCGTGTTCATTTTGGAATGGTTCGTTGAGCCCGATAGAAATCAGGCAAGACATGACAAGGCAAGCGCGAAGGCAAACCATGCGGGCAAGCCTAGTCATGGCGCTGGAACAGCGAGTTCGATCTTAGTCGCTGAACAAGATCGAAGCCGCCACGTCAAAGCAGACCAAGAAAGAGCGGCCAAACGGGGTTGGTGATTTTTATTGGCCAGTCAGCGCGAACCTATGGACCGACAAATAGTCGGCGCACTCTAACAGATAGTTCAGATGCACGCCAAATACGCCTGCGATCAACCTGCATGGATCAGTCAAATTCAACATACGGTCCTAGCCAAAGGATGTTGACTAGCAAACCAGGTGGAATGCTGCGCGACTCCGCTCGACCGGCTATGCGATCCCGTCAGGCCAATGGTTCATCGGCCCTATACTGCCCCTGCCAACAGTGACATGGATCTTCTCGATGGCTGACCTGCAGTTGGTCAGCGGCGCGTCGGTGATCTTCTCAATACTAATTGGCAGCGTCCGTCACCATGCTGCTTGGCTGCCTTACCGCTAAAAGCATGCAATTTTTCGAACCATTGCTGGATCAATGATCTCGATTGCACGGCAGGAGCGCTGGCGTTCTGAGCTTCCGCAATCGTGCCGACGACAATGTTTCCCGGCTGGGCAGGTCTAGCAAACCGTAGCGAGCGCATCGACGGGGAGGGGCATATAGAAGCGCTTCGGGTACACGTAGCGATTCGTAACGAACGCACCGCTGCGGCGAGACAACCACCGCCAAGCGCACCGAAACCAAAGGCCTCTAATTAGACCGGCAGCACAGAGGTTTCCGCGAGACACGAACTTCACGTGGAATTAGAAGCACTGACCGTGTTTTCTGGACACTCCCGACCGGCCGCTGAGGACTCGCAAACCTCATGCCTCAGCGACCTACGCGAAAGCACAATTGATGGACAGCGACGACCTCACCCTACCCCAGCTATTGGAACGACAAGTAGCGGAGACTCCGCATGGCGTTGCTGTCATCTTCAAGAACCAGCAGATCACGTATCAAGAGCTTGATCAGCGGGCCAATCAAGTCGCCCACTTCCTTGCGGCCAAAGGCATCGGCAAGGGTGTGCCGGTGGGACTTCTGCTCCAGCGCTCGATCGATATGGTCATCGCCATCTGGGGACTGCTAAAAGCAGGCGGCACCTACGTACCGCTCGATACGGCACTACCCGAATCCCGATTTTCGCACATTGCAAAAGAGACCGGGATGCCACTCCTGCTAACCAGCAGGGACCTAGTCAGCAGTTTACCCAGTCAAGTCCCAGCAATGACGTGGGAAGATGCCCAACCCCATATCGACGGCGAGTCGACCGCAGCAATTACATCTTCGGCCATTAGACCAGAAGATGTTGCCTATATCGCCTTCACCTCGGGCTCAACCGGCAAACCAAAAGGAGTGCTAATCCCACACCGGGCCCTTACTCGGTGCCACTTCTGGGCTACCGAAGTGTTCGGCTTCACTCGGCATGATCGCTTCCTGCTCAACTTCTTCCGGGCACCAGAAGAACTCTTCTATCCGCACCTGATCGGCGCGACCTTGGTGCTTTCGCCACCGGATGCAGAACGTGACATGCGACTGCTCTCCGAGGTCGTGACCAAACACCAGATCAACGTGCTGGGCCTCACTCCCTCGCTGCTTCGCGCCTTCCTAGATGAATATCCATCAGGTAATGGGGATCCTCTCAAACACGTATATTGCGCCGGAGAGGCGCTGCCACTCGATTTTCAGCAGCACTTTTTCCGCAAGTCAAAGGCCAACCTCTACAACTTCTATGGCCTTGCCGAAGCTCCTTACACCTCGATCTGGAAATGCCAGCCGGACGATACTAGATCGACCCCTCCCATCGGTCGCCCGGTCGACGCCAAGGTGCTCATTCTGAATGAGAAACGAAATCCAGTCAGCGGCGAAGCCATCGGCCAACTGTTCATCGGCGGTCCCGGTTTAGCACTGGGTTACTTAAACCAACCCGAACTCACCGCCAGCAAGTTCCTCGAGCACGAAGGCGAACGGCTCTACTGCACTGGCGATCAAGTCTACTATGACGCCGAGGGCCAAATCATCTTCCTCGGACGGTCCGATCACCAAGTGCAGATCCGTGGTCTTCGCGTCGAACTGGGCGAGATCGAAGCGGAACTGCGACAGATTCAGGGCGTACTCGAAGCAGTTGTCGAACGAAGAGACGAACAGCTAGTCAGCTACCTCAAGCTCGAACCCGACACTGCAATCGACGTGCACGCTTGGCGCGAGGCCATGCGGCTCACCTTACCCGACTACATGCAGCCTTCGGCCTACGTCATCCTGACGGACATGCCGCGCTCCACGACTGGCAAAACCGATCGCAAGGCACTGCCTAATCCACAGCCGCAAGCGGTCACTGATCTAAGGAAACCAACCCTTTCAGCAGAAGATCTTCACAAGCTACTGGTCGAATGGAACGACACCGAAGTAGCCAACCCCACTCGCTGCGTGCATGAGTTATTCGAAGATCAAGCAAAGCGCACTCCCGATGCGATAGCTGTGATCTTCGAAGATAAGACTCTGACTTTTGGCCAACTCAACCAGCAGGCCAACTGGCTGGCGCACGAGCTGGTCAAGAAAGGCGTCGGCAGCAATGTGCTCGTCGCGATCTGCGTGGAACGCTCTTTGGAATTGATCATTGGGCTGCTCGGGATTCTCAAAGCAGGCGGCGCATACGTGCCACTAGATGCTGATTACCCCGAGGAACGGCGCACGTTCATGCTCGAGGACTGCGGCACTCCAGTCCTCGTAACTACGGAACGACTTGCCAAGCGCTACGCGCAATACAACGGGGAGCTGCTCCTACTTGATCACGACACAGTGATTGCCGGACCACCAAGCAAAGATCTCAAAGCTTCCGTCAGGCCTAATGATTTGGCCTATGTCATCTACACGTCGGGATCCACCGGACGCCCAAAAGGTGTTGAGGTTGTTCACAGCGGCATCGTGCGACTGGTCTGCAACAACGATTACTGCCAATTCGGTAGCAGCCGCGTTTTCCTGCAACTTGCCCCCGCGACCTTTGACGCCGCAACGTTTGAGATTTGGGGTGCGCTGCTCCATGGGGCCCGCCTCATTGTGGCTCCACCAGGAAGGGAAGCCATGGATCGGGTCCCTGAACTCATCGCCGAACATGGCGTCTCCACAGCATGGCTTACTTCCAGCCTGTTCAACCAGATTGTGGATCACGATGTCAGCATACTCAGCGGTCTCAACGAGTTACTGATCGGCGGCGAGGCCCTCTCTCCGCACCACGTTGCCCGAGCCATTACGGCATTACCGCAAACCAAGATCATCAATGGCTACGGACCAACGGAAGCGACAACCTTCACGACCACGCATCGAATCCATCGGTGCGAAGCGGATTCGCCCATCCCGATCGGTCGGCCTATATCTAATACTTGCGTCTACATCCTCGACGAGGCCCTGCAACTTGTTCCGATCGGGACCAGGGGTGAATTGCACGTTAGTGGACCAGGACTTGCCCGCGGCTACCGAAACCGCCCCAAGTTAACTGCCGAACGATTCCGAGAGATCAAGGTCGGTGGTATCAGCAGACGCGTCTACCGCACTGGCGACATGTGCCGATGGCGAACCGACGGAAGCCTTGAGTTACTTGGCCGTATCGATCACCAAGTCAAGGTTCGAGGCTTCCGGATAGAGCTAGGGGAAATCGAAGCCCTACTTGCGACCTTGCCTGGCGTCAAAAACAGCGCCGTCTTAGTTGGTGAGGGCAAACCCGGCGACAAGCAACTGGTTGCATATGTGATCCTGGATTCGGAAAGTCCATCAAGCCTAGCAACACTTAAGGGCGCTCTCGCAAAGCAACTGCCCGACTACATGGTTCCCGGCATCTTCACAGCAATGGATGCATTTCCACTCAACGCAAACGGCAAGCTTGACCGCAATGCGTTAGGAGATTCCCAAGGTCGGATGCTAGGCACAAGTTCGCAAGCTTTGCCCGCGCACACCGAACTCGAACGCCAGCTAGTAGGCATCTGGGAAGAGCTGTTACCGGTTGCGCAGGTAGGCACGCAAGACAACTTTTTTGATCTCGGTGGCCACTCGCTGCTAGCGACAAAACTAGCCCAGAGAATCGAAGATCTGCTGGGCCACAAACTACCTATCGCAACGCTCTTCCAGTCGCCAAGCGTTGCGCAACTTGCGCGTCGCTTGAAAGATGAAAACTGGGCTCCGCCATGGAGCTCGCTCGTCCCGCTGCAACCCCACGGGTCCAAGCCTCCCTTGTTCTTTTGTCATGGCTGGGGAGGCACGGTTTTTGGATTTGTAGAACTCGCCAAGCTCTTCCCCAAAGACCAGCCATGTTTCGGAATACAAGCCCGTGGACTGGACAGCAAATCCGATCGCGACCTGTCTGTTGAGGCGATGGCAGCCCACTACGTTGAGGAGATCATCTCATTCCAGCCAACCGGCCCGATCCACTTGGCTGGCTATTCCATCGGCGGCATGATCGCCTACGAGGTAGCCCAACAACTGCACCGGAAAGGCCGCCAAGTCGCAACGCTAGCCCTAGTAGACAGCACCCCATTTGGCCCGATACCGTGGCGATACCGTGCCCTGCGAACGGCATTCCATCTTGTCGACCGGTTCCGATTCCATGTCAAGACGTGGTCGGCAATCCCAGCAGGTAAGCGCCTGCGCTATTTCCCAGATCGCTGGAGAGCTATTCGCCAAGAACGCAAGCAGGTTCGCCGCCAGCCGCAGCCTGCGAATGCCCACGCCCAAAACTCTGAGCAGCCGGCAAAACGTGCCAAATTCGTCGACTACTACGTCGCAATTGCTACTACCTATTCGCCTCAACCATACGCAGGAACCGCCGACCTGTTCTTTAGCAAGGATGCCAACCGCGGCTTGCGTTACTTCTGGCGCGCAACCATCCAAGGTGGCGTAAACTTTCATGAGTTACGCGGCGAGCATCTACAGATCATCCAGTCGCCTGAACTCATAAAGGATTTAGCAGAGACCATTGTCGCCGTTTTGCACCGAAACGGATCCTGAATAAATCAGATGATGTAGCTATGGCTTCGCTTCCCGGATCGACCTGTTGGATCGCCCGAAATCGGTAGCATGGTGTCCAACTCGAACGGCAGCAAGGTGACCTAGAACAAACGGGCGCAAGCAGCGCCGCCACCGCCAGGAGTAACCGGCTTAGGATTAGGCTCCTCAACTTGCGGTTCGCCACCCTCTATCACTGCGGGTTTGATGACCTTCGCAGGAGCAGGCTCGGCTTCATCATCTGCCCCCTCAAACTCGACCACAGGCACCAGGAGCGCCTCGACAGGCTTCAGTTCCATGTAGGCCAGAAAACTGGGTACGAGTAAGCCTAAGGTGCCGCCAAAGCCGCGGGCACGGCCAAGATGCAAACGCCAGACTGCATCGGTGCGATCACGCTCGTATTGGATCTTTTTGAGCAGCGGCAACACGATCCGCATCTCCTTCATGGCCATCAATCCCTTTAGCCCTGCCGCCACCGCCTGCTCTGTTACCACTAGACCCGGGCCGTTCTTTCCGTGACGCAAACTGAAATCTAATTGCAGATGCGGATCATCTTCATCACCCGTCACAAACAGGCGGACACAGAAGAATGTCGGCTCATCATCTTTTGGCCATACAGCCCCAGGCAAAACGCTCTCAAGCAGCCCCCTGTTCTCCGGGTGCTTCTGGATGTCACCAATAAAGTAGCCAAGCAAGTTTTTTAGACCTGCCGTAAACGACATGACATCGCCTGCAGGTAAGCCACCGCGAGACTTGCCCTCCAAGACACTGACGAGCATCGAAGTCCGCCCGTAAACTAGAAGAGTTGGCGACACCTTGAGGATGCATGCCCCGTTGACCCACTCATCCTGGAGCAAGGTATAGCCAGCGACTGTTGCCTCCGCGTATCGGCCATCATAAGCCTGCGAGCCATTGCCTAGATCCGCATTGCCTTCAATGGTGATGACCTCATATGTGCCTGCGGTGTGACCTCCATCATCTGTAACGCCCGGCCCCAATGATGCACGGTCAGACGCAACGTCAGAAACCAAAGTGGCTCGATCAATCGCGTCCAATGTGATGCCTGACTCGGACTCATAGAGACCCCTGAGTAGTTTCACCAACTGCGACGCACACAACTCATCCCACACCCCACTGGCCCGCATCTTCTTCATGTCGATGGTCATGACACTGCCATAACCATTAGGCAAAAAGTGACGCGCTTTTGGCGCACCGTCCTGACAAGGAGCGACAACCGCAAGAGCAACGAGAACCGCAAAGACGCTAAGAAACTTCGTCAATTAAAATCCAGGATGATGGCCAACAGAGACAGCGAGTCACTCGACCGCTTCAGTAAAAACCACGGACAAGTCCGCATTCAACAACCCGTATACGTCCAATATCCTAAGGCTAAGGGATCGAATGCCGCAAAACACATCCATGCCAATACGCAGACCAACCGACAATATTCTGACAAACGATAACAACGCACGAATCCATGTTAGCCGCCGGCAATAGACTTGGGTCAATCTACACAGGCACAGCCCACTTAGGGGCGCGTGCTCCGTCACGTACAAGAACCAATCATCCGCCATCAAAAAGATGGTCCACAGCACGCTGCAGCCGTGGTTCTAGCAGCTCTTTTCGCATTATCGAAGCGCGCAAAGAATTAGCTACTAGCATATGCCGACACCCAGACAGGCACATTCATCCATAAGAGAAGCCCTTTGCTCGCCGCCAAATCGAAGCGCGACGGGGATGCCTTCAACCATTCCATACGATATCGACATGCGAAACAGCAGCTCACTAGCGTTACTCACCTGCTTGATGGTCTCGACTGCGCTCCTCGCCCAGAAGCCTGGAACACAAGAGCGCACCCTCGAAATCGGTAAATCACAGCGTGAGTATTTGCTGCACATTCCGCGCGGCTTCAGCAAGAACAAGAATAAGAAAAACCCCGCGCCTCTGCTGCTGATGCTGCATGGCCGCACCAGCAACGGCAAGCAAGCGGCCAGCAGTTACTATGGGTGGAAACAACTCGCAGATAAGGAGGGGTTTGTTGCGGTCTTCCCTACGGCATTAGGTACCCCAACCAGCTGGCGTTCGGGATACTCAAGCAAGGCGACGGTCGACACCACTTTTTTGACGCAGCTGATTGATGAAGTGGTCGAGGAGCTACAGCTGGACAAAGAACGGGTGTTCATGACTGGCCACAGTAGTGGTGGCTTCATGAGCTACTCATACGCCGCAATGCATCCAGACAAGGTTGCTGCAATCGGACCTGTTGCCGGCCTTAACATCAGCCGCAACAAACCAAAGATGCCGGTATCCGTGATCTCCTTCCACGGCATCCAAGATGACGTGGTGCCATACGGCACCGGGGGTGGCAAGAATGGGAATTACGGAAAGATGCCGTCGGCAATTGGATCTGCAGCGGCGTTCGCCACACACAACCACTGTGCGCCTAAACCAGTACGGACCGAACTTCATGGCGGCAAAGTCTTTCTTGATACTTGGGCAGACGGCGATGCTGGCACCAGCGTCCAGCTCTACAGCATCAAAGAATGGAAGCACGGCTGGCCCAATGGCCGCAGCAAAGTGTCCGCAACCAAGCTGATTTGGGAGTTCTTCGAATCGTGTGCGCGGCAGCCAAAGGGCAAGAAGTCGAAAGGCAAGAAGCAGCGTAAATCCCCATAAAGCAAAGCCTGACAGGACACGCGACGGAGCTATCACTCCAGCGGGGATACACGCGACTCAGTCAATCGCAATCACATCGTCATCCGAAGCCTGCTCTCTCAGGTTTAGGATCTATGCAGCAAGTTGCGCATGCCAGTATGCCAACGACTCCTTGGCATCTATGGACCACTCGAACGGCGCACAAACTCGCAGGTGTGCTCGCAAAGTTCCTTCATGCCATATTTGCGTGTGTCGCGATGCAATCGCCCCTCAATGCTGAGGCCGACACCGGTCCACGCTTCATTGGCCATTTTCGACAGAGAAACCCACGCCGTTTCCGAAGCTTCCCTCCCCCAGGCAACATTCGACAAGGCATCGCGCAGCGCAGCACGAATCGCATCGTCGATCGGCGTCTTCGCTAGCGCGCCTGTGATGCGGCGTATTCCTAAAACGTAACCGTCTCAGAATTTTACGTTTCCAAGTCGCGCCATCTGGTGCATGACACGAAATGGAAGCTTGAGCTGAGACGTTAACTCGTTGACACCAGTCACATTGTCCCCCTGAAGAAGGGTGGATTACGCGGCACTTGCTGCATTCGACCACCAAAGCCGACTGCTAAATGCTGCCCCACGAGGCAACCCGCCTCGCACTAGACAAGAATCGATTGGCGCGCACGACCACTCCCAGGTGCCTCACAATGGATGCAACCTAAGATCGCCGAACGGATTTGGGAATCTGGCTTACGAACCGACAAGAACGCGCCGGTTTTCACCATGCGCGCATCATCGATGTCGCATCGGGCGACACCAGACACCTCACACGCGACACAAATAGTGGCCCAGCATCGCTAACTCGGCTTGAAGACTGTCTTAAGCAAACGCATCAGATGGCAGTAGCTAGGTTGGAACAAACCAACCATTTTGCCTGCCCCGATCAGCTCCACGATCTGCGCCCACGACTACAAGCGATCCAAAGCCCCCCATGACACCGCCATAATCACAGCAGCCGCGCACTCACAGCCAGCACGCGCCTCCGATGCAAGCCAGCAACATCTTCAGAGCTCCCTAATGAAGGTCGCTGCACATTGCAGCCGATAAGCTTAAGATCGCTTCGAACAAAACCATGATCAATATCCCACTTCATCGCTTCCTGACCCGCTCGAGTATCGCTCTAGGCCTGCTCAGCGTGCTTTGCACCCAACTGATCAGTCAGAACGACGAGCATCAAAGAAAACGCATGGTTCTCGAAGCTCTCGAGCATGCGATCGAGCTGGTTCACAACAACGAGGGGGATGACCATCCACATATCCACGCCCTCAAGGATGTCTTCGACCATGTCCAGCAAAGCATGCGGGAAGGATCCGACGACCAAAACGAAGGCGAAGAGATAAGTAGGCACTTCGATCGCAGACGACGCGATATCGAGGAGCAGCTAGATCGCGAACGCCACATGCTCGAAGATTCGATCAACCACCAACGCGAAGCGTTAGAACAAGCGTTCGAGAAACAGCGAGCTGAGATCGAGCACCGGTGGGAACAAGAGCGCCACAACCAAGAACAACAATGGGAGCGGGCGCATCAGCAACTGGAGCGACGTCACCAGGAGATGATGGAAGCCCTTGATCGCGAAGAAGAACACGCGCACCGTGATCACGATGAAAACGATCACGGGAGAGAGCACGAATCACGCGATCACGAGAAAGAACATCAGCGTCGCGAACATGAGGAAGGCCAGCGCGAGGAAGAGCATCAGCGTCGCGAGCGTCGCGAGCGTCGCGAGCGTCGCGAGCGTCGCGAGCACGAATCACGCGAGCACGAAGAAGAGCATCAACGTCGCGAACATGAGGAAGGCCAGCGCGAGGAAGAGCACCAGCGTCGCGAGCACGAATCACGCGAGCACGAAGAAGAGCATCAACGCCGCGAACATGAGGAAGGCCAGCGCGAGGAAGAGCACCAGCGTCGCAGGCGGGCAGCCAACAAAGCCCGCTCAAACGGGCAGAAAGGCGCCCGTGGCCGCAGCAAAGGAAGATCCGAAAGAAGCCGCCGCAAGCGGAACAACGAAAAGCAGTCCTAGCAGCTCAGTCTAGCTACATAGACCGGCCTCACCCGGCCGCTGAGGCAACTCTACCTGCGTTCACAGAAACGGGTCGGGCACAAAGGCAACAGTCACTTGAGAGGACTGCTTGGCGCAGCAGGCAAGCGGACGGATGTCGCAATGACGACAACCAAGTCCGCGACCGCTCACAAGCGGTAAGTGATCCGTCCGCGGGTCAAATCGTAGGGAGACAGCTCAACGCGAACCCGGTCACCACCGGTGATCCTGATGCGGAACTTGCCCATCTTGCCACCAGTCTTGCAGATGAGGAGATGATCGGAACCATCAACACGGACGCGATATCGGCCAGCACCGAGCGCCTGCATCACTTCACCTTCGACCTCAATGGCTTCTTCTTTGACAGAGCCAGACGGCCCACCACCAGAACCTCGACGATGCCGACTCATACGTTCTGGCCTGGGGTTACTAGGGCACAGGCCAATCGGCCTGAGCGCAAACAACTCTGGGCATCGCTCGCGACGCCGAAGAGTAGGGTTTCTTGAATTACTTGCATTGGAGGGCAACCAGACTAACGCAGAATGCCGTCGGCCGCGAGGCCCCCTTCCCCTATGATTGCCATTTGGTCGACAGATTACCCCTGTGGAAAGCCGCTCATTCCGTAATTTCGATGCCTCCCAGCCACCGATACAGCCAGCGCGGCTAGCCAAGCAACAAGCCTTCCGACCGGCTGAGATCAGCGGAAAAGCACCTATTACCGACAGAATTCGCCGCCGAACTGCCTAGTAGCGACTTGCTGAGCAATCTGCCCGAATGCCTGCCAATAATCGAACCAATGGTCACTGATTGGCCACCATCGCACGGCTAGGCGACCATTCACAATGGATGCTGGTCCAGCAATATCACCGCCAGCGCAGGAGCACAGACCGCTACCTGCAGATGAAAAGGCTCGGACTTCGCCACCAGCATCACCAGGCCTCGGCCCTGGCACCTGCCTCGCACATCGCAGTCCCGCGATCATGATGGATACTGACTGCCTGGGGCTTCTAGGCCAACCCTACGCCAGCCACTACGGAAGACACCATGCCGGACAATCCACGAGCATCGCAGCGGACAAGGAAAAAATCATGCATGCCAACCACGAGAACTCGCATACCTCCCGAACTGGCAAACCACTCCCGCCGCCACGGCTTGGCTCCAACAGCATCAGTAGAAAACTAGGAGCAGAATGCCCACGACTGCAGGGCCGGCAAAATCTCATGCGTGCATTTACCACTCTGCAAGGTAACACCTTCGGACGTTGACCGATCTCCCCATCACTTCACGCCGCGTAATCTCACTCTGGTGGCCACTGGCCAGCAGCTGGATGTTGATGGGCATCGAAATGCCTATGCTTTCGGCGGCGCTAACGCGCATGCCTGGCGGCGACCCGCATCTCGCAGCATTGGGGGCTCTGGTTTACCCACTTTCGATCCTGATTGAGGCGCCAATCATCATGCTGCTCGCGGCATCCACCGCGCTCGTGCGCAACATGGTGGTGCACGAACAACTGCGACGCTTTGCCCACATCTCGGCAGCCATCCTGACCGCCGTGCACATGCTGTTTGCATTCACGCCGGTGTTCGACTTTGTCGCAAGCGATGTGATCGGCGTCCCAGTAGAGATTGTCGAGCCAGGCCGAATCGGCATGCAAATCATGACGCCCTGGACATGGGCCATTGCCTACCGACGCTTCCAACAGGGCGTATTGATCCGCTGCGAACACTCACGCCTAGTCGGCTACGGCACAGTGATCCGCCTGCTCGCAAACTTGACCGTTCTTTCGATTGGGATCGCCGTTGGCACATGGTCGGGCATCGTCGTTGGAACCATAGGCATTGGATTTGGTGTCATCGCCGAAGCAATATGGGCCGGCCGATGCTTCCACAGGTTTGCAAAACCGCAACTAATACGAGAACAGGCGCTACGTGAGCAAAGCGACGCACCGCCATCGGAAGCACCGCTTAAATGGCGAGCGTTTGCAAAGTTCTATATACCACTCGCCTGCACCCCGCTGATCACAATCATCATCCAGCCAATTGGCTCATGGGCGATGAGTCGCATGGCTGACCCCCTGATGTCGCTAGCTGCATGGCCAGCGGTTTATGGCATGGTGTTCCTGACTCGAACCGCTGGCTACGCATTCAACGAGGTAGTTGTGGCATTAGCCGGGAAGCCTAATGGCCAAGTGGCACTACGCAAAGTTGGCTATTGGATCGCCGCTGCGACAACGAGTGTATTGCTTATTCTCTCGCTAACACCGCTCGGCGGGCTTTGGTTTGGCAAAGTCACGGCTCTATCGCCCGAGCTAACGGCGCTAGCGAGTTCTTCGCTTATTTTTGCCATCCTGATGCCTTCTTATGCAGTTGCACAGAACTACCACCAAGGCATCCTGGTCCACGAACAGCGCACCAATGCGATTACCGAAGCGGTGGTTATCTACCTAGTCATCAGCAGCACCTGCTTGGGACTCGGGGTAGCCATGCTGCAACACATACCTGGCATCCAAGTCGCACTGGGATCGTTCACCATCGCCGGGATCGCGCAGACTGGCTGGCTTCTGCTGCGACGCTAGAACATGATCGCTCGACCGCCGCCGTCATCCAAGATCAACTGCGCCTAAGCCAGCGCGGCGCAACGCCTGCAATAAGCTTATTGTTCGGCCAATACAGCCGACCAACTACTTGACCAATTGGCCCTGTAGCGAAACAGTGCGCGGCCAGCCAATAAACTGTTCGGCATCGGGCTTCGTTACATCGGCGTTTCGCGGCCAGCACGCAAACGTTACCGCTTGTCGACCTTGCGCAAACTTCACGAGGCCGTAGCCAGCACCGTTCGACTCCGTCTCCGGGTTGGCATAAGCATGCATAGTGATCTTGTTCGCGAGGCCATCGAGATAGTCACCAGTCCACGGCAACGGATTACCCGCCTCGCGAGCACCGCCAGCGGCCTCTCCTTCTGGACACCACCAGCGGCTGTAGATCGAGTTCACAATTGCGGGCACAACAAACGCCCACGGCCCATCGCGATACTCCTCGATGCCATGCTGAACCAAGGTTGCCAAGTGCTGGTCACCAGCGATATGCACAGCACCTGCGGATCGAATCAAACGCAGCGCCTCGTTGCGACCAGATTGCGGCCAACCATTAGAATCCAAATCCGCGTGCAAACGGTTCTCTTTGCTTCCATGCAGATGTGCACCTCCACAAAACCCTGTCTGTGATAACACCGCGCGCATCACGACGCCGTCACTGGGCTTGCCCCAATCCGCCAAGAACTTGTGCTGCCTGTCTCCAAGCAAAACGAGCCCATCCAGATCGATACTCTCAGGATCATAATCAGGGTTAATGATGTGATCGGGCCGCGGCCCCTGCTTCGGGATCGTGCCCGCTGGCCCCGTCTTCCACTTGCGATCCTCGATAATCGCAAAGCTCACCCCACCAAGCTGCAGTTCGGTAAAGTAGACCCCAATGCCTTGGCCCACCGGGACTGGATCTACCGGATCCGGTAGGTGTGATGTCTGCGCACGCTCGACCATGCGCACGTATTCTGGATGGTGCATATAGCCACCGTCTGCTCCACCACGCAACTTGGAGACAGCTCCGGCCTCGCCCCAAAGGTTGGCGTGGCCAACATCGTGATCATCTGGAATGGTCACACACGGACGATCTCTAAAGACGTCCCGAAACTGCAGACCAAACTTCAACCAAGCAGCTGTGTGCTCACGATGGTCGTAACTTTGGTCACCTGCAAAGAACAGCAAGTCAGGATTGTGATGCCGTATATTGCGCACGAAGTTCGGTCGCATGCCGCGGTCTCTGCTCGAATTGCACGACAAGGCGGCGACAACAATCTCATCCGAGGCTGGATCCTTACGCACCAAGCCCTCAAAGCTCGCCGCATCACCATGGCGCAATCGATAGCGGACGTCAGCAGCAGCATCCCAACCTTCGATGCGGAAGCACGTAGCCCAGCCGATGTCATTGACGCCCTGACGCTTGGCCTCAACCCACTCGCCAGCTTGCTCGAACTCCAATCGCACGATCCGCGTTTCCTTAGGATACAGCGGAAATAGCTGCGCGGTCATTTTCAATACGCCGCCATGCACCGTGTAGATACCGAATGCAACCACCTGGTCGCGGGCAACATGCACATCAACAATTGGCGACTTCGCACGATTCCACCAGTCATTGACGCAGAGCGAATCGAGTTTTTTGCCAAATGGAGCAACCACCGGCGGATCACCGTGTTGCGCACAAACTGGCAAAGCCAAACTCAACAAGGTGCATACAGCTTTCTGGATGGATCGCATCCTGCGCAGTGTAGGTCGTAAACCAGCAACTAACACGTTTAGCATTGCTGTTCTGCAGCATCTCAACCAAAGCACGGCTGGCGAGCACGACTACCAGGCCCGCAGCTCGACCTAACAGCGACAACAGCCATAGCCGTAACCGACACCGTGCAGGCAAAGGACCTACAGCCGAACAGTTGTTGCTCTAATGCATCATCTAGCAGATCCATATGGCTAGAACTTGGCCCGAGCGAATCAGGCTATAGGCTGTCTGTTCGTGACGTCTCCCTCCACCAAACGCGGCGAGCCATTTTTCGCCATCCTTACGACCGCGTCACTGCTGATTGTACTCGCAGGATTCTCCCCTAGTTTTTTCCTTAGGGATGACGGCCAAGCGCCTTTAGCGCCGGCATTCCTATGGCACGGCATCATCCTTAGCTCCTGGTATCTGCTTGCGGTGATCCAAAGCCTACTCATCGGAATTGGGTTCTCTGCTCAGCGGCTACGACTCCATAAAACGCTTGGCATCGCCAGCCTTTTGCTAGCCATCGCGGTATTGGTTTCAGGAATCCAAGTAGCCTTGCAGTTCTATGACCATGGCGCGAGCACACAGATCCTTTCCAAGCAAGGCTTGCTGACCGCCAACCTGATGAATCTAGTCAGCTTTACGATTTGCTTTGCTGCTGGAATGGTGATGCGCAAACGGCGGGATCTCCACAAGCGATTTCTGTCACTAGCAGGCATTGTGATGATTGGCCCAGCCGCTTTTCGACTCGTCGTGATCGCAGGCCTGCCGCCGCCCGCTTCTCTGATCATTCAATTCGGATTACTCGCACTAGTGGCGATCTATGACAGAAGACGGCTGCATCGCATCAGCAAAGCCACTTGGAGCGGGTTCCTACTGATCATTCTGATGATTGGAGTGACCTTGGCAGTTGGCTAGCCCAGAGATAACACCCCCGACAGGCAGCAACCGGGGACAGACCACGGGGTGATCACGGGGTGACCACGGGGTGATCACGAAGAACCAGTGATCCAATCATGACAAGGATTGGCAAACAGAATCATCTAGATGGTCGAGACCAACATGCTCGCTTGCTATGTTGCCCTACATGACAAGGATTCTAGTACTCGGCGCAGGCATGGTCGGCAGCGCAATGGTGCGTGATCTAGCAAAACGGCATGAAGTCCTCGCTACAGACTTTTCTGCAGACGCACTCACACCACTCGCCGAAATTGCCACAGTAACGACACAGCAGCTCGATTGCAGCGATCGCGACGCGGTCCAAAACGCTGCGAAATCGGTTGATGCCGTCATCTGCGCAGTACCTGGTTACCTAGGGTTTGAGACACTTCGTTCGCTGATCTTGGTCGGCAAGAAAGTTGCCGATATTTCCTTCTTCCCCGAGGATGCGCTCGAACTAGATGCCCTCGCAAAAGAAACCGGGGCGATCGTTGTCACCGATATTGGCGTCGCACCCGGCATAGACAATTTGATTCTCGGGCACCACGACGCAAGCATGGAAGTGCGTCGATTTGAATGCCTAGTCGGCGGACTACCAATCTCACGCACTTTCCCATTCCAGTACAAGGCGCCATTCTCGCCAATGGATGTGGTGGAAGAATACCTGCGGCCCGCTCGCATCTACGAACATGGCCGCGAAGTCGTCAAACCGGCCCTCTCCGAACCGAGCTTTGTCGATTTCCCGGGTATCGGAACCTTAGAAGCATTCAATACCGACGGACTGCGATCGCTGATCAAGACCATGCCGCACATTCCGGACATGATCGAACGCACCCTCCGCTACCCTGGCCATCGAGAACTGATGCTGGCATTCCGCGAAAGCGGCTTCTTCTCCGATGATCCCGTTGAGATTGACGGAGCCAAGATTTCGCCACGCGCCTTTACCTCAAAGATCCTGTTCGATTCCTGGAAGCTGCTGCCTGGCGAGCCAGAAATGACCGTCATGCGCATTACCGTTGAAGGCATTGAGAACGGGAAAAGTGCACGTCATGTCTACCATCTCGAAGACCGCGGCGACCCCGCAACCAAAACATCTTCGATGGCACGAACCACCGGCTACACATGCACGGGCATGCTGGAATGCCTAGTGGATAGCACCTGGACAACCACTGGCGTCACGCCACCAGAACTCGTCGGTCGGACAGCCGGACTATGGCCAAAGATCCGCTCGCACCTGAGTGATCGAGGCGTAACACTGACCATGACTACGGCATAATCCTCGACGCCATCAAAGGATTCGCGAAGAAACATCGATCGGGTCGCATTGGAACGTCACCCAACCACTACATTCCCGCGCAATGGAATCGTCCACACCACAACGTCGCTTCGCAGTATTGATTGACGCCGACAACGTGTCGGCCAAAGCACTCGAAGGCTTACTTGCAGAAGTTGCCAACTATGGCACAGCAATGGTCAAACGCATCTACGGCGACTGGACCCTACCAAACCTAAAGTCATGGAAGGCCATGCTGCTGGAGCATGCGATCCAACCCATACAGCAGTTCCGCTACACGGTAGGCAAGAATGCCTCCGACAGCGCCCTGATCATCGATGCAATGGATCTGCTCTACCACGCCAAGCTCGATGGCTTCTGCCTAGTGAGTAGCGACAGCGACTTCACGCGCCTCGCGTCGCGCATCCGCGAAGAAGGCCTAATGGTGATCGGATTTGGGGAACGCAAGACGCCGCGCGCATTTGTAACGGCATGCGACCGATTCATTCACACCGACATCCTCCGCGGCGCCGACCCAGAAGACGAAACCAAACCAAAGAGCAGTTCTGGCAAGCTGAAGATCGATTCCAAACTGATCAACTTGCTGCGCTGGGCCGTCGAGGCTAGCGAGGACGAGGAAGGCTGGGCAAACCTAGGCACAGTCGGCGCCAAAATCATGGCCCAACAACCAGACTTCGACGCACGCAGTTACGGCTATGGCAAACTATCGAGCTTGGTCAGTGCAATCGACGCCTTTGAGATCGAGCGCGAGACCGCCAAGAGTGGCCGCGTCGACATCTTGATTCGCGAACTGCCCAAGCCAGTTAAACGCAGCCGCTCAAGGCGCTAACCCATAGCGCTCCGGCTACCTGCTCGCTATCTGCTCGCTGAATGCTGCGAGCTGCTTGCTGCGCACGATCAGACAAAAGCAGTGCTTGGGCAGGAGTTCCAAGCATTTGGCAAGACCGGTCAGCGACCACAGGTATCCGGCCCGCCCATCTGCAGGCGGACATCTACCGTCGTGGGTAGATAGGCCATGTCAAAGCCGAAAAACCTGCTAACGATCGAAGCGAATCCCTTCGTCAGCTGGCGTCAATGCCATCCCTGCAGCGGCCTGAAAAATGGCGGTGACCGGGGCAAATCCAACCGGCACGCCGTCACTCAGCACTGGCAAAAAGTCTAGCCGCATTGAGGCTCCACGACGGATCATCGTCAACAGACGATCATCAGGGCTCACCACAGGAATACCAGCAACCAAAGAATCACCAACTCGCGTCAGCAAGCGATCCCGCGCGGCCCGCAGCACCGACAAATCGTCAACAGCATCCTTGGCAAGCTGCTCGTCATCGCCACCAACCAAAAGACGAATCAGCAACCTCGCAGTGAGCATGCCTCGGTATTGACCAGCATCATCCACCACCATCAAAGCACTTGGCAGCACCGAGTCGCCACGGGTTTCCCGGAGTGCAGCCATGGCTTGCCCAAGGGTCTGGTCAAAGCCAATGCGCAGAAATTCTTTACGCATCAGATCACGAGCTCGAATGGTATCAGCCATCTTGTCGCTCCTCAGGACCGCCACCGGCGGCGCCACCATCGCCTTCGTTTTCAGCTAGCTGGACCAGTGACTCATCGAGTGCGGCGAGCATTGCATTCGACATGCAGTAACCTTTCAAGCGGCCCACATCATCGCAGATAGGCACAACGGCTTGATCATTGGCAACGGAAGTCCGCAACAGTGCCGTAATGTTCGCATCTGGGAGCTGATGGACAATATCTGTCCTGGCAATGTGATTGATGCGCCTCGCAAAGTTGCGCCGCAACATCTCAGCCACCTGCTGATCGCTCAGGTCATCGTCATTCGCAGGGTCGGAGCCTTCGATCAGGGAATCTAGCACGTGCCACCTAGACAGCTCGCCAAACAGCGCGCCATTGCGGTCCTGCAAGAACAGCGGCTCGGGGTTGATGGTCTGCTTAAACTTCTGGGTTTCCGACAATAGCCAGGCAGCCTCCCGAGTTTGATGCTCACAACCGAACAGCGGAAACCGGGTTGTCATTAAGCTGCGACCAAGCACGAGCACCTTACTCGCAGCAGAATCGCCATTCGCCACCGGGGCAACGGCCCCCTGATGTGCCAACTCATAGCTGACAAAGACTGCATTCGCGCGCGCCATTGCTAGTCGCGTAGACTGGAACAGCTTGTTGTCGACGTAGAAGATATTCTCCTCACCAATCTTGTGCCGCAGGCCCGTCGAGGTCATCAGTGTCTCTAGATCACGCTCAATCCCGCAAACGACAAGATAGATCTGACGCTCGCGCAACAGCCCCCAAAAGTGCTCGAGCATCGCCATGGCAGAACTGCCTGCCGCTCGCAAACGCTTCATCCGCAAAACGACGACCCGGGTCTTTGGCGTCAGGCAGACCAGCAACTCGGAATCAAGGTCCTCGGCCGCGGCGAAGTAAATGTCACCGGACATGTTGATCGTGACGATGGGTGACGGAGCTGCGCGATTGAATGGCACCTCTTCAAAGTCACCGTCCGGCAGCGGCACCAACTGGGTCAAGTCCGTCTTGCCAGTTGCCCGCAAGATCACCACCAGAGACAGCATCACACCAACATAGATCGCGTTCTGCAACTCAAGGACCAAGGTTGCCGCCATCGTTCCAAGCAGGACTATCTGCGAGTTACGGCCCGACTGCCAACTCAGCTTGATCCGCTGCTTGTCGACCATCGAATAGGCAATGACAATGATCATGCCAGCCAGCGCAGCCTTGGGAATGTAGTTCGCAACCGGTGCCAGCACGACGAGCGTAAGCGCCGTCCAGCCAGCAGAAAACACTGCCGCCATGCGTGTGCGGCCACCACTCTGATGACAGACAGCCGTACGAGTAAAGGAACCGGATCCCGCGAAGCACTGAAAGAAAGAACCGACGATCTTCGACAAGCCCTGGCCGACGAACTCGCGATTGAAGTCCAGTTTTTGGCGAGAGGAGCGGGCCACGACGCGTGATATCGAGGTGGCTTCAATCAAGCTGAGGATCGCAACCGCAAACGCCCCCGGCAGCAAGTCCTGGATCAGGTCGAATCGAGGTTTGGCAACAAACTCTGGCACCTGGAAGATGTCGAGACTGCCAACGATCCCCGCGCCACTGCCGATGTCTTTAACGATCTCAATCTTGTCGGCACCATCAATGAGATGCCAACCCATCCAATACGAAACCAAACCAGCGACTGAGACCCCAATCAGCGCACCAGGCAACCGCGCCAGCCGCTTATGCATCTTGGGCAGGATCACCAGCACTGCGGTGATTGCGGCTAAAGACAGCGCGTAGGGATTCGTCGACGTGATGTTTTTGACCGTGACGAGGAATACCTCGTATGGGCGCTGGGCATCCCCCTTGTCGATCGCCAGCAAACTAGGCAGCTGACCGATCGCGATGATGATGCCAGCCCCGGCGGTAAAGCCAATTACTACGGAGTTGGCGATATACCGAACAATGCTGCCAAGCCGCAACAGTCCAAACGCTAACTGGATGCAGCCAGCCATCAGCGACAACAGCAGCACCGCTTCAAAGGGGTCAATCTGCCCGTATGCAACGGACAGGTAGTTGCCCAAACTAAGCAGGACGATGCAAACGCCATTCGTCGGACCAGTCACGAGGTGGCGAGAACTGCCCATCAAGGCCGCAACGGCACAAGTAACGATTGCCGTGTAGATACCGTAGACCGGCTCAAGACCAGCTAGATAGGCATACGCCATCGCCTGCGGCACGCCCATGACCGCTACAGCCAATCCCGCCACGACGTCAGCACGCAGGCTACCCATCAGGTATTGGGACAATGTAGGTCGCGACTCGGTGGACAAGATAGAAACCATCCTAACGAAGCGAACCCGCCGCTGCACCATCGACACTCAGACGACTTCGAGTCAAAGCTGGTAAAGGCGCCCAGGGTTGGTCCGGACCAACCCCAAACAATGGCATCGACACGCCACGCAGAGGCCGCTTGTAACCTTCTAGATGATGCACCCACCAAGGTGACAAAGATAAATTTGGCCGACCCAAGCGGTACACTTAGGCCATGCTGCGGGCGCAAGCGTTGCCCAAAGGCCCCCAACACTGAAAAGATCATCAAGCAGTGAGCCAAACAGGCCATGAGCTCAATCGCTGGGGGTGGCCCAAGCACAATCTACAGATACTGACCCAGCCAGCGACAAATCCGCCAACGACGGACAGTCCTAGAACAGCCTCCGAACCCGCAGCAGCGCACTGCTAGACTTCTAGAGACTCCTCCCCCCCAGAGACTGCAAGCAGTGCGCAAATCGCTAGAAGACAAGCTCTACCTTTCCTCTTGAGGCCGTATGCGCCATCATAACGCCCTGAGGACCGCATGCAGCGTGAACCAAGCGCCAACAGCTTCCGAGTAGCCATTCAGCCAGTAGCGTTTCTAGCCGCAGTTTTGATCTACGGGCTGGTCTTGAGACCACTCTGGCTAGATCAAGAGGCCATGCCACTTGAGATCGTGTTTGTGCTGGCTTCCGCCTTCGCCATCACCCAACTCCTGCTGCTCGGCCACACCTGGACGCAGATTCAGGGATCCATTGTGCAACGCATGAGTCGCGGTGTGCCCGGGTTCTTTGTGCTCTTTGCCATCGGCATGCTAATCGGTAGCTGGATTGTCTCAGGCACCATTCCGATGTTGGTGCAATGGGGCGTGCAGATACTCGACCCGCAGTGGTTCTACCTACTGGCATTCCTAGTGCCGGTGGTGTTTTCTACTCTAACCGGCACCTCATGGGGATCGGCAGGCACAGTTGGCGTGGTAGTCATGGGGATCGCACTCTCCATTGATGCTGATCCAGCCATAACCGCCGGAGCGGTAATCGGCGGCGCATACTTCGGCGATAAGATGTCGCCGCTGTCTGACACCACCAACATGGCCGCGCTTGGTGCAGAGGTAGATCTGTTCGAGCACATCCGCTCCATGATGTGGACAACGATCCCCGCAGCCGTGATTGCAGCGACCGTTTATACAGCCGTCGGCTTTGTGAATCCGCCAACGGGCAACGCAGCAACCACGGAGTCGGCTGCATTCGTGTCAGCGCTAGAGAGCATGTTCACGTTTCATCCAGCCCTACTACTACCGCCATTGGTGGTCTTAGTAGGGTCACTGCGACGCATGCCTACCATTCCGGTGCTCGGCACTGCGATCTTGCTAGCAGCTGCCCTCGCACTCACGGTCCAGTCATTCACGCTCACGGACGTCTGTACGGCCCTGACTACTGGCTTCACCGCCAGCATGGCAACTACGGCATCAGATTTGCCCGCCGCAGTCATCTCACTTGTCGAACGTGGCGGCCTCTACTCGATGCGCGAAGCCATCTTCGCCGCATTCCTAGTATTCTTCTACATTGGCATCATCGACCGAATCGATGCAATGCCCACGGTGGTGAACCGCCTATTCCGTTTTGCCAAAAGCCAATCAGCAACCGTAATGGCTGCGCTTGCGTCAGCCGGCCTCACCAACGCCCTCACAGCCAATCAATACGCAACCAGCTTCATTGTTGGCGACGCATTCAAACAGCGTTTCGATGACCTCCAAGTGCCGCGCCGCGTGCTTTCCCGCTCGATTGAAGATACTGGGACGATGATTGAGTCGCTGGTGCCGTGGCATCCGACAGCGCTGTTTATGGTCGCAACCTTGGGAGTAGAGGTTCACCAATACTGGCATTGGCAGCTACTAACCCTTGGCAATCTCGCCATCGCTCCGCTGCTAGCGATCACCGGGATAGGCTGCGCCTACGGCCGCATTAAGCAGCAGCCATCAAACAGCAAAGCCTGAGGAGCGGAACCAGTCGATAATTTCATCTTGGCTACCACGGAATGTGACCGGGCGATCGAGCCTAACCATCGCACTGTCATAGAACTTGTCGTAGTAGTGCAGCAACAACGTGTCGATCCAAGGCGTATGCGCTTCGACAGTGTGCCAACGCTCATCGTGATCCGCATCCGCCAGCGCCGCGAGGCAGTTATTCATGCGCACTCCACCTAAGCGCTTCGCCAGCTTATTGATGTTGGTTTGGAGGTCTTGCAGGATCACTGCGCGCGAGGACAGGTCCGTCGGCTTAAAAACGTATTCCTGAGCGATGCGCGCAATGCGCTCTTGATGACTCGCCTCCACAATCACAACTGGGGAACCCTTGGTCTTCATCCATACGTATTCGGGCAACTCTAGCCGGCCGACATTGCGAGCTTCATCTTCTAGAATCGTTAGTCTTGGCGCAGCCGACTGGACCGTAGCAGCCAAGTGGTTTTCGAAAGTCTGCTGGGCCGGCTGACCACTTGGGAACCCACCGAACGCGCTGCCGCGATGATTGGCGAGATCTTCCAGATCAAGTGCCAAAACATTCTGCGGCACAACCGGCGCAAGTGCCTGCAACAATTCGGTCTTGCCGCAGCCGGTTAATCCAGAGATCACGATTGCCTGCGTCGAATCGAAATGCGCCTGCAATCGCGCCAACAAGAATCGACGTAGCGCCTTGCTACCACCGGTCACACGCGGCACGGAGTCATCAGCCAACCACTGCTGCGCAATACGACTACGCTGGCCACCCCGCCAGCAAGCGAAGGCTGTAGCACCGGGGAAAGCTTTGACCGCCTGCCGCCAGCTATCAATACGGTCGTCGCGATGAGGAGCTGTCAACTCAACCCCGAGCGCAATAGCGGCTTCTTGGCCGCGTTCGCGGTAGCAGGTACCCACCGCTTGCCGCTCATCGTCGGTCAAAATCGGCAAAACAGTAGCCCCTGGTAAACCACAGCGCGCAACTTCTACCGGTGCCCTAACATCAAGCAGCTGCAATGGAGATGCATGACCCCCGTCTGGGAACACTTGGGATGGTTCTATTTGCGTATGCAGGGGTCGAGGCTTCGATGTTTGCGTTACGGAGAGCTCCAGCCAAACAAATGACTGAGCCGGTTCGACTGAACATCATGCCCTCTAACAAGCCAAGAGCCACCGCCTGACCCGATCAGCTTGCCTGTAATCTCGCGATTCTTACCTGCCAGGATTCTGATCAGCAGTAGCGCAAGCCACCATCGTCGGCTACGAGGTATCCATGAGCGAACCCCGCGTCCTGCTTGATGCCGCCGAGTTCATGGATTCGGCGCACGCTCTGCGTATCGATTCAGCGAATACCGAGGGCATCCGCACCATCACCCAAAGATTCCTCACGGTGTGCTACGAAGACCTAGGAAAAGCTCCTCGCCAGCTACATGGAGACGAGATGGAGTCAGCGTTGTGCCACCATCTACCCCGTCACTTTGGCAAAAAAGACCCACTCGCCGACGCTGCTCCCGACGTTCTACGCGCCTACGTGCGTCATCTGGACGACACCGGAATGCTGTCACATCGCTACGAACTTGAGCAAGCAATCGAATCGTCAGCAGAGCTATTCCTAGCAGTCGTCGCAACGGGTAACGCCGTCGCTCCTTCGCACGATAAACAGAAGCCATTCGTGCACGGTGCCAACAAGACCGGGCGGAACGATCCGTGCCCTTGTGGCTCAGGCAAGAAACTGAAGAAGTGCTGCGGCAAGTAGGAACTACCCTCGCAGGCTACAGCAACACAGCTGCTCCTCCGGTCAAGAGATCGCAGCGCACAGCCTCAATCCCTGACCACGCGGCGACCCATCGAAGCCATTAGCGCCGCTTCATCTTGAGTAGGGACGCCGGCTTGACGGGTGTCTTTTTCGTCTTGCGACCTGCAATCACTGCGCGCCATTCCGCAGCACGTTCAGTTTCACCAAGCTCATCGGCAAACTTGGCCATGAAGGCAAGAACTTCATCACTCGTCGTATACTTCAGAGCCGCAACGCCCGCTGCAAATGCGACGACCCCACCATCACGCTGATGCAATTCGACTAACACTCGCGGATGGTCAACAACCGCCAAGCGGCGCTGCATAAGCAATCTCTTCTCGATAGACCATGCACCTTCTAGGTCGCCGGCGGCGCGAAGCACATAAGCCAACTGCTGTTGGGCACGAGTATCATCCGAACCTAAGACCTTCAATTCTTCAGCGCATGCAAGCGCGAGATCTACATGACCAGAACTGCCGGCTTGCAGGCCAAGGAATCCCAGTGTTGTCACCGGATCCCGCAACTGGTTGCTCCGATGCCATTCTAATGCCCGGGTAATACAAGATTTCATCCACGCATCACGACTAGCGCCATCTAGCTTAAAGATCGCTTCTAGCTCAGTTTTGACCACACGCTCATTGATGCTAGGCGAACGACCGTAGGCATCTGGTACAGGCACGCAAACGAGCAGCGCCACTTCTTCCAAAGCTAACTCTACCAAACCTGCTTGCAGCAGCGCGCGAGCAAAGGCGCCCGCAAGGACACCAGCCTTTTGATTGAAAGTATAGGAAGCGCGACGACTTGCCCTGAGCTTGCACAACTTGCCGCGCAACGCAGACACACGCCCTTGAACTTGTTCGGAAGACAACAAAACAGGCCAAAGCTCAAGCGCAGCCAGCATCGAATCCGGCTCTTCCGCAACCGCGAGCTGGTCATCAAGCATCTCAATCGCAGCACTGCGACCCAATTCGCCACCAAGCCGACTCTGCACGGTCTTAACCACTTCTGCCACAGTCTCGGCGGCAGCCTTTGGCCTAAACCCGACATTGCTGCGACCCCCGACCAAATAACCAAGACGATATAATTGCGATGCTGCATCCGCCTGCTTCATGCGAACAAGTTCATCAGCAAGGCTCCGCATTCGCTGCTGGTCAGGTGGATCTCGCCGCATAAGCAAGGCTGACACAATTCGCTCACGAAGCTCATCAGGCAGGTCACTCGACACCAGAGACATCAGCAGTTGCACGCTTTCTGCAGTGCCACCTTGGCCCTCAACAATCTGCTGCAAGTATTCTTCTGCTGCAGCTACCGGATCAGCTGCCGCTGGCAAAGACTGCAACAACCCCGCCAACAGACTACCGCTATCTAATTGCCCGGCATCTTCTAGCAACCGCAACATGCGAACGACCTCACTGGCAGCGAAATCTTTGCCACTAAGTGCTTCCAGATTTTTCCGAGACAGTGAGATGTTCGCACTTGGCGAAAAGACAGAGTAACTGGATCTGCTCGTCTGCTTGCCACGCCACTTACGACGTAGTTTTAGACGCTCATCGACACTATCTTGACCACCGTCCTTAGTAGATTCCGCTGCACTCACGGTAGGGCTAGCGGCAGCACCAGAAGATCCCAACATGTTCAGCAGCATCGAGGTGATCGACGAAGCGGCTGATTCAACCGAATCTTCGACCTTAGCTTTACCCGCCCCGCGCAGCTTTGCCGCGGCTTCTGGATTGCCTAGCGAACGATGCAAAGCAGCCAAACGGGATTGCCAACGCTTGGCTCTCGACTCGTCCAAAGTTACCAGCCGATTCAATGTGTCGACAGCCTCAACCAACCTGCCTCGGGATTTCTGGAACTGGAATGTCTGCTCCAAGATATCGACGTCTTGCGGCGATTTCTGCACGAGCTCCGCAACGAACTCGGAGGCTCCGGGCATGGCTATACGCAACAGCCACTGCGCGTAACGCAACGCCTCATGACGCGGAGAGCGCTTCAGCTTGCGAGCCACAATTGCAGCAGCCTGATCAACTAAGCCAAGCGACTGAATCTCACGAACTGCCGACTCAAGCTGACTTTTGTCTAATTTCTTTGAGCGATTCGCAACGATGCCAGCCAGGTCGTCGCGAGACAACATTGACGGAATACCCGCCTCTAACAACTTGTTGGCCGCATCAAAGTCACCATTCTTGGCTAGCACGCGCAACAGTCGCAGCCATTCACGATGGCTACCACCAAGCTTCATTGAGACTTCGAGCCTAGCTTGCTTCAGGCGTTGGCTACCTTCGCGCGAGTAACTAAAACTAGCACTTCGTCGCTCACGCTTGTCTTTTTCGGCGAACTCACGCTCAAACGCCGCGGCATACCAATCAACAAAGGAATCTGTCAGCGGCTCCAGCAAGAAGTCTGCTCCCTCAGCCAACACTCGCAACCGTTGGCTCGACGGGGCGGCCGTATACAATTCTCTGACTAGTATTGGACGACGCTCGGGCGAGATGAAGAATAACAGCCCCATACTGCGCAACCCGAACTGCTCCTGGGCACTATTCGCGACCTCTGTGCGCAACATCTGCTCTATGCGTAAGCTGTCGAGCAAATGATCCTCCTCCTCGTCCAATTGGTACCTGAGGGAAATCAATGCTTTTGGACCTTTCGCTGCCGTGCGCTCAAGCCGATAGCGCTCCAGGCGGCCGCGTAATTCAGGCGCTAGCCTAGATGCAAGCTGGATCATGATGTCGCCATTGCGACTCATTGCGATGCGCTCACGGGCATTCAATGACGTTGACAGTCGCACGCCGGCACGGGCGATGCGTTCACTGGCATCGCTGGCGCCAACGACGGCACATGCACCCAACAACAACGGCAAACTTGAGAGGCTCTCCTTATCGATGGCAGCTGTATCGATGCTATCTAACATGCTTCGCAAGCGTGCTGGATCCGTAACCAACAGCGATATTGCACGTGATGCAGCTACAGCTGGCGACACCACAGCATCGACTTCTCCCTTGCCTATCAACCAAGCGAAGTTTGGGTCGCGACGAAACTCTGATGCCTCGATCAAGCGTGCCGCCGAAACGTGGAAGCCACGCACCGTGCGATACTCAATGCTTGCCTTAGCCAGTTCACGATCCGTAGGGAAGCGCTGCAGAAGCTGTGCGTCCACGACATCGCTGAGTTGCAGTTCACGGAAGCACAGACAAAGACGCCGCAAGGCACCCGCGCGCAGCTGGAGTCGTGGGAATTGATCAATCGTTACTGCTTCAGAATCGACAGGCTCAGACTGAATGTCTGGCCGCCCGACGCGCTCCAAATCCGCCAAGGTATGCTGCTGTAGTTTCTCCAAGAATGAGCGAGCTTCAGCAGCAGGCAAGGTAACCAATAAGCCTTCTATCAAGTCAGGCACAGCAGCCGTGAGCGCATCAACGCTGCGCTCACGGCCTAATATTGAGGATAAATCATCTGGGTCAGACTCAGCTATCATCGCCAAATGAACTCGAGGTGGCGTTTGTCTAACAGCAGCTGCAAAGCCTTGCTCGTAAAGTTTGAGCGCAGCATCATCACGCCCGGCAAGCTCTTCAAGCCTGCCAACCTTCACCAACAAACCAACGTCGTTGGCATCTACCGCCAATAAGCGACGATAAAATTTAAGCGCTGCGTCGTATCGATCCGCAGCCTCCAAGACGGCTGCAGCCTGTCGATGCACAACGCTGCGATCAAGTAATTCTGCCGCTCGCGAGAACGTCCGCATCGCGTCAGGCACTGCCTCGACATGCAGGAATATCGCAGCAAGGTCCATATAAACCTGCGGCGGCACGACCTCGCCCTGGCCGAGCAACCGGCGACCAATCATGACATAAGGCTTAGGATCCCAGTCTTTACTGATCTGTGTCCGGCGATTACCGCCGAACAACACGCGCGCGCTTTTATCCAGCGAGCGCACTTTGCCAAGGATCTCACGCAACAGCGCGGTACGCCGCTCACCAGCGACTGGAATGCCAGCAGTCAAGGTGCGGATCGACATTGGCATGTCACCCAACTCTTCTGCTAAATCGGCGGCTAAACGGTGCAGATAAAAACGGTGCGACCGCTCGGCAAGCCGTTCGAGTGTGACCCTCATGGCCCACTCTACCACCGAGGTAGGCACCTGAGTGTCATCCTGGGCGCGTAAGTTCAAGATGCCATCAATCGCAATCGTGAACAGGTCATCCCGCTTTGCGGTACTAGCTAAGTATTGGAAGCGTCGCACGGCTTCCATTTCACGCCCTGTCGAGCGCATCAAGTTCGCCACTAAAAGGTGCGTATCAATACGGTCTGGAAACCGTCCAAGACCCTTCACGTAGCTTCGCAATGCGGGCTCTTGAAGCCCCGCTAATTGGTAGATGCCAGCTTCAAACTCATCAGCAATGCCGCTATCGCTTTCCGCCGCACGCAGCAAAGGCAATGTCTCAATCGCTTGAGCGCGACGACCGCGCTCAAGACGACTAAGCGTCAGCTCTCGCATATGATCTAAGCGATTTTCAACGTCAAGTTCGATCAGCTGTTCAATCAAACTCTCGTATTCAAGGTAGTCTTGGCAGGCCAAAAAGATGGTTGCCTTACGTCGGATGATTTCAACATCCGAGATATCTGAAGACTGCAGCGATTGCTCTGTAATCTCGGTTGCAGCTGCCGAATCGCCAACCTTGACATAGAGTCGGACCAACAGCTCCACGTCGGTGGTATCGGCCGTCCCTGCATCGAGCTTATCTTCGAGTTCGATCGCAATCTTGGCCAACACCCCCAGTCGTGCAGCCACGGTCATCATGCGATCTTCGACATATCGACCGCGTGGCGTACTCCTGACTTTGGCCCACAACGAACGCCAAACTGCCAACGCATCTCGCTCGCGATCAACCTTCGACAGCAGCAGCGCATACTTCATGTCGAGATCAGTACCAAGGAACCCACCGTAGGCCTTACGCATACGGCTAAGCACCTGCACGGCACGATCCAAACGGTCCATACGCTCGAAGATGCCAGCAACTTCGGCCAACACGGGATCCTTGCCTTCAGCGCGGCTCTCAATATCTGTCAGCATCGAGCTCGCTTCATCAAAGCGGCCACGATCTACATAAAGCTTGACGATAAAAAGCTCTGCCGTCTCCCGAAGGCTTGTTGACGAAGCTGCCCTGTTCGCAAAACGTAGCGCCAAGTCATCAAGGCCAAGCTCCATCAATGCATATGCGGCCTGCAACTGTTCGTCAGCAGTAACGTCGCTAGTACCGTAGTCTGCCCAAGCCGCCTTCGCCTGGTCGCGGTCACCACCCTCCAAGAAGTAGCGACTCAAACCACTACGCCATTCAAGGTTTCTTGGCTCGGCAGACATCAGCTCACGAAACTGAGCGACCAGAACATCCTCGCGGCCAGTCTCGCGACAAATTTCAAGCAACTGTCGCCGCAAGGCTGGAGTCCACTGCTCGGCATCGTCGCTGCTGCCTTTCCGAAACAGGCGCAATGCATCATCGACCCGGCCTTCATCACGCAACAAATCTATCCAGACTTGGCGCGCATCATCTTTGAGTTCAGCACTCGCCTCCAATCTCGTCAATAACGCATCAACCGCATCACCAGCGCGGTATGCCGAGACCACAACCGTCAACGCGTAGCGCCGGTCGCGCTTCATCTTGCCAACCTGAACTGCCTCCCAGCCGAACTCTTGCGCCGCTGGATAGTCTTCGGCGGCCAATGCCCACTCCGCCAACCGTATTAACTGCCGAAAGCGATCGGAACCCTCGCCGTGCACTTGATAGAGGGCAAGAGCCTTCGCTGGTTCATTGCGCAACGCAAGAATCATCGCCGCTTGATTGCGTTGCGGGCGATCTAACTCTGGACTGCCAGCAAAAGTCGCCAACTGCTCGACGGAATCTTCAGCAACCAAAGCCCGACGAAACAAAATACGCCGACGCAACTGCGGATCTAGCTGCGACTCAAGCAATCGGTCATAGGCTTTTGCTGCCGCACCGCTGCGTCCAAGAGCATCTAATAATTCTGCACGCAACAGCTGGTCGGCAACAACTCGCTGTGCCAAAGGAATCTGGTCGAGGCAACGCAGTGCGCGCTGTGGCAATCCCTGATAACGCAAGACCCCACACAGCAAACGCAACGCATCAGGCTCCTTGGTGCGATCGACCCGGTCTTCCATCGCAGCCAGCAACAGACCTACTTCGCCATGGGCTGCCGCCGATGCTTGCCATAAACGGTCGGCGAATTTGGCCGGATGACTGCTCGACATCGCTTCTTCGATGAGCGCTACAACACTTTCATCCAGAACCGAATCTTGCTTCAGCTGCTCAGCCTGCGGCAGGGCCAAAGATGCAGACAACAAGCTCGTCTGCAAACACCACAATGCCGCAGATAACGCACCAATGCGAACCAACATCACGCGAGCCTCCGCGTGGCAAACGATCGACGACGATGCCACACATCCAAAACATATAAAACTAAGGCCAGCAGCAACAACCACGGCCAAAGGGCAACGATCTGCATAGGTGCACCGTTACGCGATACTTTTAGCGGCGGCACCTTTTGACCGGCAGCTACATGTTGCCCGCCGCTAGCAGCAGCAATCTTCGCCATAGGCAATGCGAAACGAGGATCGACCTGGGTTTCTGGCGCACGCGCCGACAACGCATCGGAACAGATGCGGTGCTGCCAACCGCCTACCGTCGAAGCCATCAGACGGACCGAGTCTGTCATTGCGGCAACCAATGCACCCTGGAACACCCCAGGCGCCACTTCACGTAGCGACACTTCACTTAGAGTCACTTCTTGACCCGGGCGCGCCAGAACCTGCAACTGAGGGATAACCTTTGCACGGACCTCACGGCGCAGCTCAATATGCAACCGAACTCCATCACGACGGGTTGTTACAGAGAAAGGCGGCTGAGAAGAGCGCGCTGTCCGACTCAATACGCGACCAAGCATTGGTCCATAGCCAGGCCATTCGCCCCACTTACGCGTGCCAGGACCGACAGGCTCTGTGCTCAGTGAGGTAACACGGCCAAGCCCATATTGCCATGAGGCCATCACTGGTCGCGAACTGCCCGCAACTGACAACAAGAGGTCTGCTCCGGGACGGAGCGATGTTTCTACCAAGGTTTCGATTGGTGGCATCGAGTCAGAATCAACATCGCCCCACCAACCCCGACCACCGCGTGACTCGAGCTGGAACTCGCCTGGACGATATGGCGGCAACATCGACGTGCTTGGCTTCTTCAACAGCAACTCCGGCAAATTGAACCTATCCGGCGAGTGGTAGTAACGACCACCACCCCAGTCAGCCAATTCGACCAAGAACTCACTGTGACGACCGGGACCCACCAGAACAGTTGACACTGCGATGCCGTCATCAGACATGCTGCGAAGCAAGGCCTCGTATGGGCCGGTTTCAACGCCAGCGTCGGTTACGATCAAAACGTGCTTATAGCGAGTCTTCACGTTCTGCAATGCGTAGTAGGATTCTTCGACCGCAGGGAATAGTACCGTGCCGCCCGCTGCCCCTAAGCGGTTCAAGGCTCGCTGCAGATCGATAGAGTTCGCTGCCGACTGGATTGGCGCAGCCCATTGTTTTGTGCCATAGAATTCGACGATGCCGACTTTGTCATGCGGCTGAAGACGTCGAATCGCAAGACGTGCGATCTCCTTTGCCAAGGTCATGCGATTGCCAACCATCGAACCAGAGGTATCGATCACAATCGATAAGGTGGTGCTGGGATCCTTCTTCTCTTCCTTCTGCACATATTCGACAGGCGAGATTTCCTCAATCACGGTGTCGTGGTATCCACCGGGACCAAATGCAGATCGACCGCCACTGACGAACAACCCCATGCCGCGCGTTTGGACCGCTTGAGCGATCGCTTGCTGCCAACTATCAGGCACTTGGTCAGCAGGACGATCATCGAGCATCGTCAAGTCGGTGTGCTCGAGATTGAGGGATTGACCATTGCTCGGTTCCCTCAATGCAAAGCCGTTGCCCAGCAACTGACTCAGATGAGACGCTGCATCCTGAACACGTGAACCGATGTAAAGGACGCGCAGAGGCTCCTGCACGGCGACCATTCGCTGCAAGCTGTTGTTCGATCCATCAGAGTCAGCGGCATCGGTCCTGACAACCTTGGCAACCAACGAGACAAAGCCGGCCTCACTAGGCTCAAACGGCAGCTCAATCCGCGTGATCCCTTCACAGCGCAATTCACGGGACTGTGCGACCTCTATTCCATCGGCCAGAAGACTTGCCTGGACGCTTGCTTCGCTGGAAGCAACGGTGATGCGAACACGGCCAACATGACCTACCCGCAATTCATCAAGCCCCTGCAAGCCAACCACACGAACATCATCACTAGCGGATGGCGACTTCACTACGTGCAATGGCAGACGACGACGCGTTAACTCCTGGACCGCGCGCTGCCACCTGCTATCTGTTGCCATGCCGTCACTAATCAATGTAACGGCACCGCCAGAACCTGCAGGTATGGCACGCAAAGCACGCCACAATGCCCGGCCAAGCGGCGAGGCATGCTCACTAGCAATCTCGATGCGTTCATCAAATGATTCGACGCCAGCCAATGATGAGGACTGCTCCAGACCCTCGCTTGCGCCCACCTCGAGTAGCACGCGTATGCCGCCGTCAGGCAACGCATCTAGGACCGATCGCAATGA
>CBFIIO010000030.1:0-46914 GCA_965662465.1 Planctomycetota bacterium | reverse complement strand
GACCGACTCTCCAGCAAGGATGGATTGTCCACGATAGTTCGCTGGATTGGGGGGTGTGTCTTCGTCGACAAATTCGCCATGACTGCCGCTCCAGACACTGGTGCTGCCGACCAGGACTGCGCGCTGTAGTGTGTCGCCACGCAGTCGCAAAAACTCCAGTAAGCGTCTCGGCGCCTCTACGTAAGCTTGCCGGTAACCTTCTGGATCTCGGGCTGGTGACAATGCCCAAACGACAGCATCTAGCTTCGCAGGCAGCATGGTGTAGTCATCGCTTAGTAGGTCGATAGCTACTGGTTGGATGCCTTCGGGTAGCTGATCGAGATTGCGGCGAATGCCAAAAACCGTGTGCCCGTCCTTATGAAGACGCTGTGCGGTTGCGCAGCCCACATACCCACAGCCTGCAATCAAAATACGCGAGCCTTGCTTCATGATATTTCTACATTCTGTGTCTTGGGCGGCTGCTAGTCCATATCTCGGTTCTATTGCCTAATCATGGTGCGGATTGATTTTGAACAGTAGCAGACAAGCACAAGCTTCCCGACAAATTAGCCTTTGGGTGGATTTGGTGGCAGGTCGTTGCTCCGCTGGGTGTCACTCACAAGTTGCGCGCTGCGATCGGTGTCGTGTGATAATAATCGTTGCATAGATTGATCGCTGGCCATTGACCTTGGGCTACTAGTCGGGGTGCAATCCTTAGATGACCATGCGTTCCTTTGTCTGGGCAGCAATGATGATGTTGGGGGCTTGTCAGACCACTGTGTCTGATAAGGAGGTTCGTCCACCCAACATTGTTTTGATTATCTCGGATGATCAGGCGTGGGGAGATTTTGGGTTTATGGGACATCCCCAGATCCGAACCCCCAATCTCGATCGGCTTGCAAAACGCAGTGCGGTCTTTCCGCGTGGATACGTCCCGTCAAGCCTTTGCCGTCCAAGTCTAGCGACCATGATTACTGGTCTGTATCCACATCAGCATGGCATCACTGGCAATGATCCGCCGAAGGGTGTTCGTCGCGACCGCATGCTCAAGCACATTGCCGCAGTCTCGACATTGCCAGAAATGTTGGCGGCGCGCGGCTACCGGAGTTTGCAAACCGGCAAGTGGTGGGAGGGCAATTGTCGGTGCGCTGATTTCACCGATGGGATGACTCATGGCGACACCGCCAGAGGTGGTCGTCATGGAGATGACGGCCTGAAAATCGGTCGTAAAACAATGCAGCCAATCTTTGACTTCGTCAGAGATTGCGACGAGCAACCGTTCTTTTTGTGGTACGCGCCATTTTTGCCGCACATGCCACATAATCCACCTGAGCGTCTGCTTGCGCACTATCTAGACGCCGGAAGCAGTTTGCACCTGGCGCGTTACTATGCGATGTGCGAATGGTTTGATGAAACATGTGGGCAGTTGCTCGATCATCTCGACGAGCGCGGTTTGGCAGATGATACGGTGATCTTGTTTGCCGTAGACAACGGTTGGATACAGCGAACTGATCGTCGTGGCTATGCTCCGAGGAGTAAGCGGTCGCCTTATGATGGTGGCGTGCGCACCCCGGTCATGGTGTCTTGGCCAGGTCACATTGATCCGGGAGAACGATCACAACTGGTGAGCACGATTGATCTCGTGCCAACCGCCCTCCGTGCGTCCGGAGCAAGCATCCCAGATGAGTTGCCAGGGCATGATCTCATTGCATCTATGGAGGGTGAGAGCCGTGATCGACTAGCGGTATTCGGAGAGATCTTTTCACATGATGTTGTAGACGTCGATGTCCCGAGTCGAAGCCTGCTGTTTCGATGGATGGTTTCTGGGCGTTGGAAATTGATCGTGCCGACTGACGAGCGCGCAGCGATAGAGTTGTTTGACATCGTTGCAGACCCCGACGAATTGCACAGCCTCGTAGAGTCTCAGCCGACGCGTGTTGCGTCGTTGCGTCGCCAATTAGACTTGTGGTGGACACCTAAGTAGCGACCGGTTCATTGGATGGCGATGTGCTTCCGTATAGGTTCCTGCTGGAAGCTGCAGATTGTGTGCTTGTGAGCTGTGATCGCGTTTAGGCGTTGCGTCCGTGATTGAGCTTCCTAGATTGCTGGAAATCGCTTTACCGATTCGCAAACCTTCGTTCGTTATTACATTTCTGGGATCGATGTTTTGGCGTCAGGCCATCTTGGTCGCCTTGCATTGCATTACCATTGCCGCCAATGAAGAGGGCAAGAGGCTGCATACTCATCTTGGCGATGTTAGGGGCGGCAACCGCTCAAGAGCCAAGTGCCCGATGTGTTGAAAGCTTGGTTGCTTCAGCCTCGGCCGCAGAGGCTCTTGCGATCCTCGATGTGCGTCATAGAGGTCGTATGATGAATGTCGCCTTGGCGCATGATGAGAGCATGCGTTTGGGAGCGCAGGCAGAGCGCGTAGCTGATCTTGATGGTTACCTCGCTAAGTTTAGTGGCGCTAGGCAGGCAGCTCGCGTACGGATGGAAATTGGTCAGATTGCCTTGCGTAATGATGCGCATCGCCATGTAGCCCGCAGGGCACTCAAAGGGTTTGACGTAGCGCTTGTATCTCCAAGCGTTGGTATTCTTGCCGCTCAGCTTGCGCAGAAACTTAAGTTTGATGATACGCGGGCGCGCTTGAAGGTTGAGGTTGAGCGTGGCGCAAAGAGCATCGGAGCACGCGTTCGGCTTGCGGATCTTTTGCACAAAGGAATGAACGAGCGACGTTGGTCGCACGACCTCCGGATGGTCACCGAGAAGATGGCTACCACCAATGCGCAGAAGGCTGAACTGATGTTGAACCGAGCTGAGGTTTCGCGGCCAAAATACGGTTTAGATCGTTCTGTATACGAATCTGAGTTGGCCAAATTGTCGGCTGCGTTTCCTGGCACCGTCAGCAGTAACCTTGCGCGAGATAAGCTTGCTGCTTCTAAACTGAGGGCCGGGAGTGATCCGATTCGTTTCTTGGCTAAAGGCCTGGGGGGTGAACCAGTGTCATTGGATGACTACCACGGCAAAGTTTTGCTGGTCGACTTCTGGGCGACATGGTCGTTAGCTTGCATGAAGAAGATCCCCGGTGATGTCGCGACCTATCGCAAGTATCACGACAGGGGGTTTGAAGTCCTTGGTATTTCATTAGATCATGCGAAGGATCGAGCTCATCTGACTCGAGTGATCAATGAGAGCCACATGGCCTGGCGTCATGTCCATGATGGTCATGGCTGGTTGACTGATGTTGCACGGCGATATGATGTTGCTGCTATGCCATTCAATGTGCTGATTGGTCGGGATGGCAAGGTCGTTGGGACGCGGTTTCACGGCGAGCAATTGGACGCCATGATTCAGAAAGCTTTAGCCGTGAAAAAGTGAGTCGATCGAAGCTTTGATTTCTGTCGTGAACTATGAGGCTGGTCCTTAGGTTCCTGACGATTCGCTGTGGTCCTAGGTAATCGACTGCTCTACTGACTCATGTAGCTCAAGTTGCTGTTCTCGATGTGGCAATCTGCAGGCAGACCGGATTTTAAAGGAATGGGCCATCGTGCGCTGGCACCAAGCCTTTGATGGTTGGTTTGACGATTTGCAGCGTATGCATACAAATACAAACGACCCGCTGGGAGGTGTCCAGCGGGTCGCTTGCAGGGATCAGGTTGTCGGGCCTATTGAGGAGGCCTTTGGGATACAGAAGTATACTTTAGATATCCTGAGGTGGTGCGTTTGATTCGGTCTTCAGCCGCAGCCGCCAGCTTTGTGACGGCTAGCTTGCTTGCCACTTGTGACGTTGCAACGTTTCTTGAAACGTGGCGCTGTCGTTAGGGTTGAACAGACGCACACGACCACCGCATTCGATGCAGTAGGAGTGGCTAATGCTCATTAGGAATCGAACGTAATCGCTGCAGCTATCGCACCACTTTACTTCCTTGTAGAACTCGCTAGTGCTGTCTGTGCGGTTGGATTTGTTGTTGGTGGTCATGAACGCTTAGAAGCAAGCAGCTTGCCAAGTGCGCGACGGAGCGAAATAAAAATGCGGCTGGCCGATGGCATCGGCGTTGTTGGGCAGAGTTTGTTGCGCTGTCCGCTTGCCTGCGATCAGAGTAGAGGTCGTATCGTTGCGACTTGCTATGCGGGGCGTTCGCGTGCATTGACAGGAAGTCCCGATCACGACGAGGTCTCCGGCAATGTCTACAAAATGCGACGGTCGATTATTTGCGACGATTGATTCTTTGTCGCTCTAGGGGCGGTTGTGTCGTGAGATTCTACCCCGCTCTGCTAGGTCTAGATGAACATCCTTTCATCTCACGACTACTTATTACCGCGTGCGCTGCTCGACGCCTGCGCAACGCGGATTTCGTGAGGATGATTGGTAGCTCGTCTCGTCGCCAGCTTGCGAGCTTTGGCCATCATCTTCCATGCGAAGTTGTCGTTGGCAGTAGAAGACTGCTGGCGTTGACTTTTGCTCGCAGTGATTGTTCCGACGCTTACAACTCTACGGTCGTGGTCTCGCCTGCGACCACGTTGACGGTCTTCTTGGGAGCCGTATTTTCGTTATTCATGCCCATGCCCATAAGCGAGACTTCCCAGGTTCCTGGGCGCAATCCATCGAGGAATCCTTTCTTGCCCTGGATCATTTTGATGATTGGATCAGTCGTGCCAGCGGATTCGCCGACAAGCTTGGCCTGTATTGCCGCAAACATCTGAGACTTTGCAAGCTTGACTTCAATGCGCCCGGCGGGGGTCAGAGTCAGCGTAATTGGGCCTTTGGTTTGACCCAGGCCGACAGTCGTCGTGACAGTGCTTGGCGATAGCTTTGGAGCGGTTGCGTTGACCTCGAGTTCTACATCCGCTGCGACTCCACGCAACTCGAACTCGCCAATGGCATTCGTTTTCAGTTTCCCGGCACCTTGCCCCAGACTGCTCATGACGCCATGGATCGCAACGCTTATTTGCCTGCTGACGGCGGCGGCGTCGCTGTTTGGCTTCTTGATCGATACAGAGACCTTAGCGCCGGCTATGGGGTTACCTTCGCTGTCTTGGACGATGCCGCGCAGGGTTGTTGTGATTAGGTCAATGTCGAGAAAGCGATTTTCGCCATCATTGACGGTGACCATTACCTTTGTTGGCATGGCGCGGTTTTTGTGGGTAACCCGCAAGGTGTGCTCGCCGACAGGCAAATTGCTGAGGCTGTAGGTTCCATCTTCGGCTGTTTTCGATCGGCTGCTGCGGCTGCCGCCCATTCTGCCCATCATTTCTCCTAACCCGGACCCTTCCAGCATCATCAAGTCGTTGCGGGTGTCACCTTGTCCTTTTTGGAAGGTGACCGTTGCGCCCTCAAGTGCGATACCGTTTTCGCGCACGAATCCGGTGATGGATGCTGTTGCCTTCTGCGTTAATGCGATCTGGGCGGTTTCTTCATCCAGAACCTCGATTGCTTGCCAGGACTCTTTGTCACTCTGATTGTCGCTCTCGAAGTCGATTGAATATCCGAATGGCATAGAGTCATCCTTCGTAGAAAGACGAAACTCATGTAGGTCGGGGGTTAGATTTGTGAATTGTGCCGTGCCCGTCTTGTCGGTGCGCTGGTTGTCTGTGTTTCCCTCAGGAGTGCGGTGCTCTACGCGAATGTTGTTGAGTGGCTGCTTGTCTTCATCGAGGACCGTAACGACGACCTTGCCTCCAGTTATCATCCTTACGATTTGCTCGTCTGACGCATCGCCCTTTTGCAGCACAGGGATCATTGCCGGGGCGTAACCTTTTCGAGTTACCTTTAGCTGCGCAGGCTGCTCAACCAACGCGTTCAGGGTGCACTTGCCGTCTTCATCCGTTGTCGACGAGCGAGGTGAGCTGCTAGATTGTCCCATTTGCATAAACGAGAAGTCGCCTCTTTCGCTTCTTTGTTCGCGGGTTAGGCGGACTCGTGCCCCCTCGATTGGCTGGTTGCCGTAGGCCGATAGAACCGTGACTTGAAGCGTTGGTTTGGGAACTAGCTTGATAGTGCCTATGTCTAGGCTGCCTTCTGCAGGCAGTTCAATGTTTTTTCGCTCCAGGCTGTCGTATCCAATCGCCTTGATTGTTAGTTGCAGCGTTTGTTGCTTCTTGGGGCGCAGGTTGGCGACGGTTACTTGACCGTCTGGGTACGATTTCTTGGTGTTGCTGCCCGGTGCGAATGCTTGCATGTCGAAACCGCCGAAGGCACCGCCGCCGCCGCGAAGGCGATCGTTAATCCAAAGGTTTTCGATCGGTGCCCCGGACTTAGCGTCGACAACCACAAACTTTACGCTGATGCCTGCCTCGTAGCGCAATGTTACACCATTGCTGTCGGTGGGAACTTCGACTCGCTTGCTGCTTCGGTTGCTCCCGGCAAATCCTCGCCCTTGTTTGCCGACCCAAACACGATATTTGCTGTCGGCTTCGAGACCCCGTAGCGCAAAGGATCCATCGTCATTGATTGGGCATTGTGCTTCGGCAATTGAGAACCCCATTTCATCCATGGTGTCAGCGCCAGCGCTAAACATGTTGAGCAAGCCTGATGCGGAGTCGCTGCTGGGCTTTGGCTTTTTGCTGGCCATTACTAATAGGCCGGTTAGATCTTCTGGCAGATCAATGACTGTGCCGCGGATTGTTCCGCTACGCGGCATTGTGATCAAGACATCGGCAAGTGTATTGCCTGCAGCTACCGACAGGCCTTGTCGTTGCGCGTTTGGGTAGTCAGCGTGGGTGGCTAGGAATGTAATCTTGCCAGCTGATGCGTGGTAAAACGCGAAGCGGCCATTGGCATCCGTTTCTTGGATGTCTCTGCTTCTAGCTTGCTCAAATAGCTCTTTGCCCGGCCAATCGAAGTCCATGCCCATCCGATTTCGCTCGCTGTCAACTGAGCATGTGACGAAAGCGCCAGCAACCGCGCTGCCCGAGACGTCTACGACACGGCCTGTGATGATGGCTGCTGCCGACAGGCTGAGCACACCAACATCGATATCTCGATCTACTGGTCTCGCGGCAGTCTTCTCAATAATCAGATGGCCGCGGGATAAGGCGCGAATGCGCAACTTTTTGGAGACGCCTTCATTTCGAATTCTAAAGTTGCCATTTTCATCGGTGCGAACACTGGTGCGACTCTCAGTGTTACCCCGGGCGAGATTGATCCATGTCTGAGGATTGCCTAGATCATTGTCATCGAGTTCGACCACGTCGCCGATTTCGAAGTCTGCCATGCCATTGCCTAGCCCAGCCCCATTGATGCAGGTGATCTCGACATCGGGCGCCGGGCGACCATTGACATCAACAACTTGGCCTATGATGGATGGCAGGTCGGTTGATCCTGGGTTCTGTTGCGTAACAGATTCTCGCCCGATCACCGCTTTGGTTGCCTCGGTCAAGGCTCCGTCTTGGTTGTTCTCTGCTGTCGCTGCAGTTTCTGCTGTGGTGTCTACTGCTGTTTGCTGCGCTGGTTGACTGTTGGGTAGCTGAGGCACAGTGTTGTCGCCTAGTAGTTGCCAGCCGATGACTCCAGCAATTGCTATCAGGGTGATGACAAGGAGAACTACGTTGCGACTTGATTTCATATCAGTTGGGCAGGCTTTGCTGGTCATCGTCCAAGGCGGCATAGAGACCGGCAGGCGAGTGAGACCTAGCTGTTTGCAGTTATACGCTACACTTCAGGTCGCTCATGTAGCCATGTGCCGCGCCGTCCTGTCGAAAAAGTTAAATAGTGGGCGCTGAGGCGATTTGCTGGCGGCTGATCGTGATGCAGATGGTCGATTCCTTGGCTTTCGCGAATATGCAAGCAAGGCAAGGTCACATTATGAGCGGGCTCTCGTAGATACATGATGCTGGCACCAATGCTCGTTATTGATCGAACGTCAGGTGCTTATGCATCCTGAATTGTCAACAGATGGTAGGGCAAGCGTTGGTCTGCTGGTGGGCGGCTGCTTTGTGATGCGAAAGGAAGCTGAAGTATTTCGAGTTGTAGCGTTAGATTCGACTGTGATTCATCAATGGAGTTGATCATGCGAAAGAGTCCTGGCGAATGGTTCCGTATTGCCGCAGCTGTGCTTGTCAGTGCCTGTTGCTGGGATGTGCTGCTTGCTCAGGCACCGGATCTAGTGCTTCATTCGGGCAATATCGTCACCGTGGATGACAGGATTGGCACGGTTCGTGCACTTGCCGCTCGCGGTGGCCGCATTCTTGCAGTCGGTAGCAACCAAGAGATCCGCCGGTTGATCGGTGAAAAGACGACTGTGATCAATCTGCAGGGGCTAACGGCGGTGCCCGGATTTATTGAGGGTCACGCGCATTTTACAGGAGTGGGTAATGCGACACAGATTCTTGATCTGAGCAGAGTCACAAGCTGGGATCAGGTTGTGGATATGGTCGCGGACGCTGCCAAGGCAGTCGCGCCAGGTGAGTGGATTATTGGGCGCGGTTGGCATCAAGAGAAATGGGATTCGCAGCCGTCTGGCAGCGTCAAGGGATTCCCGCCGCATGACTCTATCAGTGTCACGACGCCAAGTAATCCCGTGCAACTGATCCATGCGAGTGGCCATGCCAGCTTCTTCAACCAGAAGGCGATGGATCTAGCAGGTGTCGACCAAACAACCAAAAGCCCTGCCGGTGGTGAGATCGTTCGAAAAGCCAATGGGGACCCACTGGGGGTTTTTAGTGAGACTGCCGCTGGCTTACTGGCGCGTGCCCGGACTGCCGGTGGGTTGCGCAAGTCACCGGAGTCGCGTCGTCAGAAGTTGCGCAAAGAAATCGACTTCGCCATTCAGGATTGTCTGCGTAAGGGCGTGACGAGTTTTCAGGACGCAGGTAGCGATTTCGCGACCATTGATATCTTTCGTGAGATGGCCGAGCGTGGCGAGCTCGGGGTCAGGCTGTGGGTGATGATTCGTACTAGCAATCGTGATCTCGAAAGAAACTTGGCCAATTACCGGATGGTCAATGCTGGTGATCACTTTCTGACGGTTCGTGCACTAAAGCGCAGTATTGATGGCGCGCTTGGTTCGCGAGGCGCATGGCTGCTCGAGCCGTACGCGGATGAGCCTAGTAGCAGTGGCCTTGAGACCGCGACGGTGGCAAGTGTCAAGGAGATGGCGCAGTTGGGATTGCGATACGGCTTTCAGGTCTGCGTTCACGCCATCGGAGACCGTGCCAATCGTGAAGTCCTTGATATTTATGAGCAGGTTTGGGGGCGCGATCACATCGGCAGCCGGTTGCGTTGGCGTATTGAACATGCGCAGCACATTCACAGGGATGACATTCCACGTTTCGGCGCATTGGGAGTCATTGCATCGATGCAAGGAGTTCACTGCACCTCGGACGCGCCGTATGTTGTGCAGCGACTTGGCGAACAGCGCGCTGCTGAGGGAGCGTATGTGTGGCAGAAGTTGATGCAGTCAGGTGCCATCGTTACGAATGGTACCGATGCGCCGGTTGAGGACGTTGATCCAATCGGGTCGTTCTATGCTTCGGTAACTCGCAAGGTGCGGGGCGGCGATGTGTTTTACGGTGACCAAGCGATGAGTCGTATGGAGGCGCTAAGGTCTTATACGAGTGCTTGTGCTTACGCCGCGTTTGAGGAGGACATCAAAGGCACTCTGACTCCCGGGAAGCTTGCAGATATCGCAGTCTTGTCAAAAGACATATTGACTGTTCCCGAAGGGGAAATCCAAGCCACAGAGATCGTCTACACGATAGTTGGCGGGCAAGTAGTTTATGATCGGGCCAGGTGAGCGATTTCCGTGGATTGACTAGTCGGTGATCGAGAGTCAAGCCGGCCGCGCATTTGCGTGTTTGATGGCTGCAATTGTATCGTTAGCCGAATGAAGCACTAACGAAAGCACTGTTGCTCTTTACGACCTCAGGGGCGTGCGAATGGTTCCTGCCTCAGCTTGACGGTGGTCGATTTTGGCTTCAAATAACTTCTATTTTCGTGAACCTCTAAGCTGCACTGTCGTTGTCGCCGGAGGCTGAATAGTGGTCTGGCAGGTCGGAATGACGCGTGCAACTCTGGCACTTTGTGTAAGTCTATCCTTACAGGTTTCTAAATTTTTGCTTACCCCTGTAGCTATTGGTTTGTCCTTGTCCTGAAGTTCATGAAGCCACTTCTCCCTCTTCTCGCAAGCGTTGCTTGCGCTCCGTTGGTTGGTCAGTCGGTTCAGTCGTCAGCACCACAAAATCCGAGTGCTGTTCAAGAACGTTTGGCTCCTAAGCAGGCGGCTAACCGGACCGGTGACCGGTTGGTGTCGCAGGGACCTGAGCAGTCGGACCAAGGTGGAGGCCAAGAGCCAAAGAAGGCCCAGCGAGTCTTAGTTACGGCTTCGGGGTTTCGCGAAGAAGAATTACGTAGTCCGTATACGTTCCAAACCTTAGATCAGAATGATCTGCTTGAGACTGGTTCTAGAACACTGCCGGAGGCATTGCGATACACGCCTGGGGTGATGATTCAGAAGACGGCCCATGGTCACGGTTCACCGTTTATTCGAGGATTTACCGGTCGTCGGAATCTGATCATGATCGACGGTATCCGACTCAACAATTCGACGTTCCGTAGTGGGCCAGTCCAGTATTGGAACACGATCGACTCATTGTCTATCGATCGGCTAGAAGTCATTAAGAGTCAAGGATCCGTCCTCTATGGTTCGGATGCTGTTGGTGGCACGGTCAATGTCTTTACTAAGTCATCTGACTTTCGTGGGTTTGGCGATGGTGAGCTTGTTGATTCCGGTTCCCTGCTATACCGGTTTGATTCCAATAGTCTTTCGCAGACTGGGCGACTCGATGTTTCGACCGGACAGGGCGGGGTTTTTGGGATTCACATCGGGGCCACCTATCGTGACTTCGGCGATATTCGGGATTCTGCAGTCGGGCGTATGCCAAAGACTGGGTATGAAGAATTTGACTATGACTTGCGGCTTGATGTCGCTCTGTCTAGTTCGGCGCAGTTGACGGTGGCGCACCAGTCGGTCAAGCAGGACGATGTATGGCGATCGCATCGTACGATCTATTTTCAGCCATGGCAGGGTACCTCGCTTGGGTCACCTGACCTTGCACGTGTTTATGACCAAGAGCGCACCTTGTCCTACTTGCGAGTTGCTGATCAAGGCCTTGGCGGAGCGGTTAGTGGTTACTCGCTAACGTTTTCGTTTCAGCAAGCTGACGAAGACTTTACTAGGACTCGACTGAGTGGCGTCAATACCCGGATGGAGATCGATCGCACCGAAGTCAATACGATCGGGGCAGCGCTGGCAATGGAAAGCGAGCTTGCTGGCGGCACCTTGGTCTATGGCGTTGATTATTACGGCGACAGCATTGACTCGTCCCGGCGTGATCTCCGAACGGATCCTAACGGCGCGGTCGTCAGTGATGAGGTGAAGATCCAGGGTCCTGTCGGTGATGATGCAAACTATGATTTGCTAGGCGTCTATGCGCAGCAAAGATTGCAAATCAGCCCTGACTTAGAGCTTACCCTTGGCGGTCGCTATACCTATGCGGCTGCCGACATTGGGGTCTTGGATGATGGTGCTGGCAATCCAATCTCGGCCGATCGCAGTTGGGATGAGGCGACCTTCAATCTGCGTGCGATGCATACAATCAATCAGCAGCTGAGGCTGTATGGCGGCGTGTCGCAGGCGTTTCGTGCTCCGAATGTAGCTGATCTCAGTGCGTTGAAGTCGTCGCGCACCGACCAAATTGCGACCGGATCGCTAGATGTTGAAGCAGAGAACTTCATCACCTACGAAATTGGATCCCGGTATCGAGGCCAAGATGTGAGTCTGAGTGGATCCGTTTTCTACACAGACATGAGTGATGCGATTACGCGACGTCCGATCGGGACGGTGCCTGTCACTAATGAAGTCATTACCGCTTCAACAAATGGCGCGAATGGCTATCTGTGGGGTGGTGAGATTGAGGGTGCTTGGCGTCTAGCCGAAGACTTCACTGTCTCAGGGTTTGCCGCATATGTAGACGGCGAGGCAGACACCTTTCCCACCAATCAGCTAACGGCTGTGCGTGAGCCTGTCGGGCGATTGATGCCGTTTACCGGCTCGGTAGCCGTGCGATGGCAGGCTAATCACAGCAGCTTTTGGTTGGGTGCACGTGTCACTGCTGCGTCGCGGGCTGATAGGCTGAACTCTGCCGATCGAGGTGATACATCGCGCATTCCGCCGGACGGAACGCCTAGCTATGTGCATTTAATGCTTAACGGTGGTTATCAGGCGAGCGAGCATCTCGAGTTCTTTCTGACCTTGGACAACGTGACCGACATTGACTACCGGGTGCATGGTTCTGGACTCAATGAACCCGGAATCAACGCAATCCTCGGTGGTCAGTGGTCATGGTAGAATCGTTAGCGTCGCAATGCCTTTTGCCAAGCTTTCACTGATTGTGGCAGATGTTCGCTTGGCGGTGTTTTGATGCCATAGCATTGCAGTCCAACCGGGCCACGAAAGTGCATCTCGTCAAGTGATTGCAGCAGGGATTTGATGTCGAAATCGCCGTCACTAAGCGGCTGGATTAGACCCTGCCAGTTGTTGCTGGAGCTGTTTGCGCCATTGATCGTGACGGCAAATAGGCTGGCTCCTGCTCGTGATAGCGCGGCCGTCGGGTCTGCAGTTTCATGGTTGCGCAAGAAATGGCACAGGTTGAATACAACCCCTAGTCGCGGATGTTGGATCCGTTGGCTGATGCGTAGCCCGTCATCCATCTTCTCTAGCCAGAATCCATGATGGGGGTAGAGAGCAATTTCAACGCCAGCGACTTCAGCATCCAGCAGTAGTTCGGTTAGCGCTTGGATCGCACGCTGGTCACCTTGCTCGTCGCTGGTCTTCAGATTGGAGCACTGAAGCCCGAGCCATAGCATCCCAGGACCACCCGCCAGGTTTTTGATGGCGTCTTTGGCTGGAGCCAGCATTGCGATGTCCTTGTTGTTCAGGTCGACAACTGCATAGGCAGACCACAGATCCAGTCTTTGCGCATCGCATGCAAGGCGAACCCTAGCTAATTCTTCGAGGCTCCATGCCACGCCATCGAATCCGTATTTTTTAGCGCGCGCAATCCGTTGGTCGATGCTGTCGGTGCCCAGTGCGTTGTGCATTGCAATGAATGGGCGTGAACTACCATGTGCATATTGCAGCGGCTGCGGCTTGCGAATGGCCTGAATGTTCCAGCGACCTGCGCGGTCTTCAAGCATCACGATTTGGCTGCGGCCATCTGGGAATTGACCGCCTATTGTTGATTCCAGGTCAGCAATGATGCGGTCGTCTGAGGCATTGCGGAGTTCACTGCGTAGGCCAGCTGGGAAGATCGGTAGCTCATCTGGCGTGAAGCCAGCAGCAAGGAATGGGTAGGTCTCACCTGGCCGCATGGCCCTTGCTGTTCTTAAGAACGACTGCAGCAGTTCACGTGCTTCGAACTGCCGTCCAGATTTTGATGATTTCTTGAAGGACAACGCGTGTTGCCATGGCAGTTCGTCAAACTGCTCGGCAAGAACGAGGCCATGTGTCGCCATTTCTCGGACAACTTGCGCTTTGCTCATCATGTGCTCGGGCTTGATTGGCACGTTTGGATCTTCGGCACGAAACTCAACCAAGACAATTCGTCCGTCTGGGCGAAGCGCAGCCCGGAGACGTTTCATGACTTTGACTGGATGAGACAGCTCATGATAGACGTCGACCAGCAGGATGAGATCGCAGGATGCCGGCGCAAGCTTAGGGTCGTCGATCGTTGCTTCGATGAAGGCAACGTTGTTGAGGCCCTCGCGATCTGTCCGCTGTTTTAGGAGCGTTAGCATCTGAGGCTGGAGGTCGACCGCGAAGACCTTGCCTGCGGTAGATACGGCCTTGGCGATAGGCAGTGTGTGATAGCCGTTGCCGCAGCCGAAATCGCAAACCATTTCGCCAGGCTTGATTGCTAGCCACTTTAGCAGCAAGGCGCCGTTCTCCTCGTTTTCACGAGTTTGCCGCATCAACCATGATGCGCCTGTCCAGTGCATTGTCTGTGCGACCTCGCGGCCGAGATAAGACTTACGACCTGCGGGCGTTTGCTCCGGATCCTGTTGAGGCTGTTGGGCGCCAAGTAAGCAGGTCATCGCGAAGCACAGTGCTGAATACTTGATCACGTGACTCAGGGTAGCGCATCGTAAGCAGGAGGGCGTCTATGCAATTTGGCGACTCCTACTTTTGGTTGTTCGCCAGCGTTTTTATGGGCAGGCTTTTTTGCGTTATGAGTCACTTGGCGGTGACGGCCATTTCATCCTCGGACTGCTCCATTAGTTCCACCATTCGAAATTGAACGCGGGCGCGATCGAGATTGTGGTTTTCTCGACCAATTTTGAAGTAGACGTCGCCGGCAAGATGGTCTGCTAGGAACCTTAGTCCGATAGTGAGCGTGACGAGTCGCGCGGCGAATGGCATTAGCTCTATCTCGACATTAGACAGCGCGCCCGCAGTGCCTTCGAGGTAGCCATCAACTAGTGCGCGATAAATAGGTAGGTTGGTGCCGACCTTGCTCAAATCTCGCTCATCCTCGTCGCTCTTAGCAGCTGTGAAGCGCACTAGGTCACCGAAGTCGTAGAGCGAATAGCCCGGCATGCAGGTGTCGAGGTCTACGATGCATTGGGCGCGTCGGGTGCGATCGCAGAACAATACATTGTTCAGTTTGGTGTCGCCGTGAACCGTTCTTACTGGGATTTCCCCGGAGGCAAGCATTCGCTCGATAACAAACGCCATCTCGGTCCGAGCTAATGCAAAGCCAATTTCGTCCGTGCAATCTTTGGCACGGTTACGAGGGTCTTCTTTGAGGGCGTCTGTAAATTGTTGCAGCCGGTATGGGGTGCTAAAGAACTTCGGCAGTGTCTCTCGCAAGTGGGTGGCGTCGAGGTCGGCTAGTTGCGATTGAAACCACCCAAATGCCTTGGCGGCTTCGAAAGCTTGCAGTGGACCGCTGCACTTGTCGTAGCTAGTTGTGTCTTCGATAAACGAATAGGTACGCCACTGGCCTGAATCACAAACCAAGTAGGAGCGTTTTTCCGCTGTTGAAACAAGGTCAAGTACGCGGAATCCATCTAGCGTTGGGTTGCCTGCCATTTTGCTGCGAAGATGGCGGCTGACCGTTTCGATGTTATGCATGACAGCAGGAATGTCGTGAAACACCTTGTCGTTCATGCGTTGGTGCAAGAATCGAATATCGGTTCCGCTGCGTGTCCAGGTCGAGACGAAGGTGTCGTGGATGTGGCCACGATGCAGTGGCTTGACAGATCGGAGTTCACCCGGCAAAGCGAACTGCCTCACTACTGAGTGCAATGTCTCGTGACTTAGCTCAGCGCTCTTCATTGCACTGGTTCTCCAGAATTGACGTGGAAGTGTAAGTGCTTGCTGTCTTGATAATCGCCGAGGTTGGTTAGCACGCGTGCCTTGCCATATTGTGCCTCGACGTCACGCGCTACTGTCCTTACGACGGAAAGTAGTTCGGAAAGGATCGTTTCGTCAGCATCTCCCAGATCTGTTAGAGAGGGAACGTGGCGTTTTGGAATCACCACAATGTGTACCGGCCAGAATGGACGCGTGTGGTGGAAGGCAAGCACTGTGTCGGTCTCAGCAACTACCTGCACTTTCGTGTGGCCGCTGAGAACTTCATCGCAATAGAAGTCCGAACTCATCAACTTCTATGGAACGGGTATTGTGAGCACGGCTCAAGTCACAGTTCGTCGGATTGAGCTGCTCGCGACGATTCCTCTCGTGGTCTGCTGCGAACACCGTGTGCTTGTTCCTGGCAGTCTGCTGTTGCTCGTGCAGGCGGTGGGCGCTTTAGCTGTGCAATCCACAGCGGATCCATCTTTGAGGCTAGCGCGTCTTGGATGACGGCAGAGATTTTCTCGAGCGCAGCGCGCATTTGAATCCGCTCGTTTTCCGCGTTTTTGACGGCCGTCAGAATCGCGCTGAGGTCGCCATTCTTGGTCTTGGCGGATAGTCCTGTTCGACGGTTGGGGGCTGCTTTGATGACTTTGGAGCCGCCGACTGACTTTGACTTGATGTTGTAGACGAGCGCGATCGTGCAGCCGACCTTTTTGGCGATCTCTTTTGCTGTCATTCCGGAGCTCAGTAAATCACGGATTTTGCCTGACTTTGAGCTGGGGTCAGCGCGACGTCCACGTCGAGATTTCGTTGTCATCGGGGCTATTGTGACTGCGCGGATGCACATTGAAAGATTAAAAGTATGACACCATTTGCAAATCGGAATGGCTCCAGCCGTCGGGGTTCTGACAAAAGTAAGGCTGAACGCCTTATTGCGGTTCAACGACAATCGCATTGATGCATTTTGATACGTTTTGCAAATCGCTGTAAAAGACAGGATTCATGCCTATTCGCCCTTCAGATTTGGCGATTTATAACGCTTGAAAAGGGGCTGCGTCGGTCCCAACTACGTCCTTATCTGGCCTTGCTATGCATCATTCTTGCTTCGTTGTGCTGTGGTGACTCCCATCTAGGGCCGGGGTAGAATTCATCTCGTTTCTATCCTTGCTCAAGTTTTGAGTGGTGCGGCTAGATTCGCGAAAACCAGATGAGGTTAGATCTGTGCGGTCTTCGTCGCATGAGTCTTGCGTCGGTGGCGTAAAGTATAGAAGCGCAGGTTCAGGTTGAGCCTGTCGGGTTATCTAGGCAATTAGATCTGTTGCACCATTGAAATCGCCAGCCAATAACATCTGCTGTTTGTGTGGACGGATGGGGGCCCGGCTCGTTGCGGCCATTTCCGACGATCACTCGGTTGTGAGTCTGGTGTCAAAAGTGCTGCCGCCAAAACAGGGTTATCTGTGTAGCTCCTGCGCTCATGGAGACGTTCCTTCTCCGTGCGTCAGCTTGTGCACCCTTGATCTTAGCGGGCAGTCCTGTCGTGGTTGCGGTCGGACTGTTGATGAAATTACCGGCTGGTTAGAACTCACTCCAACTGCGCGGGCTCGCATACTGCTTCGGTTGCGTGGTTCGGACTCTGAGTAGCGGCTTTCGTGGACCGATGAGATAGGTCTAGGACATTTGTTTTACGGCATGTCAAGCCACCGGCAGGCAGCCGGATTGCTACTTGTTGCTCTTTGTCTTTTTATCGGCAGGTAATAGCGAGAACTCAGCTAGTCCAATTTTTCCGGTCTTATGGACGCGGTCAGCAAATCGAAATTGGATCGAGCGTATTTTTCGCGGCGTCGGCAGCTCAAAGATTGTTGGCGCTAGTTTGTCTTTGTTTACTGGGATGCGTAGCCAGCGATTTTTGTCGTTGCCAATTAGGATTTCTAAGGCGCCGAAGTGATCGAATTTATCCAGCTCGTCGTCGTGTTGCGCGCATGGCGCAAACATGATCCGGCCTACTTTGATGGCGCCTCGCCAATTTAGTCGTGCACTGGGGCTTTTGTCGTCAGGCGATGCAATCCAGCGATTGCTGTCGGTGCCATCAATGATATTCGCACCAGGATTGCGTTCGTCCTGCTCGCTACTAGCGAACAGGTCTACTTTGACATCGCGTAGTAAGTTTCCTTGGTAGGCCGTGTTCGCTGTCTCCATCCAGTCTGTGAACACATCGCGGATTTTGACCGCCATCCAATCGCTTTCGACTACTGCAATGGGGCCGGTTGCACCCGGCTGCGCATCATTGGATAGAAGGGTTACTCGTGCGCGGATTTTGTGTTCGCCGCGACCCATGGCCTTGTCGCGATGCAGGTAGGTTTCGCCTCGTCCATCCATGGTCTGCCACGTCTTGGTTGGGTCGGCAGCGATCTTCGCGAGCACATTGTCTTTGTCGTCGACGTATTCGACCGATACGACGCGTATGCCATTGTCGCTGTGAAGATCTATGAGTGACTCACTGAAGCCGTCGATCCAAATGGATATAGGCTGTTGCCCTGCACCTCTGAGTCGGACGTCAGAGTCCTTGTCTCCAACAGCAAAGACGTGTCGGTTGCCGTTACCTCCGCCAGTTGTCGGTGCATGTCCGCTGGTTGCTCGCCGTAGAAATAGCAGTGCGAAGCATGTGTCGTTGACGTTGCCCCATGCACCAGTCTTCTTGTCTTGCTTTTCGAGCAGGTGTTTGGCACCCATGACATACCACCAATGGGGCCCAAATTGCTCGCGTTGGGTTAGTGCACCGATACGCTCGAGGCCGTAGAGGTAGTAGTATTCATGGCCACCGTTAGGGTTCTTAGAAACCGAGAAGTTTTGCGCCATCCAGTTCATGGCGGCGTCGAGGCGGCGATTGGTTTCTTTCCGTAGGCCTCGCGACATTTTGCGCCCCAGGCCGGCCTTGCAAACTTCCATGACGGTGATGGCAGCTGAAGTCATAGAACCCGTAGGGGTTTGGTTGCCATCTCGATTTGGGCGGTAGCTGTAGCCAGCCGATTCTACCTTGGCTGCCCCCGTGCCAGTGGTCATGTTCGGGTTGGCAACCATCTGCACTTCACCCCGAAATATATCCACAGACTTGAGTAGCTTCATCCAAACACGGGAATCGATTTTGACTCCGCGTTTGCTGCCGATCCATAAGCCAAGTGCTGCGTATTGCGTGCACGACAAATCGATGGCGCCATGTGGATAGGCCCAGCATCCTTCTGGACTTTGCCAGTCTACGAGATCGAGCACTAAGTCTTCGATGCGCTGGTCGCGTCCATTTCTCAGCGCATTCAGCGCCATGATCATGCAGGCGGTTGCGTAGGTCTTAGTGGGCTCGACTGAGTCGGCGTAGGCAATTGCGCGGCGGAGTGCCGGGTGGTCGCGCGGAACTCCGCACTGCAGAAGGGTGTAAAGGCAGAGACCACCACGGCCACCGACGTAGCCCCCATGAAGTCCCCATGAGCCGTCTCGGAATTGTCTGTCGATCAGTGACTCTACGCCGTTATCGATCGCTGCGCTGATTTCATTGCTGAGCTTCAGCTCGTCCGGGTGCATCCGGGTTTGTGCGATTAGCGAACCGCTGAGCAGGATGGTTGCCAAGGTGCACAGGGTCGCAAGTGCAGCTTGTTGTGTATGCGCAATGAATCGGTAAGGGCTTAGTGCTTGGCTGCTCAATTGCTTTGTCCCGCTAATGTGTGGCGAGGTCGGGGGCTGATAGGTGGGAGGGGCGAGTGCACCGATTGCTTCTGCTTCTGGATCATACTATCCGAGCTGTTTGGCGATACAAACTGCCAGCAATTTGGTCATATCGTCAGCATAAATGCTGCTAGGATCAACGCCAACCCACGCTGGCACGTTGGTATTAGGCGTTTTCAATTGGGGCGATTTCGAATGGTCGTTTGATTCGCGGTCGGCTTCCTGCGTTAGCTTCCTCGGTGATTGGGGATTTGTTGCTTAGCGCCATAGGCAGTTGTGACATGCCTTGATGCCGAAGGTTGGTGGTGTTACCGGTGAATTAGGTGCACGGCCAGGATGCCTTCGAACGGCTGCTTGGCGTGAATTTTGCTTGCAAGATGCGAGGCGTGACGCGCTCCAACGCTGAGATCTCTGTGTCCGTATTGATCGCTGGTTTCGCAAGGTTTGCACAGAGGTTACCTGGTGCCGATTGTGCGTGTCTGATCTGAGTAAGTGAGTGCGCTGGCCATGCTCGCAACTAGGCTTTGGTTGCTGGCTTGTCCAGCAAGAGCAGCCTGCTCTTAGGCGGTGCTGTCGTGGCTCCGGTAGCCAAATTGCTGGTTCCACAATCAGTGGGCCTTAAGATGATTCCTGAAATGATGCGTGTTGAAGACTGCAGTCGGCTACCGGATCCTAGCGATAACGTGGCAATTGCTGTCCGCAGATTGGCTGCGGGGACAGAGCTAGTTCATTGTGGGGTGACGTTTAGAGTCGCTCACACAGTGATGGAGGGCCATCGGTTCGCATTCCGTTCGATTCGCGTTGGCGAGCCTTTGTTGTCTTGGGGGTTGCCGTTTGGCGATGCGAGCCAGGGGATTGAGCCCGGTCACTATATTTGCAATGAGCGAATTCTTGCGGCTTTGGCTGCGCGTGACATCGACTTTGCCTTGCCGGCTTCGCCTAATTTCGTCGATAGGTTCCAGCCCTATGATCTAGATAAGGCGTCGATCCGACCTAGCGAGCAGGTACCCCTGCATTCTATACCGCAAACCTTCAGTGGTTATCTTCGTGATGGTCAGCGAGGGGTCGGGACTCGTAATTTCTTGATTGTGTTGGGGTTGACTTCGGCCGACGCGGCGATGGCCTCGGCAGTGGCTGATCGGGTCAGGTCTACAGCAGCAGTATCTGCAGGGCTCTGCGAAGTTGTGGCTGTTACGCATACCGAGGGTGGCGGCAAGCATCGGCCACTTAATTTAGAGTTCGTGATGCGGACATTGGCTGGCTTTGTGGTTCACCCAAATGCTGGCGCGGTATTGGTTCTCGATCATGGTGCAGGTTCGTTTTTGAACCAGGATCTAGAGACATTCTTGCGGGCTGAGGGGTATGCGATCGATGCCGTTCCCCATCAGTTCATGCGCCTAACCGGTGCCTTTGAAGATTCGCTTAGTGAGGCAGTGAAAGTTGCTTCAGAGCTGCGTCGTGTCGCAGCTGAGTCCGAGCGGTCTGAGCAGCCATTGTCAGGCTTGCGGTTGGCGCTGCAGTGCGGTGGGTCGGATGCCTTCTCAGGTGTGTCAGGTAACTCACTGGCTGGTTGGGTCTCGAAAGAGCTGATCCGGCATGGTGGTGGCGCTAACTTGGCGGAAACGGATGAGCTGATTGGAGCGGAATCTTACGTACTGCAAAACGTCAGGAATGTTGATGTAGCAGTTCGTTTTCTTGACAAAATCGCAACCTTTAAAGCTCGTGCAGAGCGTCATGGAGCGAGTGCCGAGGGCAATCCTTCAGGCGGCAACAACTATCGTGGACTCTATAACATTGCGCTGAAGTCGCTGGGTGCGGCCCGCAAGAAGGATCCGGAAGTCCGTTTAGATCATGTCCTTGATTATGGCCAGCCGATGCATGAACGCGGCTACTACTTTATGGACAGCCCAGGCAACGATCTTGAATCGATTGCTGGTCAGGTCGCGTCGGGTTGCAATCTTATCCTATTCATCACAGGCAACGGTTCGATCACGAACTTCCCGTTTGTGCCAACCCTCAAGTTCGTTACGACCACTGGGCGATTTGAATTGATGTCTAATGAAATGGATGTCAACGCAGGCCGCTACAACGATGGCATGGCGATGGCCGACCTGGGAGCTGAGACATTTGAGTTGGTGCGTCGCGTCGCATCTGGGGAGCGCACGAAGGGCGAAGCTGCGGGGCATTCGCAGGTTTCGATTTGGCGTGAGTGGCAACAGCAAGATTCTTCGCAGCTAAATCTGTTGCGCTCGACGCCAAACCCGACCGGTACGCCGATCTTGACGACTCCCGCTGCGCCGGTTGATTTGGCGTTTGACGCCTATCAGACGGAAAGAGGAATTGCCTGTGACCGGATCGGGTTGGTGATGCCAACGAGTTTGTGTTCGGGTCAGGTAGCTGAATTGATTGTTGCCGATTTGAATGCGCGCGGTGTTTTGCCTGGCGGCTTGTCGAAGTTCGTGGCGCTAGCCCATACCGAAGGCTGCGGGTCGGCCAATGCTGAAGAGCTGTATCTGCAGACAATGGTTGGTCATCTCAGTCATCCATTTACGCAACGCGCATTGTTGTTGGAGCATGGTTGTGAAAAGACCCATAACGACGCCGTGCGTCACTGGCTTGCAGAACGGGGTGAGTCGATCGGTGATCTTGGGTTTGCTAGCGTGCAGATGGATGGCGGAATAGAAAAGGTGCGCCAGCGCGTGGTGGCATGGTTCGAGCATAATCTTGCAGCGATGCCGGCGGTCAAGAAGGTGCAGGCTACGGCTAGTAACTTAAGCGTTGCTGTTATGTCCAGCGGCACACTCAACGATCAGGCTAAGCATCGTATCGTGGCGCTCTGTGTCGGGATCGTGGCGGCGGGCGGCACAGTCGTTCTGCCGGATAATGACGGCATGCTGGCTTGCCAAGAGTTTCGCAGTCGTTTGCTGCAGCATCCAGAAAGTCTCGTGCCATCCATTGCGTACGGTGAAGCTGTAAGGCAGCCTGGTTTGCATATCATGCGCATGCCGACCACGGACGCGAGTGAGACTGTCACCGGTTTAGGCGGTAGTGGCGTTCAGTTGATGATCGCGTGTGTATCGGGTGCCAGAGTGCAGGGTCATCCGATGATCCCGATGCTGCATGTTGCGCATGAACGGCAGGTGCAAGCAAGCAGCGATGGCGCGCGTGACTTCGATGTGATTTTGGATTCGAGCGATGCGATGGAGCCCCTGTTGGAGCGGATTGCAGAGACCATGTCTGGCAGGTATGTGCCGCGGCTTGCCACCAGCGGCAACGTGCGCTTTCAGTTGACACGCGGCGAACTGGGTGTGTCTCTGTAAGGCGATGTCGCTTACGCTGGGATGATTCGCAACGGCCGGTCGCAAGCATGCAGCATCACGGCGGTCGCCATTGAAGGCTAGGCTAGACTAGACTAGGCTAGCTAGCTCCGCGCTGCTTGCGGGATGCGCGTTGAAGAACATGTCTTTCTTCGTTCGTTAAGCCATCAACGCCAACCTTACTGATGCGTTCGAGGACTGCGTCCACTTGTGCGTCGAGTTGTGCGTCTTGCTGTTGCTTCTCATTCGCGATGCGTTCTGCTCGAGCTTGGCGCTGGCGTGCAATCCATCCTGGGTTGTCGGCTTGTTCTGGTTGCCCGCCTAGCTTCCAGGCGTCTGGGTCGCTGCTCCATTGGTCTCGGCTTGGTTGGCCATAGATCCTTATCTGCTGCGCAACTCGCTTTTCATTGAGTGATCCCAGGATACACGTTAGCCCGATCATGAGCCCGATTGAGCTTTCTACGCTTGGGCGAGTAAGCGCAATCATCATCATGATCATGCCGCCACCAATGCCGATGTGCGCAACCCACAGGGTGGCGCGGTTGGCATGTATCTTCATCGCAAGCAATGCGCGTAAGGCGCGACCGCCGTCGAGTGGGAAGATCGGCAGGAGATTGAAGAGTAGTAGTGTCTGGTTGGTTACGACAAGGAACCACACCATGAAGCCATACCACGTTTCGTAGTATGCGGCCTCTGGCATGAGCCATTCGATCGGCCAAAAGATCGCCAGCCATATTAGGTGCACCCCAGGTCCAGCTAGTGCGATCCATAATTCTTCGAGAGGAGTCGACGCTGGTGCATTGAGGTGTGCGACACCTCCCAGTGGTCCCAGCGTGATCTTTGTGGTGCGGATTCGATATCGCCACGCAGCAGCAATGTGTCCCATTTCGTGGGACCAGATGATTGCGAATAACCCAACAAAACAGATCAGGGCGAGCAGCAATGTCTCGGCAGGGCTTGCTGACGGTACGCGCCGCATAAAAATCAGCGGCATCAAGATGACTGCTGCCCAATACATGCGCACATGAACAGCGAACCACGTGCCTAATGAAAAATCGGCAGTCAGCACACGCCATAAACGGTGCAGTGGAGTTGGTTGATAGCCGAATGACGTCACGCTTGGATTCTACTGCTTGTTCTCGTTTTGGTGAGCGAAGAGCCAGGTGGGAAGCGAAGACTTGCTGATTGACTCTAGCCAACTAGCCGATCTTTTCCGACTATCCCTGCTGTTTTGGCGCGATTGACGATCGGGCCGCGAGTTGCCGCAAGGTCCAGTAAAAGATCCGCGGCGCAGATCGTTTCATGTGCGGCGATTGTTAGTAGGTCGCGCGGCCGCCGGATATATCAAAGCATGCGCCCGTGCTGAAGCCGCATTCGTCGCTGGCTAGGTAATGAACTAGCGCCGCGACTTCATCTGTTTTGCCGGTTCGACCTACAGGGATCTTTGAAACCATGTAGTCGATGGTCTCTTGGTTTACTTGGTCAAGCATTGGCGTTTGGATCACGGCAGGAGCAATAGAATTGATCCGTATATCGGTGTCGGCGACTTCTTTTGCGAGCGACTTCGTCATCCCGATGACTCCTGCCTTAGATGCAGAATAGGGGCCCAGCTTGGGGTTGCCTTCTTTGCCGGCTATCGAAGCAATATTTACAATGTGTCCACGATTCTGTTGTCGCATAGGGCGTAGGGCTTCTCGGTTGCAAAGCCATAATGCCGTGAGGTTGACGTCAAGTACTTGCCGCCATTCATCGACACTCGTCTCCCAGGCGAACGCATTCCGGCCGACAATCCCGGCGGCGCAAACCAGGATGTCGTAGCTGCCGAATTTTGCACAGACTTCGTCCGTCATTGCCGTAACGGCCTGCTCGTCGGTCAGGTCGATGGGGCACGCAATTGCCCGGCGTCCGCGTTGCTCAATATTTTTGACTGCATCGTGGGATGCATCGGCGTCTATGTCGACGATGGCGATGTCGGCTCCGGCATCGGCGAGTCGTTCTGCTGTAGATAAGCCTATGCCGCGGGCGCCGCCGGTGATGACGGCGACACGGCCAGTGAGATCGAAGTGGTTACTCATGTTAGTTTGATGATTTGTTGGGTTGCGATCGAGGCTTCGCAGGCTTCGATGATGCGTTGAGCGGTATAGGCATCCTGCAGATTCGATAGAGGTGGTAGGTCCTGCTGGACACACTGCAAAAGGAAGTGATGCACAGTGCGCTCGATAGAAAACGGGTAGGCGCTGTATGTCTGCGAATGCACCTGGGCTTTCTTGTTTTCGACCCAGTCTCGGTAGCTGAAGCGTGTCGCGCCCTCAGTGCCGATCACCTTGACAATGCATGTCCAAGGGTCGCTTGAGTGGTCGTCGGCTGCAAAGCTAGCGTGAAGATGAGCAATGGCGCCGTTCTGCATTTGCAGGGTCGCAACCGCAAGATTTTCTTGCTCGCACGATCCGTCATTGATTGTTGCCTTCATCGCAGAGACGGCCGCCGGCTCACCTGCTAGGTACAGCAATATATAAGCGTGATGCGTCATGATTTGACGGATGACGCCCGGATAGCGGCTGGCAACGGATTCCGGATGATGGATGTTATAGTGCACGTCCACGGAGACCAGTTTTCCAAGCTGTCCACGATCTATCATGCTTCGAGTACGCTCAATAGAGGGCTCGTAGATGTAGTTATGTACCGGCATGCACTGCACGCCGTGCTGCTTGGCGGCCTGGCGCATGGATTCAATTGCAGCAAGGTTGTGGCCCGCGGGTTTCTCGACGAGCACATGTTTCCCGTGTTTCATGGCTAGTTCCGCGTATTGGCCATGCGTTTCGAGGTTCGTCAGCACAAAGACAGCATCGATTGCTGGGTCTGAGACCAACTCTTCCGCAGTCTCGTAGCTACGGCAGTCATAGATTTCTGCCTTATGAGTGGCTCGACCGGCCGTGCGATTCCAGATTCCGTGCAAGCGCGCGCCAGGGCATGAGGTAATCGCTGCTGCGTGCAGATCTGCAATGTCGCCAGCACCTAAGAATCCAACCGACAGTTCTTTCATTTCAGGGAATATCTATACGTAACAGGCGCCGAATCTCGGTTGTGCCGGTGCAATAGTAAGCGTTTGCCGGTTCGTTATTATGCGTTCGTCGCAACGAGTGGGCATGCACATAGTAGGAGCACAGGGCGCCTCGGGCTACGCTCTTGCGATGCGAAATCTGATTGTCGCGCTTGTCTGCTGCCTTCTTTCTGCGGGTGCTGGTGCAGAGTTGGTGGCGCAGCAGGCTCCACATGTTGTCTTTCTCGTTGGCGAAAGCGAATATGGCTCAGGCCGTAGCATGTCGGAGTTTGCGCAGCGTCTCGAATCCGAGCTGCAGCTTCGGGTTACCTTTCTAGAAAGCAAAGGTCGAGAGTTACCGCCGCTGGATGCATTGGATTCGGCAGATCTGTTGGTCATGTTCTTGCGGTTTCGCACCGCTAGCGACGACCAGTTTGTCAGGTTGCAGCGATGGTTTGATGATGGCAAGCCATGCATTGCATTGCGCACAACTAGCCATGCTGTCGTAGATAATAAAGGTTGGTTCCCGCCATTTTTTGGCGGCCACTATAAAGCTCATGCCCCCAACGGGGAAGGGACCATCAGTATGGTGCCTTCATGGCTCGGCAATCATGAACTACTAAACGGTGTTGGTCGCTTGGTAGAGATGGGGCATGGTGGCACCTACAACGCCCAGCCACTTGCGGATACGGCTGAAGTGATTTTGTTAGGGCGCACCGGTGATTTGCCAGCGGAACCCATTGCATGGACGAACGCCTATCGTAAAGGCTCGCGGGTTTTCTACTCATCGCTCGGTAGCCGTGAGAACTTTGAGCGGCAAGACTTTCAGTGTCTTCTCGGTAACGCCGTGATGTGGTGCCTGCATCAGGAGGTGCCTGCAACTGGCGCGTTCCAGTCTGGTCGCCAATCGACGCGGGAGCCATTAGATATACCGCCAGCACCGCCTAAGCTTGCGGCTCCAGATGATGCTCTGGTCTTATTCAATGGTGACAGTCTCGGACAGTGGCACCCTTGGGACCCGTCGGTTCAGCCGGTCGCGATAGGTATTGATCAACGCGCAGATTCCACATCTGGCGGAGTAGATTATGAGGCGGCCCGCTGGCCGATTGATGGCCGTACTGTGGTTGCGAAGCCAGGATTCGGAGACATCGTTACCAAAGAGTCATTCGGGAATTACCACCTGCACCTCGATTTCTTTGTGCCACGCGCAGCGACGTCATCCGGCTCATTGGAATCCATCGAGGATTCGATCGTGCCGCGAAGCGGTATTTACTTGGCGGGACGTTACGAGCTTGAGATTGCAGGGCCTGTATCGGGCTCCATAAGTGATGCTTCGATGGGTGCTATCTATGGCCAGAAAGCGCCGGATAAGAACGCCGCTGCGACAGCAGTCGGGTGGCAGGCACTCGATGTTTACTATAAGCATGCGCAAGACGAACAACCCGTTGTCAGCGCTTGGCTGAACGGAGAGCTAATTCACTCGGCCGTCAGCTTGCAGAAAAAGACGGTCTACGGGTTCCTAGCAGATACCCCAGGGTCACACTCTAGCGATGCTGGTGGCGAGGCGCGATATATGCGCGATAGGGCTCAGTCTTTTGCATTTGGAAGCGGCGAATTCACTGTTGCGGCTCGATTTCGCACCAAAGCCAATGGCTCGCTAGTCTCAAAGTGTCCGCCAACTGGTAAGTGGGAGCCTGATAGCAAGGCTGTCTTTTTGCGCGATGGCTTGCTCGTTTATGACATCGGCTGGGTCGGGCAGATGGAAACGGAGGAGCGTTATAATGATGGCTTGTGGCATCGTGTGTTGCTAACCCACCAAGGCCGAGCGGCACGTATGTATGTCGATGGCGCGTTGGTTGCGGAACAGGATGACTTTGTCTGTGAAGACCAGTCTTCGCACGTATTCAAGATTGGTGCGGCATCTAGTGACTTTGGTGGCGATTACAGCGGCGACATTTCTGATGTCACGGTTTGGCAACACAATGTACCCGACGGTAAGGCGCAACAATGGACGCGTGGGGAGGTTGTCAACATGGGTAAAGAATCGCTTGTATGGCAGCCTGTTAAAAATGCTGCTGATGCCGCCGTCACTATCGATGAAGAGGGAGACCAGACAGTGCGTGGTCCGATTCGCTTGCAGGCAGATAACGCGCAGGTTCGATTTGCCAACATTTGGGTGCAACCGTTAGCCGCAATCGATCATCGTGGTATGGCAAGCGTGGATCCTGGATCGGTTTTGCGTGGCCAGCACGTATGGGCAGCTTTCTGTCACAATTGCCATTCGAAACCGGCCATTGCCTTTAAGGACGGATTCAAGAGCGGTAGCGATCCTCGCGCTATCTACCAAACGCTGCACGATGGGTTTGGCGAGAAGCAGGCGATGGCGTGGTTGCCGGCGCAGTCATGTTATGACGTTGCTCACTATGTGCGTGAGCAATTGAATTTGCCTGCAATGGATGACGCATACCTTGAAGCGCAGCCATCGGGAATGTCTCTAGCGTCTGCGCCGAGCGTCACCTCAGATGATGATTGGCCAGCCTATCGTCGGATGGACTACGGCAATGCACTGCATTGGACGTATGAGATTGCCGATAATAATATTGTCCAGAAGGGCATTGCTGTGCGGCTTGATAGCGGCGACGGAGGGGTGTCTCGTGGCCGTGCGTTCGCAATCTACGATCAAGACACGATGAGTTTGGCGGCAGTCTGGTCTGGTGATGGGTTCATTGATTGGCGGGGAGTGGCCTTCGATGGTTCGCATAATTCTCACGCACACATTCGTGGTGACCTGCTGTTCGCGGCGCCCAATGAGCCCGGGTGGGCCGACCCTGCGACGGGTGCCTGGCAAGACCAGCGCATCGTAGGGCGTGATGGGAAGCGTTATGGACCGCTTCCTAAGTCTTGGATGCAGTTCTTGGGTCGTCAGCAGATCGGACCGCAATCGATCATCACATACCGTGTTGGGTCAGTCCAAGTTCGTGAGACTCCTGGCATGGAAGATGTCTACGAGACGAAGGTATTCACTCGACGGCTTGAGGTTGAGCCAAGCACTCAAGATATGTGGGTTCGATTGGCACCGGTATCCGATGACATGTCGATCCGCGTGAGTTCTAACTCGCGATCAGCTGTTGTGATTCAGCAAGACGGGTGGCACGTGATGCAGATTCCTGCCGCAACGATTGTCGGGGACTACATGGTGCGCATGACAGCTGGCGAATCGCGTCTCCTAATTCTTGCTGAGTCCATTCACGGCTTATCTTCTCTGCCGGGTCGCGCGGATACTGGCTCTGCGCTGTGGAGTGAGACTTGCACTACGGCTGCAAAATCCGGGACTGCGAAAGAAGGCTACGCCGTTGACGAGTTGCCGGTTCCTGACCTTGGAGCCAATCCATGGCGCAGTTGGATGCGTCTTGGCGGCTTTGATTTCTTTGCCGATGGCAAGCGTGCAGCGGTCGCGACATGGAGCGGGGATGTGTGGGTCGTCGATGGCCTAGCCGAGCAGTTGGGGGAGCTCCGATGGCGGCGCATCGCGGCGGGTTTATTCCAGCCCTTGGGGGTGCGGATCCTTGATGACGTCATTTACGTTGGCTGCCGTGATCAAATATGCGTGCTGGAAGACCGCAATGGCGACGGCGAAACGGATTACTATCGGTGCTTTAACAACGATCATCAGGTTACCGAGCACTTCCATGAGTTTGCGATGGGGTTGCAGTCTGACAAGGATCGCAATTTCTATTACGCAAAGTCAGCGCGTCACGCGCTGACTGCATTGGTGCCGCATCACGGCACATTGCTGAAGGTTGCCGCGGATGGTTCCAAGACTGAGATCCTGGCGAATGGCTTCCGCGCAGCCAATGGCGTTTGCGTTAATGGTGATGGTTCGTTTTACGTGACGGATCAGGAAGGTCACTGGACGCCAAAGAATCGCATCAACCGTGTCGTGCCCGGTGGCTTCTACGGCAACATGTTTGGCTATCACGAGCGCACCAGCAACAAAGACGAGGATATGGAGCAGCCACTTTGTTGGTTGACCAATTCATTTGATCGTTCGCCTGCTGAGTTGTTGCGAGTGCAAGGGGCAAGGTGGGGCTTGCCTGAGAACTCATTGCTGCAGCTCTCATATGGGATGGGTCGTGCCTACCTAGTGCTGGAAGATGAATTGGACGGCGTGCACCAAGGTGGCATGGTTGCGTTGCCGATTCCTAATTTTGCCACCGGTGTGATGCGTGGTCGCTTTCACGAAGGCAGTGGGCAGCTCTACTGTTGCGGCCTCTATGGATGGTCTGGTGCGCGAACTAGGCCGGGAGGCTTCTATCGCGTCCGCTATGTTGGTGGTGCGCTCGCAATGCCGACGGGTATGCGGGTGATTCCAGCTGGATTGGAGTTAGCCTTTGGTGTCGATCTTGATAGCGAGCTCGCCAGTGAGGTAGACAGCTACAGCATCAAGACATGGTCTTTAAAGCGCTCTCGTAATTACGGTAGCCAACACTACGACGAAAAAGAATTGGTCGTGCAGAAGGCAACTCTGCAGCCGGATGGCCGCACGGTACGGTTAGAAATCCAAGACCTCGAGCCGACGATGGGTATGGAGGTGGCTTGCGATCTAGAAACTGTCGACGGTGCAGTCTTGCGGGCTAAGATTCACGGCACGATTCATAAACTTCGCTAGCTGACAAAAGACTAGCCGCCCAGATGGCTGAGATTGTAAAGGCTGATAATTATGATAGATAATCGATGGGTGTTGTTGCTGTTGCTGGCTTGTTTGCAGCCGTTGTGTGCTCAGGAGGATGACGACAAGGCGGTTCGCGTGTTCATCTTTGCTGGCCAATCCAACATGGTTGGTTCAGATTCGAAGGTTCGCGATATTGCGCGCTTTCCTCCTTTTGACGGCGTCGGCGAATCGCAATCCAGAGTGCGCTACTCGTATTGCATCGGCCGTGAGAGCAAGAAGGAATCCAACGGTTGGACGGAGCTGCAGCCAGTCGGTGGCATCGTTGGGCCTGAATTGACCTTTGCACGCGATGTCACTGCGGCGACTAAGGCTCCAATCGCGATCATCAAGATTGCTGCGGGAGGGACGACGATTGGTGCTGACTGGAATCCGGACGAGCCGAGTGGCTTTAAGCTGTATCCGCTAGCCCTTGAAACCGTGCGCGCATCACTTAAGGCACTCGACAAGAAGCGTGTGCGATGGCGCCTAGAAGGCTTCATGTGGCATCAGGGCGAGAATGATATGTTCAACGATGAATATCGTGAGAACTATGGTGCCAACCTAAAGAACTTCATCGCAGCTTGGCGTCGTGATCTATCGGCACCCAAGTTGCCGTTCTATATCGGTGAGCTGTGTACCAAAACAGTGTGGGGCATGGATCTCAGGCCGCGCATGTATGAGATCAGTGTTGGGCAGAGGGCAGTGACTGAGGCGGATCCGTTATCGCAATACATTGCGACCTCACATGTCGGCGTTGAGATCGGTGGTGGTGCTGGGCTGCACTACCACTATGGGACATTGGGTCAGCTAGAGCATGGCGTGAACTACGCGAACGCTTACTTGCAGTCGATCGGTCGCTTAGAGGCTGCCGAGCGCAAGTTGTCGAAATGGCCCTACAAGTCAGGCCGCGCCATTGATCTGTATGTGCTTGCTGGTCATCGCAACATGGAAGGTGAGCGAGCGTTTGTGCAAGATGTGCAAGCTTTGAAAGGCCGTAAGCCGATCCTGAGTGATAATCCAAGGATTGCCTACCGCTACAGTGTTGGCGGTGGTGCCAAGGTGTCAGATGGTTGGGAGCCGTTAGGTCCAGCTGGTCTTTACGATACCTTTGGACCTGAGCTAAGCTTTGGTCATGCTCTGCAGAAGGCCGGTGAGAAGAACGTTGCGATTGCTAAGTTCACCCATAGCGGTTCGCAGATCATTGACTGGACGAAGGCGGGCAGTGTCGCCAAGTCGCGCAATCTTTATCCTCAGTTTCTGACGTTCGTGCGAGAGTCCGTGGCAAGCCTGCGTAAGAAGGGCCACAGAGTGAACCTAAAAGGTATCTACTACCACTTGGGTGAAAATGACATGTCGTGGCATCCGTTCCGAAAGGGAGCGGCAAAGCGATTAGAGAGCATAATTGAGCAGTTACGCAAGGATCTCAAGATGCCCAAGCTGAAGTGGGTTGTTAGTCAGCAGCAGCCAACTGATCACGAGGGTTTGGGGGAAGTGGATGTGGTTGCCGATGTCGCAGCGTTCGCCGCCGGCGACAAATACACCGTGCACCTTAAGGCGTTTGACTTGCCGGATCAGCCTAAGAAGCTGGTGCTTGATACCGCTGGGGTTGTCACTCTAGGTGACTTGCTGGCCGAGGTTGCGCTGCGCTGAAAACCAGTTCGTGGTGAGGGCTTATTCTTGCCAGTCAAACGTGTATTCGTGGCGCTCGACCTGTTCGCGGGCTTGGTCTTCACCTTGGATGCGGACTTGAGAAACGATCTCTAATTTTGCCCATGCCGGTCGTAGCGACTGAAGCTGGGTGATGACTTCCAAGTGGCGAATGAATCGAGCTTCTGCTACCAGCGGAGGGTTGGCGTTCTCGCCCGATGGTGAGATGGATTCGTTGAATAGTTTTTGGATCGCATTGCTGGTCTTAGTGCCATCGGCAGCGGTGTGCAGGCTTAGTCGTACGTGGTCAGGGTATTTGGATGCGGCGCCATGATGTGTTGCTGTGAGTTTGGCTGGTAGCGACAGGCCGAATGCTTTGATGGTAGACTGCTCTTCGGTGGTTTGTGTGGCGCGGGTTTGCCAGCCAGTCCATGCGCCAACCCAACTGTTCCAGTATTTGGATAGCGTGCCTTGCATCATTTCGCGGAACTCTGGCTGCTGAAACTGTGTGCGAATTTGTTCCGCCTGCTGTGGTGACTCGCCCAGTTGCTTGCTCAAGATAGGCATGACGCGTTCGAGCATCTCAGTAAGGTCAAGCGTTTCCGCGTATTTGCCCTCGCCTGTGATTCGATAGTCCGGAATGGCAGACGCCATCGCAGTCGCACTGCCGAGCATCTCCTGCATGCGTTTGCCAGTGGCGTCTTGGCCTTCGACTTTTAAGAACTCATAGTCTTCATGGCGTATTCGGAGGCTCTGCCCATCTTCATGTCGAACGATCCGCATAGTGTAGCGCGATGTGGCAGTTCGGCCCTTCATGGTCGTCGTATCGGTGATGACGACACGGCCAGGTGTTGGCCAGTCAAAGCGTGCTTTCGGCACAACTTGTCGCGGCAGGGGGGCGCTTCTTCCTGAAGATTTTGTCGTTGCCAGCTTTGCCTGTAGTTCGGCAACTACATCGGGGTGTTGGCGCGATAGGTTGGTTGTCTCGCCAGGATCTGTGCGGAGGTTGTAGAGCTGTCCTTTCGCGTCTGGTAAGGCCTCTGGCAATGCGAAGGGGGCGAGTACTTTGCTTCGCTTGTAGTTATTGCCGCCAGAACCTTTGTGGTCGAGATACTTCCAGTCTCCTTGGCGGATGGCGAGCGCCAGACTGATGGTCTGGTGCAATGTGAACTCGCGGACTGGTTGCCGTTGTTTTGACTGCAATACTGGCAGCATATTGAAGCTGTCTTCGGCGGCGTTTGCAGGTAGCTCTACCGAAGTGATGGCAGCGCAGGTTGCCATGATATCCGTCAAACAGGCTGTTTGATCTGTTGTAGAGTTTGCTTCGATCTTATCCGGCCAGCGCGCAATGAGCGGCACGCGGTGTCCGCCTTCCCAGTTGTCTCTCTTCATGCCACGCCATGGCCTAGCGCCATCGTGTTGGTGTTGTCGTCGCATGTTGATCACGCTGCTTACTTCAGGACCGTTGTCGCTGGTTAAGATCACTAGCGTGTTTTCCGCGATGCCAAGTTGGTCGAGCTTCTTCATTAGCTCACCAACGACGTGGTCAAAGCTAACTAAAAAGTCGCCGTGTGGACCTGCGCCGCTGGTCTCCTGGAACCTCTTGCTGGCAAAGGAAGGCAGGTGTACTGCCTGCAGAGAGTGAAATAGGAAGAACGGCTGCGTTGGTGTCTGCCGGTGATGGTCGTCAAGGAACTGGAGGCTCTTATCGAGGAAGACCATATCGACTTCTTCTAGGTCGAAGTCATCAGCAATCATTCCGCGCCTGCAATCGTTAGCCCAAGCGTGTTTCGGCAGTGACGTCTTATCTATTTGTTTAGACGGCGGATTTGGGATGCGATCGCCATCAATATAGGCGTATAGCCAGTCGGTTGTCGGGCAGCATGCGGTGCCAAAAAACTTGTCAAAGCCGCGGTGGATTGGGCCGTCTGGTATCTGGCGTGCGTAGTCTATTTTCTGCACCGCTGGCAGGCCGTTCTTATGAATTTTGGCACCTTCCTTATCGAAGAACGTGAGCCCAATGTGCCACTTGCCAAACATCGCCGTTTTGTAGCCTTGTTCACGAAGCATTCCTGGCAAGGTAAGCCGCTGTTCTTCGATCAGGCATGGGCCGCCGGCGCCCGTGAAGACTCCGCGGTAGTTGAGTCGAAAAGCCATTCGACCGGTGAGAATGCTGTAACGCGTGGGGGTGCAAACTGTCGACGGACTGTGTGCGTCCGTAAAACGCATTCCCTGCTTCGCTAACTTATCGACATTGGGAGTCGCAACGCGACTGTCTTCGTTGTAGCAGCCGACATCGCCATAGCCGAGGTCGTCGGCAAGGATCAGCAAGATGTTTGGTTGCTGACTTGATGCATAAGTTGATGCGAGAAGGCTAAGACCAAGCGTTGCGATGACGGCGCGCATCGAAATATGGTAAGCGTCAAGCTTGCCACTGCTAGTGCTTCCATTGTTTCCATCTTGGCCTCAGTAGCGTACTTGTTGCGTGGTTGTGGCCGCAACGAGTGTAATTGACTTGATACATGCGTTGCGATTTGAGCTTTTGCTGCGCAAATGCGCTGCTGGCGCTAGCCTCTCGTGCATGAACCTCTGGCGATTGACTGGCGTAGTGCTGTTTTCTGGAGTGGTCTTGCATGCGCAGGGTGCTGCCGCCCGGGAGACCTTGCCAAACGTGGTAGTGATCTATGGCGATGACGTTGGCTATGCAGATGTTGGTTGCTATGGCGCCACACAGATTCCAACGCCTAATATTGACCGCCTAGCTAGCGAGTCCATGCGGTTTACAGATGGCCATTGCTCGGCGGCAACCTGTACGCCGTCCAGGTTTTCGATGCTGACCGGTATCCATGGCTTCCGCCATAAGGTGCGGGTACTAGCTCCGAACGCCCCGATGACAATTAAGCCGCGCATGCTGACATTGCCTGCGTTGTTTCAGCGGCGTGGCTATCAAACAGCGGTTGTCGGTAAGTGGCACCTTGGCATTGGCGATGGCAAGAACGCTGTCAACTGGAATGGCAAGGTTGCGCCGGGGCCACTTGAGGTCGGCTTTGACTACTCGTTCCTGATGCCTTCAACGAACGATCGAGTGCCATGTGTTTATCTCGAGGGTCATCGCGTCGTGGGGTTGGATCTTGCCGACCCATTGTTTGTAGGGCCGCGCCCTGCAGGCTTCGCGGGGACGGAGTATCCGGATGGTAAATCCGACCGGGCAGCGATGACCTACTACGAAAGTAGTCACGGACATAACAACTCAGTGATCAATGGCATTGGTCGTATCGGCTACCAGTGGGGTGGCAAGGCGGCCATCTGGGATGACGAAGCGATGGCCGATGTGTTTGTTGAGAAGGCCAACGCTTGGCTGTCAAAGCAAGAGCAGGGCAAGCCGTTTTTTCTGTATTTCAGCTCTCAAGACATTCATGTACCCCGTGCGCCGCATCCAAGGTTTAAAGGCAAAAGCAAACTCGGCTTCCGCGGTGATGCGATGGTCCAGTTGGATTGGGCCACGGGTCAAATCTTGACAGCGCTTAAGCAGCACGGTTTCGATGACAATACGATTGTCATTTGGTCGAGTGACAACGGCCCAGTATACGACGATGGCTATGTCGATGGCACGACGGTAAGGACATCTACCAAGGAGTCTGACCGAGGCCATGATGGGTCTGGTGTCTATCGTGGTGGCAAATACCAAATCTACGAAGGCGGCACTCGGGTGCCACTTTTGATTCGCTGGCCGGCCAAGATTGAGCCGGGAGTGTCGTCTGCACTTGTGAATCAGATTGATTTCTTGGCATCATTTGCCGCGATGCTTGAGCTTGAGATTGCTGATGATCAGGCTATCGATAGTCGCGACTGTTCGCAGGCATTCTGGGGTGAGGACGTAGTCGGGTTACCTTTTATGATCGAGGAGGCTAGGCAGCTGGCTGTGCGTAAGGGGCAGTGGAAGTATGTCGCTCCGCGTCGCGGTAAGGGAAAAGCGCAACTTTATAACCTGCAGGAGGATGTTGGCGAAGCCGAGAACGTTGCGGCTAGTCATCCTGAAAAGGTTGTTGAGTTGCGGAGTCTGCTAAAGCAGCTGCAAGAGTCTGCTGGTGGTGTGCGTGCCTGCAGATAAGGGCAAGTCACGTTACTCGTTGCCTTAGCTGCGTGGTTGCTAGTCATACCTTTGGTCGGTGAGCTTTACTTTTTCATGCTTAATACCCGTCACTTGTTCCTGCAGCTGTTGGTGTGCGCGCCGCTGGCTCATGTCTGTGGGCAAGTTCCTCGCGCCCTAAGTAGGCCACCCAACGTGGTGTTTGTGATCACGGACGATCAAGGTTACGGCGACCTTGGGGTGCACGGTAACGAGATGATCAAGACACCTAACCTTGATCTGCTTGCGAGAGAATCTGTTTGCCTAGCGGATTACCATGTCGATCCGACTTGTGCGCCAACACGCAGTGCGCTGATGACGGGTCGGTATTCAACACGCACCGGGGTTTGGCACACCATTATGGGTCGGTCGTTGATGGCCGGAGATGAGCAAACGATTGCCGAAGTGTTCGCCAATAATGGTTACCGGACAGGAATGTTTGGTAAGTGGCATTTAGGCGATAATGCGCCCTGCCGACCGCAGGACCAGGGGTTTGAGCACGTGGTTTGGCATCATGGTGGTGGCGTTGGCCAAGGCCCTGACTATTGGGGCAACGATTACTTTGACGACACTTATGAGAAGAATGGCGTCTGGCGGAAGTTCGATGGCTATTGCACGGATGTGTGGTTTGCAGAGGCGAGCGAATTCGTTACTCGTGAAGATGCGCGACCGTTCTTTGTCTATCTGTCTACGAATGCGCCGCACGGCCCATATTTTGTAGATGAAGCATATTCGAAGCCCTACCTAGATGCTGGTGTTGCGGCGACCATGGCGAAGTTCTATGGCATGATTACCAACATCGACGACAACGTCGGCAAGCTGCGCGCCTTGCTGCAAGATCTTGGGCTGGCGAGTAACACGATCTTTGTGTTTACGACCGACAACGGCACCGCTGCCGGGCGTGTTGCCGCCAAGCGCGAGCCTTCAAATTGGCCTGGGTTTAATGCGGGAATGCGCGGGCAGAAAGGCTCGGAGTTTGATGGCGGGCACCGCGTACCATTCTTTGTCCACTGGCCTGCTGGGGGTGTTGTTGGTGGCCGTGAGATTGACCAATTGGCGGCTCACATAGATGTTTTGCCGACACTCGCAGAGCTGTGTCAATTGCAACGTGGGCCGTCAGGGGATCTTGATGGCTTGTCGTTTGCGGGTGCTTTGACTGGTCGTGCGATGGCACCGTCAGAGCGAACGCTCTTTGTGCATTCGCAGCGTCTTGAGCATCCCCGTATGTGGCGTAAGTGCGCGGTGATGACGGATCGCTGGCGTTTGGTGAATGGCAAGCAGTTGTTCGATGTGATCCTTGACCCAGGCCAAGCGGTAGACGTGTCGGCTAGTCAGCAAGACGTTGTTGCTAGACTGAGGACGGCGTACGAGCGCTGGTGGACGTCATTACAGCCGGCTTTTGACCGGTATGTTCGGATCGACATAGGTGGCGCGGAAAGTCAGGCCGAGCTCATGGCCCACGATTGGCATAGCAACAATCGTGGCGTCCCGTGGCATCAAGGTCATGTTCGTAATGGGCGTGGCGGCAATGGTCCGTGGGCCATTGAGGTTGTCAAGGCGGGCCGCTACGAGATCACGTTGAGACGTTGGCCAAAGACTTTGCAGCGCGCTATGGGGTGTGTGCACGCATCGCTTGACATAGGTAAAGTGCATGTCGCCCGCGATTTGTTGCCGAGCATGACTCATGCACGCTTTGTGGTTGCGTTGCCAGCTGGACCTGCGATGTTGCTGACCAAGCTTCGACAGAAATCTGGCCAGTCGGCTGGTGGAGGCGAGCATGGCGCCTACTTTGTCAGTGTGCGGGCCATCGATTAGCCAGCGGATTGCGCTGAGGTCATGATTCGCCGGGTATTTTCGTGCGAGGCGGGCGGATTAGGCATTGTTGGGCTGCATGAAAGGCTGAGCCGCGGTTGCAGTGGCCTGGGGCCACGATGGCTGCAGGAGCCAGGGAGGATTCGGGCGGGGTCTAAGCCGTCATTGCGGTCGCTGTTTCCATGGTGATCTGTCGATTTGGTAACAAGTGAGTCGCCCGGGCATCCAGAGCAATCTTCCGTTACTGTTAGACCGTCTTTCAAATCCTATTCGAGAACCAATGCGAACAACAATTCAATGGCTGGCGATTCTAGCGCTTGCCGGCGGTGTCACCGCTCAGAAGGCTGCGAGCGGTTTGCCACAGAGTGGCGAAGTCATTCTAAAGCCGAAGATCAAGCGCCAGCAGAGGCTGATGTTGCCTGCGGAGCCTGCAACTGCAGTCGCTACGGGCTTCCACTTCGAAGATGGTATCGGTGCAGATTTTCGCGCCAACATCGACGGTGCTGCATTGCTCATCGACGCCGATGGTGATGGCAAGCTTGAGACCCGTGTCGAGGGCGATACCGGATTTGTAGTGCTTACCAGCAACGGGTTGCGTTACGGCGTTTCGCTACGTGCGAAGCCTGAGTGGAACTTCCGATCGGGATCATTCGTGAGTGGAATGATTGGTGACACCCTAATCCGTATCATCGATCAGAATCACAATGGTCGTTTTGATGATGTCGGTCAGGATGCGATGGTTGTCGGCAATGGTCGCGCCGCGGGCTTCCTGTCCGAGGTTGTCTCGGTTGATGGTGAGCTTCGTAAGATCGAGGTTGCGGCTGATGGTAGCAAGTTGCGATTCTCGCCGTTCCTTGGCGAGGTTGGCAAGCTATCGCTTCATGCTGTTACCGATGGCAAGGTCATGGCTGCAGTCTTGAATAGTCAGGACGGTCGTTACTCGGTGCACTTGAGCAAGCAGGATGCAGAGGTCATGGTGCCAGCGGGTGACTACCTGTTGCACTCAGGCGTTTTGTCGATGGCGGGTAGTCGTGTGACTATGCAGGCCGGTCGCAGCAAACCGATCACGGTTGCGTCATCTGGAACCCAGGCGCTTAGTTGGGGAGGACCGGCAAAAGCCGAGTTTTCCTATGAGGAGAAGGGCGATGAGTTGGTCTTCGATCCCGCTAAGATTTGGTTCTATGGGGCGACCAATGAAGAATACTGTGATTGGAATCCGGTCGGTAAATCACCGTTGATTGTGGTTACCGATAACGCGACTGGCAAGGTCGTGGTCGAAACTAGATTTCCTGGAAGTTGTTGAGGCCGCGGCCTCGACTCGGTCGCCGTGAGCGTGCCGAATCACATTGTGAATATCTCAGTGGAAATGCGTTTCGATAACTGGGCCTTCGGCGAAATCGTCGGTTCCCCGCGCGGCGATTAGTCGCGCCGTGGGTGTCCGTCGTTGGTGGGCCAGTGCCTTTGCCTAGTTCTCTTGCTCAAATCGACAATCTGCAATCTGTAGCGACGTCTCCCGTGCGCTTGCTGCTGGTTGTCCTCACTCAGTGCTGTCTTCGGGCTTATGTTCCGTAACCACCGAACTGTTTGCATCCTGGTCTTTACAGCATTGCTGCTGTCGACCAGCCTCCAAGCTCAGCGTGGTGAGGCACGTTTGCCGGTGCGCATGCTCGGCGGTCGTTTGGTGGCCCTTTGTCAGCTGTCATCGCCAACCTCCAGTGCGCCAGTCAATCTGTGGCTTGCTTTCGATAAGCCATGTGGTCTGGAGCTTCATAACAAGGTCGCCGATCCGTTAGGGGTTGAGCAACCAGACGGCACCATGTTGCCGATCACGATCGAGTTGCCGGGCCTCGATATCGAAGTCGATATGCGCGAGCATGGCGACGAGCAGGCGATGGAGGCATTTACCAAGCGTTATGCGCCGGTGATGGAGGAGATCGCACTGGCTGGAACGATCGGAGGTAAGATCCTATCGCAGTATGAAGTGACGCTGGATTTGGCGCGTGGCCAAGTTCGCTTGAAGCCTTCGGTGGATCGTGAAGGTGAGCGGCCTGATGGTCCAGAGCAGGTTTATGTGCCAGGTTCACTCGCAAATGATATCGGGTGGATGCCTGCTAAATTGCCTAATGGTCATGTGCGTATGCTGGGCATAGGCACGTCGCAATACGATAGCGTGATCGATGAAGACTTCTGTTTCGAAGTGGATCGGCCGGATGGCCGTATTGGCTCGGTCGAGGTCGCTGGAATCGATTTGTCGCAGGTCGTTGCTTGGCGTCCCGAGTCTTACGACCACGTCCATCGTGGCGGCGCGTTGGCGACGTTGGGTCTTGGCTTCTTGCAGAATTTTCGTGTCCATCTAGACATTCAGAATGGCTGGATTGGCTTGACGCGAGTCCGGACAGCCCCGTTTCCCGAGGCTGATGCTGAGTTTTTTACGGCGCGAGCTGAAGATGAACCAGAGCCTTTGGCGAAGTGGCTTGCGCAGCACGTCGAGAGCCGTCTAGCGCCCGAAGCTGCCGAGTTGCTATTGCAGATGCAGGTAGACAATGGAGCCTCTGCCCAGGACGTCGAGCCGGCGCTGCGCTGGATGGACGCTACCCGTCCAGCCGACATGAAGGCTACGGACGCGCTGGCCACGGTTGCCATGCTGTTGCAGTCAAGGCGTTCCGACCTCGCTGTGATGGCTGGTCGGTTGGGCGTCGAAGGCGGTCGCAAAGATCGGTATCCAGAATCAACGCACCGCTTGCATGTGCTTCTTGGCGAGTTGCTTCTGGGAATGGAAGACCAGCGTGGCGCCTGGGAGCACCTGATGTCTGCTGCATTTGGTTTGACTGATGCATATGGCTCTGCGGATCGTGCCAAGGTCAACCTGCTGTTAGGGCAAGTGTATGAGATGCAGGGTAAGAATCGCCGTGCGATGTCACGCTACGTGCAGGCCGTCATCTCGCCTGAGTTCGGACCGCTCGCTGTACCGTTGATGGAAGCATTGCAGCCAAAGATGGGCGGAGCGCCATTCTCGTATGCGTTAGTTGACCGCCTTATCTCCGGCAAGGTCCGCAGCATGACTGCGCCGACACGATTTATTGCTGATGAGAAGACGGACAATAATCGATGCATCTTGATTGAACATCTGACCAATCCGCATCTCGGCCAAAAGCAGGGCGAGCAGTGGCGTGCTTTCACAGAGGGTGGCGCGATGGTCTTCGAAGCCCTGCAGAGTCACTTCCCGCGCGATCGTGTGACGATGCTTTCCTATCACGGCGATGATCCTCGTCCGGTCGCGTTGATGAACGAGTTGTCTCTCACTAAGGCGGAATTGATGGGGCGGCGCCCGGTGTTTCTTGTCAATGGGCGAGAGGCAGGTGCAGGAGCGTGTCGCTACCCTGATGCTGACTCGATCTATCAAGAAGTCCGTGATGTCGCAGTGATAGCGTTGACGCGGAAGAGCCCGTTCAGGATGACCCTTTCGGCGCGCGAAGAGGCTGGTGTTTTGCGAGGTCGGTTGCAGGTTAATGGTCCTACTCGGTCGGGTCGTCGGGTTGAGATTGTGCTTGCCGAGAAGGGCGCAATCTACCCCGGGCTCGGCGCTACGGTGGTGCATCGTATGGTCGCAAGAAGCGCGCTAACGGATGCGGTGGATGGGGTCCGCTGGGCCCCGACAAACGGCTATATGGAAGTATCGTTTGAGCGCTCTTTGCAGCGAGTGACGGCTGACAATCTTGAGTTTTTGGCCCGTTATGAGCAAGCGGGCGGCTCGCCAGCGTCACGCTTGTCGACACAGCTTGATCCGGAGCAGCTGGTCGTCGTTGCGATCTTGCGCGAACCGGATACCGGGATCGTGGATCAGGCCGTGCAGTGTGATGTCGTCAACGCGGCTCCTCGCAAGGATGGTGAAAGGTGAGTGAGCAGCCGAAAACGAATGCGGAGGTGCGGGCGGAACTCAGCGAGTTGGCGCGTCCCGTCGCGCAAGAGTTGCGTCGTTCGCTAGTGCAGCGGGAGGCGACTCGCCTAGCTGGCTTGGCTGGTCCTTGCCTGCTGTTCCCATTGGTTTATTTGCTGGTGTTGGCTGCCGCTGCGCCCTTTGGTGTCAATCTTCGCTTGCCCTGGTTGGTAGTGATTGGACTGGCCTTTGCTGCACCGTTCATACGGATCTTCTTGCGATGGCAGGGTGCACGAAAGCAGCAAGTGTCGCGCGGGGCCGCCCTAGTCGCGATTGACCGTGCCGAGCAGTTGCAGGATCGGTTGTCGGCAGCGCATGAGTTCGTGGAGTTAGCCGAGCCTGATGGCTTCCAGTTGGCTGCCATTCGTGACGCGCAACAGCGTATCGCTGCGGCTCGCGCGGCTCGTCCAAATCAGCCTCCGACGGCGCCGCAATCGACCCGTTCTCTGACGCTTTCGACACTCGCGGCAGCTGTTTTGTTGTGGTGTTCGGCGTGGATTGAGGTTGCCTTGCCAGAAGGACCGCTGGTCATTGGGAGCGAACAAGAAGTGGTGGTGAAGCCCCGCCCAGCTACTGAGCAGCCTACGGAATTAGAGTCGCTACCTAAGCCGATGCCTAAGCCGGCAATGCAGCGCAGCGTTAGGCAGGCAAAGCAAGCCGCCAGCGGTGCGTTATCGGCAGAACAAGATACGCCCAGTGAAGTAAGCCGTCGCGGCAAGAACCCCATGGGCAGTGGTCGCAGCGCGGAGGCGCGGGCAGCCGCTGGTGGTGGATCAGAACGCGGGCAACCAAGCAATCAGGCACAGAGCACGAAGGGGGACGCCTCGTCGAAGCCAAAGCCAAAGAAGAAAAAAGAACCTAAGAAAGATCCTGAGGCCCAGGCCGAAGAAGAGAATAAGCCGCCTCAAGAATCTGGATCTACCCTTGGGCGTGGGTCTGGTAAGGGGTCTTCCAAAAGCCCGACAGCTTCACCGTGGTCTGCAAAGGATCAGGTGGTTTCTGACGACGAGCAGGATCTCGAAGAAGACGAAGAGATCGATGACGAAAACGACGAGTCTAAGGCGCGCGGCGGTGTCCAACCGAACCTTAGACAGCGAAAGCCACCAGTGAATCGCGACCTGCAGATCTCGATGGGTAGTAGCAAGCCATCTGATGACGCCAATGGTCGCGGGGGACCTGGTGGCCCCAAAAAGCAACGTGGAGTTGCGCAGCTGGTGCTCGGTGTGACGTTTCCTGATCACGTTAGCGCCGACCCAAATCCTGGCATGAGTAAGATCACCCAGGAACGAATTGAACCTCAGGCCCAGCAGGGTGACAGCATCAACGGTGAAGGCCGGGGTGCGCGCGCCGCTCCGATGGGTCACTTGTCACGCAAAGTCTTGAGTCCTTGGATGCAAGATCTTGTGCGTAGCTTCTACCTTAGCCTTCGAGAGAAAGGCGGACCGCAGTGATGAACGCTAACGAATTAGTCGAGGTCGCCCAGCGCGACGCCCAACGCTTCTGTGATGTGCACACGAAGATCAAGCAGGAGGTGCAACGATTCATCGTTGGCCAGGAGGCGGTGCTCGACGCCGCCTTGACGGCGCTGTTTGCTGGCGGCCACGTCATGCTTGAAGGCGTGCCTGGGCTCGGCAAGACGATGCTGGTTCGATCGATTGGGCAAGCGGTCGATGTGCCGTTCTCCCGAATCCAGTTCACGCCAGACATGATGCCCGCTGATATCCAAGGTACGAATGTGCTGGTGGAAACAGATGGTGGTGGCCACGAACTGAAGTTCCAGGAAGGTCCGTTGGTGTCTAGTCTCGTGCTAGCTGACGAGATCAATCGCGCGACGCCACGAACGCAATCCGCGTTGCTCGAAGCAATGCAGGAACGTCAGATCACAGTTGGGCGCCGTACCATCAAGCTGCAAGAGCCATATTGCGTCATGGCTACCCAGAACCCTGTAGAGCAGGAAGGCACATACCCTCTACCTGAAGCCCAGCTCGACCGTTTCTTGATGAAGATCCAGGTTGGCTACCCGCAAATTGATGAATACGAAGCCATCGTCGATCGAACCACTGCCGGCAAAGAGCCTGAGATCAACAAGGTATCTAGCGGTGCAGAGATCATGGAATTGCGCAAGGTCGCTTTGTCCGTACCTGTTCCACAGCGGGCTAAGCGATATGCAATCCACCTAGTCGTCGGGTCTCAACCGGGCTCTGAGTTTGCGCCGAAGATTGTCAATGAGCTTGTGTCATTAGGTCCGAGTCCGCGGGCAGTGCAGTCACTGATGTTGGCTTCGAAGGTTCGTGCGTTAACCGAAGGTCGGTATGCGGTCAGTACGGACGACATCAAAGCGGTGGCGTTTGACGTGCTGCGTCACCGCATCATCGTCAATTTCCATGGGCAGGCCGATGGGGTGACCACGGATCGAATCATTCAGGATGTGTTGCAACACGTTCAGCCACCGACGGCTTAGGCAGGGGTTGTGAACTGATGGCCGACGCCGTGTTGACGACGAAAGAACTGTTTGATCCAGCATTTTTAGATGCTGTGTCACGGTTCCGAATTCTTGCTAAGCGCGTTGCGCGAGGCGGTGTGCATGCCGAGCAGCGTTCACGGCACATGGGCGCCGGCATGGAGTTTCGTGATTATCGTGGTTATGCGCCAGGTGACGATCTGCGCGCCATTGATTGGAATATCTACCGACGTCTCGGGCGGGTGTTCTTGCGCTTGTTTGAAGAGTTTGAAGATCTTCCGGTTTACTTAGCGCCTGATATTTCGCGCAGCATGTTTCTCGGCGATCAGCCGCGTGCCCATGCTGGTTTGCAGGCAGCATTTGCCCTAGCTGCCGCGTCTCTCAATCATCACGATAGTGTTGGCCTATTCCCCTTTGCTGACCAGATGCGCGTTGCATTGCAGGCACGCAGTGGCCGGGTAAGGCTCATGCGTATGGCCGAAGCGTTGGCGTCACAGCAGCCAGGTGGCACCACAAACTTTAAAGATTCGCTTGGTAAGTTTGCCAGTATGGGCATGCGACCAGGCTTATTGATCGTGGTCTCTGATTTCTTTGATCCAAGTGGGCTTGATGCAGTGCGTGAAAGCCTTTCACGGCAACGCCATCGTCTTTTGCTCGTGCAGCTATGCCGAAAGACTGACCGCAACCCAAATCTTACTGGCGATTTGTTGCTGAGGGACTGTGAGAACGGTCAAGAGCACGACGTGTCGGTGACTGCTGAGGTATTGGCTGCTTATCAGCGTGCATATGAAGGTTTCGAAACACAGTTGCATCAGATAGCGATGTCACAACAAGCAGGTCTTGTTCGCATTGATGTCGATGAACCCGTTGTCCCGCAATTGTCGACGCTTTTTGAAACGGGGGCTTACACCGTATGAGCTTTGGCAACTTGTCCTGGGCCTGGAGCTTGTTTGGAGTTGCTGCGATTGCCGCCATTCTATTTGTGCTGCAACGGCTACGTGTTCGCCACACTCTGGTGGAGGTCGAGACAACGCTGTTTTGGCAGCAAGCAATCGAGGAGTCGCGTGCCCGCGTGCGGGTGCAGCGGTTTCGTCATCCCTGGGCGTATGTGTTGATTCTGTTGATTTCCCTGCTGCTTTGGTTGTCTGTCGCAGGCATCCGAATCAATGCTGGCGAGCCGCATGAGCACTTAGTTCTGCTGGACGGCTCCGCTGCGATGTCGGTGGGGAACCGTTTTTCAGACGCTGTTGACCTTGCATGTGAATATACGAACTCTCTGCCCGAGGAGTCGCGTACGGTGGTCTTGTGCAGTGGCGACGTGCAAACGTTACTGCGCCCTGGTGAAGATCCGTTGTTGTTGACGCGGCGACTGCAAGACCTCCGTCCGAGTGCCAGTCCGAATTCCATTTCCTATGTGTTGCAGCAATACGCTGTGGAGTTCGGCAGTCGTCCAACGAGCGTCTGCATCGTTGGTGATCACTCGCTATCCGCTTCGGAAGTGGAGCTGTTGCCAGAATCTGTACAGGTAAGGCAAATCAAAGTTGCGCAACCTGCTGTTGCCAACATTGGCATTACTGGCTTAGGAGTGCGGGCAGCTACTTCTGGTCAATGGTCTAACGTGGACGTCTTGGTGGAGGTGCTCGGTGATGCTGTGCCATCGTTAGCAATCGATGGCCAGCGGGCTGCGTCTTCCCCGGTTGTAGAGGCTCTTCCAGGTGGCGCCCGATATCGCTTTTCGGATGTTACTGCAGGTGGTGGACTGCTTACCGCTGGATTGTCGACTGGTGACGCTATGTCGTTCGATGACCGTGCGCAATTCGTGCTGCCGGATCGTCGCCAGATTGCTGTTGCGGTGGCGCCTGGCATTGCCGAGGTAGTCAGGCAAGTTATCGCTGCCGATCCTGGGCTCTTGCTGCAGGATGCCGTGGATGCGCAGACGCAAATCGCAGTGCGATCGGTTGGCAGCACCTTTGGGGCTGGCATTCCAACCATGGAATTTAGCACTGCAGAGCAAGCTGACGATGCATTCTTGATCTGTCATCCTAGTGAACAAGATCCAGTTGCCGTGCTCGATGATCTTTACCGTGGCTTAGGTCTAAGTGAGATTGATGCCATGGCTGCATCCTCAGCATTAGGGCGTCCCATGACGGTTGGCACTAGGCCGAGCGAGCGCAAGCAGCTGTGGGTTTGGCAGGAGTTACTGCAGCCAGAATATGACTTTGTGAGCTCGAGGTCGTTTCCGTTATTCGTTGGTCTTGGGTTGCGTTGGTTGGCCAGTTTTGAGGATGGGCCAGTCCGAGTTGCTGTCGGGGAACCACTGATCCTTGAGGACGAGGCGGTGACCGTTGGGGGCACCGTTAGCCGATCTTTTTCTGATGTGTTTGTGCCAACAGTTGCTGGGTTACATGTTGGCGCGCAAGACACACAGTTTGCAGCTTCCTTGCTGGACCGCGAAGCTAGCGGCCAAGTGAGCGCCACACGGGCCACTTTGGAGGCCGCGACGGCGACAGTAGCCGGTCGCTACGACCTCATTACTATTATCTTGGCCATAGCCTTATTGTTGCTCGGTGTGGAATGGTTGCTCTTCCGCACGGCGCGCATTCCTTAAGCCGTCCACATCGATGAACTTTCAGTTCCCCGAGTTTCTTTGGTTGTTGCCGCTAGTAGCGCTGGTTTGGCTGGTGCCTCGCCGTGGTCTGCAGTGGCAACATGCAGCGCTTCGTTCGCTGGTCGTCTTGCTGCTTGTTTTTGGCTTGGCAAGGCCTGTCCTCGTTAGTGCTTCTTGGACCGACCACCATGTCGTGATCGTTG
>CBFIIO010000029.1:0-47817 GCA_965662465.1 Planctomycetota bacterium | reverse complement strand
GCTAAAGAGGTCCTGGTATCAAAATCGAAGCCGGTGAGAATCTATGGACTGCACCAGGGTACGAGTAGCCAAAGCAATTCTGCAACTGTCGACTCCCAACATCTAAGAAACTCATCGCTATGCCTAAGCATCCGATCGATCGCCGCACTTTTCTGCTTGCTTCAGGCGCCGCCCCTGTCGCCATAGCTAGCAACCGAGCCGACGACCCCGCCGACATGGCCGCATTTGGTCGACTGACCGGTCTCAAATTTAGCGAGACGGAGTTAGCACAGGCCGATAATCAGCTAAGCAGACTGCGCAGTAACTACGGCAAACTGCGCCAGCAACAGGTCTCGTTCGAGATGTCGCCGAGCACGCATTTCGATCCATTCCCAATGGCAAGTGTCCGGGCAACCCCAACTGGGCGTGCCACCATCGAGATCCCGATGGATGTTGAAATGCCGACACAAGAATATGACTTGGCATTTGCAAGCGTCATCCAACTCGCGAGCTTGCTACGCCAAGGGAAAGTGACGTCGCGCCGACTGACCGAGTTGTGCATCTCCCGCCTGCAGCGCTTTGATAAAGATCTACTGTGCGTGGTGAATCTTCTCAGCGACGAAGCACTAGCTCGAGCTGACGAGATGGACCGCGAATTAGCTGCTGGCACCGACCGCGGTGCACTTCACGGCATTCCCTATGGTGCCAAAGACCTATTCGCTTGGCCTACGGCCCAGACCACATTCGGGGCAGCGCCTTACAAAGAACAGGTTTGGGGTATCAAGGCAACGCCACTCCAGCGCCTTGAAGAGGCCGGTGCAGTTTTATGCGCGAAGCTATCTTTAGGCGCTTTAGCAATGGGCGACCAATGGTTCGGAGGCCGCACTCGTAATCCATATAACCCCAAGCAAGGTAGCAGCGGCTCCTCAGCGGGGTCAGCAAGTTCGGTCGCAGCGGGCCTACTGCCATTCGCGTTGGGCACAGAAACCCTTGGCTCCATCGTCTCGCCCTGCACGCGCTGCGGCGTCCCGGGACTGCGGCCAACCTTCGGAGCTGTCAGCCGCTTTGGAGCAATGCCTTTGTCATGGACAATGGATAAAGTTGGCGCAATCGCACGCACTGCAGTCGACGCAGGAATCGTGTTTGATGCGATGCGCGGCGACGATGGCTTAGACCCATCTGCCAGGAACACGGCCTTTGCGTGGCAACCAGGGAGCGATATCACCCAATTGAGAGTCGGAATCTTACAGGCAAAGAACTGGCCAGCACGTGATTGTGACAAAGCCTTCATCCAATGGCTGAAGAAGCAAACCAAAGAGCTGGTTGAGGTACAGCTGCCGGAAGCGGAATACGGCTCGATGCTAGTGATGCTACAAGCGGAGGCTGCCGCCGCATTCGACGAGTTCACTCGCAGCGGTCGCGACGACCAACTGACTGGCCAACGCGCAAATGACTGGCCTAACCAATTTCGCGCAGCACGCACAATCCCTGCAGTTGAATACATCCAGGCAAGTCGCTTGAGGCAACAGCTAGTTCAAGACATGCACACATCTCTAGCCAACATCGATGTGCTGGTTGCACCAACCCACGGTGGCCCGACATTGACAGCAACCAACCTTAGTGGCCACCCGGCCTACGTGTTGCCGGTCGGCAACAACGAGCTGGAACAAGACGGTGGTCGCCCAATGATGCTTTCCTTAGTTGGCCAACTTGACGGCGAGGGACCGCTACTTGCTCTGGCAGAAGCTTGGCAACAAGCAACGGATTGGCACCGCACCCGTCCAGCCCTCACAAACGAATAAAGCGAGCAGGCTGAAGTTGTGAATATTGAAAACGGGCAACAAGCGCAACCGAAGCGAAGGCGGTTCTACGTGGCCATCGCTTGCATTTGCGTGCTAGCGTTGATTCGCTGCGCATCCGATCGCCGACACCAGATTCCCAAGTCAAACGACGCTCCAACTACACCTGCCAAAGACTGCATCATCGTTGCTGGCAAGCGCGTCGCCATTGGCACACGGGTCATTACTTGGCATGAACCTGAGGGATACAGCGCATACCTCGAAGGCAAGCACTTCGATCGCTCAGAGGCACCCGATGGCAATCGCCGCTACTCTAATCGCGCTGGATTACCACCTAGTCAGCAACCAGAATCGACAGAGCACGAAGACCTAGAGAAAATCGTGCACCAATTCGTAGTGCACTACGACATGGCAGGCTGCTCACGCCAGTGTTTCAAGGTGCTACAGGATATCCGTAACCTATCAGTGCACTTTCTGCTCGACCTTGATGGCACGATCTACCAAACACTCGACATACGTGAGAAGGCATGGCACGCCACAATCTCAAACGACTTCGCAGTTGGCATCGAAATGGCTCACCCTGGAGCCTGGAAATCACCACTAAACGCTGACATGCGCCGCTGGTATGAGCAAGACGCAGAAGGCTGGCGGCAGAAGTTTCCAAAGTGGCTGAAGGAAACAGGATTTAGCACAACGCAATTCATTGCACGGCCGGAACGGCCAAACTTCATCAGCGGCATCGTCCAAGGAGACGAATACCACCAATTCGATTTCACCGCCGAGCAGTATGCAGCCCTACCAAAACTGCTTGCCGGACTAAACAGAGCATTGCCAAGAATCCGCCTTGACGCACCGCGTGATGCTGCAGGCATCGTAATCAATCATGCATTGACCAAATCTCAGCTATTAGACTTCGATGGCGTAGTTGGTCACTTTCATGTTCAAAAGAACAAGCAAGATCCCGGCCCCGCATTCCAGTGGGAACGCGTACTACGCGAAGCGCGCGTCATTGCTGAGACGAGATAAGGTTCCCACCTGAGCACCTCCTGCATTGCTCACATGGTCGTCAGCGACTACGCCCGGCATCACGCAACAGCTGCAACTGAGCAGTCAAATCGGCGACGACCTCCGGAAAATCGGCTGCAACATCCTTTGATTCCTCGAGGTCTGCTTCGAGGTCAAATAGCTGAAATGGAACTCCAAACGGCTTTCCTTTTGGCTGCTGTCGGCCACCAGACCCATTGCCAGCGACTAACTTCCATCGGCCAGAACGGATCGCAAACATCCCTGCCACAGAATGGTGAATTACCGGCGCGCGCGGCGATGACTCTTCACCACGAAGCAAAGGCACAAAACTAAAGCTGTCTTCTGCCCGGTCACTCCCAAGTGGCACGCCAACGACTTCAGCACATGTTGCAAAAAAGTCGGTCAAGCAGATGGTTTGATCACACGCACTGCCAGCCTTGATGACGCCTGGCCATCTCACAAAGAATGGAACACGATGACCAGCCTCCCAGATATCAGCCTTGGTGCCGCGCAAGGGACCATTGGCCAGATGATGCTCTGGGCGATAGCCCTGCACCCTTACATCATCAACATGATCCCGCGCGCCTTCGCCATCAAGTCGATGCATGTAGGATCCGTTATCCGAAGTGTAAATGACTAAGGTGCTGTCTTCGACGCCCGCTTCCTTGATCGCAGCCAGCACGAGACCAACGGCACCGTCAACCTGCGCGACAAAGTCACCGTAGTCACTGAGACCCGTCTTGCCACGATAGTCAGGATGCGGCAACACTGGTTTATGGGGTGCCGGCAATGGCAGATAAAGAAAGAACGGACGTTTCGACTTAGCACGATTGCCAATGACGGAGCATGCATGATTGGTCAGGCGATTGAGCACATTGACCATAACCAAATCTTTGGCACGAGGCCCCCTCCTCAAGAAGGCCGGAAAGCCTGTGCCAATTTGCTCAACAACATCACTATCTGTAACTTCGCCATCGGCGATATAGACGTAAGGAGGAAAATCAAGTGACGCCGGAATGATGAAACTATGGTCGAAACCATATGCATTCGGCACCGCACCAATGGTTGCAGTGAAATCAATACCGCGGGTTTCTTCTGACCGATCTTCGCGCGTCGGCCACAGCAGTCCTAGATGCCACTTACCAACAATGCTGGTGTCGTATCCTGCATCACCAAGCAACGACGCCACGGTATCGCGCCCAGCTTCAATGACTGGTTTACCATAGCCGTTGATAACGCCTTTCTTTAAGCGACCCCGCCAACAGTAACGACCAGTCATGACTCCATAGCGCGTCGGCGTACAAACTGCTGATGGCGTATGCGCATCGCTAAAAGTCATTCCTTGCGCTGCAAGTCCATCTAGATTCGGCGTTGGGATCTTCGACGCTTTGTTCATCACTCGCACGTCGCCGTAGCCCATATCATCTGCCATGATAAAGACAATGTTAGGTGCGTTGGACAAAGTGGCTGGGCTTCCTCCAACAGCCGGGGCTTGCGGCGACGATGGCTCCGCGAGATCCTGCGGCGTAAGATCCCGCGCCGCGAGACCACTACTTGCGATTAGCAGCGAGAATGGCAGCGCTAGCAGCGACAATATCGACATACCGGGATGATGGTAAAGTCGAAGCCGGACAGCAAGCATGTCTCGCAACTCTTACTTATAGTTGAGATTGCCTGCAATTCAGACTTCGCCGCGGCGCCCCAGTCGACCCATAAGGTTGGTGGCTACGAGACGCCTACAGAGTCTCCCAGTAAACCAAGCAACCGATGCAGATAACTCTCACTAGCTAACTGCCATTCGCATGCGATGATCAGGTCCATGAACGCGCCCTGGATCATTCGCCCAATCCGTCCGCAAGATGATGTTGCCATCGAACAAATCATTCAAAATGTCATGACTGAGCACGGCTGTTTAGGGGAGGGCTTTGCCTTACACGACACAGAAGTGGCGGCAATGAGCACCCACTACAATAAGCCAGCTGCAAGATATTATGTTGTCACGCACGAAGACAAAGTCCTAGGTGGCGCTGGCTTCGCACTACTAGATGGCACCGATCTGAAGTCAGGCATCTGTGAACTGCGCAAGATGTATTTTCGGCCAGACACTCGAGGCCTTGGAATAGGTCACGCCCTCCTGCAACTGCTGCTGGACGAGATGCGAATGGCCCAATTTAAGCGCTGCTATCTCGAAACCACGTCATGGATGGAACCAGCGCAAAAGCTCTATCGCCGTTCTGGATTCATCGAGCAACCTCATGCAGAAGGCGCAACCGGCCACCATGGCTGCGATCGATTCTTTAGCCGAAGACTGTGATGCCAAACCACGGTAGCACCGCTAGTTCAAGATCACCGGTAGCATTGAGCAATTCCGGCACTAGATACCATTAGCGAATTGCCGATAGCCATGATTGAGGACGGAGCCCATCGGCACCATTCGCAGCATCATGGACATTCTGCACTACGGCGCGTTCGCAAATCAACCTGGCTGGCTGATGGCGACAATCTCAGCCCTACTGATTCTTCTCCCAGTGTTCCTCGGAACCCGGTTGTCAATTACGGCCGCAATCTGGCTAGCCGGCGCATGGTCACTCGGAGCCCCCTGGTGGTTAGTAGTGCCAACATTCGCGCCAATCACCATCTTGCTGGTGCCGCAGCTTCGCCGCCCTCTACTCAGCGATCGCATCCTATCATTCTTCACGGAAAGCGGCTTCATGCCCGCGATCAGTGATACAGAACGCGAAGCAATCGCTGCCGGCACGGTTTGGCTAGATGGCGAACTATTCAGCGGTCAACCAGACCTGAAGAAGCTAGCGACGGCAGAATACCCAGATCTCACTGCAGACGAACGCGCCTTCCTCGATGGCCCCGTCAACAAGGTCTGTGAAATGACCAATGATTGGGAAGTCTACCAACAACGAGACCTACCAAAGGAAGTCTGGGACTACCTAAAGCACGAACGATTCTTTGGACTCGCAATCCACAAAGATTTCAACGGCCTCGGCATGTCAGCGTCGGCCAACAGCGCCGTAGTCCAAAAGCTCGCGTCCCACTCTCTGCCCCTCGCGATCACCGTGATGGTGCCAAACTCACTAGGCCCAGCCGAGTTGCTATCGCACTACGGCACCGAAGAGCAAAAGCAGCGCTGGCTACCCGCGCTTGCAGATGGCAGCCAAGTGCCATGCTTTGCACTGACCGAACCAGGAGCAGGTTCCGACGCCGGAGCAATCACTGCATCTGGCACGGTATTCCGCTCAGAGAGCGGACAGCTGATGCTTCGCCTGTCCTGGAACAAACGCTACATCACACTTGCCGCGATCGCAGATGTCCTAGGACTGGCCTTCCAACTGCATGACCCAGAGAACCTCCTGGGCAAAGGTCCAACACCCGGCATCACCTGCGCCCTGGTCCCCACGAACACAGCCGGGATTGTTCTCGGCCGACGTCATGACCCACTGGGCGTGCCCTTCTACAACTGCCCGACCACCGGCCGTGACGTCACTGTGCCGCTTGAAGACGCGATCATTGGAGGCTCTGCAGGTGCTGGTCGTGGCTGGTTGATGCTGATGGAATGCCTAGCTGCAGGCCGCGGAATTTCGCTACCTGCGACGGCCACAGGCGGCGCCCAAATGACCGCTCGGGCTGTCGGTGCATATGCTGCTGTCCGACAACAGTTCGGCCTATCAATCGGTAAATTTGAAGGCATCGAAGAGCCACTGGCACGCATTGCGAGCTCCACCTATACCCTCGAAGCGACGCGACGTTTTGTGAATGGCGCACTCGACAAGGGTCACAAGCCCGCGGTCGTTACCGCAATTGCCAAATACAACACCACGGAAATCTGGCGGCAAATCATTAACGATGGCATGGATGTCTTGGGTGGTGCTGCCATCTCCCGTGGTCCACGCAACCTGCTTGCCAATGCTTACATTGGCACCCCAATTTGCATCACTGTTGAGGGTGCGAACATCTTGACGCGCACACTAATGGTCTTCGGCCAAGGTGCGATCCGCTGCCACCCATACGCATTCAAGGAACTTGACGCGATTGGAAAAAACGATGCAGTAGCTTTTGATCAAGCGTTCTGGCCACACGTTGGTCACGTCATCAAAAACGGTGTCCGCACAGCTCTGCTGGGCCTAACACGCGGTTGGCTGACCGCTCCACGCGCCGGCACAGCAACCAATCGATACTGGCGCAAGCTGAACTGGGCCTCCGCTGAGTTCGCGCTGCTTTCCGACATGGCAATGGGCGCTCTCGGTGGCAACTTGAAGCGCAAAGAAAAACTAACTGGGCGCTACGCAGACTGGTTCTCGCAGATGTTCTTAGCGAGCGCCGTGCTGCGACGCTTCGAAGCAGAAGGCCGACGGAAGGAAGACATTCCACTGATGCAGCATGCGCTCGACCAAGCGTTTGCGAAGGTGCAAGAAGCACGCGCAGGCATCTATCAAAATCTACGCTTGCCGATCATCGGCGGTTTGTTCTCTACCCTTGGCGGTTTGATGGCGCGGCTTAACCCAATGGGATCCATGCCGAACGACAAGGTTGGCCACAAAGCCGCAGCAACTCTCTTGCAACCCGGCGAACAACGAGATCGCATCACAGGCAACGTCTATGTTCCTAAAGATGCCACGACTGCTCTCGGCCGCCTTGAGCATGCACTGTCGCTGTGCACGCAAGCAGAACCGATCATCCGCAAACTGAAGGATGCCGTCCGCGAGAGCCGCTTACCAAAAGCTCGACCAGCACAACTGCTAGACCAAGCAGCTGAGGCCTCGATCATTACCAACGCAGAACGTCAAATCGTGCGACAAGCAGAGTTTGCTCGAGCCGAAGCCATCGCAGTAGACAGCTTCAATCTCAAAGATTACCTCGCAAACGGCAAAGTGGACGACCACCAACCGCATTCGCAACCGAGTAACGCTCACTAGTTGCTACTGGCCTGTAGCATACCTGCGCAGATCACAACACGGCACCTTTGCTAGGTGTCACCAGTCGTGAGCATCGAGCGTATGCATGCCTAACGTGATCAAGGCACTGGCAGCAACAGGCTGCGCAATCTGTGACGATTGGGTCGGTAACTCGCGCGTGGCTAAAATTAACGCCATCACACGGGTGGTGCTGCAGAGCCAAGCTAGCTCGTCGAAAAAAATCAATGGCCGGAGACTCTTCAGAGTCCACAACTAGCACCTAGCTCCGCCAAGAGTTCGAAGGCGACAACCAGCAGCGGCATAGCGCACCAGCCTGTGGCACCACCAAATGCGTCCTGCGGAATGAGCTTGGCAAACTTTCGCAAACACGCTTGGGCAATAATCCAATGCTCTAAGCTGAGCCAAGACAGCGGACTGGGTAGATTGGCTAAGACGGTGCACATCCCGTATGCAGAGACCTCGCTGCTACAGGTTGCCGACAGCAAACCGGGGAAATCGACATATTAGCGGCTTCCCGTTACCAATCGTCGTTATGCCGAAGCATGGCTAGCCGCGCCAATATCCGGTCGCACCGCACCACGTATCCACAGCCAACGTGAAGAGTTATCAAGGCGACCAAACGCAAAGCGTTCCGCGCATATCTTTAAGTGCTAAGCGGTGTTCGCTACCGTCTTCACGGTGACCGACGGCATCCTTGTACATCAACAAATCCGCGACCTGATCGAACAGGGCGCCCTCACCTCCACCCCAGCAATCGCGCCGACGCAGATCCAACCTGCATCACTCGACTTGCGATTGTCAACGCGCGGCTACCGCGTGCGCTCAGGCTTTCTGCCAGAAAACTGCAGAGTCTCAGACCGGCTTGAGGAAATGACCCTCTATGCGTTTGACCTAGCCGACGGCGCAGTGCTTGAAAAAGGCCACTGCTACATTGTGCCGCTACTCGAGCGAATCGAAACGCCATTGCCGCAAGTCATTCGCGCCAATCCAAAGTCGTCGACCGGTCGCCTCGACTTGTTCACGCGCTTACTTGCCGACAATTGTGGCCGCTTTGAAACGGTCCCTCCTGGCTACACCGGCCCGCTTTACCTGGAAATCGTGCCGCGCAGTTTCCCGGTAAGAGTTCGGACTGGCTTATCGCTATGCCAGATTCGTTTTTCCAATGGTCATGCATCACTCACAGATGACGAACTACGCGCCGAGCATGAACGCTCGCCGTTGCTGTTCAACGATCAAGGCCAGCCAATTGCGACTGACAAACTCCGCCTCGACAACGGCTTGATGATGGGCATCTCAACGATGCGTGATGCTGACATCCAAGGCCCCATCGGCTACGTCGCAAAGCGCTACACGAGCATCATCGATATGGGCGAGGAAAATGGTCATGATCCCGCCGGATTCTTCGACCCGATCCAAGAGCCCGACCGCGGACGCTTGATCGTCGAACCTGAAGAATTCTACATCTTCGCCAGCAAGGAACGGATCCGCATCCCGCCACACCTGGCAGCTGAAATGTGTGCGTATGATGTCGGCATTGGCGAACTGCGCACCAACTACGCCGGTTTCTTCGACAATGGCTTTGGTGGCGAACGCGGTACCCGAGCAGTCCTTGAGGTGCGGCCACACGACGTACCATTCCTACTCGAAGATGGCCAAGTGTTCTTCAAGCTCGAGTTTTTTAAGACGCTAGAGCTACCGGAAGTAGTCTACGGCGACGACCGTCTAAGCTCGCACTACCAAGGCCAAGGCCTCAAGCTGAGCAAGCACTTCCGCCCATTCGGCTCACAAGCCACCTAGCAGGACCGACCACAAAACACTGACCGAGGAGGGCTAGTCAGACCTCCGCTAACAGCAGAGAGGCAGATCCCAGTCCCGAAACTATCGTTACTGCCAACATGTTTAACTTCGGAGCCAAAGACGAAAAAGACGCACTGTCTTTAGACGAGATGGCATCGGCCATCGATTCTGGCCTGCCAATCGAATCCATTGGTGGCAATACCAGCCTTGGCGACCGCGTCTTACTCGATCTAGCACAGCAGCGCGGCATCAAGCTAAGTAACACCGATAAAACGGTTCTTGAGGCTGGCTGGAAGAGCGGCAACAGCGCATCTGTATTGCAGAGCCGTGCAGCGAATCGTCGGCGACGAGCCGAGTTCCAGCATGAAGTTTGGGCCGGCCTTGCCTACCCGGTGAAGCTGCTATTGCTGATCCCAATAGCGGCCTTCGCAACCTATGCGATCACTGGGCCAAGCTTCGCTATCGGATTAGCCTGCTGCTATGCGCTCCTAGCGATCGCCGTCATCTTTATTTCACGCAAGATCGCTCGCGGTGATGAATCGCTCGAGCGCTACCCAGTGATCGGTTCGCTCCTGGAAGACTTGCGCGAACTGCCATATTTAGAGTCGCTGCATGCTCTCTACAGTGCCGGAATACCAATCGTGCAAGCACACGCAATGGCGATTCGTTCCGTCCACATGCACGGTCTGCGCAAGCGCCTCCATGCGACACAGGCCATGATCGAAGAAGGCATGGAGCTACGAGAAGCTCTCCGAAAGAACGGTGGCTTGTCTAGCGAAACACTCCAGCTTCTCGCAACCGGAGAGCAATCTGGACAACTCGAAGATGCGCTACTGCGCTCACTCACTCGCCGTCAGGAAGTAGCTAGCCGCAAGCTAAGCCAGACCGCCAAACGAATTGGCTCAGCCGTCTATACGTTAGCAGTAGCCGGGGTCCTCATCATCCTCTACCAGTTCTACAGCGGCTACCTAAGCATGCTTAGCGGCCTCTAGCGTCGGGAGGTCCTCGCACGAAATCCAGGTGCGCACCAGAACGAGTCAACGACTCGAAAATCCTCCTGTCGCCGCCAGCAATCCACGAAGGCAAGCTTGGCGACAAATGTGCAACTCGTCCCGCAACCAGACTAGTTACAGGTGCGCAGCGTGTCACAGCGCGACGGAAGCAACTACGAGGCGGTTATACGAACAACTGCTAAACAAGCAGGTCATATCAAGCTTAGGTTTCCTACCGGTATTCAGGATGCTCACAGCTGCCTCGTCACGATCAACAGCGAAAACTACGGCTTAAAGCGAACATCACTGCACCAAGAACAGACCTGCAAAATTCATTACGCGGCAAAATACTCAAAACTTATTCACCGAGGTACCCTCAATTAATGCCCAGTAAACAAGCCTAACTAGAGGGTCTTGCCGCGACATGCCCTTCTTCTGGATCGATCTTTACGCAACGCCTTGAGACGCCTTTTGAGCAATGAATCGACACCAACGGATAAGGGCCAATACGAAAGCACGACAGCGCCGTAGGCCAAGGCACATAGCAAACTCGCGGCGTCATCGCCGACTGGCTCAATGGCCATACATCGCACTACGGCCAGAACTCATAGCAGGTGAAGACAGCTGTTTTACAGCCGCAAGTACGACAGTCACTAGGACCGCTGGACGCACCTCGCTAGTCAAGTCCCATTGCGAGACAGGGTGCCTGGATGAATGAAGACCACCTTCAATCCTCTGCAGACAAAGCAAGCATGTGACCTAGACATGTATTCGAGCTAGAATCATATATATGCGTTTAGGCCTGACTCAATCCATGCGAGCGGAACAGCGACTCATCCAGTCGCCGCAGATGATTCAGGCAATGCAGGTCTTGCAACTGCCGCTCATCGAGCTCAAGGATCAAGTCGAGCAAGAGCTGCAAGAAAACATCTTCTTAGAACGACAAGATGATGCCGACCGTGGCGCAGATGGTTCCGGCGAAGGCGATTCGTCGCAAGCAACCGACGCCTATGAAGATCGATTGCAACGCGAGTTCACTGCAGAGATTGACCAGCTAGAGTCTCGGTCCGAGCAAGACTGGCGCCAAAGAGGGTCAAGCTACAGTGGCGACGACGAAGACAAAAAGTTCGAAGCGCTTCAAAACACGCCAGGACGCAGTACTTCGCTGGCTGACTACTTGATGACTCAGGTGCGCACTCAGGAATCAGACCAAGCTTTGATCGATGTAATAGAACACATCGTGTTCTCGCTCAGCGAAGACGGACGACTGGCTGACACCGCTGAGGCGATCTCGATGCAACTTTCCGCACCGCGACCACTCATCGAAGAAGCTATCGAAGTAGTGCGCGACCTAGAGCCAACTGGGGTCGGCGCCCGCGATCTTAGAGACTGTCTATTGATGCAGCTCGACCGGATGCAAATCGTTCGCCCGCTGACTCGTCGCATCGTCGAAAACCACCTCGATGATCTTGCGATGAACAAGCTGCCAAAGATCGCTAAAGAAACTGGCGCTAGCGTTGAAGACATCAAGCAAAGCTGGGAGTTCTTGCGATTCTCTTGCAAGCCTCACCCCGGCTCAGAGTTTGATGCGGGTGAATCCCAAGGTGTCTCACCCGACGTCGTGATTGATGAAGTCGACGGTAAATTTGAAGTCAAATCCCAACGCGGCACGATGCCAAGCCTTGCGATATCTTCTGTCTATCGCAAGTTGCTGAACGAAGCACGCAATGACCCCAAGGTCTACGAATACCTACGCCGTAAAATTGAAGCGGCAAAATGGTTCATTGAGGCTGTCCACCAACGCCAGAACACAATCGAACGAGTAGCGACCGAAGTTGTAAGGCGACAAGAAGGCTTCCTGCGCCACGGGGTGCAACAACTGAAGCCGATGAAGATGCAGGACATAGCCGACGCAGTTGGCGTGCACATCTCGACGATTAGCCGCGCAACATCTGGTAAATACATCCAGACGCCGCAGGGCATCTTTGACATGAAGCGCTTCTTCAGCAGCGGAACCATGTCTGACGACGGCGCGATGGTCAGTCAGCAAGCTGTCAAGGACACGCTACGTCAAATTGTAGACTCTGAGGACAAGGACACCCCCTTATCCGATGATCAACTAGTCGAGGCTCTCAGCGAACGTGGCGTGCGTATTGCCCGGCGCACCGTGACCAAATACCGAAGGGCGCTGGGAATTGAATCAAGCTCTCGTCGTCGCCAGTTCTAGCACGCACTGAGTGCAATGATCGAGCCGCGTAGTCGGTCGCAATAACTGCCGCGCAACCGCCTCATTTCTTGAGTCGGTGATGCCCGCCTGCTCTCGACATCCTTGGCCAACAACCAGGCAAGAGTCTCACCAACCCTAATGCTGCGGCCAACAGCGAAGAACTCAGTTGCTCAGATCTTCAAACGCAGCAACAGCCTCTCTCATAGTGTCGATGACCTGAGATCGAACGGCTATCCACCTTGCTTCATTAAGCCCTAGAGAGTCGAGGTCGCGTCTATTGACCGCTTGGCGCGGAGTACGATTTGGCAGATAGCCAAACCCTAGGTCATGAGCGACACAATCGGCTAGGCGTACACACGCCAGAGTCTGCTGATCAGTTCGTTCGTCACCAACTGACGCATCATGTGCTCGCGAGGTTTCATTGTGATGCCGCTTGATGATCGACTGGATTTCCTCTGCCAGATTCCATCTCGCAGTCACCAAAGCACCAACTTCCGCGTGGTCTAAACCAACAACCTGACGCTCGTATGCCGCGATTGCATCTTCCGTGGTGACCGCAGGTCCGTCTTGCACATAGCCCACCAATGATAACTTGCCAATGTCGTGTAGAAGACCGCCAACGAATGCCAACTCGCACTGATCAGAAGTCAGTTTGCAGTGGCGAGCAATAGAGCGGGCCCCGGCGGCTACTCCGACAGAGTGCATCCAAAGCCCCTTAGGCTGATGGCCATACCAGCCAAAATCTTGTTCCAGAAACTTGCTGCTCCCCGTAGCCAATACAAGACTGCGTATGCCTCGGGCACCAAGAACCACAATCGCTTCCTTGATCGTGGGTATGCTCCGATTCATCCCGTAGAAGGGACTGTTCACCATCGCAAGCATTCTGGCGATGAGCACCTGATCGTTTTGCAACAGAGCTTCCAGCTGCTCGACCTCCGCATCTGGCGTATTCAGCACTCTGAGCAACGCCTCCACCAAACTAGGCAATGGCGGAATCAAATCACTCCTTTGCAGGATCTCACGACGAGACTTCTGCTGCTTTGTCAGCTGCTTAAGGACGGACTGGGTCATTTCGTGTGTAGCGAGTCAGCACGGAAACGCACTACTCCCTTCGACTCCTTTGCCAGCCCACTTGACGCCTCAGCTGGCCTTAGGCGCTAGATCGCTTCCGGGGCCCTTGGCAAGGCCGACTGGGAAAACGTTAATGCAGAATTTCGATTACGGATTCACCGTAACACCTAAGGAAATACCACTAGGAATCTAAAGAGTGCACGGTCAAGCGAGGCCCAGAAAAAGTCGATAACCAACCTATGTGGTTTGCACGACGCACCAAGCACAGATCTACAGCTCCCCCCCTCGACCGAGGCTCGTTCTTCAAGCGCATGCAGCCAGGAGCCCGATTCACGACCGATGCGGTCCTCGGCGCAATCCTGATGATCACTGTTCACCTGTTTGTGATTCAGGTCTCGATCGTGCGCGGGAATTCGATGGAGCCAGCACTCCACGACGGCGACCGCCTAGTTGTTGACCGTGTTACCTACAACCTAGCGAGCGTCGCCCGCGGCGACGTTGTGGTCCTGCGCTACCCGCGCAACCAAGAACTAGACTTCGTAAAACGTGTCGTTGGAGTACCCGGTGATCGCATCGCCATGCGTGACGGGGTGCTCTTCATCAACGGGGAAGCCGCCGATGACTATGGCTGCATCCCCGATAACGAAAACATGGAAGAGACGGCTGTGCCGCCTAAAGAGTTCTTTGTGCTCGGCGACAATCGCCCAATCAGCTGTGACTCTAGAGAGTTTGGGCTAGTAGCAGAGCACTTACTAAAGGGCCGCGTGCGCATGCGATTCTGGCCACTTGCGTCAGCATCAATCTTCTAGTTACAGAGAAGAAGGATCAGTTGGCCCGACGAGCGAATACAAGCCGCACTTGCCGCCACCAAGTGACTGCATAACGCAATTCCCATAGGCTGAAGTCGGCGCGACGGCAGTAGGCAACAATCACCGCCAGTAAGGCTGCAGCCACTCCAAGAAGTGACCGCGAGCCATGGAATCGTTCAGCCCTAAACTGCGCTGCAAACGCCAGATTCGCGAAGCTCGCCAGCGACCTCACATAGACTCGTAAAGAGCATCCGCAGATCGCGCTCTGCCACCTCGGCGTTGACAATCGTCAAGCGCACAACAGCCTCATCGTCGACAATCGCGTAGCCAACCATGGCAAGGCCACGCTTGGTCAGCTCCGCACAAAGCTCTTCTGCCGAAACGCCATCGACCGAAAAGCAAATGTTCAGGAACTCAGGCTCACGCACCAAATCCAGCCCCGACGATTCACGGACTAAATCTGCGGCAAGCAGAGCAAGCTTGCGGAATCTAGACACCCGCTGAGCCATCCCCCGATTGCCTAGAGACTGCCACAAGGTCCACAGCTTCAGGGCATCGTTGCGACGCCCACACTGCACAGAGCGAGTTCCAGGATTGAGCTCCTGATCATCACCTTGGAATAGGTAGCTCGCATTCTCATCAAGACTGCAAGCCAACAACCCGCGCTCGCGAACCAATACGACCGAGCACGACAGCTGCGCGCCCATGACCTTGTGAGCATCCCAAGCTACCGAGTCGGCCCGCTCACAGCCTTTCAGCAGGTGCGCCTGCTCCGGATCGAGCACAGTCGATCCGCCGAAGGCTCCATCAACATGAAGCCACATACTGTGCTCGCCGCAAACATCCGCCAACTCGTCAAGAGGATCAAATGCGCCCAAGACAGTGGTTCCTGCCGTCGCGTTGACCATCATCGGCTGATGACCGTCTGCCAAGTCGGCAAGGACTGCCTTACGGAGCGCCGCAGGCTCCATTCGGCCGCGCTCATCAACATCCACTCGGACGAGATTCGATATGCCAAGACCAAGCATGGCGACGGCCTTGGAAACCGAATAATGGCTGTCCTCAGAGGTATAAACCCTAAGTCGTGAACCACTAATCCCATCCGTGCGGAGGTTGGGCCGAGCGCGGTCGCGCGCCAGCATCATACCAGTCAGATTCGACAACGATCCGCCAGGGGTAAAGACACCATCGGCCTCCTTAAACCCCACTCGCAGGCCCATTTGCTTGATGAGCTCCAACTCGACGAGCACCTGGGCGCCACCCACCTTATAGGTGTACATCGAGTTATTCAGTGCAGCAGCCACCGTCTCCCCCAGCAGCGATGCCGGTTCTCGACCACCAAACAACTGGTTGAAGAAGCTGCCAGAAGCCGTAGTTGGCGTGTGTTGGACCAGATTTTGAAGTCGCTGCCCGACAACCTCTAGATCCTGGCCCTGGTCGGGCAATGCAAGGTCCAGCACTGCACGCAGCACCTCTGGATCAGTTGGTGGAACGACTGGTTCGCGGGCTTCTTGCGCCTGTCGCTCTAGAAGGATTCGTTTAAATAGGTCGGCGACGTGTTCTAGCGGATCTCTAGCGAGTGCCATAGTGCCTGGGGATGCTCGGAAGGGCGGGGATGCGCCACGGAAGACCGGTTCACGAGAGTCCTTGGGCAAACACCATAGCAAGACTTGCGATTTGATGCTGAGGGATTCGCAAGACTGCCCCCGATCGCAACCAGCATGATGGACACAAGGTGTTCTAAATGAATCACTTCCCGAAAATCACGTCGCCCACCGACAACTCTCAGAACAACCTTCTGAGAACGCTACGGACGACTCAAACAAAGTGGCGGCCAAACGTTCAAATCATTCCACAATCTATCAAGGCTCATTCGAGCAAGATTGCCATGGCGGCGATGGAGTTTCTGCCCGGCGAACTAGAGGTGTCCGTCCATCGGCAGAACAGCTAGCTTCGACTACGCCATGCGTATGACCCCCATCACCTTCACTCCAATAAGGACCCACCATGCCGTTTGATTTCGCCATGAAGTTGCTGGCCGTGGGAATCTACGCCGCCATCCTGATCGCGATCGGTTACGCCGCGTCGAAGCGCGTGAAGAACATCCGCGACTACTTCGTCTCGGGTAAGAACCTAGGCTTCTTCAACGTTGCCTTCTCCGCCCGGGCAACGGGTGAGAGTGCCTGGCTGCTGCTCGGCCTCACCGGCATGGGCTACGCGGTAGGCGTGCAGGCTTTCTGGGTAGTGATCGGCGAAGTCCTAGGCGTTTGCGGCGCCTGGATGCTTATGGCACGCCGCTTCAAGCGACTAACGGATCGCTACGACTCGATCACTGTGCCCGACTACCTCGAAAGTCGACTGCGCGACAATGGCAAGACCCTGCGCCTTATCGCCGCCTTCGCCCTAGTGGTGTTCGTCCCGATCTATGCCGGCGCACAAGTCTTCGCGACTGGCACCGCCTTCCATGCCTTCCTTGGCTTGAACCACTACGTCGGCGCCACGATTGGCTTTGCTGTCGTACTGCTCTACATCACTCAGGGCGGCTTCACCGCCGTGGTTTGGTCAGATGTATTCCAGGGCAGCCTCATGGTGATCGGCCTAGTCGCCCTGCCGATAGTCGCGCTTGGTCATGTCGGCGGACTGGAACAGGTAACGACTTCCCTAGAGGCGATCGACCCCGACCTGTTGTCTTGGCACGGTCCGGGTAAGGATGGCCCGAACTCCGGTGGATGGAGCACCTCAACCATTGTCAGCATCTTCGGAATGGCTGCGATCGGCATTGGCTTCCTCGGTTCTCCGCAGGTCTTCGTGCGCTACATCTCAATGAAAGATGAGAAGCAGATCATGCCCGGCATGATCACAGCTGGCATCTGGACCGTACTCGCCGACTCAGGCGCAGTATTGGTTGGCTTGTTCGGCCGCGTCATTTACGAACCATCAGCTCTCAGCGGCAACGAAGACAACATCTTGCCAGAGATGGCTCAAGACTTACTGCCAGCCTTCTTCGCCGGACTGTTTATCGCCATGGTGCTCAGCGCCATCATGTCGACCATCGACTCATTGCTGATCGTCGCCTCGAGCGCCGGTGTGCGCGACTACTGGCAAAAGTCAAAGAACCCCGAGATGAGCGACGAGCGCCTGATGAGCTTGACGCGCAAGGTGACGCTCGGCCTGTCCTTGGTGTCGTTCCTGATTGGCATTGGAATCATGATGTACGACAAAGAGAATGGCGTCTTTTGGACGATCATCTTCGGCTGGTCCGGCATCGCTGCGACCTTCTGTCCAACAGTCATCCTCAGCCTCTGCTGGTCGAAGCTTACCGCGCTCGGTGCGAAATGCGCGATGGTCGCCGGCTTCCTTGGTGTAGGTTTGTTCAAGTGGGCAATCCCGCCGCTACTAAACTCTGCGGGACTGACAGAATGGTCCGGGTATCTTGAGTCCCTGGATGTCCTGTTGCCGTCCTTCGTGCTCGGTTTCCTGGTCGCCATCATTGTCAGCCTGTGTGACAAACACGGCCAAGAACGCGTTGCTGGAGTCGCTGACGAACTTCGCCAACCTTAAACGCCAACACATCTGCCACTAAGGAAACGTGAGCGCATAGTGAGCTCCCCGACGGATTACCTAGCCGGGCTCATCGCGGCCTGAACAGCGCCAACTCACACCAACGCGAAGCTGGCTCTAGCGGTAGATTGGGGACTTAGCGCCTAAGCGATGCACTTCGCTGTCAAGGCATTCGATCAGCTACGAAACGGACCGCATTGCGGCCAGCGCTGACGGACGAGTGCCCACAAAAAACGCCGCCTTGCAAGCAGGGCGGCGTTCTATCGCCCCCGCCGAAACGGGAGACAGCTGATCAAGCGACTTAGACGTCGCCGATTGTCAGCTCAAGACCATTGGAGGTCACCATGTTGGCGGTGTTGATGTTCGGCGCCAAGAGAACCGACTGGTTGAAGACCTTGGTCCCAACCAAGCTCGGAGCGTTCGGGATTGGCAAGAAGCGGAAACCAGAGCCAGCAATGAGTCCAAAGGAATCAACAATCGTCAGTTGCTGGTAGACGCGACATCCTGGCATACCTAGGAAAGTCAGATCAATGCCGCCGGGGATTGGAGTCAGCGACAGGATCGACAAGCCACCAGCCGTGCCTGGGGGAACGTTGCTCGTGACCAAGCTAACGGTCGTGCCGGTAATCGGACGAGTCGAGGAGTTCAGCGCCACGTTTTGCGTGCCCGCGGTGCTGTTGCACACCTGCACGCTGCCATTCAGGTTCGTGGAGATGTCCACACTGCCCGGATCCGATATTACGCCACCCATCGAGAAACCAACGAGGTAGTCGTTGCCACCAGATGCCACCGTTTGGTAGATGCAGTGCACATCACCGTTAGACCAGAACTGGATCTGGAAGGTTGCCGTCGAGTTGCTGTTGTAATACTCGACACCGTTCCACGTCACGACTGCTCTGCTAGAGTTGACGTTGAAGTGAACATCGCCACTACCGGTTTGGTTGGGGCTAAGGTCATGCCACATCGGGCACCAGCGCGCTGCATCAGCCAAGAAATCATCGGAGTCTGGCGTCCATGCCGTGCCGTTACTGACTGGCGAGACAAAGCCGTTAGAGCAAACCACGAGACTGTTGGTCGAGCCGCCAGGATATGGCAGCGAGAACGGCACAGATTGGGTTACTTCGCTGTCATCACCGAGCGACAGCACGCCGCCGACAGGTGGAATCCAGCTGCCTTGACCCGCGATCAGCGAGTAGGCCGTGCCATCGTAATCGAGCGTGAAGGACGAGTTCGCTAGGTCGAATGAGGGAGTCTCGTAGAAAGCTTCATCACAGGTGATGGCCGTGCCACCACAGCCATTGCCGACCGAGGTGATGATCGCGGAGTTACCAGCACCCGAAGTATCGAGAGTCAATTGACCGGTATTCAACGGATCGAGCCAGTTGGATAGGCGTGAGCTGTTGCTACCGCCCCCAGTCCACGACGTGACAAAGCGGCCATACCAGTCAGACGAGTTATTGCCGCAGGCAGCACCGCCACCGTGCAACTGACCGATGATTCGGTGGTTCTGGTCGAACAGCGGGGAACCGGACGAACCTGGTTCGGTCGTGCCTACATCCCAATCAACAACGCGGACGTGGTTGGCATTCGAGTTTTGACTGCTGCTGCCATAACCGGTGGTTTGCGTCGCTTGGTTCTCAAACGAGATCTTCTTCGAGTCACCGCTTGGATGGTGAATCGCTACAGCCGAGGTTGCATTGCCGGTGCCGCGGCTCCAGCCAGCGTAGGTAACACCCCATGACGAGTTCGGCGTGCTATTCAGCTCGAGTAGAGTGAAGTCCGACGTGCTGAATCCCGAGCGGTAAGTGGCACCAATCGTGAACTGACTCAATGGCGCCGTATTGCTACCGCAAGAGACAGCATCGTAGTTCCAGTAGCAAACCAGTGACGGCGCTTGGCTAGAACTGACACCACAGTGGAAAGCCGTCAGGAAGAAGTTACGGCCATCGTTGGCCGTGTTGTTGATCATGCTGCCACTGCAGAAGATTGATCCGCCGGTGGAGATCGCAGCAGAAGCCGAGATCTCGCCTTCCCAGCCAGACCCTTGTGGGCACGTGACGTCGACGTTGCAGGAACCACTGCCATCGTTGTTGGTCAGCGCAGTCGGGCCAGCGCCGAAGAAGCGATAACCAGAGCCGATGTGGATCATGTCCAACTTGATCTGGTTGGTCATCGCGGTCTGAACGTAGACCTCGCAAACGACCTCACTGCCGAGCACCACTGGAGTCCAAAACTGACCCGTCGGTTGGTGATCATTGCTGTCGAATGGACGCAAAATGTTGCGGTAGTTAGTCGAGTAGAGCTGCATCCGCGCGCCAGCCGGCATAAAGAACGACTGAAAGCCGAGGTTTACGTGCTCTGCGCCGGGAGACTTAATTACTAGGCGCCACAGCGACCAAGTCTCATCGAGCTGCTCCCAAGTGCCATGCGTCGCGGGCGAAACCGTTACCGGATTCGGAACTGCGAATCGGGCCGGCTGACCGTTGGCTGCGCGGTTGATGTCTTCGGTCGCAAGCAGCGCACGATTGAGGTTCGGCACTCCGTAGCTGGCAACGCTTCCCAAAGGTTGCGCCGTGGGGTGAATTAGCCCTATAGGCTGAACTTGCTGAGCGAAAAGGGGTGCTGTGAGCACAGCCACCATTAGGGCGGCAATCGATGAGGAGTGCATTAGGATGTGGTGGGACTACAGAATAGGAGAGACGGTCACTACGTAGACGCCTTCAATGTGTGTCTAGGTTCCGTAGAAGTCACATCATTGTGACGTTCTCGTCGAACATGCCAATCGCCGGGAAGCCTCAATCGCTGCGAGCAGGCGTAGGATCGGACGGATCGATTACAAAAGACCTCACCAAGAAAACATGCCCGAAATCACAACGGGAAATCTGGCAACAACCAGAAGGATCACGAGCAGGCAATAATTGCTGACACCTGATAACTGCCGATATCACAGCCCCGGCAACCGATAGGCGAGCAACCGCAACCAGAGCGCCAAAACGTTGGCTGCTCGAAGCGCAAGGGCCTCCCAGATGGCATTGTGATAGCAGCAACGATTAAGTGCTAGCAGCCTCAACAAATGCCGAGCACCCAACATGACCGCTCGAGCGCCGCCTGGAAAGTGCCATGGGCCCTCATGACCGCGCCAAAGCCTGCACCTTGGTGAGCGGCGCCTCTACGCCACTGGCGGAAGCGTGGCCCATAAACAGCAAACTAGCCCCCGCCTGCAACGCAAACACGCGAGTGTTTTCGAAGCAGGCGACGGCTAGCTAATCAGCCAAGGGCTCTAACGAATTAGTAGCGGTAGTGGTTTGGCTTGTAGGGCCCATCTACGGCAATGCCGAGATACTTTGACTGACTCTTTGAGAGCTTGGTCAAGTTGGCGCCAAGCTTCTTCAAGTGCAGGCGGGCGACCTTTTCATCAAGGTGCTTCGGCAGAGTATAGACGCAGTTGTCATACTTCTTGAAGTTCAGGAACAGTTCGATCTGCGCAATCACCTGGTTGGTGAAGCTTGCCGACATCACGAAGCTCGGGTGACCCGTAGCGCAACCAAGGTTGAGCAAACGACCTTCGGCCAACACGATGACGCCGTGGCCATCAGGGAAGGTGTAGCGGTCGGTTTGCGGCTTGATGTTCTCGTGCTTGATGCCCTTGACCTTCATCAGACCGACCATGTCGATCTCGTTGTCAAAGTGGCCGATGTTGCCAACGATGGCGTTGTTCTTCATCTTTGCCATGTGGGAGGCGGTGATGACATTCTCGTTGCCTGTCGTCGTAATGAAGATGTCGGCATCGCCGATCACGTCTTCAATAGTGCACACATCGTAGCCTTCCATCAGCGCTTGAAGAGCACAGATAGGATCGATCTCGGTGACCACAACGCGGCAACCTTGACCCTTGAGCGATTGCGCCGAGCCCTTGCCGACATCGCCATAACCACACACAACGGCCATCTTACCCGAGAGCATGACGTCGGTCGCGCGCATGATGCCATCGACGAGTGAATGACGGCAACCGTAGACGTTGTCGAACTTCGACTTCGTCACGCTGTCGTTGACGTTCATTGCCGGGAACGGCAGCGCACCTTGGTTTTGCAGGTGGTATAGACGGTGCACACCAGTGGTGGTCTCTTCGCTGACGCCACGGATGCCAGGAAGCATCTTGGTCCACTTCTTGCCGTTGTCGGCAATCGACTTCTTAAGGATCTTGATCAGCTCGACCACGTCTTCACTGTCGGAACCCTTGATTCGCGGAGTGCCCTTGGCCTTCTCCCACTCGGCACCTTTCATGACCATCATCGTGGCGTCGCCACCATCATCGAGAATCATGTTCGGCCCATCCTGTCCAGGCCAGGTCAGCGCCTGCTCGGTGCACCACCAGTACTCTTCCAAGTTCTCACCCTTCCATGCGAAGACTGGAACTCCCTTCGGCTTGGCCGGGGTGCCCTTCGGGCCAACTGCGACTGCCGCCGCGGCGTGATCTTGCGTGCTGAAGATGTTGCACGATGCCCAACGCACGTCAGCGCCGAGCTCAACCAAAGTCTCGATGAGAACCGCGGTCTGAATCGTCATATGGAGCGAGCCGGTGATACGAGCACCCTTCAGAGGTTGCTTTCTCTTGTATTCGGTCCGGATTGCCATCAAGCCGGGCATCTCAACCTCGGCCAGCTTCATCTCCTTACGGCCAAACTCGGCAAGGCTGATGTCAGCAACCTTGTAGTCGGACTCGGTAAGAACCTTGGACTTTGCCTTCGCCTTAGCCTTGGCCTTTGCCGGCTTGTTGGCCTTCTTCGTCTTGGGAGTGCTAGTAGCAGTCATGTCTATAATCAGTCGGTTAGGAAACAAAAAGGAAGTCACTGAGTAGCACGCGTCGCAAGGCCATCTGGCTTACGACCGCGCACCACAAACATCGAAAACTCTGAGTGCACTCCGTCTGGAGCTGTCACGCAGTAACGGTCTGCCAGCGGCTCGCTGACTAAATCATGGAAGCCAGCGCGAGCGAGCGATCCCACCACTCGGTCCGGTTTCAAACCAAGGCGCAGATCCCCCATGCGCTCGCGCATCCAATCAGACTCGTGCGGCATCATGTCGGAGACGACCACGTGTCCGCCTGGACGCACAATGCGGAAAACCTCGCTCGCCGCGGCATCATGATCAGGAAGGTGATGCCAAACTAAGTTCGCAAAGGCAGCGTGAACTTCGTTGGCTTTGAGCGGCAACGCATCCAACTCTCCTTGGCGAAAGTCGACGCGCGGGACGTGTGATCGCGCCTCGGCCAGCATGCGCTCACTGTGATCGACACCGATCACCTGCTCGCTCCGTTCGGCCAGCCAACCAGCCAAAAAACCAGCGCCACAACCGAGATCGACAACCTGTCCGCCACATGGCCATGCATGTGCCAGGATCTCGGCACGCAAGGTGCCTACCGCAAACTCCTGGCCGACGCTATGCCATTGCTCGGCTAAACGATCGTGGGCGTCGCGGCTCTTTTGGCGACGTCGGTCGAGCACTGCCTGTAGCGCAGAAAGATCACGTTGCCCGACATCCGCTTCGAGGTAGGGCTGAACTGTTGCCGCAAATAATGACGGAGACAACGGTCCCCCATCTACTGGCTCAATCAGCGAGTGGAAGCTCCAGGTGCCTTCGCGGCGATCGCGGACAAGACCCGCCCGCTTCAACAGAGACAGGTGGTTGCTCACCCGACTCTGCTGTAGCCCGGTGATGACGACCAACTCCTGAACCACCAACTCGGATCTAGCCAGCAATGCGCAGAGGCGCAATCGCAGCGGATCCGACAGCAACTTGAGGGTCGCTTGCAGGCTGTCTAAGGTGGCGGTCATCTGATGCATCAATATATCACGACATCGTGATATTCTAGACAAGACTGTAAGTTCCGCTGCAAAAACATCTTCCCAATCCGGCCGCGCCACGGAGGGATTGCATGACCCCAGCAACAATGCCCGCATTCGCGACTGCGAAACATCCGACTGAACCCCTGGCCAACGCGCCAACCTGGAGCCAGCCACCCAAGGCACAGGACACGACTCCAGCCCATCGATTTCCGCACTCCGAGACCCTTGCCGCGCTGCACCAAAGCAATCCAGCGCCGATAGAGACGACACCGAGCCTAGAGAATGCAAAAATCCGATCCTGGCGAGCCACCTTCGGGCGACTTGGTGAGAGGGCGTTATTGGCAACAGCTAGCCCACTCTGGCCGATTCGTGCGTCCTATTCTTCTCTCCAAGGCAGCTTGAACATCACAACGATCAAAAGGAAGGCATCTAATCCGCAGCCTAGCTCAGTAGGATCCACGCTTACTCCGGAGATCCAAAACTGTGTCCAACGCTAGCTTTCAAGTACCTGTCGCCACGAACGAGCCCATCAAATCCTATGCACCGGGAAGCCCCGAGCGCGCCTCGCTAAAGACTGCCCTTGAGCAGATGGCGAGTGAAACCACGGAAATGCCCATGATCATCGGCGGCGAAGAAGTTCGCAGCGGCGACACCGGCAACTCGGTCATGCCGCACGACCACCGTCACGTGCTGGGCACCTACCATCAGGGCAATGCCGACACGGTGAACCAAGCCGCCAAGGCTGCGAAGGACGCCGAGCAAGAATGGCAATCAACGCCATGGGAACACCGCGCGGCAATCTTTCTCAAGGCAGCCGATCTGCTCGCTGGACCATGGCGAGACAAGATCAACGCCGCAACCATGCTGGGCCAAAGCAAGAACGCCTACCAAGCGGAGATTGATTCCGCTTGTGAACTGATCGACTTCTGGCGCTTCAACGTGCAATTCATGCGCGAGCTGTATTCCGAACAACCGCAAAGCTCACCCGGCTGTTGGAACCGCATCGAACAACGTGGACTCGAAGGCTTCGTGTTTGCAGTGACCCCGTTCAACTTCTCTTCGATCGCCGGCAACCTGCCGACGGCACCAGCCATGATGGGCACGACTTCGATCTGGAAGCCGGCTTCAAGCTCGGTCTTGTCTGGCTACTGGATCATGAAGCTCCTCGAAGAAGCAGGGCTGCCAAAGGGTGTCATCAACTTTGTTCCTGGCGCTGGTCGCACAATCGGCACGCCGGCCATCGCCCACCCTGACTTGGCGGGAGTCCACTTCACTGGCTCCACGGGCGTATTCCAAGGCATGTGGCAGGCAATCGGTGCAAACATCAACAACTACAAGAGCTACCCCCGCATCGTCGGTGAAACGGGCGGTAAGGACTTTATCTTTGCGCATGCATCAGCCGACGTAACCGCACTGGTTACCGCAACCGTCCGCGGCGCGTTTGAGTTCCAAGGCCAGAAATGCTCGGCAGCAAGTCGCGCCTATATCCCGAAGTCGATCTGGAGCGACTACCAAGAACGCTTGGTTGCTGAGATCGCCAAGATCAAGATGGGCGACGTCCGCGACTTCACGAACTTCATGAACGCGGTCATCGACGAAAAGGCATTCGACACGATTTCGGGTTACATCACGCATGCCAAAGAGTCGAGCGACGCAACGATCCTTTGTGGCGGAGGCTTCGACAAATCGAAGGGCTACTTCATCGAGCCCACGGTGATTGTCACCACCAACCCCAACTTCAAATCACTCTGCGAAGAGATCTTTGGCCCCGTGATCACCATCTTCGTCTACGAAGACAAAGACCTAGATGCGACGCTGGAATCCTGCGATAAGGCATCCGCTTACGCATTGACGGGCGCCATCATGTCACAGGATCGCTACGCGGCCATCAAGATGGCAAAGCGACTCGAGCACGCCGCAGGCAACTTCTATATCAACGACAAGCCGACCGGCGCCGTTGTTGGCCAGCAACCGTTCGGCGGTGGCCGCGCGTCGGGAACCAATGACAAAGCCGGCAGCAAACTCAACCTGATGAAGTGGTGCTCGGCCCGCACGATCAAAGAAACGTTTGTGCCAGCCCATGATTGGACTTACCCGTTCATGGACGAATCTTAGGCTGGTAGGGCGAAATGCCCGCGCTGGCTGGCTGGGAAACTGGTGGGGCGATATCACGATCAACCCTGACCACGTAGTCAGCTGGCACGCGTTCACGCCGGACGAGAAGAAGTAGCCCACCACTAGAAGGACTCACCATGAAACACTCAATCATCGCTGCGCTCCTTGCGGCTTCTGCAACGGCCTACGTTGTTCCGACGGGCGCAAGCACGCAGTAACTGGGCCACCAGATAGGTCATTCACTCAGCTGCAGGGCAGGCGCGGCGGGCAACGCCGCGCCGAACTCATTGGTCATCCCGACCAATCCCGACTGGCTGCTACAGCCGCGCAAGAGTCGGTCCGTCAGCGAGAACGCCGCAGCGATACTCTGCCTAAGTGACGTTCCAGATTTCGCCAGCGTAGATCAGGTCATGCAGGCTCTGCGTATTGCCTGCTACCGCAGTCTCGATTTGCTGGTTCACGCCGTATTCAAAGTTCGGTTTATCCTGACGACGGAACACGCCAATTGGCACTGGGAACTGCGCCTCGTCCATGGTTGCCAGAGCCATCGCAGGTGCAGGTGTGTCCGCAGTTTCGTCCCAAACATAGGCCTTGCTGAGGTCATCGCCCTCGACGATGTACGGGCGGAAGCTCTCGTCGAATGCGATGCCCTTATCCTTGTCAGCGCCAAACAGCAGCGGCTTGCCGTGCTCAAGGTAGAGTATCCGCGAATCACGCACACCCTTGTCGGTAAAGCCTGAGTAGGCACCATCGTTAAAGATGTTGCAGTTCTGATAGATCTCAACCATCGACGTTCCGCTATGGCTGTCAGCCTGCTTCACCATGCCCTGTAAATGTGGGCCAATGATGTCGACGGAACGTGCGACAAATGTTCCACCGGCACCGAGCGCAAGCGCGATCGGCGAGAAGGGGAAATCGATCGATCCCAATGGCGAGCTCTTGGTCACCTTGCCCTGCGGGCTAGTCGGCGAGAACTGACCCTTCGTCAAACCATAGATACGGTTGTTGAACATCAGGATCTTCAACCCCACGTTACGCCGCATTGCGTGAATGAAGTGGTTTCCACCGATGGACATCGCATCACCGTCACCAGTGATCAACCAGACATCAAGCGCCGGGTTACTCAACTTGACCCCAGTCGCGACAGCCGGTGCACGACCATGAATCGTATGGAAACCATAAGTCTCCATGTAGTACGGGAAGCGCGAACTGCAGCCGATACCAGAGATGATCACGGTCTCATGCAATTTCTTGCCGAGGTCCGCGAATGCCGCCTGCACCGAATTCAAGATTGAGTAATCACCACAACCAGGACACCAGAGAACATCTTGGTCGCTCTTAAAGTCCTTCTTGGTCAACTTCGGTTCTTCGACGTTCGTCATCACTTCACCTCCTGCAGCACATTCCGCATGTAATCTTCAATAGCCTGGCTTTGGAACGGCTGTCCATTCACCTGACTGAAACTGTCTACGTCGATCAGGTACTTCGCGCGCAACATCATCGCCAGCTGACCGCTATTGAGTTCTGGTAGCACGACCCTCTTGAACGAGCGCATAAGCGCCTCGAGATCGTTCGGCAATGGATTCAAGTGGCGCAAGAATGCACAGCTGATCTTGTGACCTTCTTGCTGAAGGCGTGTCACACCCGCGGTGATCGCACCGCGTGGACTGCCCCATCCAAGCACCAACACGTCGCCAGATTTTTCACCGACGGTCTCCATCGGAGGCAAGTCATTGGCTACTCGCGCGACCTTCTCAGCACGCGTGTTGATCATATGCTGGTGGTTGTCAGCGTCGTAGCTGATGTTGCCGGTGATATCGGCCTTCTCAAGGCCACCAATACGATGAACCAAACCCTTTGTGCCAGGTTTCGCCCACGGACGAGCTAGCGTTTCAGGATTGCGCTCATATGGCTTGAACTTAACCCCATCCTCGCCCTCAGGCGCATATTGGACATCAATCTTCGGCAAGTCGTCAAGCTCAGGTAGCTTCCACGGCTCGCTACCATTTGCGATGTAGCCATCGGAGAGCACCATCACCGGCACCATGTGCTTCGTCGCGATGCGTACGGCTTCATAGCCGACCTCAAACGCGTCTGCTGCTGTAGAGCAAGAGATCACCACCATTGGCGATTCGCCGTTACGGCCATACATCGCTTGCAGCAAGTCTGCCTGCTGGGTCTTGGTCGGCATCCCGGTGCTTGGCCCAGCGCGTTGTACGTTAAGCACAACCAATGGCAACTCAGCCATGATGGCTAAACCGATTGCTTCGGCCTTCAATGCAACACCTGGCCCAGATGTCGAGGTCAGACCAAGCTTGCCAGTGTAACTAGCGCCAATCGCTGCACACACCGCGGCGATTTCGTCCTCAGCTTGGAACGTCACGACACCGTGATTCTTATAACTACTTAGCTGATGGAGAATGTCAGACGCGGGCGTGATCGGGTAGCTGCCTAAGAATAACGGCAACTCCGCCTTGATGGATGCCGCAACCAATCCCAAGCACAGGGATTGGTTACCCATAATGTTGCGATATGTGCCGGCAGGCATCTTGGCCGGCGAAACTTTGTAGGAAACCTGGAAGATCTCGACCGTTTCGGCATAGGCATGACCGGCAGCCATTGCCTTCAAGTTGGCTTCGACGATCGCTGGCTTCTTCGCAAACTTCTGTGCCAAGGCTTTCTTTGTTGGCTCGACATCGCGCTGGAACAACCAGTAGAGCACGCCGAGCGCATACATGTTTTTGCATCGGTCTTTACCGCGCGTATCCAACTCCGTGTCGGCCAACGCCTCACGAGTACGAGCAGTTAGATCGAGCTCAATGACACGGAATCCATCAAGCGAACCATCCGTGCGAGGATCTACCGTGTAGGTCGCCTTCTTCAGATCGAGGGGACGAAAACTCGCGGTATTGAGCAGCAAGATACCGTTCGGCTTGAGATGGCCAATTTGCGACTTCAATGCAGCGGGATTCATCGCCACCAAAACATCCGGTGCATCGCCCGGCGTATGGATGTCGAAATTGGAAAACCGCAATTGGAATGCACTTACTCCTGGCAAGGTTCCAGCTGGCGCCCGGATCTCAGCTGGAAAGTCTGGAAACGTGGCGATGTCGTTACCCATCAACGCTGTGGTGCGGGTGAACTGGTCACCCGTCAGCTGCATGCCGTCACCCGAGTCACCAGCAAAACGAATGACCACCTGGTCCAGTTCCTGGGTGCCAGATTCGAGAGTGCTCGTCGTGAGCCCGTTCGTCTTGTCAGTGCCTGTCATCGAAGTCCGTATGGACAGCAATATAACGGTATTCCCTGGATGTTCATCCGTAGTTACAGCAGGACTCCCATTTCCCTTCCAGATGTATCCGAATCCCAGGCCTCCATAGGCCAATCCAACGAGCATAGACTGGCAAGAAAGTCTCAATCCAACCGCTGCGCCTCGGCTGCTTGACCCTTGCCATGGCCGACGACGCCCAGACCGGATTTCCAAGAGTGGGCTCAGCCGAAGGCAGCACGCCAGCCCCGATGGACAACGGTCCAGCCAGCCGAGATTTCTCTGAGAACGAGATCACCTGATAGCTCCGCGTCGATTTCCTCCCTCAAACCAACAAGCGACGCGCACACGGTCCAAAGGGAACGCCAAAAAAGTCAGCAAGGATCACAGATAGGCCGGGGCCAGATCGACGGCATGGCATCCCAAGCTCACGTCACCAAAGACGGCCTGCGACATGCCAACCATGAGAACCAATGCTTCGCCAAGAATCCGAAGCAACAAACGGCGTGAATGACGCAGAAAACATCCGAAAAGAATCCACGCACAGAGCCACCGCCGGCAAGCACCGAACGCAACAAGAGCGCCATTGCCCAGCAAACAAATGCAGTCAGCAATGCCCGCTCCTCAGAAGCCATCAGAACCTCAACTAGCACACTCGCAATCTGCCAGAACGCAACCGCGTAGCCAGCCAGCACGAGCTTCAGCTAGCCCTGCAGCATCACCGAGCACTTGATACGAGTGCGTTGCCCGCCTCGACCCAACAACCCGCATGTAAGTCGTCATGGCGTAAACAACCCGCCCGTACCGAATGCTCGGCAGGAGGCTAGTGCAGACGCAAACCCGAGAGACAATGCCGGGCCGAGCATGCTCGACTGACTGCAGCATGTGGAGAACTGTCCACCTTTCCAGGGATTGTGTAGAAAAGATCCTGCCGCAAACACTCCCTTCTAGGGGAGTTGTAGGCTCCAATAGCGGATCGGTTCACTTCGCTATTTGCCACGCCACCACAACGGCACAGACCCCTTCAGCTTCAGCAATGCGCACCCAGCTTGGCACCTATTGCCAACAATTCGACGGCACACTGCGTCCCGTGTTGCACGATCTCGACATCGCCATCAAGGCGCTCGCCGCGGCATCGGATGAAACCCCAAGCAAGTCACTACACGTTCCGATGCTTGAGCTTCAACACCAGCTGCGCACACTGTGCGACAAGGTCTCCGAGCAACAAGCCTACGTGCTAATCTTTGGCCCGCTGAAGAGCGGCAAGTCAACGCTCATGAACGCCATCGCGGCGTCATACGTAAGCGAAGTCTCAAGCCTTCCAGCCTACCCATGCCTCGTATTCGTGCGTTCGGGCAAGAAGAGAGAATACGTCGTCAAGCTTTACGACGGCACAACTCGAACCTTTACGCAACCACAGCAACTGCACGATGACATTGCAAAAGCTCACACCGAGCTAGCTGCTGCCATTCGCTCTTCTGAAAGCCGTGGCCTTGAATTCGATCCGGCACAACACTTTCCAAAAGCGATCCGCCGCGTCGATGTGCACGTGCCTGATAGCCAATTGCAGAAGACCGGGGCGGTACTGGTCGACACTCCCGGGCTCTACACCCGGATGCGTTTTGGCTATGACCGCATGACGCGCGAGTTTCGCGATGCTGCGGCATGCGCGATCTTTGTAGTAAAGAGCGACACTCTTTTCTTGGAGCAAGTGTTTGCGGAGTTCCAACAGCTGCTCGACTTGTTCAGCCGCATATTCCTGGTGGTGAACGTTGACTCGCAAAAGCGTGACGTTGGCCCCGATGGCAAGTTAATCCCAAGCCTCGAACAATCACGACCTGAAGAAGTGGTCAAAGCCTTCGAGCAGCTTTCGATGTCGGCGCCACTTCAGCAAGCGGCAAAAGATGGTCGCGTGCGCATGTATCCAGTCGATCTCCTGTATGCAGCAAGCAACGCGCTATCAAAGGACACGCCCGACAACCCACCAGCGAGCTTCCAAGCCTTCGAAAAAGATCTCAGCGAATACCTCGCGAGTAATGAGTATCTATCAGCCTTCTTGCACGACTCCCTGCAACGCGCCCAAGCCTTACTCAGCGAAATGCAGACGCACCTGGAGCACGAAGATGCCAAGCGCCTTGAAAGCCGGCTAAAGGAACTCGACGGCAATTGCACATGGCTTCGCCAGGAACAAAGGAAGATCGAAAAGGCTCTGGAGACCGATTGGAACCAATCGTTCCAACGCAGCAATCAAGACATCATCGCAGAAGTCGAACGCAGCGCTCGAGACCGCGGCGCAAAGTTGCTACGCACGCTCGGAGCCTCGATTGACACCTGGTTCTTGTCTGGCCAAAGCTTGGATTGGCTCGTGCAGGGACAATGGTCACCTCTGGTTAAAGACTATCGACAAGCTTGCTTAGAAGCCGCCGAGAAGTCGTTCTCACAGTCTACTGCCCAGATTGATAACGGCTGCGATGTCCCTGAAGGAGTCCGGGAATTGACTCGCCGCGCTGGAATAGACATGCGCACCCTGAGATCCCAAGCGCTCGAAAGCCTTGGCGGCGTGCAATGGCCCAAGCGCGCTGTTGTGCCTGTCGACCCGGGGACCATTCCAGTCAAAAAAGGTCTTCTAGACCGACTCTGCTTCCGATCGCTAGAAAAGGTTCGACAGCGCCTGTTTGGGCCGTTCGACAAACCTGAGGTCAAGATCGGAGGCAAAGACAAAGCTAGGTACCTCGGCGAAGCTGGGCGCCTGCATCTGCACCAATGCGTTGCGCAATTCCGCAGTGAACTGCTTCCTCAAACCATTGGCTGCGTTGGCAATCACTTTGGCCAAGACTTCGTGGCAGCCGCAGGCGATGCCATCAAGAAGCACCTCACGGACTATGCACCGCGCATCGCTGAGCAGCTAGCAACCCTTGAGTCTGAACGCCGCTATCTCATGGCCGTCGCGTCACCGCTTCGAGAAATGAGCAAGCTGACCAGCACCACGAAAGAGGATCTAACGGCTCTGGCTAAGAAGTTCGCTCGCGATGTCGAGTTGATGCCCAAACCAAAAGACATCTCACTACTGCCCAAGCCGCCTGCAAAAACAACGCAACGAAATGCTGCCCAGCAAGCAAGCAAGCAGCAGCGCGGCAAACCAAACAACCCAGTTACGCGCACACCGTAGCCACGAGCTATAGGTGGAGTTCAAAAGCAACCCAACCGACTCAACTACGCGCTGCAGATTCACGGAATCGTGCCAACGTCGCTCGGACAGCGTCCATCATCAGGTTGGCAGGCTTACCCGTAAACAATTCGATGGCATCCTCAACACTGCCTACGGTCTGCACCGAAAACTTGCCGTCTTCGACGGCTTGCACAACATCAGAATCCAACATCAAGTCGCCAACGTTCGCATACGGCAACACGACACCTTGCTTCTTGGTCAACTTGCGCGCCTTGCATAGCCGGAAGAAGCCTTCGGTCTTGTCGTTGACCCCAGCAACGGCCTGCACTTGGCCTTTCTGATTGATCGAGCCGGTAATCGCGATCCCCTGAAGAAGCGGAATATTGGCCAGCGAACTCAGCAAAGCCAACAGCTGCGCAAGCGAGGCGCTGTCACCCTCGACACCATTGTAGAGTTGCTCAAAGCAGATCGTGGCCTGCATACACAACGGGCCATCATCGCCAAACTCCTGCAACAAAAAGCCTTCAAGGATCATTACTCCCTTGTCATGAATCGGGCCAGAAAGCTGCGCAAGCCCCTCAATGTTCACCAGTCCAGAACGCTCGGCTGTAGCCACACCAGAGTTACAAGTAATACGGCATGGCCGGCCAAACTCGATCGAACCAGTATCAAGCACTGTTAGCGCATTGATTTGACCGACCGCCGAGCCGCTCGTAGACAAACGCATGTAACCAGCTGCGTAGCTTCGCTCGACCTGTTCTTGGGTGAGGTCATGACGCTGCCGATGCATGGCAACGGCACGATCTACATGCTCGCGCTTGACTTTATTGGCTGAAGATTCAAGCGCATGAAATGCCGCCTCACGCGCAAGATCGCCGATCTCACTGTAGCGAGTGATCAAACGGTCACGCCGACCAGATGATCGAGCGCCATACTCAGCAATCGCAGCCATTGCATCGGGCAACAACTGCGGCAGTCCCTCGGCCTCAACCAACCATTGCATGTAGTCGGCGTAACGCGACAGGTTCTGCTTATTGACCGGGATCGTGCTATCAAACTCGGCGTGAATTTTGAAGACCTGCGAAAATTGCGGATCATCAGCAGCAAGCTGCTCATAGACGTTCGGCTCGCCTATCAACACGATCTTGACGTCGATTGGGATAGCTTGTGGCTGTAGCGAGCCAGTCTGGGCACCGGCACTCAAGTCGAAGTCTCGGATCTCTAACAATCCGGATTGCAGCACGCGCTTCAGGTGCATCCAGACGCCGGGCTCACGCAATACATCCAAACAACGTAAGACCAGATAGCCACCCTCTGCGCGCAACATTGAGCCAGGGTGAACCTGAAGCGGGCCAGGCGCATCACCAGTGCTAATGGTCCCAAACAGGTTTCCAAAGGTAGGGTTCGTCTCAATAACAACAGGACACGCCGCCGTGAACGAGGTCTTAACAACGTGCGAGTGGAACTCACCAAGACGCGGTTCGCCGCTCGATGGCAGCAATTCAAGCACGGTGGTTTCGTCATCAAGCTCGACTTCCGTGCCGACAAACTCGTTCAAGTTGCGTTCGATAAACTCGCCCGCCTGATCCAGCCAATCGGCAACTTCTGGCTCTGGCCACCGCTTAACAAACTCTTTCTGGTGCCCTTGCAAGACTTTCCAAGCAAGTCGCCGATCCATTGAGCGCAGCTCGCTTTCGGAACGAATGAACTCTTCACGGATACGATCGCTGACTTCCTCGAGGCGTTCGAGCAACTGCTCTCGCTGCTCCATCAACATCGAGCGTTGCTGCTTACCGATCCGGCCCTCTACAACCAACTGTGCCAAAGCAGCAGGCGTTACTGGTTCACCTTCGATGATGGGGTGAATATCGGCCGACGAAGAGCCATCTTGGCCCTCGAATGTGATCAACGCACAGCCCTGCTTAGCCGCCTGCCGCTGCAACGCATTCATGATGCGACGTTCACGCGCACTTCGCGCGCGCTTCACCATTAAGCGAGACATCCGATGCGGCCTCGAACGAAGCGTATTCAGCAAATCGGTATGAAGAACTCGACCTAACTCGACTTGCTCATTGCGGAATGTCGGTCCACGTCCAGGTGGCAACGAAATCAGCAACGGCCGATTGGGCTCCTGAAAGTTGGTAACAAAGACACGGTCTGGCACTCGCTGACAGACTGGCTGGGTGTCGCGGAGCAACATTTCCACAACCGCAGTCCGACCAGAACCAATCAAGCCGGATACAAAGACATTGTAACCACGCGCATGAATCGAAAGACCTGTGCGCAGTGCCGCCATCGGTCGTTCCTGGCCAATCAAAAACGTCGCAGTCGGCGCTTTCTTTGAAGGCTTGAGAGGCGGACAGGTCCAACGCAAATCGTCTATCGACACTGCACCGGTCTCGCTGGCACGGCTGCCTCGGCCCACGCGCGTACCGACGACAGCGCGGCTACCTCCAACGGGATGATCCGTCGCTCGACGCTTGCCGACTTTTCGACTCGCACGCCCGCTACCACCGGAACCTTTCGCGGCACTCATGCGCGTGCCACCAGAACGGGACAGGGAGCAGCTTTCAAAATCTCTCCAGCAGTACTACCAAGAAGAGCCTTCATGAATGCGTGACGCCCCTGCGACCGAACCAAGATGAGATCAACACGCTCCACCAAAGCCTCCTTCAGGATCTGCTCTTCGACGTGTTCAGAAAAAGTCAGGTGGCCCAGCGCTTGAACTCCGGCTTCTGCCGCTTGGTCAACCACTCGCTGCAGCTTGGCATTCACCTCTTCCTGAAGCTCTTGCTCAAAGCTGCGCCCACCTCCGGCAGCACCATGGTGCCCGATGAGATTTAGAGTTGCTGGTGTATCGACGACAGCCAGCAACAACAGTTCTGCGCGCAACTGCGCAGCTAACGCAATAGCGTAGCCAAGATCGGGCTCGCGGGACTCCGCGAGATCGACGGGCGCCAGGATGCGCTTCACGACCGACGTCACCATTCTCCTATCTTATGCATCGCGGCCAGTAATTCGAGAGATCCTCTACTATCATCAACAGCCCAAGTCTCGTTAAGCTGCCAATGTGGACCTCAAAGACTTGAAGATCGAACGCCAACCGACATCCAAGCGCCGTCATAAGAACCCCTGGCCAGTCCGCATTGGCCTGATCTGCCTGCTTGCAGGCGCTGGCTGGGCGTTCTGGCCGATGGCCAGCAGCATCCTGGACCAGATGCGCCTCCCATTGGTCCGCACATTTCGAGTACAAGAGGCCGCCGCATCGACTGCCGCGTCGGTCCAAGGCACAGCAGCCAATGGCTACCTGGTCGCTGCCCGCCGAGCGGCGCTGTCCTCGGACGTGCCCGGGCGTATTGTCGAGCTCAACGTCACGGAAGGGTCCGTGGTAAAACAAGGTGAGATCGTAGCCCGCTTGTTTTCAGACGAATACCGCGCTGGATGGCAGCAGTCGGTCGCTGCACTCAGCGCAGCGACGACTGCCATCAAGCGTGCTGAGGCCAACGTTGAGGTAGCCTTAACAAATATCACCGAGGCCCGCGGATCCCTGGCGACCGCTCAGGCACTGCAGGCCGAAGGACAAGCCCAGCTAGAATTTTCCGAACAAGAGCGAAACCGGGTCGTGAAAATGGCGAAGACCGGTATCGAAGGGATCAGCGCGCAGCAGCAAGCCGAACGCAATTATGCAGCCGAAAAGGCGCGACTCAGCTCGCTAATTGCCAGCGTCGAGGTCAACGCAGCACGTGTTAAAATATCATCACAGCGTGCCGAGGTCGCAAAACTGGAAGTCGAAGAAGCCCAGAATCAAGAGAAGGCTGCAAGAGCCGCCCGTGATCAAGCCAAAGCAACCCTCGACAAAACCGACGTGCGTGCCCCATTTGATGGCGTCGTCGTCCTCAAAGACGCCGAAGTTGGCGAAGTCGTATCTCCGAATGTTCAAGGCGGCGGCAACGCTCGCGGCGCTGTCTGCACAATGGTCGACTTCGACTCCTTGGAAGTGCAGGCAAATGTGCCCGAGACGACACTCGCATCCGTAACGGTCGGAGCCCCAGCAGATGTATTTCTCGATGCGTTTCCAGACATCACCTACCCAGGCACGGTAGATCGCATCTGGCCAACAGCCGATCGACAGAAAGCCACCGTCGAAGTGCGCGTCAAACTTAACCGTAAAGATGACCGACTAAGACCCGAGATGGGCGTGCGCGTTGTCTTTCGCAAGTTGGATGAGCAACCGACGAATACCAACCCGACAGCTAGCTCACGCCAAATATTAATCCCGCTCGAGGCAGTCGTTCAAATCGCGGGCAAATCAGGATCTTTTCTGATCGAACGCGACACTGTGCGATTCCAAGAGGTGACAACTGGCAAGAAAAAAGGCGGCAAGGTTGCTATCGACGCAGGCCTCGAGCCGAACCAATTGATCGTCTTGGATCCGCCAACAACGCTGCAGCCCGGCGACCGCATTCGCATACAAACCAACTAGGCGCAAAACTTTCTTTCTGCCCATGCCAGCCGCTATCACTCTTCGCTCAGTCACGAAATCCTACTCGCGAGGAGGCGAAACCCTTCGCGTGCTCGACGAACTCGATCTGGATATCGACGGCAGTACGTCCTATGCCCTAATGGGCCCCTCAGGATCGGGAAAGACCACTCTACTAAACCTAGTCGGAGGTCTTGACCAATCTAACAGTGGTATCGTGCAGGTCGGAGGCGAAGACCTTAACGAACTCAATGGGAGCGAATTGGCCCAATGGCGGGCCGAAAATGTCGGCTTCATTTTCCAGGGCTTCAATCTGCTTCCGGTTCTCACCGCTCGTGAGAATGTAGAGCTACCGCTGCTATTAGCTCCCCTATCCAAACGTCAGCGTCGGGAACAAGCCGAACGTGCGCTCGACCTAGTAGGACTCAGTGATCGCATGAGCCACAAACCGCGGGAGCTATCCGGCGGCCAAGAGCAACGAGTTGCGATCGCTCGCGCAATCGCAACCGACCCCAAGATCATCCTCGCCGACGAACCTACAGGAGACCTGGATCGCGACACCGCCGACTCGGTACTTGAGTTGCTGCAACGACTCAATCGCGAACTCAGCAAAACCATCCTGATGGTGACGCACGACCCACAAGCGGCGTCGTACGCGTCAAAGACGATCCATCTCGACAAGGGCAAGCTAGGCCGAATCGACGACAATCATGCTCAGGCGGGGAACTAAGCGATGCCCTGGAAATTGCTATGGCGCAATCTAGTCGGGCACCCAATACGTTCCTTACTAACGATTGGCGCCGTCACCGTCGCAGTCTTCTTAATCACGGTCCTGCAAGCAGTGACCGCTGGTCTATCGCGCACTCTGGATGCATCGTCGGCAAACCGACTACTGGTTCAGTCCGCGGTCAGTTTGTTTGTCGATCTGCCGCTCAGTTATCAACAAAAGATGATGAGCGTGGAGGGCGTCGAAGCGATCTGTAAATGGCAATGGTTCGGCGGTCGCTATGAACAAGACAAGGGCGGCTTCTTCCCGCAATTTGGCATCGACCCTGAAACGTTCATGGTCAGCTACCCGGAGATGTCTGTAACAGCCGGTAACTATGAGGACTTCGCAAGTACTCGGACGGCGTGCATCGTTGGACGGCAACTAGCTGATAAATACGATTGGCAGATTGGCCAGAACGTACCTATCGGCGGCACGATCTTCACACGGACAGATGGCACTCCTTGGACCTTTACGGTCAAGGCCATCTACGAGAGCAACTCTCCTTCGTTCGACGAACAACAGATGTTCTTCCATTACTCGTATCTGCGCGAGTCACTAGAACAGGGTGGCGCCGCTGGCCCAGATGGCGTCGGAGTCTTCATGCTGCGCATTTCATCGGGCACAGACCCACTAGTCGTGCAAAGCGCGGTTGACGAAATGTTCGAAAACGGTCCGCAACGCGTCCAGACAACCACCGAAGCGGAGTTCAACCGACAGTTTATCACGATGCTAGGTGACGTTCCGTCTCTCCTGCGACTTGTCGGCGGTGCAGTGCTATTTGCAATTTTCTTCGCAGTCCTCAACACCATGATGCTCACTGGGCGAGAACGAACGCGTGACATCGGCGTGATGAAGGCACTTGGCTTCACCAACCGAACGACTGCTGGACTACTCATCGGAGAATCCGTCTTGCTCTGCGTGATTGGCGCAGGCGTCGCCATTGGGCTTGGGCTAGCGATCGAAAAACCCCTCGCTGCGGCTACAGCAACGATGCTGCCAGGGTTTGGATTTGATCGTGGAACCCTGATCTTAGCTGCCGGCATCGCTATCGGCGTTGGCTTAGTCTCCGGCTTCCTGCCAAGCATACGCACCTCACGCATGTCGACAACACAGGCACTACAGGAGCTCGGCTAATGGCACTCGTTCCGATCCGCTACAACGTCCGTAGCCTGTTCGTGCGCATGTCCTCCACGATCCTAACGGTGTTCGCCGTAGGAGCGACCATCGCCGTGTTCGCTGGCATGCTGTCTTTACAACAAGGCTTCGCGACACTCTTCCAAGAGCGCGGACGCTCCGACTTAGCTGTATTCTTAAGAAAGGGCGCTACCTCCGAAGGCGAATCTGGCATCCAGCAGCCAGCAGTATCTATCCTAAAAAAGGAAGTTCCCGAGATCGAGCGCAACGCTGCTGGCCAACCACTGGCTAGCGCAGAACTCTTTTTGGCCATTCGCTTACGCAAGTTCGATGGCGGCGAGACCAACGTCGCCATCCGCGGTGTTGAGCCGATGACGTTCGATATACAAGGCGACGACATCAAGATACTAACCGGCGAAAACTTCACGCCTGCAAGTGATGAATTGATCGTCGGCGAAGGCTTACTTGATCGCATCGCCGACTGCCAACTCGGCTCAACCCTGCAGATCAATACCGGGACATTTAGAATCGTCGGCACTTTTTCAGGTAAAGGTGGCTACCGCAGCGAAATTTGGGGCGACTTAAACCGGCTCAGCGAGGCCCTAGAACGGCCAGTACGCAGCCGCGTGATCGCCAAGGTCAACCCCGAAGCAGACCTCGCTGCGATCGAAGCCCGCTACACCGAGGATCTCCGCGTACAACCAAAAGTCTTAAGCGAACGCGACTATCTTGCGAGTCAAACCAGCGAACTCTCGGCCCGCTTCCTAGGGGTTGGACTATTCCTCGCAATCATCATGGGAGTCGGAGCGATCTTTACCGGGACTAACTCGATGCTCGCTGCGATTGGCGCCAGGACCCACGAGATCGGTATCTTGAAAGCAATCGGCTACAAACCCATCGCGATCTTCCTGTCCTTTATGGGCGAAGCACTGCTCCTTGGCGTGCTCGGCGGCATTGTCGGCTGCCTAATGGTACTGCCGTTTCAGGGTGCTGAAACCGGAACGATGAACACAACCTTCTCAGAGGTCACCTTTGCGTTCCGCACAACCCCACAAGCGATGGTGTATTCAATCGTATTTGCAGCGAGCCTTGGAGTCATCGGTGGCCTAGTGCCAGCGTATCGTGCATCACGCATGACCCCGACAAAGGCGCTCCGACGCAGCTAACAGCAGCGAGGTAGCACCTCGCAATTTTGCGGGGCTATTCGAGGCGGCTCGAATCAACCGCATCACCGCCAGATTTGTGAGCCAACAAACGTAACGTCGTCATTGGCACGCGAACAGCGCTTGATGGCGGACGAAACCAAGTTGCCTCTTCGTGAGGTTCGAACACGTCACCCTTGAGCCGAAACTGCAACGTGATAGTGCCGACACGCAGATCGTCAAAGTCCCAAAAACGATCGTTGGAAATCACAAGGCCGCAATGCTTGCGGGCATGCTCTAGCACATATCCATCGGCCGACTCACCCTGAGGGCAAACCGCATAACGTGGACGCCCAGAGGTCACGTCTGAGCAACGTCCGCGTAGGATCTTTTGATCGGAACGCTGACAACGCATCGCAGTGGTTCGATCAATGAACACCTGAATCGGTAGATCACTCCGCCAGTCACGGCACCACTGCTCTACTAAGTCCAATCGCTGGATAGGGCGAAACCGACTGGAGGCAATCACATTTGCTCCATCGATGACCAAACAGCCCAAGGCATCTGGCACAGGATCTGGTTGGCGACGTTTAGGACCTGCCATGTGCTATTGCTGCCCTCTTAATTACAAATCCGACATTCACGAGTTCCTTACTACCTCGCTCGCGATTGCAGACAAAGTGCGAGCGGCAGCCCCACACTATAACAATCGAAGCGAACGGACCATGAGCACATGGTGCCAGATGCATTCCACAACTGCGCATACAGCACACATCCTAAGCACTAGAGCGGCCGTCCAGCACACCGGAATCTGCACAGAGAATGTTCTCAGAACTGGTCAAGACTACAAGTTTTCGGGCAGGACCACATCAAACACGCGCAGACCAACACCACCGCCCAGACGTTCTTCAGCTTTGCCTTCAAAGACAAATGGACCACGGCCCTGCAGCACGCCACCGCAACGTTGATAGACTTTCGCGAACAGCGTCGTCTCAATGATGCCAGTGCCATCCTCGACCGTAACGAAGCACATACCGCCCTGCTCTGCGGCATGCCCGCGGAAGGCCACTGCAAAGCCACACACTCGCACGGTACGGTCGAGGTACTGAGAGACTTTCCCACACGGTATGCACTGCCTCAGCGCCGGCAGCTCGCCACGACGCCACAACACATCCACCGGATGGCTACCAAGAGTGAAGCCCAGCAAGCGCAATTCGGATTCGCTCCTCTTGGCTTCGTCATAATCGGGCAACTGCGGGTAGCTCGCTTCACGCGGACTCACAGCATCTACAAACAAGGCTCCGCGCGCCGCTACAGCTGTTCGTTCAGCCGCTTTCTGCGCACGCGGCGTCATCGCAACCTGCAACCGCCACAACAACTCTGGCCGCGTCATACCGAATACATCGCAGGCCCCCACCAAGATTAGATTCTCGGCTTCATTGCGCATCGGCCGCACACGCTGCAAGAAGTCTGGCAAGGACCGAAACACGCCGCCGGCACGCCGTGCCGTCAAAATCGCTGCAACAGTTCGCTCGCGTAAGCCGCGCACATTCGACAAGCCAATACGAATCACCGTCGAACTCAGCAACTCATGTTCAACAGAACCTTCCTGCACACATGGTGAACGCAACTCGGCACCAAGACGCTTTGCCTCTTCGGCGTAGACACCCTGCGCAAAGTAGCCAGCATCATTGCGCAACATTGCCGCGAGGAACGCCGCCGGCCACCGTGCCTTGAGATAGACACAGCGATATGCAAGCCGCCCATACGTCACCGAGTGCGCTTTGCAAAATGAGTAAGCTGCAAAACGCGCCATCTCGTCCCACACTTGTTCAATCGCACGCCGTGGTAACCCACGACGCAAACCAGCAACAACAAATGCATCTGCCTCTTCGCGAAGAGCATGACTGTCCCCGCGCTTGCCCAGATTGCGCCGCAACACATCACCCTGCGTGGCGTCTAGACCAGCAACCGCCATGGCGGCACGGATCACATCTTCCTGATAAAGCATGATGCCAAACGTGTCGGCAAAGACTTCACTGAGCAGCGGATGTGCCGTTGTCACAGGCTCGTCACCACGGGCACGCCGGATGAACGAATCCTTCATGCCTGCTGCGGCAGGCCCAGGCCGCACCAACGCGACCGCCTGGATAACACGGTCCATTGTCGCAGCACCCAGCTGCTGCAACAACATACGCATAGCTGGCGACTCAACCTGAAAGCACCCCAACGTAGCACCGTTACTTAGCAACTTCGCGGTGCGTAGATCGTCTTCAGGAATCGCATACAAATCGGGAACGACGACACCATGGTCACCCAGCATGGTCACACAGTCATGCACAATGGATAACGCCCGGTTGCCGAGCAGATCGATCTTGACCATGCCAAGCCCCTCTACAAAGTGCATGTCGTATTGCGTCACGACCACTCCTTTGGCCGCGCGCTCTAACGGTGCATACGTAGCGATCGGCTCGGGCGTGATGACGATGCCCCCGGGGTGGACACCAAGATGACGCGGCGCCGACAACAACTGCTGTGCAAGCGACAGCAGCAACCGTTCTCGCTCGGGAGGCAAGTGCACACTGTCATGCTCAGAGCCGCCACCATCACGCGAGCGGCTTCGACCTTCGCGCCAGAAACCAGGCGTTTCCCCAGCGACCTCAGCCAAATCTAAGCCAGCCTTTGTACGCCACGGAAGGCGCTTACTACGACGAACAGCTTCAGCTGGAGGCAGGCCGAACACCTTCGCAGCCTCTTGGTATGCCGAGCGCGGACCACACGTGTTATAGGTCGCAATCATCGCCACATGATCACGGCCAAAGTGTTCATAGACGGCGTCTATCAGCTCGTCGCGTCGTCGCCAACAGAAGTCGATATCAATATCGGGTAAATCGCTGCGCTCCGGATTTAGAAAACGCTCAAACAATAAGCCGTAACGCAGCGGATCAGCATCTGTCAGGCCAAGGCAGTGCGCCACCAAGCTATCCGCCGCCGAACCGCGCCCAACAAAGGGAATATCGCGAGCACGCGCCAATTCTGCGATCTGATGGACTGCCAAAAAGTAGGGGGCAAATCCCATCGACTCAATGACCGCTAGTTCGCGCTCGCAACGAAGCACCGCATCTTGCTTTCGCTCGCCGTAACGCCGCTGCAAACCAGCCAAGACTAATTGTCGTAACTGCCTCTCTGGGCTCTCCTCAGAAGGCAACGACACCGGTGGAAAAATCGGTGTCGCGCGTTCTGCAAATGCCAAGCTACAGCTATCGAGAACTTGCTGCGCCACTAGCACCGCCTCAGCATCATCCTCATGACCATGGAGCATCTGCTCTGTTGTCGGTAAGTGCGCATCCGGTTCGGCGACGGCAATGCCGTGGAGGTCTTTAGCAGGATCGCCACCCCGCAAGGAACGGTTCCACTTCACCGCCAGAAACAACTGGTGCAAGACGTAGTCTTGAGGCGTCGCAAACCAAACGTCACGCACTGCACATAGCGACAACTCAAGATCTCGGGCTATCTCGCGCAGCATGCGGCGCGGCCATGGCCTGCTTGGATCGGGCACCTTGCGACGATCGGGTAGCTTGCGACTATCGGGTAGCTTGCGACTATCGGGTAGCTTGCGACCAAGCCCTAGTGACGAATGGTCAGCAGTTACATCACGCTGTAATTGCTGGCCGCAAGACGGACGAGAAGGCAACGCAACCAACAACCGTTCGCGCGGAACTCGAACGGACAATTCCGGCAACAAACGCGGATCACCACACAGAAACCACAGACCTTGGGCATGGCGTTCGCAAGCACGAACGAGATCGAACTCATCTCGAACAACTGTGGTATTGCGATGACTGACGCCAACACCATGGAATGCACTGAGCAGCAGACATAACGAACGGTAGCCTTGCTCGTCCTGTGCAATCAACGTAAGTCGGCGACCACGGTGGACGACTTCGCATCCAAAGACCGCCTGCAAACCAACGCGCCTCGCAGCCTGCGCAAACGGATAGAGACCGTAAAGAGCGTTGGTGTCGGTAAGCACCAAGTGGGTCAGCCCAAGCCGGACCGCTTCCTCGCACAGAGCCTGTGGCGACGCCGGCGCCGTCAGCAGGGAGTAGTGCGATCTGGACAGTAGCAGCGGCATGCCATGGCTATACCTAACAAAAACCAAACATCAAGAGGCGCGCCCCAGAACCACATCCCTTGAATCGCAGTAAGTAACTAACTATAGGCGCTTAACGAAATATTGATCCAATCAACACTCTGGGCACTCGGAGCGCCTCAAACCACCAAGGCGAAACTGCCAAATCACCAATGCCCCAAGGCATGACCTCTGCCAACAGCCGCCACCGGACAATTTGTCTTCATCACCGATTCCGATGAAGACCACGATGCCACGAGAAGCCAACAGCTCCATAACCGTTCACATCCCGGAGGATCAGATCCTCGACAACGGCGTATGATGATTGCGCCAGCAAGCCTAAGACGCTTTTCCAATTGGCCAGCCGACTGACCGACCACACACCATGATGACTGCCAAACACTTGATCCTGCTTCTATTGTTGCCACTCTGCGCACTCTCGTGCGGCGGCACGGATCACACCGAGAAACCCGAGCACGAGCAGCAAAGCATCAGCAACATCAAGAAGCCGCTAGAAACGTCGACTGAAGAGCCTAAGGATGATGCCAACAACGCGATCGATCGTGATCAAGAACGCCCCACCGAGACCGAGAAAAACAAGATGACGGACGCAGCCGACAAACAGGCCGACCAAGCTCCTCAACACGAAGTCGCGACGCTCGGCAGCGGCTGCTTTTGGTGCACAGAAGCTGTGCTCGAGCAATTGGAAGGTGTGGTCGATGTAGAGTCGGGATACACCGGCGGCGAGCTCGACGACCCAACATACAAAGACATCTGCAGCGGCAGCACCGGCCACGCGGAAGTGGTCAAAGTAACCTTCGATCCGGCAGTCATCAGTTACGAATCACTGCTCGATTGGTTCTTCCGCTCGCACGACCCAACGACCCTCAACCGCCAAGGCGCCGACGTTGGCACACAGTATCGATCCGCGATCTTCTTCCACTCGAAGGAGCAGCAACAAAAATCGATCGACTTCATCAAGCAGGTGCAGAACAACTGGGGCAGCCCGATCGTCACGGAACTCACACCTGCGGTGAAGTTCTGGCCAGCTGAGGCCTACCATCAGGATTACTTCCGGAACAACCAAAACCAGGGCTACTGCCGAGTTGTGATCAAACCAAAGCTCGCCAAGCTGGGCATGGACGACGCACCAAAGAAATAAACGAGATGCCCATGCTGGGCTCTACGTTAGCGCTGCCAAACCTGCTCCTGCATCAGCACTTCATCCAAACCGCGCTCTTCGTAGATGCGGATGGTGACCTGGTCGTTCGTCCTCATATCAATCGTCATCGACATTGATCGTCCCTCAGGCGTGCTTGCATCGCGCAGCGACCCGGTAAGCTTCAACAGCTCTGGATCTCTGCCAAGACCGCCAAGACAATCCAATGACCAGGTTGTTGCGTTGTCTCGCCAAGAAGACGTATAGGCCTGACGCAGTGTGTCGAATCCAAGTATCTGCAATCCCTCGACGGCACGCCCCTGCACCTTCGCTCGAAAGTTGAGTGCGAGGAAGCGCCCGCCCAGCATCGACTGCCCAACAACTGTGCCCCGATCTTCTCTGACTCCACCACTAGCAGCTCCGGTATCCGCAGTGCTAGTCCGCAAAATGACGTTCCACTTCCCACTCAGAGTTAGCAACCGCTCGTGCTCGGCTGTGGTTCTAGACAGTTCTTGGGCGCGCCGCAAAATATCTCCTGAGGGTGCGCGTGGCACCGGCTTGGGATCCTGAAGATGCGGACGAACTGTCGCTGCGACCCCCAAACCAAGCATGAAGATGAAACCTACTGACATTCGCATCTGCATAGCGTGTCACTGCTACTTGCCACAGTCCAGCTTGCGAAGCTGCTCGCATGATGATGTTACTTTGGCCACGATAGCCCTCACATGGTGACCCCAACTCTCCCGGCCAAGATACGTAGCAATTTGCCCAGCGTCCTTATGGTCACTGTGCTGTGCTTAGCGTGGAGCAGCACCTGGTGGGTCATCCGTATTTGCCTCACAGAACAGCCGCCTCTCTCCTCTGCGGCTGTGCGCTTCATCATCGCAGGCCTGGCGATGGCGGCAGTTACGCCATTCTTTCAAAAGCGTGAAAACGCCCCACCACCCAAAACATGGCTTTGGGTCGTATGCGGGATCACCAACTTTGGCGCTGGCTACGGCATTCTTTACTACGCAGAGACCGTCGTCCCGTCGGGCATTGCAGCCGTTCTATGGGGCATATTCCCCCTCCTGATGGCGGTCAGTGCCGTGTGTTTTTTGGGCGAGCGCCTCAGCGCGAAGCAATGGCTTGGATTTGGCGTGTCGTTCGCAGGCATCCTCGCAGTGTTTTCTGGCGACCTCGGCGGCATTGGCCAACAGAACATCGGCTATGCCCTGCTGTTATTGCTAAGCCCGATCATTGCGGCATTTGGCACAACCCTAGTCAAGAAATACGGCAGCGACAGCAGTTCAATCCTGCTCAATCGCAATGGCATGCTCTGCGGTGCGGCGATGCTATCGGTAGCAGCATTTGCCACGGAAGACCCACTCGCCATGACTTGGTCTCCACAGGTTACGATGGCAACGGTCGGGCTAGCCGTCTTTGGCACCACAATGACCTTCGGCATCTACTTCTGGCTACTTCGCACGGCTCCGGCATCCATGCTTGCATTGATCAACTACGTGATCCCAATCATAGCCATGGCAATTGCCGAAATTGTCGGTGACGGCAGCCACGGACCATGGGCCTGGGCCGGTGCCGGCTGCGTTGTTTTGGGCATTGCCTTAGTGGTCCGCAAGTGAAGAGTCGGACGCCAGCTAGATTTCGGTCAGGCACCTCGGCTAGCCGTCCGAATCCTCGCCGCAAGAAGAGTCTGCACTTGCAACGTATGCGCCCCCGGACGCGCCGCAGTGCTGGCTTGGTCGGCATCCTAGTGATCGTCGTCATTTGGTTTGCAGCTAATAACGGCGAACTACGAGCAAGCACGGACACCTGGGATCGGCACTACCTCCTCAATGCCATCCGCTTCGTCGAGAGCAACAATCGTGATGACGTTCCCGACGGGGATAACGGGCTGGCTATCGGTCCATACCAGATCCACTACGTGTATTGGTTTGATGCCAATGAGTTCGATAAGCAGTTGGGTGGCACTTACCAAATGTGCCGTCAACGGGCTTATGCAGAACGCGTCATTGACGCATATATGCGACGCCATATCCCCAAAGAATGGGATGCGGGGCTTGGCGAAACGATTGCCAAGGTGCACAACGGCGGCCCAAAAGGTCACCTGAAGTCTGCAACCAAAAGGTATTGGCAACGAGTAAGGAAACGCTTACCTGTGCCAAGAGGCAACAACTGAAGCGGTCGGCGCAGAGTTCATCACCAAACTCGCGTGGCCCGACAAGATGCACTTCGATGCCTTGTTTCAGCCGGCGTAGTGCACGCAGCAGCGGCGCGGTCAGCAAGGCATCTCCCAAGCCGCCGCGACGAATGAGCAAGATCCTGCTAACAGGATCTTGACTCACTTAACGAGCGACTTCCTTGGCCGCTTCTTGACCGGCATGCGTCCCCGCATACTTGTCTGCAAACTTCTG
>CBFIIO010000028.1:0-50008 GCA_965662465.1 Planctomycetota bacterium | reverse complement strand
GCCGTTCCGGCGGCTGCCTTTGCGCCGGTTCCAGCCCAAACCGGCACCGGAACGCCCATCTCATTCACGGACCAATCCACCAATAACCCGACCCAATGGTCGTGGAACTTCGGCGACGGGGCCACGTCGAATCTGCAAAACCCAACGCACACCTACGTAAGCGCAGGGACCTACACCGTCGCGTTGACTGCCACTAATGTTGTAGGAACTAGCACTACGCCAGCGACTCAGTCGATCGTCGTCGTCGACGCCGTCCCGGCGGCTGCGTTTGCGCCTATCCCGGCCCAAACCAGCACCGGAACGCCCATCTCATTCACGGATCAATCCACCAACAGCCCGACCCAGTGGTCGTGGAACTTCGGCGATGGGGCGACGTCGACTCAGCAGAACCCAACGCACAGCTACACCACCGCGGGCACCTACACCGTAACGCTGACGGCGTCGAACGCACTAGGCGCGAGCGCAACCCCAGGGACCCAGACCATCATCGTCGTCGACGCCGTCCCGGTGGCTGCCTTTGCGCCGGTTCCGGGCCAAACCGGCACCGGAACGCCCATCTCATTCACGGACCAGTCCACCAATAACCCCACCCAATGGTCGTGGAGCTTCGGCGACGGGGCGACATCGACTCAGCAAAACCCAACGCACACTTACGTCGCCGCGGGGAACTACACCGTTACGCTAACAGCGACCAACGCTGTAGGGACGAGCGCTACGCCAGCGACCCAGACCATTGTCGTTGTCGCTGGCGTTCCGGTGTCTGCCTTTGCGCCCGTTCCAGCCCAAACCGGCACCGGGACGTCGATCGCATTCACGGACCAGTCCACCAATAGCCCGACCTCATGGTCGTGGAACTTCGGCGATGGGGCGACATCGACTCAGCAGAACCCAACGCACAGCTATGCAACCGCGGGGAGCTATAACGTCACGATGACGGCTTCCAACGTTTTAGGGGGGAGCACTGCGCCCGCGACCCAGAGCATCGTCGTGGTCGATGCCGTTCCGGCTGCTGCCTTTGCAACTAGCCCGACACAAGCCACTATCGGGGCGTCGATCTCCTTCACCGATCAATCGACCAACAGCCCGACCTCATGGTTGTGGAACTTCGGCGATGGGGCGACATCGACTCAGCAGAACATCACTCACAGCTATGCAGCTGCGGGGACTTATACGGTAACGCTGACGGCCTCCAACATACTTGGGGCGAGCAGCACGCCAGCAACCCAGAGCATCGTGGTATTCGGTGCGCCCGACCCGAACTTCACCATCACCATCGGCGGCAGCATTGTGATCTCCGGCTACGGCTCAGACTCGGTCACCCTCGACGCATCGACGAGCACGGGTCTAGGACTGCTGACTTACGAGTGGGACCTCGACAACGATGGCGTCTATGAGCAGACGGGCCAAACCTTGACTAACCTGAGCGTCGCGACCCAGTTCCCGCCACCTGGTTCTCCCACCACAACCAATTATTCAACCTCCTATCCGATCAACCTTCGGGTAACGGACGGTGCGGGGTTGCAAGACTCTGAGACGCTGACGTTCACGTCGGTTGCGTCGTCGGTCAATGTTGCGCCGCTGACTCCCTCTAAGGACACGACGATCTACAGCAACGTTCCTAACAACTGCAATCCCTCCAACCAGAATATGGCAGCAGGTCGCACCTACTTAGGGGCCGCGAGCCAATCCTACGGCGTGCGCCGCTCGCTGATGGAGTTTGACGTAGCCGGCAACCTGCCCGCGGGAGCAATCATCTTGACCGCAGCATTGCAGATGGAGTGCAGGCTGTCGCCGGACTTAATCAGCAGGACCTTCTCAATCTATCGTCTTACGAAAGAATGGGGCGAGGTGAATACGGCCCCTGGCGGCGTCATCGGCGGTGGCTCAACGGGTAGTGGCACTGTCGCAGCGGCAACGGGCGACGCGACATGGAACTCGTCGCAGCACGCGACGAACAGTTGGACGGCCCCTGGCGGGGACTTCATCTCGACGTCCACGAGGTCACAGACTATCAACGGGACCGGCACCTACACATGGACAAGCAACAGCAGCATGGTCAACGACGTGCAGGCTTGGATGACTTCCGCTAACAATCACGGTTGGATCCTCCGCGGCCCAGAGCAGCCGATTACGGCTCCTCAGGCGCGCGGGTTCGCCGCACGAGAAAACACGGTGGCCGCGGATCGGCCTCAGCTAAGCATCACCTTTCGCCCGCCGCTACCAACTACGTAGCCGGCAGTCGCGCATGCAGACCGCTCGGTCTGTGATGGCATCAAGCCTAGGGGGCGGTGCGGACTGCGACACGACTTCGTTAAGGACATGCGCATTTGCTTTAGCCAGCCCTCGCCAATCAGCTAGAGCACGATCGACGTCACCGTGATCGGTAGGTCGTTGAACACCACGGTAGCGTGGTTTGCAAAAGCAGCCTTTACCGCCCCAGCTTCTTGCCCGCCTTCTTGCCAGCTAGCTGTGCCTTAATGGACTCGATCCGTCTTAGAACAAATGGCTTGATGCTCAGAGTCTTCCTTTTGACTGCTCGATTAAGCCCTGCTTCGTCGCCTTCGATTGTCATGCGGAAGGCCTCTAGATGATCGGCGGGCTTCTGTTTTAGTTGTGTCCCATTCAGCCAGAAAAGGTTGCTGGCTTTGGCAGCGTAAGGTGAAAGAACCTTCTCAAACTCTGCGATGCGATTGAACAGGAGGTCTGCGGTAAAGGATGTTTTCAGCAACTGTTCTATCGCCGCGCGGTAGAGCTTTGGGAAGGCTTCGGATGCGAATAGCCGTTCCAAAAGATGACGCTTCCCTACCCATGGTCGGTTGATATCCCAATCGACGAGGCTTTCAGCATTGCCGTGCATGGTGAAGGTGCCGAAGGCTTCGTTGACGTCCCAAGGCAAGATTCGAAGCTTGCCGTCTGCCTTGTCCATCATCAGATAGTAGTTGTGTGGCATGCCCACATAACTATCGACATTCGCAAGAATAGATGTTGCCGCTAGATAGCCCGCGAACTGGTTTAGGTCCATGCGTTTGCCGATCTCGTTTTCGAAATCGGTGTCGGAAGCGTGCTCGATCAACTTGATTAAGCTGGCGAACGCGCGCAGTTGGTCACCATTTTCGTCACCCGATTTGATGTTGTAGCTTTGATAAGATTTGGGGTCGTTATCGATATCGTACCAGTCGGCTACTTCTGGCTTCATCAGCAGGCTGTGCTTCGACGATTTACCGAATTTGTTGGCGAGGAACCGTCGGTCGATTTGCTCGACTAGGACATAGATGCCTAGCGGTATGGTGTCGGGTACACCTTTTATAGTCAGGCTGAGGTTTGCCCATCCGACTCCTGGAGTCGTTAATCCTGCGGCGCGGTAAAGCTCATAGCCGAGCTTCTCCTTCATGAAGGCCGGGTCGAGAAAGGAGTTGGATAGGTTCAGCTTGGTTTGGCCATGCAGCTTTTGGTCTTTCGTGAATCGGTTAAGGTCGATCTTGAATGGCTTTTTTAGGCGAGGTCCTGTTGATCGCAGTGACGAGTTTCCTTTGAAGCGAAGACCAGCATTATCAAATTGCTCACCATCAATGGTGATCGTAGCTCGGGTGTATGGCGATCGTTGGTTGCGTCCTCGCGGTGGTTGCATCGCGTCCCACCCTTCGCGAGTGATCTCAATCTGAACGTCCAAGACGTGTTTCCCGGCATAGACCGAGTCCCAGAAGGCGGTGCCGACAGGGTCTTGATCCGATTTAGGAAGGCGGATTTTACTGCTTGGTGTCTGCGCCAAACCAGGAGCATTGACGGCAGCAACGACTACTAAAAGTGCGGTGAAATACTTCATGAGTTTCATGCTGATGCTGCGGTGATCTTGTGTCTGGGTTGTAGATGCACGTCACACGACAGATGCTTCTTGCGGTCCTGATGTTTATCCGTGCTCGTAGAGGGTTCATTAAATGAGCTCGGCGAACATCGTCTTATTTGTTTCTTGAGTTTGCTTTGCGAAGACAGCGGTTTGCTTGGTATGCGGCCAGCGGCAAGGAGGTTGGCAGCCAATGGCGTAACGGCCACAAAGAACACAGTGTGTTCGTTGTCCCGCGCTTCATGACTACTTATTGTCGTAGTCCAGATGAAGATGTCGATTGTATCTGCGCTCGCTGCTACAGCGGTTTTAGCGCTTATCGCCCTACCCGCGAACGCGCAACGCGGACGCAGCGCCGGTCGAACCGGCGACAAACAACTCCTGAAGCGGTTTGACAGCGACGGCAACGGTTGGCTGAATCGCGAAGAGCGCGACGCTGCGCGCGCGTTCTTAGCTGAAAATCGCGAGCAAGGCCGTCGCCGGCGCTCTCGCGAAGAAGAGCCAGCAGTCCCCGGCCCTAAGGTCGCCGAGACCGATGTTGATAAATACCCTGGCGTGCCGCTTTACGATCAAGTCACGCTGCGTACCGTGTTCATCGAGTTCGAACAAGGAGACTGGGAAGATGAACTCGCCGCCTTTTACCACACGGACGTCGAACTGCCGGCGACTATGCGTATAGACGGGAAGTCGTATTCGAACGTAGGTATTCAGTTCCGTGGCAACAGTTCGTTCTGGACGGTGTCAAAGGGGCGCAAGCGATCGATGAGCGTCACCTTCGACCACGTGGTGAAGGGCCAGAGCCTCGAAGGCTATCGTGCATTAACACTGCTGAATGCACATGCGGACCCGACTTTTCTTAGGTCGGTGCTCTATCTCGATCTTGTGAAGCAGTACCTACCGGCTCCCATGGTCAACTACGTACGCGTTGTCATCAACGGCGAGCTATGGGGCATCTACATCAACCAGCAGCGCTACAACAAAGACTGCCTGAAAGACGCCTTCGGTACCCGGGCCGGCATCCGTTTCAAGTCGTCCAACCGTTCTCGCAAGGGTAGCCTGTCTTACCTGGGTTCAGATGTCGATGAGTATCGCAAGTGGTATGAGATCAAGAGCAAGGATAAGGACGAGTCTTGGGCGCCGCTGATCGAAGTGACGCGTGTCCTGGCTGAAACACCGCCCGAATCGCTCGAGGAGGAACTCGCGCCGATCTTCGATATCGACGGGGCGTTGCGATACCTTGCGCTCGACATCGTTGTGCAGAGCGGTGATGGCTATTGGCTGCACGGTAGCGACTACAACATGTATCTCGATCCTAATGGAGTACTCCACATGGTTCATCACGACACTAACGAATCATTTACGGCCCAAGGACCTCGTCGAGGAGAGCCGAAGACCGCCGAGGTCGATCCGTTCGCGAAGATCGATGACGAGAACAAGGCGCTGCGTAACAAGTTGCTTGCAGTTCCAAAGCTGCGAAAACAGTACCTTCATTACGTGCGCGATATCGCTAGGGACTCGCTCGATTGGAAGGTGATGGGGCCGAAGATCGACGCATTTCGCAAGCTAATCGCCGCGGATATCACGAGGGATACGCGCAAGCTCTACACGACCGAAAAGTTCAATACGGATGTGTTCGGTGATAGCGACGAGGCGCCATCGGCGTCGACCATCAAAGGCTTTATCGAGCAGCGGCGAGTCTTCTTGCTCGCGCATCCAGAGATTCAAGCACTGAAAGACGAGCGCTAGCTTCGAGTGCTTGTCGGTGCACAAGCAGCGAACACGCTAGCTGATAGTTCTCAGTCTTGCAGTTCGACGTGGCGAGTTGCTGAGAAGATGGCAAGGGAAGCGATGATAGCGATGCTGACGCCAATCATTTCCCTCCAAGTAGACCTTGCTTTTGAATGAAATCGGCAAAGGCTCGCGCCTTGACGGCAAGCCCGTCGCGTTTCAAGTGGCATACGTCGTCATACATCTCGTCACGTATGTCCAGCTTGGTTGTGTCCATATAGAGACAGTTGTCATATTCATCTGCACATAGCTTGAGGATTTCGAGGTTCCGGGAGTAAGCCTCAGCAAACCGGGGGAACTGTTCTTCAAACCCGCTTTGCACGTTTGTTCTCGAGAGAATGACCTGAACATCGTTCGTCGCGCAGATCGCCAACAGGCTTCTTAAGTTGTTTCGAAATCCAATAAAGCGTTTCGATTCAATCTGCTCGGACGACTTCCAATACTTCGTAAAGTTCCAATGTTCAGGCGCAATGAAACTGGGCTCGAAGGCTTCGCGTATTCCGATCCTTCGCAGATTTAGAATGAAAAGTAGCCGGGCACATCCTGAGTGCAGCAGGTAGTTGTGCTGGCGAACGATGCTGTTGCGTGGAGCTGTCCAGGCATTTCGATCATGACTGTAGTCAGCCTTGTATCCTGGCAGGAGGATCGGATGAATATCATTGAGTCCTACGTGCAGGATCACCAGGTCTGGATTGAACGGCAGGACCCTGAACTGAAGCGTCGCCAAGGCTTCCGCACTCGTTCCCATGGGAAGGCCTGCATTGACTACTTCGACACTGGCGCCGGACTTCCTAAGCAGGGCCTCCAATTGGCTGGGATAGGTATATGCAATGTCCTTCTCCGACCAGGAGTAGGTCGTCGATCCGCCCAGGCAAAAGATACGGCAACGATCTTTGCTGCCTGATAGTTCTGCGGACCGGAACCCATCTGCATTGTGCTGCTGCATACCATGCGCCACATAACCGGGTTTCGGCATGTAGAGCGAAAATGGGTGAGGAACACAGTTCTGAATGAGTAACGGGCTCTCCGTTTCTGATCTGAGATCTTTGAGAATTTTTCGCTCTTCGTCGGTGAATCCCCAGTAGCCGAACAGGCAGGAAGACAACTCAATGAAGATGAGGCCAAGGATGATGGCTCCTAATTTGAAGCCCGTGTTGCGCCTATTCTTTTTCGTTTGGTTCACTGAGTCATACTCCCTTTACACAACATGGCCTTGCTTGGAATGTACTTGAGCCAATCTATAGTTGATGATGACCAAGGTAAAAGAAGATTGCTGATGGATCCTACCTTGCGCCGAACGCTCGAACCGGTTCGTCTGCATCTATGAGGCTTTGGTTCATTGGATCGCTGGCATTTCTCGCAATGCTGGTGACTGCTTGCGGTGCAGATGTTGCCGCAAAGCCACGCGAGTCGGTTGCAAGCTTCCGGCAGGCAGTAGGCACGGGCGATGCTGGTATCATGAGCCAGTGGGTCCGTTACCCTTTGTCCCGGAACTACCCCTTGCGGCACGTTGTGGATGCCAAGGATTGCATGGCGCGTTTCGCAGAGTTGTTGCCTGCTCCGTTCCTAGAAGAAATTGCTGATAGCAGTGACGACGATTGGCAGCAGGTCGGTTGGCGGGGCATCATGTTCGACGGTGGCCGTATGTGGCTCGACGATCAGCAGCGGATGCGTGCTCTCAACGAATCTTCAGCGGCTGAGGTTGCGCGCCGAAATGCGATTATTGAACGGGATCGCAACGCGTTGGCAGCCTCGCTGCAGGATTATGATGAGCCAATTTTGCGTTGGCAGACCAAGAGCTATCGCATCCGCATAGACCGTATGAGGGACGGGGGACTGCGCTATACGTCGTGGCGCCGTGGCAGCCCACTGCATGCAAAGCCTGACCTTGAGTTGCTCCACGGGATGCACGAGTTTGATGGCTCGGGTGGCAACCATCATTATGAATGGGCGCAGGGTAAACAAACGTACCGCTGCGTGATCACGTTGCTTGGATCTCGCGAAAGTGTGCCGTTTGAGTTTGAGGTGCGACGAGGCGAAGAGTTGTTGCAGACCGAGACTGGCACAACTTATTATCCAAAGTGACCGCCTGAGATTACCTGTCAAGAGGGTGAGCGCACGGCCGAATGCGAGCGTGGCCATCGGGGCAGTGCAGATCTTTCAAGCAGCGGATGAAACTACAGGCCCAACCAGAGTGGTGGGAGCGACCAAGCGTGTAGAGCGCTAGATATGACTTCCGCCTTGCCTGCGCTTGTTGCGCCACGCGACTAGCTCGGTAATCCATTCCGGACTACTGCCGCAGCAACCACCCAACACCGTTGCCCCGGCGCTTGCCCACTGGTCAAATGTGTGTGCTGTATTGCTCAGCACATCGTTTTTCTGCCATTCCTTGCTGATCGGGTCATATATGCCCCCTGCATTCGGGTAAGCAATCACTGGGCGATTGCTAACTGCAAATTGTGGGATTAGCTCACCAAGCAGTTCGGGTCCAATGCAGTTGATGCCGATTGCCACCAGTTGATTGCTGAAATCTAGTGCAGGCATGCAGTGTGAGATCGCTTGCCCTTCGCAGGTTTCGCTGCGAGTAGCACAGCTGAAGCTAAGCCAAGCTTCCGTCGATGGATGTAGTGCAAGTTTCTGAAGGAGGGTGAGGGCTTCTGGTAAGGATGGGATGGTTTCGAATGCCAGCAGTGGTCGGTCAGTGTGCTGCTGCAGTTCGTCAATCGCCAGCGCGATGCGATCTTCGTGAAAGCGCGCGAGTTCGTCTTCGGAGACTTGATAGCGCCCCCGGTATTCTGAGCCATCTGCAAGGAATGCGCCGTAAGGCCCGATGGAGATGGCAACCAATGGCGCCTCCAAGCTATCGGACGCGATGCCCCGATCTTGACAGAATGAGTTGCGTGCGGCGTAAGCCAAGCGAATGGATAGCCGATAGAGCGCTTCGCTTTTCTCTTGTGTGAACCTAGCAGCACGGAAACCCGGTATGGATGCTTGGTAGCTAGCTGTGGTGATGCAGTCCGCACCAGCATCTAGGTAGGCGCGATGCACATCTCCGATCAAGTCTGGATGCTGATCTAGTATTGCTGCTGACCAGAGACTGTGGTTGAGATTGCAGCCACGCTTCTCCAGTTCCGTCGCGAGGGCACCGTCGAGAATCAGCACGCCATCTGCCGCAAGCTTGTCGGTGAAACGCATGTTGGTGAAGATTTGCTGCAGATGTGGGGAAGTAAATCGGTTGCTGCGCTATCGGTGATCTGGCAGCCAATTCCGTTATTGCAGCAAGCTCTGCTCCATCCCGATGTGGCGGCAATTGGACGCAGGCTCGCAGCCTGCTTTCTAAGAACCTTACCCTAAAATCGGGTTAGGATTCGTTCGATGAGTCTTGCCCGATAAGGCGGTCGCAACATTTCTTGATGACTACCCTCGCAAAGCACTGTTTCGACTTTTCCGGAAGTCAACTTGCGCCAGCCCTCATCGTTAGCAGCGCCTTCCCCGTCATCATTCTTTGCCAGGAATAACACCAATCGCAATTTTGAGCGGCTTGGCTCGTAACTGTCTACGGCCCTGGTTAGCGCAATCTTCTCTTGCTGCCTGTCATCCATGTTGGGCCAAGCCAGAGAACTTTTCTGGGCGCGTCGCTCTCGATTTCGATAGAGCATCAACTTCAGCCAGCCCACAGGGTCACGCCAAGTTCGTCCCAATTCTTTCAGCAACCGGCCTACAGCTCGGTGCTTTCTCTTCGATGGGATGACCTTAGTAAGCGGGCAGGCAGTGTCGAGAATCCACACTGAGTCGACCGGAACCCCCGCGGCAGTAAGTTGCACTGCCATTTCATAGGCGACTAACCCACCAAACGAATAGCCACAGAGGCTAATTGGCGATGAAAGGGATTCTTTGGGGATTGATGCAATCAGGTTTGCAGCCCGCTCTTCGATGGTTGGTCCTGGCGGCGAAAGAGAGAAACCCTTGGAATAGTGAACTCCATATACCGAGATCACCTCTTTGAGGTGACTCGCTATGGGTATGAGCGGGGTAACTCGACCAAACATCCCGGGAATGAAAACCAAGCTTCCGGGTTTTGGGCACGACTGTAGTGTGAAGAAAGTCGGGGCGGCTACTTGCTTGCGAAGACAGTGCGCTAGCTGGTTAGGTGATGGGTTGGCAATGACGTTTTCTATGGCTAGAGATGCACCAAAAGTCTTCTCTATCCAAGTCAGCAACTCTTCCGCGGATAACGAGTCTCCGCCCAAAAGGAAAAATGAATCGCTGGCGGTAAGGGTTGGGCATCGCAGTAACTCACGCATGAAAACACATAGCGCTTGAGCCTCACTTGACTCAGCCACTTCGCCATGAGCCTGCCCAGCGAATCTTGTCGAAAGCTGTGATCGGTCTATTTTTCCGTTGGGCGTGCGGGGGAAATCCTTCACGTAGTTTAAAGCGGAGGGGACAGCCGCTGGTTGCATGGCATTGACGGCCGCAAGCATCAACGCTCTCTCTTTGTCTTTGTTCAAGGCATCGCCATCATAAAAGGCTAGCAGGCCCCCTGACTCAGGCAGATGTACTAGAGCGACATCGAATCCCCACAGTTGAGTGAGCGAGTCTTCGACTTCGCCCATGCTGATCTTCATTCCTCTGATATTGACGACATCACCAGTTCGGCCTTCGAAAAATAGATTGCCCGAATCATCGAGGTGACCTCTGTCTTTTGAGAAGAACGTTGAAGAACTATCCGCGTGTGTTTGAAAGAACTTCGCCGTCAGCTCGAAGTCTTTCCAATATCCAGCAGCCACCGATTCGCTGCGTATCGAAATCAGTCCAGTTTTTCCTGGCGGCATTTCGCAGCCGTCATCATCGTAGATTATCACTCGAGCACCGCCCACCGGTTTGCCTGTTGGTAACCCTTGTCCATTAGGCCAGTCATCGCAGTGTTTCAGGACCAACTCCGTGGCTACTCGTGTCTCCGTGGACGCCAGAGTGACTTGGAATTGGCATGGCGGATCAAAGGTTGCACGAAAGCGTTCAAAGTCATCGGCGGTCACTTTTTCTGCCCCAGCAGAAATCATGCGCAATGCAATCGGTAGCGGCTCTTTTGACAGGGCGCGGCAAACATGGCGAAAGAGAGTGGTCGTAAAATCGCACAAGGTCACTCGCTCACGACTTAACCACTCAGCGACAGCTTTGCCGTGTAGCTTCTGTTCCGGCGACGGAAACAAGGCCACACAAGCACCCGTCAGCAACCCTGTGTAAATGGCTGAAATAGATGCCGAGAAACTCGGGTTGAAGACCAAGCCGAAACAGTCGTTGGGAGTGATGTCGAAGCGATCGATCTGTCGGGCGGATTCTCTCAGGATCGTCGCCCGTGTAATCATCACCCCTTTGTAATGACCTGTCGTTCCCGAGGTGTAGTAGACGGCAGCCAATAGCTTTTCGCTTGCGGCATCATCTGCCTTGCTTCGCAAACCCGGGAGACGGCAAAGCGCCAAGCCAGGCTCAATAAGTTCTTGGAGTCCCGGTGTATTCAAAGGGTGACAGATGACCCATGTCGCATCTAGTTCGTCAAGAATTTCGAACCGGGCATCCTGGCTTATGCCCTTTGGCAATACCGCATAGAATCTTCCCGCATCCAGAACTGCCACCATCGTACAAATTGCCAACAAGGGGTCTTCAAGCTCGATGACCACTGGACGATGAACGGGTGCGTTATGCCGTTGCAGTGCATGTCGAACTCGCTGGCTTAATTGATGTAGCTCACCGTATGAGTAAACCCGTTCCCCAATGGAAAGTGCGGGGCGGGCGCGGTGGCGCCTGAACGACTGCTGTAGCTCTCGAGCTAAATTGCCTATCCGATTAGACATTTGTTATGTCTTCGGGCTTGCGAATACGGTCACGAAAAATTCGCGATGGAATCCAGCAGACATTGCGTTCTTGTGGCTTTGTCCATTTCTGGTTGCCCAAGTTACCGCCAACGGCACTCCTTTTTCTTGGGCTGCGGCCAAGCGATAGCGAATCAATTCTTGATGGATGCCTTTGCCTCGAAATGATTCATGGACTGCACCAGCGCATAGAAATGTGGCTTGCTCCGCTTCTCGCGAAGCGCATAGCCCCTTAAATTGACCATTTTCTCGTGCCAGCCAAATGTCGTGTTTAGAGATCTTGAGTAACTCCCGCATGTTCACTCGGGCACTGGGGAGGTTTTCAGGTCGCGCATCAAAGCACCTCAAATACAAGGCGATGTATTCATCAATGCTTTGCTCATCGACGGGCTTCAAGGAGAGGCCACCAATCGGATTTGCAATTGGCGCTAGCAGTTCATGGCCTAAGAACACAGCCTCTTCGTGCGTAGTGTAGCCTCTAGTAGTCAATTCCTGCCTTGTTTGCGCGCTAGTCAAGGCGTGGGGGACCACTAGAAAATATGGCTGCGATAAGCAGCTGTAGAAATTCTCGGTTGTATTCAGTTTGTCCACGGATCGGTCTGTGAACCCATACACCCTGTTGAAGTATCCAACCTGTTTATTGTGCAGAAGAGACAGCTCATCAAGACGGTCTACACCCATTAGATCTAGATTGCCGTCTACTGCGCGAAACGCCTCGATTCTGGCCGAATCAAAACTGCATATCGCATCTAAGATTGTCAGCAACATCTGTTGGGGGTCCGAATGAGTCATCAATGGGCCTATCTATTTAGCAGCGTTCAATCGTATAGGCATGCGTTGAAGAATATACGGAGTGTGGTGCTTTGTGCTGTGAACCCTGATCGCAAGCAGCGGGTGATACTAGGTCGGTGTCGGGCTAGCGGAGTGGCCGGCGCGCGATGACGTCGATGATCTCGGCTTGGCAAGGCGATCTCCGCCGCTAATCTGCATGCGAGATGCCCGCCGATTGAACTCGTCGGACTTTTTGATGTCGTAGGAATGAACTGTCTTCCCCGGCAGCCGGGCGAGGCTGGTGCCGGCACCTGCAAACTGATCGAACTAATGCATACGTGGCATCGTGAGATGCCACGTATGCAGCAAGTGTGTTGCTGTCGTGGTCCTTAACGAGTCGGTGGGTTGATCTCGCGGATGACTGCGCCGCGCTCCTCGTCAAGCACGAGCACCGCATAGCGCTTTGCCCCGCGGTTTGGATCGTCGGACAGGCTGACGTAGTCAAAGCGGCCACGCAGATCGGTGTAGCCGTCCTTGTGGAACCGGACCGCGCCGTCCGGCATCCTTGCGAACACCTTGACGTAGGTCTTCGCGAGTGGCTTATCGGAGGTGGGTTCGGTTACCGCGACCTGGCCGTAAGACTCCAGGAAGCGGACATCGAGCGCGTTGGCGAAGTATTGGCGTGACCTTACGAGTCCGGCTGAGCGAACCTCGACCAGGATGTTCTTCTGCCAGAACTGTTGCGGTAACTCGTAGGCCATCTGGCTCGCTGCTTTGTCGAGTGCGCGCGTCTCTTGGAAGTTTGGCTTCACGAATGCTGCGGACGCCCCGTCGGGTCCGGCGAAGGGTTGCGTCGAGAACGCAAACTCGACGTCGAGTTCATAGTAGCGAACCTCAATCTCGCCGAGGTTCTTGTAACGGATCGCAATGTTGCGTCCTTCGACGGCCAGCTCAAGCGATGGTGCCGTCGCCGTTAGCGTGTCGTTGGACTGCTCCTCGGTGCGTTGCCTGGTCTTGCCTTCAGATTCGTCTAGCTGGGCTAAGACCTCTCGGAATCGCAGGCGCCAGTGAGCGGCAACATGGTCTTCGTGCTTTGTCGCGATGCGGCGTGCCTTAGCTACGTCGCCTGTGAAGAAGCATAGGTAGGCCGATAAGTAGTCGTGCTGGATCTTGGCCTCGATGGCATCCGGGTCGACCTTGTTGAAAGAGGCCAGAGCCTCTTCGATTCGGTCCTGCAACAAGAAGTAGTAGGTCACGGCCAGCCAGTCTTTGCTGTCGAGCATGGGCTGGTAGCCCAGGACGTCCATCAGGGCGCTGTATTGGTTCGCGAGGTCTCGGTTCCCGAATACTCGCTGGCTGCCGAGCTGGTGCGCGCGCTGGTAGACGAGGGGGCTCAACTCAAGGTGCTGGAAGCGTCCCCGCTCCTTGGGGTTGATCTTGATGAGCGGCGCGTCGAGCGCACGGCCACATTGGTCAAGGAAGTCGTCGCGGTGGCGCAAATACTCCGTGGTCCCTTGCGGGTCGCGGTGCAGTAGCGCGTAGGACCACAGCGTCGGGCTAAAGGTGTGTCGTTGCCTTAGCTTGGGCATGAGCGCTTCATAGAACGCACGATCGCGTAGGCGCCAGCAGACCTTGGTGAGGTCGAGGCGCTGCACGTTGTGCGTGTCTAAGAACGCCAGCACTTGGGCCGGCGAGCCTTGCTGCGAGATGTATTCCCAAGATGATGTGTCGAACTCGCTGGGCTTGTCAACCACGTTGAACTGTTGGCCCGCGGCTACTGCGGCGAGCTTGCCCTTCTCCGCGGCATGCACTGGGTAGTGCGCGTAGTTGCCGGTCGCGGGGAAGTAGAACGAGTATTCGATGGTCTGCGTGGCGTAGGGCGCGAGCTGCACTTGGTGGCCGCGGGTCCAGAGCCCGCGCTGCAGTGGGATGGCGCCCGCTGGGACTTGCAGGAGGACATCGGCGACGCGTGCGCTTGACGTTGGGTTGGTGACGATCACTTGGCACCCGTAGGCGACGTCGACGAGGAACTCGCTGTTGACGAAGGCGTCGCGTCGCTCGCCGTTGATCCAGCGATACCGATCGTTGAGGCGGAAGAAGTTTTGTCCGAGCAGCAGTGGCGCGGCGTCTTCGGCTTCCTTGGTCGAGGCGATTTCCTTGCGCACTAACAGTAGCGGCGAAGCCGCCGTGATGGTGCGCTGCATCCCTGCCGTTTCGAATTGGTGTTCACCGGCCTTGTAGGGGAGATCGATCACGCTAAGCGCGAACATCATCTCGACGAAGCTGCCGCTAGCTTGTGCAATCGCGGTAGAGACGAATGGCTTGTTCCGCGCGGATGTCGCGAAGTCGACCCAAAACTGGTTCGTAGCGATGGCGCTGGTGGTCGGCGCGTTGATGTCGCGCTGCCAGTAGTTGTGCTCGATCAGCAAGCGGGTTCGATCCACCGCTTGGTAGAGGCGCGTGACGTTTGCTCGCTTGCGCTTCTCTTGACCGAGATAGAAATCCCTAGAGCCTGTGGTCCCGCTTTCTTTGACTTGTTGTTCGACCGTGGTGTTTTCGGCTGTCGGGGGCGTTACTGGACCTCGGGTCGCTGGGCCTCCTGTCGTGGGCCCGTTTACGCGAACACTTTTACTGCCGCCCGCGCCGCCGCCGAGTCCGACGGCGGAGTTCCATTGGTTTGAGTCGAACGCCTTGTCACCAGGCTTGGCTGCGTCGGCGCCCTCGAGTGCCATGCTGAATAGCGACAAGTCGAAAAGCCTGGTCAGCCTATTGTCGTCAACGGGGTTGAGTTCGAGTGCTTCGCGCAGCATGCGCGCGACCGCCGCTGACTCTTCGCCGCCGATGCGTTGTGCCAGCAGGATCTTCTCGACTAGGTTGAGGCGCGCGAACTTCCATGGCTCTAGGTAAGCGCGGAGATCGAGTTCCAGTAGCCACTCGTCCAAGAAGGTCTTGTCGAGCTTGTTGGCTAAGAACGGTCGGACCACCGCACCGAAGAACTGCGGGTCTTTTTGATGCAGGAAGAAGTGCAGTTCATGGCATGCGTGTTCGCTGTAGAGCGCGAGCTTGCGATCGCGTGATAGGCTCGGCCACTCCAACACGAACGCGAACTTCTGAAGTTCGGCATCGTTACTGATCGTCGTGAATAGCTGGAATGCGCGGGCCAGGCTGTCATAGACTTCGACCTCCGGCGCGCTCGATGCGTCGATCGTGACGTCACCGCCAGCAGCGACAAACTCGATGCGGCGCTGCTCGATGAAGTGCTGATCGGTTGGCAGTGCTTTTGGGAGTGTCCGCGAGCGCGGCTTGAGCCGCTGCTCGGCGCGCATCGTGACGTCGTAGACGGCTTGTGAGCCATCGAGAGCCAGGACGTGTAGGTGTTGTCCCTCACCGAGATCTGCGAGCGAGATGGTTACGACCCCTGCTTCGTCTGGGGTCAGGTTGCTCAGTAAGCGTGATCCGCTCGGTAGGTAGTCCAGGTTCGCACGGGCGCCGGCGTTGCGGCCTGGTGCAATCTTCTTTGATCGGGGAGCCGCCGGTGCGGCGCCGCCGCGGCCAGCCCGGCGGCCGCCGTATTTGCCGCCCGCGCCGCCACCGAGTCCGACGGCTTCGTTAAAGGAGACGTCTGGCAGGGTCAGCGGGTTGAGCAGCAGACTGGGTCGGTCGAGCATGTTGCCCGGGTACTTTTGCGCGAACCGGCGTTCCATGACGTAGCGGTATTCGTCGCTGAGCTTGCGCCCGGCGTCGAAGGTGCTGCCACGAAGGGTCATCTTGGTCGCCCGAGCAGGCCTCCTTCCTTTACCTCGCAGCCCTTCGAATAGGTCGAAGGCCGGTAGGTAACGGGTCGCGACGGCGTGCACACGGGTCCCCTTGGTGGCATTGGCGAGGCGAACGCGGACTTGCTGGTCGTCGCTAGCGACGTCGAGGATGTGGAGCGGCGTGGTCGTCGTGGTCGGTAGCGCGCGGTCGCTGCCTACTAGGTAACGGCCGTCGCGCTTACCGCGCGTGACTCGTACCGTCACCATCTCGCCGGTCTCATGCAGCCAGAGTTCGTAGTCACCTGGGTCGAGTTCGCGCAGTTCCAAGAAGCCGTTTGCGATTGCAAGGCGATCGAACGCGTCGTGGTTGTTACTTAACAGTGAGAACTCGGTGCGACTCGGGGAGGAACTGGTGCCTTGATAAGGAATGCGCAGGGTTTCGCCGGCTGTGCCGTGCATCGTTACTGGTAGGTCAACGCGTGCGCCCTTCAGTTCGAAGCTGCCGTTACCGCCGCCTTCTTTGCTGATGTCAACCCGGTAGATACCAGGTAGGCGGCCGAGCATGATCCGACCGTCTTGGTCGGTTTGAAGTGAGGTTTTGACGATCTGCTTATAGTCCCGGTGATGGAGTTGCAGGCGGCAGACCCGGCCGCGTTGCAGCTCACCGTTCTTGCCGCGCAGTTCGACGGAGTAGCCGGCGGCGGTGCGGACCAACATCGGGATGCCGGTCTCCGCGGTTGTATCGATTTGGTTGATCGGGAAGCGATGGATGTTGCCCGAGAGCTGCTCGTCCTTGCCGCTCATCGCCTCGACGCGCCCCGATAGGGCAATTTCGATGCGAGTGATTCGCAGCGGCACGCTGAGCCGGTGTACGAACTCACGGCCGTTGACGAGCTTCAGGTCACGCACCTCTTGGGTCGTTGACTTGCCGTCCAGGTCGGTGGCGATGATGGTTAGTAGGGGATCCTCCAGTAGATCGAGCGAAACCGGGTGACCAGCGAGGAACAGCTTGGGACGCAGGACGAGGCTTGCCGTATTTCCGGCTATGAGGGACTCCCTATCGATGTGTGCATTGTGCTCGAGGCGGTAGGATTCACTTTGGTGCCGGAATGGCGCGATTGTCGAGCGATCTCCCTGGCGCAGTATGAGTTGTTTGTTGCCAGGGCTGGTCGAGAACGGGATCAGGATCTCGCCCCTGTCGTCGGCGCCGTACTCGCGGCCGCCGAACCAAGCGAGGGCGCTAGGCATGTGCGCGCCACGTTCGTCGTAAACGCGCACAATCTGGCCCGCGGCAGAAGTGCGCTCGACCATCCGCAGCTCCCCTTTGTAGATAACCGCCCGGCTCGAGATGCCGTTACCGACGAAGTCGACCACGAAGGTGCCAGGTTTGCTTAGCATTGGCAGGTCGAAGGTGCGGCGGACCCGCCGTATCGGAGCTTCGTTGTAGCTGTAGGTCTGCTCAAAATTCGCAACCACGCCGTCGAGGTCGATGGTCGCGTCGACGGGCTTTTGTCGCTCGATGTGGTAGCGGAACGCGTCTATCTCGAAGACCTTGACCACCAGTGCCTGGACGTTCTTGACGTCGAGTTGCAGCTGCACGGCGTCGTTCGCACCGTAGAGGCGCTTCAATTCCGTCGGGAAGCGTAGCTCGACGCGTTGCTCGAGTTGCTCGAGGCGACTTGGGTTGTCAAGTAGCGAATACCACCGCTCTTGGTCTCCTTGTCCGCTGAGCAATTTGGTCTCTGCTAGCACATGCTCAAGCTCGCGTTGGTCGAGGAAGTCGCTGTAGGCCGCGACGTTGTCTTCGCTCTGAAAGAACTTCTCCAAATAGGCCCGGATAAGCTGCGCGTCGTTTTGAATCGGAGCTAGCAGCGAGGGGTAACTTTGGTTTAGGTCGACATAGTCGTCGCGACGCTGAAAACGTTCGAGGTGCGCTTTGCTGACGAAGAAGCCTCGCCGTGGGAGTCGGATGTAGGCGAGGAAGCGCTCTTTGCTCGGTGCGTTTTGCGACAGGTCGTGGCGGAGCCAGTGGTAGAGCACATGCGCCTTGAGTGAGCTGAAGGCGGGGCTGAGGCGGCTGGCGAACGCCCATAACCGCTGCAGGTACTGTTCGCGTAGCTTCGGGTTGGTTTGCCAGGGGTCGTCAGCGCTGGGCTGTAGGCGGGTCACATATGCATCGACAAAGCGCCGGTCTTTCAATAGCGCCGGGCGCAGCGCTTGGCACTGCTCGAGTTGTTCAAGCCGCAGTCGCTTATGGATGCCGAGCGAGCCAAAGCCGCGGCTGTCGGTAGTGTCGAGGTCGCGAATGATCAGCGCTGGTAGGTTGGCGGTGTCCGGTCGATCGAGCTGGCCTAGCAGGTTGTGTAGTTGCCATTGGTTGAGTTCGGAGTTCGCTAGCCTCGCGAGCGCGCGCTTATGGAAACCGTTGACGGTGCCGCTGCGAGCCTTGAGCGCACGCTGGGTAAGGGCCGCGGGGTCGAGTAGGGCTGGATCGAGGCGCGTTGCGAGGTCGCTGGGCGCGCCTGGCACTACGCGCTCGTGTTGGAAGCGGAGCCCGAGGCGCTTGCGGAGGAAGTCGTAGGTGCGATTCTGATCTTGGTCGTAGCTGAGCAGTGTCTCGCGGTTTTCGATCTCGACAACGCGTTCCGTGCGTCCATGTCGCTTGATCCACGTGGCCAGCGTCTCGCGGACCGTCGCAAAGTCACGCGCATCGAGGCGTTCACGGCAGTGATAGTAGTAGAAATCCGGCGTGCCAGGGATCAGGTTCGCGACTACGGCAGCTCGGTCCGTGGCGAGCGCGTAGGTTTCTTCGAAGCCTGCCGGGATACCTTGTGCGCGTAGGACGTCATTGGCGATGGCCGTCGTGCAGGCGATGGTCAGTAAGAAGGTGAGCGGGCGGCTTTTGGCAGTGCTGATCATGGGAGTTGTCGGCTTTTGGCAGTGCTGATCATGGGAGTTGTCGGCTGGAATCCGTTGGTGACAACGTGCGTTGCGGCGTCTGGATCAGTCTTCCTAGCAATTCTTTGGCCAGGGTGAAGCGAAGCAATGCAATTTGGGGGGGCGAGGTTCCCATAATCTTGGAGGATTTATGCAGTTCTGGCTGCACGTTGCTGCGGAGGGCGCTTGATTGCAGCGGTGTGATTGCTCTTACCGGCGCTGCTAACGAGCTTTGCACCAGTGGTTTTCGTTGAGAATCTCATCGAGTCTTAGGCCGTGCGTAGCGCGTGAGAGCGCCGTGTTCGAGTTCGGTCAGGCGCTCAATGTAGCAATCGGTCCACGAATAGCGGCAAGCTCTGCAGTTGTCGTTTCCATTTCGAAACAGGCTCACTCTTTGATGGCTCGGTTAAGGGCTGCCCAGAAGTTGGCATGAGTCTAGGCAAATCGGCCATTTGGATCGCTGTTTGGGTTGCCGATACCCGAGCCCAAAAATATGCAGCAAGTCGCCTGCGTTTGGGCAAGCCGGGTTCTTAACAGGGGTCTCACCAAACTGACTTCAACCTTATATCATGAACAAAGCTATACTTGCCCTGTCCCTGCTGCTTGCGTCTTGTGGTGCCGAGCCTGCTGGCTTCCCATCAGTAAGTTACACAGATGAGCAAACCGTTCGCTTGGGATTTGATGGAGGTGTGAGCTTCTCTGTGGTCGTCAAAGGTTACGATGGCCCATTCATGGTCTGCCAGCGTTATCGTGGACACAAGACCGTGACCAACGGCAGCGAGCAGACGCATGCCGTGCACCTCGGCGAACCGGAGAGGATCCGCTTTAGTTCCATCGAAACGTGGCAATCGCGTCTTGTGGTGCCTCACAATCACAAGACTCTAGCTGCCACGCAACCCGCTATCGATACGCTCTCAGGCAAGAAGGTCTCCCACGGAAGTATCCTTCGAGCCCTTAAGTCAGACGGGAAGTGATACCCTTCGCCTAACATCCGACACAGGAAAGATCTGCTTAGAGGAGCCTCTAGTGTCCATCCCAACATCTGCTACTGAACCAGAGCAAAGGCAAAAGGAAGCCCGCATTCGACGACTCATGGGGCGAGTCGCAGATGCCGCCTTAGAAGGCGTTCAAATAGAAGTCGCGGGGCGATACGAGGACTATCGAAGTGCGTTTCGCATTGTCCACGACAGCTTTGTGAAGCTGGGATACATCCAGCGTCAGCCGCATGACTTGTGGTTCCAGCCACATCATTGTTACGGTCGAACAACCGTGCTCATTGCAAGGCGTGCAGGTCGCGTGGTCGGCACGGCCTCGGTCTTCCATGACGGCGTCACGGGGCTGCCGGTGGAGCACGTATACCCCAAGGAAGCTAGTGACTGTCGACGTGGTGGGAGTGTTTGTGAGTTTGGTTCCTTGGCTGTTACCCCAAGCGAGCGTGGTGGTGGGCTAGCGACTCTGTTGCAGGCTGCTGCCTTGTATTGTGGCAGTCGCATCGAAGGTGCTGGGCACTGTTTGATCACGGTCCCTCCGAGCAGGGTGGGCTATTATGAAGCCGTCTTTGGCTTTTCTACAATACGCCAGGATCGGTTGTATCACGGGTTCGGTCGTCCTGCTGTTTTGATGCGCTTCGACGTGCAGCGATTCGACGAGTGGGTTGGTGTCTACGTCGACCCGCCGAGTGGATGGCACACTGTGCGCTCACTCATGCAGTCGTCGTCTTTCCCTCGGACTGACTTTACGATGCGGTCAGAGATCGATCTCGCCCAGCTGAAAGAGATCCTGCCAGCTGCCTTTGCCTCACAGCAGTAAGGGCGTCTGATCAGAGTCTCTACAGAGTCTGGCTCATGCAGATGCCAGAGATCGCTTCAGTCGTTCCTGCGGAATACCGCTTCTAGCTCTCTTCGTAGGGACCGCTCTTCAACATCCACAGCTGGTCGGTGTAGCCGGCATAAGAACACGGCCTCGTCAGCATCCGCGACTTCGAAGAGGGTTCGGATCTGTTCCATTGCTTGCACCAGGGTCTCCGCTTCTTCCGGTTGGAATACGTTGCCAACGGAAGTGTCGAGCATGCGATGCATGAACAAGGCGGTGCCTATGGGTTGGAAGCCCAACCCGAGACGCGTGGCTTCTAACCAGACGCGCTGCAGGGCGCGACCTGCTCGGCATCCTTGCTCCAAGCTCAGGTCCGGAACGGTGAACAGGATCGCCGCGGAACTGCTCGTCACTGCGCTACGTCCGATTCGCTCCAGACCTTTTCCTAGTCTATTTTCGCGCAGCGTTCCCACGACATCCCCACGCGCAAGCAGTTGTAGCGCCGCCATGCCTGCGGGATCGAGGCCGAGACTTCTTATGTCGATACCATCCCGGGTCTTCGTCACCTCTTCGGGCGTCCAGCGCAGTTCATCTACTAAGTTTGCGTTGAGTCCAGGGTTCAAGAGGCGGACTCGATCCGATGCGCCTAGGGCATCTGCGAGCGCAGGCAGGTTGGTTCCTTGCACGAACGATAGGCCGACACCGTGACGCGCCGCCTGTTCCTTGAGTGCTCGCTGGGCATCTTCGCTCAGAGGAGAGCTGTCTCCGTCATGGCGATCGGTTTCTCGGGCATCCAGCGAGGCAGCGTGAATATCGATAGGGATTGCCGCCGGTTGCAAGGTTAGTCGAGCCACGTGGCCTTGCCCTTGTGGTTGGGAAATGACATTCGCCCGGTAGCCACGTGCGGTGGCTGCGATCTCGAGGCTCTCGATCAAAGCCCCCAAACCCAAGTAGTCGGCAAGAAACGAGAAGTTCATCAGGCTCTTGTCTCGTTCCGGGTCGTGGAACACGTCAAGGTGCGGCGCGGTCCAGCGCACAGACCAGGGCTGGGCGTTTCCTCCAGATGGTGCCCGCGTCCCCTGCGACACGATCCACTGAATGTCCTTCGGCACGGACGAGAGATCCGCGATGTGCTCGGCAGGGCGGTCTGCGGCTGTGCGCGTCCATCTGTAGGGCTCACTCTCTGCGGCGAGAACCGTGTCGATGTCGACTCGTCTACTGCCCGACGGGACGGATTGGCCGAGTGCGATGCGGCGTACAGCTGCGCACGCTGTGGCGCCACCGAGTACGACGGCGGAGGCTAATTGTGGCCAGCCATCTAAAGTCTCTTTGGTTTCCAATAGAGACGCACAGCCGCGGGTTGAGATCCAATGCGGATTCATTAGTCGAAGCAGCATCTCCAGCTTTTCTCCATCTGCCATCTCACGGAGGTCCTCGGAGCAGATTCCTGGCAGTAGACCGTGAAACGGCGCGCGTTCCGGTTCGAGGTCGAAGCGTTCCACGTCGACCAGTCCCCGGTCGCTGGTCTCCATCACGACGGGTATCTTCCGTCGGCGGGCTTCTTCTCGAATGCGATACTTAATGCGGAAGTCATCGCACTCGTCGATGACCACATCTAGGTCTTGGAAGAACGCATCTAAGTTGTCATCTGTCAGCCCCTCGACGATAGGCGAGATCTGTAAATAGGGGGCGAACTCAGAGATCTGTCTTGCGGCCAAAACCGCTTTGTTGCGGCCGATCTCATGGATGGGGGCGCGCAGGCGGTTGATGTTCGAGGTGTCTAGGTGGTCGTGGTCAGCTAGCTTGAGGTGTCCGCCAACACCTTCCAGTGCCAGAGTGGTTGCGATGGCATTGCCGACGGAGAGCCCGACGATTCCAATTGTGATGCTGGCGAGCGTGCGCTGCTCCTGCGCGGTGATCTTGTGGCGATTGCGAGCTAGGCGGAGTTCCTCGTACAGTTCTGGGCCCAGGATGTGTACGAGTTGGCCGGACCATGGGTAATAAACCCAGCGAGAGCAGGAGGGGGTGGAACGCAGTTGCGCAATCCGTTTCGCTCGCTCTTCTGCATCTGCTAGGCGCCGGGGATCGCGTACGTTGATCAGCGCCTCCAGCTGCGTATCAAGCAGGTCAGCTTCTGCCCAGACACTGTCCGAGTTCCTTAGGTCTTGGAGCGCCTCGTCGGATGGCGCGAAGACGACGGGGGTGGCCAACTCTGGTCGCTTGGCGTTCTTCATCGAGGAATAGGGTAGTCCATTGGACTCGCACCAGCCGACGAAATCACACCGAGGATCGACGTGTATACAAGTGCGAGCAGATCCAGGGGGGAGGCGGGCGTATCGACTGCGATCCTCAATTTTGCATCCTACAGACCGGGTCTTTCCACTGCTCCGGCCCGTTGCGATTGGGGGTCGAATGAAGGCGCTAGCTGGTGTTTTCTGCTGCTCAGAATGCGAGTTCGTTGCATGCATGTGACCGCTTTACGAGTCGCTTACTGTTGCCAACTATTAGTTGCCAAGACGTAGTCACCATCATCCTCGTAAGCAGGAAATTTAGCTGCAGCCCGAACGATCTGGCGCGCGGTCATGTTTCGGCCAGCGACTGCCTCGGACCAAGAAAACATCCTACTCATTGGGGTTGTCGCGACGGCCACATCTGCCTCGACGGCTCTTGTTTCGAGGCCTCGAAGCTGCTGTCTATGGGCCATAGTCCAATGTATTAAAACACCTTATGTAGATTTGAGGTCGGTGCTCGGTAGCTTTACGAGGGTTCCTGTTGACATCTTACGACATTGTGTCGTATACATGCGACAATGTGTCGTATCTATCCTGGAGCGGCGCGCACGAGAATCATGAGCCACCCGCAATTAGCCAACGCCGAACTCGCCGTCATGGAACTCCTTTGGAGCCAACAGCCACGGACCGCGCGAGAGCTGCGTGAGCAGCTCTACACCGGCGCCGACAAGGCGCAGCACGGTACCGTGCAGAGGTTGCTGCAGCGGCTCGAGAACAAAGGCTTTGTTAACCGTGATCGCAACTTGCCCGTTCATATGTTCACGGCCGCGCTATCACGCGAGGCCTACGCCGGCAGCCAACTCGAGTCCCTAGCCGACAAGCTCACCGGCGGCTCGCTAACGCCTCTGCTCACCCACCTGCTGGATGCTCGCAAGATCCCGCGCAATGAGATTGCGCAACTTCGAGAATTGCTCGATCAAAGCCGCGAGGAGAACTCATGATCGAAACGCTGACACAGATCATCGCCAGCAACCTATTGGTATCAGCAACCATCGCCGCTGTCGCGTGGCTGATACAGAGTCGGCAGCGACACGCCGCGCTCGCCCACATGCTTTGGACGATCGCACTCATCAAGCTGCTAACCCCGCCGCTGTTCACCCTGCCGGTCGTACCATTCTCAACAACGAACCTAGCCTTCATAACGCAGGCCGATGGTCCAGCCGCGCTCGTCTCGACGGACGCGCTTGCCGAAGTCGCCGCGAGTGGCTGGCAACTCGATATGCTGAGCATCGCAGGACTAGCCTGGCTAATCGGCAGCGTTGGCTTCCTCTTCTGGTCGCTACTGCGCGTCACACGCTTCCAACGCCTCCTGCAGTCCTCCAGCACAGCAGCGACGCCGGCTCTCGCCGCCGAACTGGCCGCACTCTGCGACCGCTTCCAACTCGCGCGCACACCAACCCTACGACTGACAAACGCCCGCATCACGCCGCTCGTGTGGTGGCTTGGTAAACGACCGCACATCTATCTGCCGGCAGCCATGACTGACGAGCTCAAGCATGAAGAATTGCGCTGGATCCTCGCGCATGAGCTCGGCCATATCTCGCGCGGCGATCATTACGTGCGCTGGATCGAGTGGCTGGCTTGCGTGGCATTCTGGTGGAACCCCGTGGCCTGGTGGGCGCGGCGCAACCTACGTCAAAACGAAGAGATCTGCTGTGACGCGCTCGTTCTGCGCACGCTGCAGGGATCACGACATTCCTACGCAAACTCGCTGCTACAAGCAGTCGAGTTCCTCACCGAGCAGGGGCCCCGTCCACCTGCCATGGCGAGCGAGATTAACAGTGGCGGCTTCCTCAAAAGGAGATTTGAAATGATCGTTTCTAAGACCCCTCTGCAAGCAAGCTCTCGGTGGCTGCGATTGACGGCCGTTGCATTCGCGGCCTGGCTGCTACCACTCGGCGTAGCCTACGCCCAGAACCCGGACGTGCGCGCCGTAGCCGAACGACTCGAGCGCGCCGTGAAGGCCGGAGAGATGAGCAAGGACCAGATGGACGCCGTCTTGCGGATGCTGAAGCCGCATCGAAGCAGCGCGGCGACAAGGGCACCAAGAAGTCCAAGCGCCGCGGCGCCGGCGACGCGATGGAGAAGATGAAGGCCGAGCACGAGGCCCTGTACCGCGAGCTGATCGAGATGGTGAAGGCAGGCAAGCTCAGCCGCGAAGACATGCAGCGCAAGGTCGAGGCGCACCGCCGCGGCATCGGCGAGAAGATGAGGGGCGCCGACAAGGGCACCAAGAAGTCCAAGGGTACGCCAGACAAACGGTGGCAGCGCCTTGAGCAAGCGGTGAAGAATGGTGACATGACCGAAGCAGAAGCGAAGCAGAAGTATGTCGAGTGGGAAAAGAGCGCGAAGGCCAAAGCGGGCTCGGCCAAGAAGAGTCAGAGCAAGAGGAAGCGCAAGGCCAAAGGCTCAATCGACCGAGAGGGCATGCTTGATCAGGCGCAGTTGCGCGACCTCGTCGAGCGCGGCGTGATGACGAGAGAGCAAGCCAAGCAACGCTGGGAGCGCTTCCAAAAGGAAATGGCCAAAGAAAAAGACGGCAGAAAGCGCGAGGAAGGTCGCGAGCGCGAAGAAGGCCGTAGGCGCGAAGAAGGTCGCGAGCGCGAGGAAGAACGCCAACGCCGCGAGCACTAGGGACACGAGCGCAAGCGTCGTACGCCGAAGCGCAGCGGCGAGCTACTAGACATTCCGCTGCTTGGCTCTCTATTCCGCCGCAACTAGTTGCAGTCCTACATGAAGTGTTCATGTATAATTGACTAAATGCTGCGATTTCACTTACTCAACATCTGTCTAGTAATGCTTGCCGGGTGTGTGGCACTGGCCGCGCAAGCCCCAGTAGCGCGTTATGTTGACCACCCCTATCCAGGAGGGGGATTCGGGGATGGTCAGCGATGGATCTGTATTCGCGTCGTCGATAGTCATCACGGGACTCCGGTGCCGCGCGCAGAGTTACTGCTGATTGAGGAAGCGAAAGCGCCGATTGGTGGTGCGCCCATCGTTGCTTGGCGTAGCCAAGCAGATGAGCGAGGGTTCATATCTATGCGCGTTGATGAAGACGCGCCAGGGTATCAGTCATGGAGTTGGCTTTGTGTGCGTGCAGACGGATATTGCCAGCACATGCGAATGGGGGGATTCGATGACGCTGTCGTTTCGCTGATGCCGACGATTGCTGTGCCGGTTCAGGTTCGTGATTGGCGCGACCAACCGGTTGCCGGCGCACTGGTCGGCTTTTGTGCCGGGTGCGGCCACACTCCAGATCTTGTGCATGGAGTGACCAGCGCCCAGGGTGTGGCAACCTTGTCGGATGTCGATATCTCACAAGGCATCGCGGACTTCTATGTCGTGCATCCAGACTTGAAGCTTGGTTACGAGAATCCCACCTGGTTTCCGGGGGCTCAGTCGATGCTCATGAGAGTGGAGTCTGGGGTGCCGCATACCGGCGTCGTCGTTGATCATGCTGGCAAGCCCGTTGCCGGGGTCGCAGTGGGGTGGCCCACAGTGCATCGAGGCCCTTGGACGCTGACCCGCGCTGATGGTGCGTTTGCGTTGTTTGGACTAGATTCTGTCTACGACCTGCATGTGCAGCACGCTGGTCGCACGGTGATCTTTGAGTGCGATACGGCTGATGAATTGCGTCTCCAACTCCCTCTACCAAACGGCGAAGAGACACAGTTGGTCTACTTTTCGCCGCAGGAGCGCGAACGCAAGCGTAAGGCTCAAGAAGGGCAGCAGAAGTTGCTTGATCAGATCAAGGCGAAACGGCCAGTGGTCGAGGTGCGCATCGTCGATCTTCCTGAAGATGGCGGTCTTACTTTGCGCACGCGGATGTCAAGCCAACCACTCGATTTGAGTTTGGGCAACAATGATGTAGCTCACGTTTGGAACGTGCCATTACCTGACGAGGAGTTCGTTTTTGAAATACAGGCCGAAGACTCTGTTCGCGTGATATCAGGGAATCGCGAGCAAGCCATCAAAGAAGGGGTTGTCTCGTTGCAGTGGTTTGCCAAGACCAAAGTGACGGGCCGTATTGTGGACGCATCCGGCGAGGCCTGTGTCGCCACTGTGTCCGTTGTGCCGTTGAGCAGCCACGATGACGAACTGATCGCCCAGGTGACGTGCAATGGCGCACTGTTGCTTCCCGTTGCACATGAAGGTCATCATCAGTTGATCATCGAGCGACCAGGGGGTGGCGCAAAGCGCACGCTCTTGATGGAGCTGCCAGCGCGTGGGGACGATGTTTCGGTCGACATAGGCACGATCGTTCTCCGAGATCAATCGCCATTGAGCATCAAGAACTCCAATGGCTCTAGCTTCAAAGATGGCTTCGTGACGCTACTTAGTGATGGATTCGTGGTGTGGGAACGAGAGTTTGAGGACGCCGAACAGATTTGGGTGCCCGACTTACATAGCGGTGACTGCTTGTTGGTTGAAGGTGAGCAACCGCCGCCTGCAGACCTTGGTCAGATGGACTTGGTCGAATTACCCTCTCGCTTCTCGGTCAATGGCAATGGTCCGTGGTCATTCCAGCGGCACACTGGAGAGTTAGCGCTGAACATAGAGGCTAGCGGTCAGCTCATTGGAGTGACGATTGGCGAACATTTCGTTGCTGTAAGCGAGCCGACGCTGATTCGAGGTCTAGCTCCAGGACGGCATCAAGTATTCGTCAGCGCAGAGGGCTATCGCTCCGCGATTGTAGGTGTCCAAATCACGGCCGCAGGCCGCACAAGGATCGACCTCAAGCTGCCTGCAACCAAGCGGTAGTGGCAATGTCAGCGCCGTGTCGTGTGTGGGGGGGGGATGAGAGATCGATGCCCGGAATAGCTATTGTTTGAATATGTGTCACCACTTGCGTGAATGTGTAATAATGGCGTTTCCTTAGCCCGGCTAACGCCAATGTCGCAGCACGACCTTTTTTGGATGCATTACATTTCGTCAGCGTGCCGCGTTTCGGTCGTCGCCGTCCTCCTCGTCACAGTCGCTGTGCCGGCTTTGCTTGCGCAGAACAATCGTGTGCTGTCGACAATCAATGCACCAAACGTCGGCGCAACGGCAAGCTTTCAAGTCACGGCACCGCCATCGTCGGTCATTGGCCTGAACACCTTGGGTTGGTGGTTGCTTACCGACCCCTCCCCGACTGCGATCCCTCTGCCGCTTGGTTTCCAGACAAATGGTCTCTACCGAGGGGGCTTAATCCAACTCGCTTCAGTTGCTTGGTCACCAAGCATCGCTCCTAACATTGCGCGGCTCGACTTGCAGGTGCCGCCTGTCGCAGGGCTAGTGGGCTTTGCGTTCGATGTCCTGACGTTCGACTTAACGATCAACGCAAACGGCTGGGTCGGCACATGGAGTGACAACGACTTAGAAGTTGCAGTCGGATCGCTAGCTGGATGCGGCAATTCGCTCTTGCACCAGCCACTTTACCCGGTCGGGACACCCCAGGAACCAGACATCGTCACGACTTCGGCAACTGCAATGACTACCAAGATTGCGGATCGTGCACGTCGTCGCCACGCTCGCGACAATCCCAATGGCCTTGGGCCGGTGGTGCCGGTCACGATCACTAACCCGTTGGGTCTTACCGTAGCACCAATCAACAATGGCTACGACGAATGGAAAGACCATTACTGGGAGCAGCGTACGCTGCTTCTAGAAATCGAAGACAGAGTCGCCGTGGGTGGAACAGAAATCGTGTTCCGATGGAAGACCTTCGCAAGGTTAGCGCCTGCGGAGTTCCGGTTCTTTTATCGGCGAGAGAGCGAGCCAACCAACGCGTCGACGTATCGAAGCAACCGTTCAGACTACCTAAGTAACTCTGTGCAGCTTGTGTCAGGTCCAGGTGGCGTATTGTCGAGCAACCCCAATCAGGTTGTGGGGCTTGAGTGGGTTTATGAGACGACGCTTACTAATTACGAGGGCTATGGCGTAAACCGCCCGCTGCAGATTGGTGACGCCATCGAGTTTGAGCCGAGTCAGTTCATGACACCCTCGCTGTGGGCAACGCAGTTGCAGAATGGCAGCCAATCGAACTACTACGGCACGACATTCCTTTACGTCGTCGGCGAAGGATTGCAGCCTTGGTATGCTAAGGAGGTAGAGACGAACACTCCCGGCCCTGATGGTAGGATCTCTTACGAATCCTATCCTCTGCCCGACGCTGGCTACTTAGCTGGCGACCTGACGATTCATTATCTCTATTCGGGGGAAACAACCTACCGTTATAAGCAAGCGACCAGCAATCTCGCCTACGGCAGCACCTATGCCTTCTTTAATGGTCGTCGATTGCATCACACAGACTTTGAAACCGGCAACCACTCCGAGGCAAATAACCCAACGCTGCAAGCCCACATCGATCAACTTGGTCCGAAGTTTACTGGGCGCAGTTGTATTTCATGCCACGTCAACAACGGTCGCTCTCTGCTGCCTACGATTGGTGGAGAGCTTCAAGGCTTCGTATTGAGCGTTGCTGCAGATGCTGATGGCACTCCGCACCCCACGCTTGGCGATACCCTTCAGCCATACTCAGTAACCGACCCTCAACAGTGGCAGATCGAGGTCGAGAACTCCACTTTCAGTGGTGGCGGAATCCAGACCATCGCTAGTTCAGATCCGAATGATCCTAATGGGCAAGCGGTCGTCTTGAGCGCTCCCGGCGACTTCGCGGTGTATGCAAATCTCGACTTACCCGCGACGGCGAACTACCTCGTTGAGGTGCGTTACGAGAGTAGCATGGGAGCTGCGCTCAAATTCGAGCAAGCCGGAGGGAGCCCGCTTTATGCCATGCTTCAGCTCCCTGCTACGGCCGGTCAGTGGCAAACCGTGAGTCAGACAGTCAACCTACCTGCGACCCAGATCACGCCGGCCATCGCGTATGATGGATCCTCAGCTTCGGCTGCGACCGTCAACTGGCTGCGGATTTCAGAGCTGCCTGGGCCATCGGTCACGCCCGGCGAAGGAGCCGTTACACTTGCTGGATGGATTCCTTACGATGACGGTTACAACGCCTATGTCGATGGCACGCCATACCTACTACGTAAGCCGCAGCTAGCGTTCGCCGGAACAGCCCCGCAGTTTTATTCACTGAGAATGGCGCAGCCGCTTATCGGGCTTGGACTGCTCGAGGCTGTCGATGAAGCGACCTTCCTGGCGTTCGCCGATCCATGTGACAACAACCAAGACGGTATCTCTGGCCGTGCAGCGTACGTAACGGATCTAGCAAATGGGCAGCAACGTTTAGGCCGGTTCAATTGGAAGGGTGGCGCAGCTTCTATTGCTGACCAGATTGCGTATGCGTTCAATCGGGATATGGGGGTCGCAACCACGCGCCTACCGACACTCGATGGGGAAACACAGCCTAGCTCTGTCGAGGTCAGCGATACGGAGTTGGATCGAATGGCGCGTTATATTGGCTTGCTTGGCGTAAATGCACGGCGAAGCCTGACGACTCCGGGCGCGCTTAGCGGGGAACTGCTGTTCACTTCGATTGGCTGCGCGGCGTGTCATATAGGTGAGTTCACCACTGGCACGACGCATCCGTGGGGCGAAGTGCGCGGTCAAACAATCAGGCCTTATACCGACATGCTGCTCCACGACATGGGGCCAGGACTCGCCGACAACATGCGAGTCCGAGGCTCAGGAGCCACTGCGGCAGAATGGCGTACGCCGGCACTTTGGAGCCTTGGGTTGAGCGAAGACGTGTCGGGCGGCAGCGGCTATCTTCACGACGGCCGCGCCTTGACGCTTGAAGAAGCCATACTCTGGCATGGCGGTGAAGCTGCAACTGCCAAGCAAATGTTCCGGTCGCTGAATGCGCTTGAACGCTTCGATATATTAACATTTCTGCGGTCGCTGTAATGTCGTCCGCAGCGCAGTTTCAGCATCGTGCATCGAGACGCCATGCCATCCACTACGCGGCCCGATCAGCTAATCGAAACTGATCCGCGGTGACGGTCTGCTCGATAGCAAGTTTGAACAGAGTTCCCGCAACCGAACATATCGCCTTCTAGGCAGGCTTGGCGCCAAGCGAGTCCTTGGTGTCGATCTTGATGACATTCAGTCATATGGCTGTGCGGCGAGGTCTATGTACGCCGTGCTTGGGGCGGCGTTGACGAAGACGTGTATGCCGGTCATTTCTGGGACTTCTGAGCAGATCTTAAGACGCGTTGATTCCTTTGACTGGAACTTGCTGGCCAGTGGCGATATTAGAGGCGTTGATCAGAGCCGTCTTACGTATATCCAGAAGCCGATCGCAGAGGCTGAACTCGCTTCGGCCAGCGTAGATGTTTTGGTCAGCAACTCGGTGTTCGAGCACATCGCCGATCCGGTCAATGTCATCAAAGAGATGGCGCGAATTGTCCGCCCTGGCGGACTGTGCATTCACGCAATCGAGGGCGTCGATCACCGGTTTTATCGCAACCAAGAAATCGACGAGCTAGAGTTCCTGCGAGATGAGAGTGACGCACAACTCTTGTTTGGGTGCAGTCGCGTCCGGCCCCTAGCCTTCCAGCCAATGTTTGAAGAGCACGGCTTCGAAGTTCGCGACATTCACATAGGTGAAGTTAGGCCAGTGAGCGACGATGTCGTCCAGATATTTGCTCCTCAGTTTCGCGAGTTACCGCGCCGGCATCTGGAGGTGTTGCGTGCGAGGTTCTACTTGCGCCGTCGCTAGGGTCTCTGGGCCCTTCGGCCGTATCGGCCTCGAAGCCACTGTCCGACTACTGTTGTGCGAACCAGGAAATGGTAGCTGGTGAAACAGATCAAGAGGACCGTTGCCGTTGATATCCACACCTTGAGGTTGGCATCTAGCGACCAGTTGTGGAATAGGACGGGAATGAAGATCGCGAACGGTAGATGCACGAGGTAGATCCAAAACGCAGCCTCGGCGACGTAGGCGAACCTTGCATCCACGCGTTTGGACCAGCGTTCTGCCAGTCCCAGCATTCCTAGGACGATCATCCATGACGCGATTGCGTGCAAAAACCAGTAGATCCGCAGTTGCAGTTGACCCGATCCCAGCCAGAGCTCGGCCGGGGTGGAGGAGTGGATGTGGTTCTCGCCCATGGGGGTGACGACAAGGATCGCCAACAGCAGTCCGAGCAGAAGGCGTAGTCCAGCCCGTTGATTGAGATCGTCCAGGATTTCTCGATGCAGAGCGAATATCCAGCCTACGAGGAAGAAGACGTAGTGGGCGGCGAATGTCTCCGGATCAGGCAGAAGACGGTGGCTAATATCGAGCTCCGGATTGAAGTCGGTTAGAGTGGCCAACACCAAGAGGCTCACGAGCAGCGGTAGGCGCATCCAGCGAAGATCCCCTACCAGAACCGCCGCCTGGAAGCAGCAAAGCCGCCTTCGCCAGGCTCCAGCCGGTCGGTCTAGCCAGATCACCAGGGCGAGCGATGCTAGGTAGAACAGTAGAAGGTAGTAGAGGAACCAGACGTGTGCGAGGTAGAAGACTTCGCGCGCGAAGGGGAGGTATGGCGTGAGGGGGGTGTCAGCAAAAGCCGCGATGAGACTCGCCTCGCCCTCCTCTGCAAGCATCAGATGACGACCAAGTGCGAAGGAATATCTGATTAGGGGAAAAGCAACCAGCCAAGTCACCACTAGTGGGATGAGGATCCGCGTAGTTCGATTCCAGACGATCGACCTAAGGGCTCGGCGTTTGATGAGAAACGCCCAGGAGAATCCCGCGAGCAGGAACAGCATCGGATTCACTGCCATGCGGGCAACCTGAAGGAACTGCTCGGCTAATGGGGTCCGATTCGGGTCAAGGTAGCGTTCTCCGATGTCTGCGAGCGAGACTAGGCTCTCGGCCTCTGGCTTGCTTTGGTAGGCCTGGGCTACGTGCGCGAACACTGCCAGGAGGATCATGGCCCCCCGAAGATAATCGAGGCCATGATGGCGTGCGTCGCTCTGCCGTTTAGTAGTTGTCGTTTCTGGTGTGAGAATCAGAAGGTCCAGATGGTTTGAAAGTAGAAGTAGTTGGTGTCGGTTGGCCGGCCGGCCGTCGAGGTCTCGCGGAAGGTGCCGCCGCTGAAGTAGGCGGCGCCGGCTTCCAGGCGCAAGCTCTTAGGCTGGACGTCCCAGCGGATACGGCACTCAACTTGATCGCCGACATCACCGCCGCTGCCAGTGGTGTCGCTGGCCTCACGCCAGCCATCGTCGGCTGATGCGAGGCTCAGTGTCCGAGCGGCGAACATGACGGTTAGGTTGTCTACTGGCTTAACCGTCAGGCGGATCTCCGGCGACACGATGTTGCGGCGGCCAATCGCGCCGTAGATGCCGGTCGGTCCGTATTCCCAGCGCCGCGCGCCAAACAGCGTGTCGAAGCGGTTCCAGTCTGGGTTGTCGGAGTCGTTGCCGCTGGCGACGTCGAGCGCGAGGCTTAGTTTGGGCTTCATCGCGTAGTCGAACTGCTTACCAACCGCGCCGTGCGCGAAGTAGGCGGAGACGTCTTCCGTGCCGCGTCCGCCAAATTGATAGGCGATCTCGGTCTCGCCGAACATTCGTCCTGGCGCGGCTGCCACGAGGTAGCGGAAGCCGGCGGTGGTGAGGTCGCGCGAGGTCTTGCCCAAGCGGTGGTCGCTTAGGCCAAGTAAGTAGACCTGCACGTCGGACCGCTCGTCGATGTGTTGGGCCGCGTGCACCCCGAAGAACTGGAAGTCAAGCGACTGTGTGTCCCAGTCGTGTTCGTTGTCAACGAGTTCGGTGCGGCTGCCCGGTTGTCGAATGGTCGGTGTGTTCCAGAACGCGCCGGCCTCGTAGCCGTCTTCGCCTTGGTAGTCCCAGCGCACGCCGTTGAACGAGTTAATCGTGTTGCGGTAGCGGTTGCGCGCGCTTAGGCGGCGGCTGCCGATGTCCATTGTATAGCGGCCGACGGTGACGCTGTGGCCGTCGCCGGGATTCCAAGACATGTTAGCTTGTAGCACGTCAAGGGTGTTGACCGTGGTCGTGTTGGCAAATGAGTCGGCTTTGGTGCCCCAGGCCCTGGCGTCGATGCCCTCGACTGTAGCGCCCCACTGCTCGTGGGTGTAGTCGGCGCGGAGCAATAGGCGTGAGAAGACCTGGTCTTCGACGTCGCGGGTGCTGCTGTCGCGGAATTGGCCGTCGAGCCCTTCGTAGCGAATGCGCTCTGAGCCGCTGATACGTAGGTTGCTCGGTGTGTCCAGCCACTTGTTGAGGCGGAAGGGTTGTTGTGGCGGATCTTGCGCGAGCAGCATCGTGCAGGAGAGCGAAAATGCGGTTGCACTAGTGAGTAGCTGAGTTGCCGATGTCATCAGTCGGGTCACATTAGGATGTGTTGGTCAGGTTCGGTCGATTGATGCGAACAAAGAGATTTTGTTCGATGAGCCGTTCGGCTTTTTCGAAGGCACATTAGAAGCCAAATCGAACCTTCTCTAGTGCCAATGCCGCAACTTATAGAAAAGTCAGCTACAAACTGATAGCCGGATATCTCAGGCGAACATGAAGCATATTGCAGCGCATGGAAAGCTCTCACTGCGCTCTCGTTGTTTCCGGTCAGCAGGCAGCTTTGTAAAGATCTCAGTGATCAACTCGGTTGGCTGGATAATGCGACTGCCGACCCGGACCTGCTTAGTCATTTGTCCGACGGGGTTCGACGCCCCAGAGGTTGCGGACGAAGAAGTCCATCCGGCGACGGCGTAAGTAGGGGCCTTCTCCGATGCCGTGCCCTGCTCCGGGCACTAGCACAAATTCGAAGTCCCGATCTGCCTTGATCAGCGCGTCGACCACTTGCAGCGTCGAGGTCGGATCGACGTTGCGGTCGAGTTCCCCGACCGTTAAGAGCAACTTGCCACGTAGCTTGTGCGCGTGGGTGACGTTACTGCTGTCGGCATACCAGTCGCCGATGGGCCAACCCATCCAGGCCTCGTTCCACCAGATCTTATCCATGCGGTTGTCGTGGCAGCCGCAGTCGGCGGCGGCGACTTTGTAGAAGTCGCCGTGGTGTAATAGCGCTGCAAGTGCGTTTTGACCGCCGGCGCTGCCGCCATAGATGCCGATCCGCGACAGGTCGAGTTCGGGGTGCTGCTCGGCGGCTCCGCGTAGCCACGAGATGCGGTCGGGAAAGCCTCCGTCCTTCAAGTTTCGCCAGCACACATCGTGAAAGTCTTTGCTGCGCCAATTGGTGCCCATGCCATCGATTTGCACCACGAGGAAGCCGAGTTCGGCGAGTTGGCGTCTACGTGTATTGATGCGGAATGACTTTGGTACGTGGAATCCGTGGGGCCCGGCGTAGATCGACTCGATGACGGGGTAGCGCCGTGCGGGGTCGAAGTTCGAGGGCCTGAGGATGATGCCGTAGATGTTCGTCTTGCTGTCGCGTCCCTTGGCGACGAACCGCTGAGGCATACGAAAGCCGGTCTTCAGCAGCCGGCTGGCGTCATCGCGCCCGAGTTCGCATACGAGTTCGCCGTCGCTACAGCGCCGTAGTTCGGTGACTGCAGGTTGATCGGTTCGCGACCAAGTCGTCACGATGTGTTGGCGATCGGGTGAGAAATCCCACTCGTGCGTGCCATCCGATGCTGTCAATGCGCGCAGCCCATGTCCGTCGAGTTTTATGCGCGCGAGATGCGCGTGGTAAGGGTCTTGGTCGCTGTGGATGCCGTACGCGGTGAACCAGATCTCTCGTTTCTTAGGGTCGACGCGGTCGACTCGCCGTACGACCCACTCTCCCTGGGTGACCGGGCGGATGGCACCGGTCGACACATCGACGAGGTAGATGTGGTTGTAGCCGCTGCGTTCACTGGCCCAGAGCAGTTCGTTGGTTTCGTCGAGCCACTGCATCCAGGTCTTCTGCGAATAGTCGACAAAGGACTCATAGCGGTCCTCGACGACGGTGCGGACCGCGCCGGTCTTAGCATTGATGGCATAGACGCTCAATTGCTGGTGACCCCTGCGGTTGAAGAGCAGGTGGACCTCGCTGCTATCCGCAGCCCAGTGGACGCGGTCGATTGACCAGGGATCGGCGAATGGCTCCTCGGCAACTTCGATGGCCTGTTGCAGTTTAAGGTCGAACATTCGTGGTCGAGGTCGTGCCAGTCGATCACCGGGTTTCCGGTAGCTGAGGCTTTGCAGTTTGGGCTGCACCTGGTCTGTTGGGCTCGACTCGATCAGCGGAATTTCGTGGCGTTCGGCTGGGGTCTGCTGAAAGCAGAGTAGGTAGCGACCGTTGGGTGAGATGTGAAGGTCTCTTCGGTAGGAGTCATCTGGGCTACCGTTGGTCGTAAGGGCTACGGGTTCGTCATCGGTTCGCAACCAAATGTTGTCGTCGCGCACAAAGGCTTTGGCGCGGTTGCTTCGCTGTTTGCCGTTGTTGCGTCCTTTGCGGCGTTGGCGCTGCGCTTTGCTGCGGGAGGCTTCGTCTATGATCGCAATACCGCCAGCTACCGAAGCGCGATAAACCCCTGCCGTTGAGCCGTCGTCGAACACTAGGCGCCAGACGTGGCCAGTAAACGTGTGTTGGATACGGGTCGCTTTGGCGGCCAAGGTACCGTAGTCGCGCACCTTGCCGTTGGCCTGCACCCATAGCATGCGAAGGCGTTGATCGAAGCGGTTGTCGAAGGTGATGCTTGTCTCTGATTGACCGTCGCGACTTCTGGTGTCAACGGCTAATGCTTCAAGCGAAGACTTGGCTATGCCGAGTTCTTCCATCGAGTTCGCAGTCTTGCGATCGCCAGAGGCAACGTCGATGCGAACAAAACTGATGGTGCCATCGCGCTGCTCTGAGAACCACAGCGCCTTTGAATCGTCGGTCCAGTGAACTTCACGCGGGCCTACGTCGAGTTTGCCGCGATAGAGGCTTTCAAGGCTCTTGGCGCGTTGGTAGTCGCCGGCGGTGCCTTGGGCTGTCGCTGCGGCAGTGAGGCAGAGAAGTGCGGCAAACAGCGTGGAGGCTTGCATACAGTGATCGTGCCCTGCACCAATGTGATGCGCCAGCGATGCTTCACGATATGGAACGCATTCTGATGGGGCAGTAGCGTAGTTCGTCATGTCTTCTGCTCTGGAGATTTCTGATACGTGTGTGATGGTCAACGGAGTGCATGTAACGCGATTCATGCGGTGACGGTGCTGTCGCGCTTCATGCCCAGCACGACCTAGGCGTTGATCGCAGTTCAGTATCTGCGGTTACCACCGGCGATGCGGCTGTCAACCGTTGCCTTGTGCAGTGCGCGCCTCCAGCGGCCTCTTTGCGAGTGGGGAGCGTGGCTTGGTTGGAAATTGCCTTCCGTGTAGTGATCTGCGCTCAACCGAAGCTCATGTTAGCAGACCACACGGTGCGTTGCGGTTACGTCCGCTTATGGTTGTCGCCGCGGCTGCCCTTTATTCTTGATCAACAGTTGGCTGTGCGGTGGCCGTGCTCTAGAGGTCTCAGCGTCCCAACAATACTCGTATGCGTATTCTCACATTTGTTCTTTTGGCAGCTGTAGCGATTGCTGACCGGTGCATAGCGGCGACTTTGCCACAGGAACCCTTGCGACCGAACGTCGTCGTGATTCTGGTTGATGATCTGGGCTTTGGTGATCTTGCGTGTTACGGCGCAACTGATCTTGAGACTCCAGCAATTGATCAACTCGTTACGCGTGGCATGAGGTTCTCTAATGCCTATGCCAATTGTCCGGTTTGTTCGCCAACTCGTGCGGCGCTCTTGAGCGGTTGTTACCCAGAGATTGTCGGCGTGCCTGGCGTCGTGCGTACACATTCGATGCTCGATAGCTGGGGCTACCTTGCACCTAGCTCCCGATTGTTGGCGGAGGTGCTCAAGGGTGCAGGTTACCAGACTGCCTGTGTCGGTAAGTGGCACCTCGGGGACCAGCCGGAGTGCTTGCCTAATAGCAAGGGATTCGACCTGTTTCATGGTTTTCTGGGCGACATGATGGACGACTACTTTCATCACCGTCGTGCCGGCATCAACTACATGCGGCATGATCTGCAGGAGGTCGATCCGAAAGGGCACGCAACAGACGTCTTTACTGATTGGGCGGTTGACTACATCGCTACGAAAGGTGGCGATGAGTCCGCACCATTTTTCTTGTATCTGGCGTATAACGCACCGCATACCCCGATCCAGCCACCTACGGATTGGTTGGCGAAGGTTCGCAAGCGAGAGCCTGAAATGGGGCCGGTTCGATCGCGGCTCGTGGCATTGATCGAGCATCTTGACTCTGGGATTGGCAGGGTCGTGGATGCGATTGATGCTGCCGGCATCGCCGATGAAACGCTCATCATCTTCTCAAGTGACAACGGTGGCCAACTCCGCGTTGGTGCCAACAACGGCTCGTTACGCGGCGGTAAACAAGACATGTATGAGGGTGGTATTCGCGTGCCACAAGCAGTGGTTTGGCCAGGGCACATCGAGTCCGGATCTACCTCTGATCTGGTCACACTAAGCATGGACTTGTTCGCAACTTGCTGCGCGGTTGCTGGTGTTGAGGCCGCCGACGAGATCGACGGCGTCAGTATCCTTCCGACTCTACTCGGCGCCCAGCAAGTTTTTGATCGTGACATCTTCTGGACGCGCAAGGAGGGCAACCAGCGATATATGGGCCAGTCAGTTTGGGCTGTCCGCTCAGGTGCGTGGAAGTTGCTTCAGAACGATCCGCAGCAACCCTTTGCGCTATACAATCTCGTCGAAGACCCTAAAGAGAGCGTCGACATGCGCGGGCAGCGCCCAAAGGTGTATCGTGAGTTGTCGCAGAAGCTGCGCAAGCATATGCAGCGAGGTGGGGCTGTGCCGTGGCAGCCTCCGGCGCGTGCGAATCGGAAGTAGTGAAGCTAGGTTTTTGTCGGAGGAGCGTAGCCTGTCGAAAACGATACCGTGCAGACTCGGCTTTGCGTGCTCCACCGCAGGTCAGGGCTGGCAAGCGGTTATCGCCGCCGCTGTCGCTTGGGCACTGGGACTTCTGTCTCCCACGTATCACCATTACGCCGCCCCATGCGAACGTGATTGCCGTGGGTCTTCGCAGTACGCTGAAAAGATTTGACGGTGTCCAGCAGCGTTGTCTCGACCTTCTTTACAGATGCATTCGCGCCGATTTTGTTGAGTAGCTTGCCCTTGAGTCCATACTTGTCAGGTTCGATCACCAGGATGCCGGTCGCGAACTTTGCGTCATCGATTGCCTCGAGATCGATCGCTTTAATGGTCGTTGCATAGATAAACTTGCCAGCGAGATTCTCTCTCCAGATCACCTTGCTGAGCGTGGAGCTTAAGGATTTGATGTCATCTGGAGTCTTGCCGACGGCGATCACCAACGGCAATCCGTCGCAGCTCGCAACGTTAAGCGCTAGCCGGACGTTCTTCATTTTCGGAAGAACTACTCCGGGTTTTTTGAGGTGCTTCTTCGGGTAGCGCTTCGCGATCTTTTGTAGATCGGCCGCCATCGCCGCTGCGTTCGCATAGATATAGTTTGGTCCACGCCTACTGCGCTTAAGGGACGTCTTGGCATCTGGCGACAGCAGGCAAAATCCAAAGTTGCGCAGGTCGCTGCCCGCGCCAAATAACTTTTCACGGTGGAACTCCGCCTCCCTCTTGTCTTCATACGTTGCTGTCCGGATGCAGACAAAGTTGCGCGAAGCCGCGATGACTGCTCGGTCGGACAGGAGACCCCTGTCCATGTCTTGTTTGCCGGGTCACCACATGCCCGGCACGCCGTTGCACTGTGGCGCCGCTGTTACGAATAAAATCGGCATGCCGGTTCTGTTGGCCTCTTTGAGGCCGTCTTGCAACACGCCGAACCAGGCGATGCCCGAACCAATCAACTGACTGGTTGGAGTGTTGCCTCCGTAGGAAGATCCCTTCGACGTCGGGCGTTGTGCAGACGCACTCGGTGACAGGCAGGCGCCGACGAGCATCGCAATTGTGATTGCGGTGATACGGGTGATTGTGAGTGTCGAGTGCATGTTGTGCTCCGTCATTCTCAAGTAGTGATGGTGGTTGTGCGCGGCACGGCTGTCAGACTCACTCCGATTACCCTGCCGTTGGTTTGTCACTTCCTTGGGAGCGTTAAGATAACCCGGGGCCTTAGGTGGCGCGCGCCGCTGTTTGCGTCTCGACGCCCGTGCATGCGTTATCTGTGCGCATTCGTCTCATGTTCGCGCTGCTGTTGGCTGTCTTCATTGTCACATAACTAGTGGAGATGTCTGGTTTTGATCAGCGCTAGGTTGAGCCGGTGTCATTGGGTTGTTGCCGGGCTAGACCGAATTCAATAGTCGGGTAGTTTGCCCCGTAAGACTGGTGGTTGAGATCTAGAGGGGCCCCTGTGGAGCAAGTTGGCTGCGCTGTGAGCCGAAGGACTTCTGCAAACATGCGACGAAATCGCTATCATAAGGTTCCAAGAAGTTTGCTGTCTGCCTCCTACACGCTGTCATGAACCACTCTCTCGTGATACTTACCCTCGTGGCGTTCGCCGCCTCATTGAGCCTGTCGTCTGCTTCAGCGCAGTCCGTACTCAGTCTCATTTCGAGCAAGGAGGCAACACTCAATCAGAGCAACAATGGCTCTGTCGCGAATGGTGCCGGCACACGGATGTTTGTTGGCCGTGTCGCATCTATGGGTAGCTTCGGCAGGCGGCGTGCGTTGGCCAAATGGGATGTTGCCGCTGCGATTCCAGCTGGCTCGCGCATCCTCGCGGTTAAGCTCGACATGTGGGTTGACACATCGGGGGGAATCTTTCCGCAGAGCACGCAGGCATATCGCGTGTTGCAAGACTGGAGTGAAGGCACTGTCGTTCCACCTCGCTACGGCGGTGCGGGCGCGCCAGCGACTGCTGGTTCATGCACGTGGTTGCACACGAATTATCCTTCTCAGTTCTGGAACAACCCTGGTGGCGATTTCGCTTCGACGCCGAGCTTTACCTTCGACATGCCGAATCTTGGTGCGATCTTGACGCCGCCGGTCGCAGGGCTCATTGCCGACGTGCAAGATATGTTGGACAACCCCGCTAACAACCATGGCTGGTTGTTCAAGACGCCGGAAATCCAGACGGCCAACGCACGCGCAATCCTGACGCACGAAGCGAGCGGCCTTCAGCCGAAGCTGCAGATTACGTATTTGACCCCTGGCCAAACTGGCGTCTATGGCACCGGCTGCCCAGTTGGTAATGGTACGCTCCAGCTCAACGTGACCGGCACAGCGACTGGCGGTAACGTCCTGCCAATTACCTATAGCAACGCTCCGTCGGCTACTCTTGGCGCAAACTTCTTTTCGCTGTCTCTCGATGCAATCGGGTCGCCGGTGTTCCCCAATTGCTCAGCATACCTGCCGCTCGGGGGCACAATCATTGCTGGTGATGCATTCGTGGTCTCGGGCGGTGTCGGTAGCAGCAACTTCACGGTGCCAAGTGGCTTCCCGGGCTTCTTGATCAACGTGCAAGCCGCTGTGCTTGATTCAACGGTGACAGGCTTCTCGCTAAGCAATTCTGGCGTAATGCTGACGCAGTAGGCTTAAGGCGGCAGGCAGGAGACGGTCGAGCTCTGTCGTCGTGCACATGGCGATAAACACCTAGGCACCTGGGTGTCAATCAACCTTCTTGGTTGCATCTGTCACGACTAGGCCAAGCCGTCTGCCGCGGAACCATTGCTTAAAGAGGCTGTTGCAACAGGACGTCGCGCGTTGGGAAGCACGGTGCTAAGCATCTGATGACTAGGCAATTTGAACATAGCCTAGTCGTGCTGCGCGAAGAGTGGCGGGCAGCAACAAACCAAAATGGGCGCTATAAGACCAAAAGCGCGATCAACGCTAGATGGCTTACTAGCTGCCCTGCTGTGATTGAGGCGACCGATGCTGCTGATTAGCCGGAGTGTGCTTGCGTTGTTGCGTTTGCTGGTGTGGACACCGTCGAGCATTTGCTGATGGCTTCGATCTCAAGCTTGATCTGCTTGACCCACCGAGAGATTCGGTCATCGGTTTGAGCGGCAGCATTGTCATTGTCGATTGGTAGCCCAAGAAACATCAGGCCTTCATCGCATAACGCTTTCGAACTCTCGAATTCATAGCCTGTGACTGGCCATTTCCCGATTAGTCGTGCACCTTGTGGCGCCAATGTCTCCCAGATGATTCCGAGTGCATCAGCGAATGTGCTCTCGTAGCTGAAGGCATCGCCACATCCGAACAGTCCAAAGTGTACCGACGACCAGTCAGTAGTAGCCATTTTCTGCAGTCGGCTTGGCCAGTCGCATTGGATTTCGCCGCAGTTCCAGGTCGATGCACCTATCAATACGACATCATATTGCAGCATCTGCTGCACGGGCATGTCTTTGACATTGCAGCAAATCGATACTTGTGGCCCTAGTGCTTGGTGCAGCTTTTCTGCGACCTCGTGGGTGCTGCCAGTCGTGCTGCCCCACACGATCGCAATCTTACATTGCGGTGCATGCGTTTGTTGTTCGGTGCTCATGCTGTGAATTAATGGCTGTAGAACTCGATGATCAGGTTCACATCGATTTCGAGCATTAGGTCATCTGGGACGGGGTGTCCAACGACCTGTGCGCTGACCGCCTCTTTGTCGACTTCTAGAAATGATGGAGGCGTGCGTAAGAACTCTTTTTGCCCCTCGGCAATGGTCGTGTTCTTTGTCTTCGTGCGTTCGCGTAGTTCAATTTTGTCGCCGACACGGACGCTGTAGCTAGGGATGTCTAGCTTGGCCCCGTTGATGAGCACGTGACCGTGGCTAACTAGCTGTCGGGCCGCCGGGATAGTGGGGGCGAAAGCGCATCGAAAGACCGCATTGTCGAGTCGTGATTCCACCAACATCAACAAGTTGACGCCCGTGTCGCCGCGCATCCGTGCGGCGCGCTCGAAGAGCCTTCGCAACTGCTTCTCACTCATGCCGTAGTTGATACGGAGCTTCTGCTTCTCGCGCAGTCGGAGTCCGTAGTCGCTAATTTTGGTCCGTTTGTGCGCGTGCTCACCCGGAACTCCAGTTCGAGTATTGAGTGGCTTTCGCGTTAAGCCTGGGAGGTATGTCGCAAGGCGACGAACTTTTCGGAGACGTGGTCCGGTGTAGCGTGACATTGCCTACATCAGAATGATACTGAGACTCAGTCTCAATAGTTGTGTGTAGCTGAATGTCATTCGACTTTCATCTGCGACGGTTCAAAGGCCTAGTTGTCGCTCTGGCGTGCTTTCATAAAACATTATTGCGCATATGCTTGTGTGTTTTGTGGGGCTGGGCTTGTCGTCCGCCCCTGGGGCGAAGTTGATTTACATTACGTTGCCAAGTTGTAGCGATCACCAGCACATGGCAGCGCGGTGAGACGATGTGATGAGAGCCGGGTCGGTGAGTTGCTGGCTAACCCTGCGCGTCATTGCGTTCAGCGCTGCCGCGCAACCGACAGCGAACATTGTTCGCTGTCGCAGCAGTGGATTTCTGCGCTGTGTGGTCATAGGCCCCGTCTAGGCAGCCTCTCGCGCGTGTTGCGCCATAGGCTGCCGAATGACCCGGCACGTTCGTTATCTGCTTAGTCGTAGCGCTTTGTTGGCTTCGTTCCTTTTGCTCTCCGGCTACCTGGGCGCGTTTCACCGCGTCGTCGGTGCCCTCCAGCGGTTGGCTGTGCGCGATTTGTGCGGCCGATGGGGCGCCGAGGCCGCTTCCTGGCACGCGCTTCGTTTTCTTCTTCTATGACGTGAACACGCTCGAATGGAACCGGCAACTTTGTTGCTCGCTTACTTTGGTCTGACTCATCGTCGGCTTTGTTGTTCTTTAGATCTTGAGAGCGCATCGTTGGGATTTTGCGACCAAGAAGATTTTGGATGGCGCGTAGATGTTCACTTTCAAACTCATCACAGAATGAGATGGAAATGCCCGAGCGACAAGCGCGCGCGGTGCGACCGATTCGGTGGACATAGTTCTCCGCAATGTTCGGCAGGTCGTAGTTGATCACATGTGTAATCTCGGCAATGTCGAGTCCACGTGCTGCAATGTCGGTTGCGACTAAGATGTTCACATTGCCGTCGCGAAACTCTCGCAATGCGAGTTCTCGGGAACGCTGAGTCTTGTTCCCATGGATTGCATGTGCGGCGACTTTCTCTTTGCGAAGATGCTCGATAAGATAGTCTGCGCCGTGTTTGGTGCGCACGAATACAAGTGTTCGTTTGAAGTCTGGATCATTTAGCAAGCGCACCAGTGCTTCGCGCTTCTTTGATTTTCGAACGTGAAATACACTCTGAATGACGTTCTCGGCGGTTGTTGCTTGTGGCGTGACTTCAATGCGAACAGGGCGATGCAGGATCTTCTTTGCTAACTCAGTGATGTCATCTGGCATCGTTGCGGAGAAGAGTAGCGTTTGACGTTCGCGCGGAGCCTTGCGGATGATTCTTCGAACATCCGGCAGAAAGCCCATGTCGAGCATGCGGTCTGCTTCGTCGATTGCCAAAAATGACAGGTCGGTCAGTCGGCAATGACCTTGATTCATAAGGTCCAGAAGCCGTCCCGGAGTTGCGATCAGGATGTTGACTGCTCCTTGCAGTGATTGGACCTGGGGTCTTTGGTTGACTCCGCCGCACACGATCAGTGTTGATGCTTGAAGGCCGCGTCCATACTTCAGGAAGGAGTCTTCGATCTGGATGGCAAGCTCACGGGTTGGCGCGAGGATGAGTGCAGTAGGGTGTCCGGGGCGTGGCTTTTCGCCACGTTCGCTGATCAATTGCAGGATGGGAATGGCAAAGGCGGCGGTTTTGCCGGTGCCGGTCTGGGCGATTCCAAGCACATCTTCTCCATCCAGCAACTCAGGTATTGCCTGCGTTTGGATAGGGGTCGGCGTTTTGTAGCCAATCGCCGTAAGCACGCGAAGGATGGCCGGGAACACGCCTAAGTTGGCAAAGGAGATGATTCGCGGCGACGTGTCTTGATTAGCCTGTCCCCCGTCTTCGAAAGGTGTGTTTGGGCTGGAGCTAGTCTGATGATTGGTCACGTGATTTGTTGCACTTCCGATCTCCAATTGTAGCCATCACAATTAATGAGACATTGTCTCAATAACTGTCGGGTGCGAAAATCTCTAGGTTGATTGGCTCTGCTGCCGGCAGCGCCTATGGCTGTTGGCAACCTCAGGCTTGCTTGTCGGTGGCCGCTTCTTAGATGCTCGATGAGTCCAAACCTGCGGTGCTTTGGCCGGCACAGCATCTCGCGGTTGGTATCGATGCATAGGTGATGCGCTGAGCCTATTGGTGGTCGCCGGACTACCCTTAACGGCTTGAGGTCCGCTACTCGCCTTTAAATGCCATCAAGTTCCGCCGTGAGTTTGCGTTGTTGCAGCCGCGGGGGCGCGGCCAGGCCTAGGGGCGGCAGTTTGCTGGATATCGCGACCAACCTCCGCCTGTGTTTTTCGCAAGAGTATTAATTGCAATGTCTTAACTCGATATTCCAGGGTCGTCCCAAGGGCTCTTTTCTATAAAGCATCGACATGTTCATGGTCTGTAGTGGACACCTGAGATATCGAAGTGATATCACTTTGATATAGCCTTCATTGTTACTGCCAAGGATTTGAGCCAATGCCTGACCCCAAAGAAAAACAAACGTCCAGCACGGACTTCGACTATCCCAACCCCAAGAGCGGCATCCTCATGCTGATCCTCGGGATTTTGTGCCTGATCACTATATTTGGCATTCCGGTAGGCATCCTGATTCTCTGCGGAATGGTGCTGGTCAACCCAAACCAGTCCCAGGTGGTCATTCTGTTCGGTCACTACAAGGGGACGCTGCGTGAGGCAGGCTTTTACTGGGTGAACCCATTTTCGAAGCGCAGGTCAATCAGTTTGCGAGCGCACAACTTCAATAGTGAGCATCTGAAGGTCAACGATCTGCGCGGCAACCCAATTGAAATTGGAGCCGTTGTCGTCTGGCGAGTGCGCGATACTGCGCAAGCTGCTTTTGATGTTGAAGACTATCAAAGCTATGTCGAAGTGCAGACGGAATCGGCACTGCGCCATCTCGCCACGCTACATCCCTATGATACACCTCATGATCATGAGACGTCGCTGCGAGACAGCAGTGACGCCGTAAGTCAAGAGCTGCAAAGCGAACTCGAATCTCGGTTGGCAAGAGCAGGTATCGAAGTTCTCGAAGGTCGCCTGAGCCATCTGGCATACGCTCCTGAAATCGCAGGTGCCATGCTGCAACGTCAGCAAGCTGAAGCCATTATCGATGCTCGCAAGCAGATTGTTGAAGGGGCATGCGGCATGGTGCAGATGGCGCTCGACCAACTACAGGAAAGCTCGGTGGTCGTTCTTGATGAGGAGCGCAAGGCGCAGATGGTCAGCAATCTGTTAGTCGTGCTGTGCTCCGAGCGAACAACACCCGTCGTGAATGCGGGCACGCTCTACAGCTAGGCATAAGTAAGGTTAGATGAGTGATTCTAGCGTAAAGAAGAGCTTTCTCTTGCGCCTGCCCAAGCCGCTCCTCGATGAGGTGCGGCGATGGGCCGAGCAAGACATGCGAAGTCTAAATGGTCAGATTGAGTGGCTCTTGCGAGATGCTCTCTACAAGCGCGGCAGACCCAATCACGACGATGGCTCGCAGGAGGACGACTCTCCTAAGCGGTCGTCTTAATCCTTGCCGCAGTAGTCATGAGCAAGTTACTGCGGCAGAAGAACCCTCAATTCAATCGTTAGCGTGGCAGCGACTGTGCGCCTTCATATCCGCTCGCTAGATGCACCGTAATCGTTTGCTGAATAATGAATAATAGGCTAAGGATGATCCGCCAAACGCCCTGGTAATGTCTAGTAGCAGCAGCAGTGCGATGGATCGAGCGATTGGAATGAGGTTCACGATTCATCAGAGACTGGTTGGCGAAGATTTGGTGCTTGGTAATCAACCTGCATCGGTATTCTAATAGCTATTGGCAATATTCCTGCCATGCGATTAGGTCGCTAGGAGCACTAGAAGTCACCATGTCTACCCTTGCGCCTAATCCCTCACGTCGATCGCCGGTTTTGCGAACGATCGTGTCATGCATTCTTGGAGCGGCGTTTCTCTGCGTCGGCTTTGTGATCTTTAAGATGATCACATCGACTCGCTCCGCGCCGCCTGAACAAACCGCAATCACGCGTCGTATTTCTGTTCAGGTCCAAAAGATCAATCGGGTTGATCACCGTGAGACGCATTTTGCCTACGGCATGACTCGATCTATTCAGCACGCTCGCGTGACCTCGCAGGTAACCGGGATCATTGCTTGGGTTTCTGACAGGCTTCGCAGTGGCTGCGAAGTGAAGGCCGGTGTGGAGTTGCTGCGGATTGATGACAGCGATCTGCGCGATGGGGTTGCAAAGGCGATTGCCGCAAAGGCTCAGGAGGACGCGATTCTCGCCCAGGTCCTGGCAGACAGGCGCAATGATCAACAGTTGTTGTTGGTTAAGCGCAAGGAGCTAGAGCTCTCGCGAAAGATCCTGGCTCGACTTGATACCCTTGTGGCTTCGAACGCTGAATCCGTAGGGGCTCGCCAGCGTCAAGAGATGCTGACACTTAATCAGGAATCTCTCGTGCTCGCCATCGAGAATCGCATCCGCAGTTCTAAGCCTGCAGAGCAAAAGAGTCGTGCGGCTATCGCGCACCGAGAAGCTGAAGTCAAGTTGGCCCGTCGCCAGCTTAGTCGGGCAGTTATCAAGGCCCCGGTCGACGGGTGCATTGGGGCACGATTTGCGCACCGAGGTGGCAAGGTGGACCCTGGTTCGGTGTTGTTTGAATTGATTGACCCTCATCATTTGGAAATGGAAATCCGTCTGCCGTCTACGGCGGGCGGGGTCATTGATGAAGGTGCCGCAGTGAAGCTGTTCCTCGGTCCTGCGGGCGATGATGTTTACGAGACTAAGGTGTCGCGGATTTCAGCGGAGGTGCAGGCTGATCACAGTCAGTTCAGTGTTTGGATCGACATCGATGCTCAGAAGTTGCCGCAACCTCTTCTGCAAGGAGCCTTGGTACGGACCGAGGTAGAGGGGCGTATGCATCATGACGTGATCCCAATCCCTCGCGATGCGATGGTTGGCAAGACGGTCTTTCTTGCTCGGCGTTTGGTTGACAGTCCTAAACTGGGGCTCGTTGAGTCCGTAACTCCGACATTCGCCGCCATTCTTCATGATGTGGCGCTGGTGTCCGCCGGTATTAGCGCGGATGACGAGGTGATCCTTAGCAACGTCGAAGCGATTGACCAGGGAAGCCGCATTACCTTTGCTGCAGCTGACAACGCCGACGTCGGGACGAGTCCGCGGTGATATTCACCGCACTCAGTGTCCGTAATCCCGTCGCGGCCAAGCTGTTCACGATACTGATCATTGGCGCAGGCATCGTTGCGTTATCGTCGATGCGGCGCGAGGCTGTTCCGACTGCACCCATCGATGAGGCGTCGGTCACGATTTCCTATTATGGGGCGACTCCCGACGAGATGGACCGCCTCGTGGCTCGTCCCGTTGAGCGGGCCGTGGTCGATATTCGAGGTGTTCGCAACGTTGAGTCGCGACTGTTTGAGGGCATCAGCTACACGAAGCTACTCCTGGAGAACGGCATTGATCAGAGCCAGGTCATGGATCACCTGCGGAGTGCCGTCGAACGCGTGCGCCCGGACTTACCGTCGAACATCGAAGAGCCTGAGGTAACGCTTCACCAGCGGTTCAACCCAGTGATGGAAGTCGTGATCTACGGAGACGTCACGGAGGCACGATTGCGTCGGGAAGCCATCCAGTTCCGGGATGATCTGGCTCGTTCTCCGATGATCTCAAAGATCAATCTTGACGGCATTCGTCGGCGTGAGCTTTGGGTTGAGGCCGACCCGGATCGTCTAGAGCAATTTCGGCTCGACTACTCCGACGTTGCGGATGCCATTGCGGCAGCGAATCGTGACTTTCCTGGCGGCCAGCTCCGTGGTCCACGGGGTCGGATGCGCATCCGCACTGTTGGCGAATCGTTGCGCACCGATGACATCGAGGAACTCATAGTCAAGGGGCGTACGGATGGCAGCGTCGTTCGTGTAGGCGACGTCTGCGCCGTTAGCGACGTCTACGAAGAGCGAATCGAGATCGGTCGCTGGAACGGTCATCGTGCGGTACGCGTTCAGGTAATGAAGGACGCCAATCAAGATGTCGTGGAAATCGCCGACATCATTCGTAAACGAATCGCTGGCGATGATGAGCGGCTCGCGGGCGCGATTCGAATCGACATCCTGAGAGATTTCTCCAAGGTCATGCACGATCGCTTGGCGATTGTCTGGGAGAGCGCTCAGTCGGGATTGGTGTTGGTGCTTTTGGTGTTGGCACTCTTCCTCAACATGCGTCTGGCCTTCTGGGTCGCATTGGGCATCCCGGTGTCCTTCTTCGGCACGTTCGTGCTCATGCGCATGTTCGGGCTAAGCCTCAATCTCTATACCCTTGGGGCATTGGTGGTGGCGATCGGCTTGATTGTCGATGACGCGGTGGTGGTCGGGGAAAACATCTTCTCTCGTCTGAAGTCGGGGCGTTCTCCAGCGGAGGCGGCGTATGAGGGGGTGCGAGGTGTGAGTCGTCCGGTGTTGACCGCGACTCTGACGACGGTTGCTGCATGGCTACCGTTGACCTTCATCTCTGGGCGGCTGGGTTCGCTGCTGGCGGTGATTCCCTATGTTGTGATTTCAGGGCTCGCAGTGTCGATCCTTGAGTGCTTCGTGATGATGCCTGGCCATCTGGCGCATCCCTCGCGGATTTCGTGGGGTAAATTGGGTCGCATCGCGGCTGCCATTGGGCGAGTTCGCAACATGGTGGTCGAGCGGGTGCTCATTAACCCGTTTGCGCGAGTCGTGGATGTGATGATCCGTTGGCGTTACGTCACGATCTGCGGGATCCTGGCCTGTGTGATGGCTCTGGTGGGGCTCGTAGTGTCCGGCAGCATCCCGTTCGTGCTCGTTCAAGATGACGATAAGGGAGCGGTCCATGTCAAAGTGGAGATGGCAGCAGGCACGCCAGGAGAGGTG
>CBFIIO010000027.1:0-53758 GCA_965662465.1 Planctomycetota bacterium | reverse complement strand
CTGCGACCAACAAGGAAGACTTCTGCAGAAGGCAACCGCGCCTCTTTGACCAACACCTCTTTGGCATTATCGATCACCGCCTGCACTTCCGACCAACGCACCAGCACATACAAAACACCGGGCCTGCCATCGCGTGTCGGCACAGCCATCGCGATACCGAGGTGATGACTGCCCGGGTCCATCGACCGATATTCAACACCACGGAACAAGTAGCCGTAGCGACCCCACGGCAAAAAGTGCATGCCACGATCGGCTTGCGCACGCTGAAACCATGGAGCATCGACAACATTGTCTGGAATCAATGATGCGCGGGTCTGATGACGACTCGGATCGAGTCGGTGACCATCTTGCCAGAATACGACGCGCCCATCTGAATCAGCGAGCAGCACTAGATCTAAAAAGTTGCTGAGCAAGTCGGGGATGATTCGCACACGCTCGCCGAAACTATCTAACTCCTCGGGCTCGTCGAGAGCGTTCCGGGCCAGCTCGCGAATCATCGCACAGGCCTGATCGGTACGCTCCAACCGGGTCTCAATCTTCTGTGCGTAATCTGCGGCCAGCTGCGGCAAGAATACGCGCACCACCTGCTCGTCGATCTGCTCACGCATCCCGCGAAGGGAGAACCATCCGTAGAGTAGCAACGGCAAGACAGCCGACACCACCAGGATGATCAGGAATCGGCTGGCCAGCGAGAGTGCGTGCACAGTGTGATTATGCCGCAAGCGACAGAAGCCGCTAGCTGTCGATTCGACAACTGCTAACTATCGCTAGATCTGCCCGGTTCCGCCGGGCTCCTCCGCCCCCACGGGCTCCTCCGATTCGACGGGCTCGATAGGTCCCGCATCCTTGGCAGCAATTGCCTGACGCAATCGCGCAATGTCAGCGGCCCAATCCTGCCACTCTGCATAAAAACGCTCTGCGGTAAGGTAGTGGTCGAGGGCCGCCTGAAGGTCCCCAGCCTTTTCCGCAGACTGAGCCAAAGCCCACTCACTCTGCGCGCTTTCGACATCAACCTTCAAGCCGATGATTCGAGCCGCCTCATCTTCGACACCCGTAGGATACAGAGTGACCAGAGCCTGAAAGCTGTCTAGCGCCTCAGCCTTCTTGCCCATGACTTCGAGATCACGCGCGTCCTGGTAGAGACTTTCCGCCTTGAGCTGATTGACCTGCATCATCAAGTCACTGATTTCAGCGCGCGAAAGCTTCGACATCTCATACGCCTGCTTCAACAAATCATTCGCACCAACAAAGTCCTCAATGCGCATTGCAACCTGTGCTTTTTCCAGCAACCCGAGTGCCCCCAGCTCTGTTTCCATCGCGGCAATTGCCACCACTGCATCCGACAGTTCTGGATCAAACAATAAGGCGACCTTGTAGAGAAGAAGCGCCGCACCAAACTGGTTATCCGCCTCACAGGCGCGGCCCTCTTCAAACTTCAATTGCGCACTCTCGCGCTTTGCGTGCTTGCCAATTTCTTCGGCGTTGTGACGCTGCTCGTCAGTTGCGTCCGGGGTATTGCTAATTACCGCAGCAGCGTGCCAAGCCACCTCTACGTGACGGAACTCAGGCACCTTGCGCACTGCTTGCAAGAACTGTTGCTGCGCCCGTGCGCTCATGCGCTCTAGTTCGACACGCACACTTTCAATACCTGCCTGCGCTGGCTCAAACCCAGGAATCAATTCCTGACTGGCCAAGAAGCCCTCCATCGCACCGACAAACTCTTTGCGATTTAGCTTCACGTGAGCGCCGTCGACAATGCGGCCGGCCTTCTTACGGGTCGCAGCGACACGCAAATCTTGGGTGCCGGCATAGTTCATCTGGATGCCGTCGAGACGATCAAGAACTGCTAAGGCATCGTCCTCATGCTCGGTAAAGATCAGCATTTGGGCCCGATCACGAAGATAATCCAACTGAATGGCTGCGTAGACAGATGCGATTTCCTCCTCGACCTGCCCGCCCTCCATTTGGCGGTTGTACTCCGCGCTGATTTCCTCGAAGGCGTGCTTATAGTCGCCAACGCCGACATAGGCTTGACTGCGCTCGATGGCAGAGTTTGCAGAGCAGCCTGCAAGTAACAGCAGGCCAAGAACGGAAGAGACCGTTGAAATAGATCGCACGAAAATCATGTCAGAGCAGAGGATTGATCAACCAGACGCGGACCGACCACAATGGTTGGCCGTTTAAGACCGGCGGAGTTGCCTTCATCTTCCCGACGATCCTAGAGATGTCCACAGCTACACCAATCGGCTTCAACCTTCCCGACTTTGTCCGATCTATCGAGGAAGTACTCGATAAGCGGCCGGCCGACCAAGTCATCATTAAGTCTGTATCTAGCTACACAGAAAGACTTTGCGGCGGCAACGGGTGGCTTGACGAGCGCTTTCGCCAAGGCACTCCAGACCGCTATAACCGCCACCTGCTGCACAAAGACCCCAGGAACCGCTTCATCATTTTGTCCTTGGTATGGCAGCCAGGTCAAACCACCCCGATTCACGACCACTCCTGCTGGGGAGTAATGGGAATCGTGGAGAACACCCTAGAAGAGGTTTGCTACAGCCGCCTCGACGACGGATCGCGACCCGATTATTGCGAACTTGAAGAGTTGTCTCGAAAAGAGATGTCCAGGGGGGAGGTTTCCTACCTTCTACCGCCACATGAAGAGATCCACCGGATCGGCAATACAAGCAAGCGGCCGACCATTTCGCTGCATGTTTACGGGCGTGATCTGGACGAAATCAATGTCTTCGACCAGGCCTCAGGCAAAGTCAGCGCCATGCGCATCAAGTTCTACTCTCCCGGAATTGGCGATGCGCCTTTTGTGATCTAGTCGAATCGCCGACCGCAGTAGGACGAAACGATGCTGGGACTGCAACTACCAGCGACCAGCCGGCAAGCAAAAATTGCCGCCCAGCGGCAGGCGACTCCCTAGCAAAGGCGCAGCAGCCGATACCCCCGGATCAATGTCTTGCACTCGTTTCCAGACTCGATGGAGCGACATCCAGCAGAGCTCTAGGCCTTGCTGATAAACGCTTCGAGATCGGTTTGCAGTTCTGACAGGCCATATTCCTGCACAGTGATGCAGCGATACACGATTCGCTCGAGCTCTTCAGGCGTCTTCGGGTTTAGAGCGTTTGGTGGCGTGTAGCTGAAAAAGTAACTCAGCGACAATCTCTGCGTCTCGCCACCGCTTTGACGCCCAGCAAACTCCCACGGGACTTCATCAAACGGCAGCGTCCCCGTCAAAATCTCGTAGATCATGATGCCAATTGCCATGACATCCGCCTTGCTGTCGGTCAACAGCATCGGGTTGTAGTGGGGTGTTGTTGTCACCACGGGCCGATCCGGCATACGCATGGCCGGGTCCAGCAATACGACCTTGCCACTAGGCTTTACGATGACGTTTTCGGGTTTGAGATCGCCGTGGTAGAGCATCGAGCCTGACTCGCGTAGAGAAATCAGAGCTCGTGTGATCGACAGAAACCAATTGAGATGGATGCCTTCTAGACTGCGAATCTTCTCCCGCATGGTCTTGCCACGAACGTAATCCAGCACCAGAACTGGCTGACCATCGACCATCAAACAATCGTGGACGGTCACGAGATTTTCATGGTCACAGCCAGCAAGAAGATCTCCCTCAGCGCGCAGCATGGTGGTGACCTCGTCTTGATCGAACAGATCAATCCGCACTCCCTCAGACTCAAAGAACACTGCCTCAGCCGGTAATTCGTCAGGGCTAATGCCCTCTAAACTACGGCGAGACGTTACTTCGAGCAGACGAGTGACTTGACGACCCCCGCCGGAGATGCCGCCGACCTTCAAGGCCACCTTGCCACCCGACTCCTCGTGCTCGGCCAGGTAAACGGAGGCAAACCCTCCGCGGCCCAAAAAACGAGTAATCCGGTAGCCTTCGACCAACTCCCCCACCGCAAGCTTCATCATCTGCTATATCCCAGTTGCATTTGCGGAAAGCGCTTCTTTCCGCACAACTGATTTCGGTATCCCTTTGCTAATAGTTGAGTTACGTCACAGACCAACAACACAACCGCGTTAGCAACGAGAGTTCCCGCACGCCTCCAATCAAGGCAAATGCACATAACTTTTACGGCACCGCCGAATTGTGTTACCAAGCAACTGAAACAACGCGAGCAGCCACCGAAACGGATGGCCAAGTAAGGCCTTGCTGAGTCGGCAGTTTAGATCAAAGGTCGGGCCGGCATGCCTCCGCCGCTCAGGAACCACTTGCCGATCGATCCAGCTGCATCCGATGTCGCCCCCAACCAAACGAAGTCGGGCGCACATCTGCACGCCAAGCAAGGGAATCGGACGCAAATACATGCGATCCCTAAGGCTGTTACACACTCGCAGTCGATAGCTAAGTCATCCATATCAACGGCTGTGTAGCTACGCAGGCACCTTGTCATTCATGCAGATCTACCCAAGCATCAAAGTCCTAGATCACAGCCACGGCACAGCACGAAATCGCACTGCGCCAACATTGATGATCTCGAAAGATATGCGCCACGGTCAAAGCACCAAAAGTCCTACTCGAGCCAGTCGCTCGAAGCACTACAGCTTCTGACCATACGATTCACTGCTCCGTGCTCTCATGATTGGAATCCACTCGACTATTCGACAGCGCTTCTGCGCAGCAACCTTGGTCGGACTGCTTGCTGGCTGCAGCGGCAGCGGCGGCGGCTCTCCTGATGCATCGCCTGTAATCGTAGCGGCGTCATTTGTTGGCGGCAGCACAGACCCAGTTGTCGACGACACCGTCGTTTTAGGATTCTCTACAACGGTCGTGCTTGCGAACGGCGCTCTCTTCACAAACGAGGACGTCACGCTATCCGGTGATGCGACGCTTGGCCAAATCACGGTCGCTCCTATCGCGCTTAGCAATACGACGATCGCCATCACACTCGGGCCAGGCGTTTCCTTCACACCAAATACCACTACGATTGCATTATCTAATCTCAATGACGCAGTCGGAGGCGCAAATACAGCTCCTACAGGTGGTGGTGCACCAGTGACAATTGGAACCAGTGATGGCGTAAATCCGACCATCACCAATGTCACCATCGCCGCCATCGACAGTGAGTTAAACGGCACTGGTGCCGCCGGCGGCACCTTACAGGTGCCACGCAACGGCTGGACAATTGACTTGGCCTACTCCGACAACAGTGCAATCGCCGTAACACAGACGGTAATCACCGCAAATGTTGCAGTGTCGACAATCGCCGGATCACAGCCACCTGGCACCAACCTTCGCCCATTCCTCAGCACGATCACAGCCACGAACTCAGCTGCTAGGTATGAAGTTCCGACTGATGTCAATTTCCCCGCACAGCCAGTTGAGCTGACCTGCATCGTCGTAGATGCGTCAGGACTACCTTCTATTCCATCAACGTTCCCCCTAACAGTCAGAGCCTTCAACGACAACTTGCGTCCGTTTGAAAATACGGTCAACACAAGCCAAGTTTGGTTTCTGGACTTCTCACGTGACCGAGAGTCCTACACAACCAGTTCGCCTTTAGGGTCAGCACAGATTGACGTCACAATTGGAGCCAATCAAGTAAGCGACTTTGTCGATCTAATGCTGGTCGCCGGTCTCAATACGGCGTCACCAATCAGCAGCGTACAGTCGGGGCTAGACAGCAACGAGATTGTCATCGACCGCATCAAGAGTCAGCTAATCAACGACCTTGAGAACTACCACGCCGACGCACCTGTGACGTTCACGCTAACCGAACCTGCAGGAAGCTTTAACGGCAACTCTAGCGTCTCATATGCTTCGCTTAGCTTCTCCAAGATTGCAATAACCGGATCGTCATCGACCGCTGGTGTACTTGGCCTAGCCATTTTTGACCCGTCGAACACAACGCAGAACGACAACACCCTATTGAACTTCCCACCGCCAAACGGGACGCAGCGACTCGGCGTCTTCATGCACACGATCATTGATAGCGGGGTCGGTCAAAACACCGCAAGCCTATTCCGCTTGACCTACGACCCGTTCACGCCAGTCAATGGCGGCACTCCGATTGGAGACGACCCACAAGACGGTGACCGTTTGAACGGCGTCATTACGGACACACGCGCCAACAGCATTGACATCGCAATCGCGCTAATGGCACGTTTCGCGGCAACTGTTACCGCTCATGAATGCGGCCATTCCGTTGGCCTTGTCGTCAATGGAGCTATGCCAGTCGGCCTCTACGGCAACGATAACAGTAATTTCCCAGGCTCCGCGAGCGGGCATATTCGTAACACCAGTTTGTTCCCACCAGGATCGACGAACCTGATGAGCCCGTCGCTTAACTTCTCGCTTGCAACTAGCCCATCAACGACATTCAACAGCCTTAATATGGCTTACCTGCGAGAGCAGGTCTTCTACGGCAACTGATCATGCGCACTTTTTCCATTCTTGTATCGGTAGTGGGTCTTGCTGCGATCGCACCAAGCCAAGACCTACGCACTGGGCTCATTCGCGCCGATGCAGTGATTGTCGGCCGCCAAGTCGGCAAGACCTCGCACAGCGAAACCGTTAACCTGCATCGAATACAGGTTATCAATGAGGTGCGTGGAGCCAACAACCGCAAGTCGATAACGGTGATTGATTGGCCGACACTCTCTCTGCATAACCGACCTATTCCTCGCCAATCACGGCTGTATTGCCTGCAAGACGCAAACGCATCTGCGGCCCGAATCGGACTGCCAGCAAGCGGCGGCCCTTATTACAAAATGGTGGGCTGGGCCGGTAGCAACCCTCTCATCGGCAAAGACCTGAACACCGATCCAGTCATACAATTCGCACGCCTGCTCGCCGACAGTGAGAAAGGCACTTCACCCAATGTGACGGCCTCCAAACTTGGTGTTATGGCGATCAGCTTGCCATCACCCGTGCGCACTGAGATCGCGCGCTTTCTTAGCGAGCGCACAGACCTACGCGGCAAACTCTCGAGCTTTCATTGGACGCAACTGATTGCGCGAGCGGCAGGCGAAATCGAAGACGTTGACTACAAAATTGCACTTGCTGAACTGTGCGCCGCTCAACGGATCGACGGTTTGCTCGAAGCACTTGCAGTCTCACTCGGCCCAGTCACCGACGTCCGCTATGCCCGCTGTGTCGGCCGCATTGGCAAACTCTTACACGGTGAGGCAGCAACAAATAAGCTGATTGAACGCCTTCAGTATGCCGGCCAAGAGCAAGACCGGGCCATGCTGCTTCTTGCTATAGGCGCAACCAATACACAGTCGGCGCTCACAGCATTACTTCGTATGAATCGCAGTGATAAAGTAGTGAAGGCTGCACTTCGTGAACATCAGTCACCACGCGCAAAGGACGCAATCGACAGCGGTAAGTAGAAACACAGACCAACCGCAATCGAGTCGACGCAATACACTCTGAACACAGCTTACCTAGCTCTGCCAGCAGTGCGCATCGCCACATCTTTGGCGACGCGGCCACCAAGAAACCAGTGATTACGATACATCACTTCATTGCTACGGGTCTGAGTAGATCTGCGCAGACGGCCAAGCGATCAGGATATGCGGCCTAATCAGCAACGCAGCCTCGATCAAGAAGAGGCGTTGTTGATTATGCCTCAGCGGGCAAGAGCACCGGACCTAGCAGCACGATCCGAGCGATCAAGCCTAGCGATCCAACGACGATCTCGACAAAAGTTTCAGCAACCAACCTGCATTCCACCATCGCAAGGTAGGGGCACACTTAGCGCATCGACGCTAGCGCTTAAATCGCTGCATCACTGCCAGAGCATACTGCCGCTCTTGCAGGTGATCGCGCACCTGCAGCTCAGGTAGCGAAGAGACCAAACGCGTTCCATTGCCATGCCATCGCTTACCTAGTTGATCTTCACGGGGGTTTGTCAAATAAGCGACAGTGCCTCTACCTAAGGTCCACTCGACCATCGGCAGCGGACTCGACCCCGCGAATAACTGTAGATATGGCTGTGATGCGCTGTCCAAATCGAGCTGCAGCTCGAATCCGCTTCCGAGCATCCAACGTAACTTGTCATGCTGCGCACGCCGCAAAGCAGCACCTCGCGGAAAGATCCGATCACCGTGATCAGCAACAGCCACAATGGCCGCAACTGCACGACGCACCGGCGCATCCGTTTCTCGATGCTGCCTTGGCATGCGCAGTAGCGATTGGCGAATCGAGTCACTCAACAATACCAAGCGTTCACTTGGCGTCTCATCGCGCCGATCGCGGCGGACTAAAATACGATCAAGCACCAGCACCGGCCCAATAGCGAGCGGTCGATAAATATCATCGCCATCACCGCAACACGCCAAACGTAGACCGGACCAAGGCTTAGCTTTAGATGTCTTGGCTGCGGCCTTACCAAGCCGCCACGGTTGCAATGAATGCACGCTGTCACTAACCCGCACATCACGGATACGAACGCGCCGACTCTGCGCCAAAGTGACGCTGACTCTCGCCCCATCACCAAGCATTATCTCAAGTCCAGATGGAAATGGACCGGCAGATTCACCACTGCGCAGATGCAAACCACCATCTGGGCCTAGCAGGACTTCACGACCACTGGGGAACGTCAACTTGACGCCAACTGCACGACAAGCGACATGAACTCCGCCGGGCGTCACACAACCGTCTGTTCGATCGAAGCGTAGAAGACCATGCTTACGAGCGACCCCCCCTTCACCTAAGCCAAAATCACGGACGGGAATGCGCAATTTCGCATCCGACAACACAATCTCAGGCAGCTGTTGCGGCAGTCGCTTTAGCGGCGCCTCAGCCTTGCCAGTCTCCTGCCCAGCAAGAGTCGCTAGACAGACGATAATAGCTGAAGCAAAACGAAACGATGAGCCCATCACATTGGTTTATCGGCTCAACGGGCGTCTGGGCCGTAGACAAGCGTGGGATATCTAACAGATCACGCCTTGGAGACAGGAACACCCAATTCCGTAGCGATCGCACCCAGAAACGCGCCAACGTCCGTCACGATACCCTGACTCTGCGCCGACCCTCGATCACTCAATTTGCTGACGACCGCGGGATGAATATCAACGCAAACGGTCAACACATCCGCCGCGACCATATTCCCGGTGCCAATGCCGTGAAGCATCGAACTCAAAATGATCACGAGCCCAGCGTTCTCGAGAATCTTTGCGTAGCCAGCCTGCGCCGCTATCAAATCCATCTCTGTATCAGGCAACGGACCATCATCTCGAATCGATCCCGCTAAACAGAAGGGCACTTGCGTCTTCACACATGCGTGCATGACACCTGAATCGACCACGCCTTCCGATACTGCATTTTTGATACTGCCAGCACGACGAATCGTATTGATGGCGCGCATGTGATGCATGTGGCCGTGAACTGCAGGTCGCCCTGTTGCCAATTCAACTCCAAGGCTTGTTCCATAAAGCGCAACTTCAACGTCATGCACAGCAAGCGCATTGCCGCTAAGCAATCCATCGACGTAACCTGCCGACAAGATCGCAGCTAGTGTTGGTGCCGCGCCGACATGAACGACAACCGGTCCTGCAACGACCACCACCTTACGACCTTCCGCACGAACACGACGCCACTCTGCAGCCACTTCCTCGACCTGTGCCGCAAGGCGTCGCTCCGAACTCACCCCACCCTGCATGAAGCCAAACTTACCGTCCTGCTGCTTACGGGTTGCGTGCGGTGTAATACGGACACCTTGAAACCCGACGACTACTCGTTGCCCTTTCTTCAAATCGCGCAACTTGACGCAAATTAAAACGCCGTCGAGCTGAACAATAGTTGCGTCCATACGCTGCTGTGTGACTTGCTGCCAAGAGCCATTCACACGCACTTCAGTGCCTAGATTCGTAGTCGAGTAAAAGTCTTCTGGTGCAGTCCCATCAAGTTCCACCACTTTCCAAATCGCATCCTCAGTCTCTAACTCATTGAGGCCTAGAGAAATCAAATCTGCCCGTAGACGTTCAAACACCGCCTGATCTGAAGCTGTAACCTGCAGCTCAAGTTCACTTACGTCAGTAGGCAAACGCCCAACTTCGAGCTGCGTCACTTCGTAATCTGCTGACGCAGCATCCACGGCTTCCAAGGCATTCGACAGAAGTCCTGAGTCGATCAGATGCCCTCGGGCCTGAAACTTCGAAACAATAGGCTTGTTCACCTCTGGAAGGTAACGGCCAAGTCGACTTAGAACCAGCAACCCGATGCAGCCAGCATCCGCGGACTCCTAAGCAATACTTCTCAACAATCTGAGATCCGCGGTATCATGTATGAAAGGCCGAGCACTAAGCGAATGAACCCTATCGCCCAAAAAATTATCAAATCTGTCGAACAGCACGTCTCTGGCAAACGTGACGTCATTGAGTTGGCGGTCATCGCATTATTTGCGAGTGGGCACCTGCTGATCGAGGACCGGCCTGGTGTTGGCAAGACGCTGCTAGCTCGCAGCCTTGCGGCTTGCCTAGACCTTCCATTTCAGCGCATCCAGTGCACGTCAGACCTACTGCCGAGTGACTTAATCGGTGCGCAAATCTATCATCCACGCACTGGGCAATTGACGTTTCGACCGGGCCCAGTCTTCACATCGGTATTGCTAGCAGACGAACTCAATCGCACGCCGCCACGCACACAATCAGCCCTACTGGAGTGCATGGCCGAGGGCAATGCCACGGTAGCCGGCGATTGCCACCCCCTGCCGGATTCTTTCTTTGTAATCGCGACACAAAACCCAACAACATCCGCAGGGACTTATCAGCTACCTGACAACCAACTTGATCGCTTCTTGCTAAAAGTTGAGATGGGCTATCTAGACCCTAGAAATGAGATCGATGTAGTCGCTAACGAAAATGGCTACGAGCAACTCGAATCAGCAGAACCAACAAGTAGCGTTGAAGAACTAAACGGCGGGCGCAGAGGTGTCCGCGACGTTCGTTGTGACGAAGAACTGGTGACCCTCATGGTCAATTTGGCGAATCGCACACGAAACTCATCACACATAGCTAGAGGCGTCAGTACTCGCGGCGTCCAAGCGCTGCACCGCAGCTGTCGCGCCCGTGCTTTTATCCACGGACGCAACTTTGTCGTGCCGGATGACATCCGAACATTGCTTACTCCCGCATGGAGTCACCGCGTGCAATCTAAGACAGGGGCTACAGCAGAATCTTTGCTGCACGAGATCCTTGCTGAGGCAACGCTCCCGGAGTAACCGCCGATGGTAACTCCGCATAGCTCCACAGCACTAACGGGCCGTGGCAAAATTATTTTGTGGTTAGCTAGCATATCTGCAAGTGTCGCGTGGATCAGCGGCGATGAAAATGCGCGACTAGCAACAGCAATACTGGCAGCTCCGATCTTTGTTGACTTTGTCGCCAAGCAACGTCGCTTGCACCTCACGAGTGTCAGCATTGCTCCAAGACGCACAGTAGCCGGCTCCTTCTTCATCGAACATGTACAGATAGAGCACCGTGGCAATCGCCCACTCCGTAACTGCTGTTTGTATGAGCCTCTGCTGATGCACAACGAACCGGCAGTGCTATTGCCAACGCTGAAACCTTTCGAAACTCACTGCATTGCATTACGGGAGCACAGCCTGAATAGGAGCTATAGCATCCAGCGAGTCATCGTGCTGGAGTCGCAATGGCCACTTGGCATTTTCGCGACTAGCTCGGTAGTAACAACCGAATGCGAACTAGTTACTGAACCAATACGCGCAGCCCTCAACGTCGACTTCCAAAATCGTTCAGCAGCCACCCAAACCACATCGGTTGACCGTGAAAAAACAGGGCCGGAGTTCTATGAGCTACGTGAGCACCTCACCGGCAACGATATCCGCAGCGTGCATGCTCTGCGTAGCGCGGCGTTAGGCACACTCGTTGAGCGAGTCAGCAGAGAACCGACAGCACAGACAACCGGTGTCATATTGGATCTCCGACAGCAACCAGGACAACCGGAGCATCAAGGCGATCGACAGCTTGAGTCGAGCCTGCGCGCATGTGCGGCGCTTACTGAGCAATTACTGCAACGCGGCTCGGCTCAACGAGTCCTCGTGATCGACACGAAACCTCAGCTATTCGATATAGACAACTCATTCGAACTGACAGGCTTGATGACCCTATTGTCGAAAGCAAGTTTGTCGCCCCACTACGCCATCGAGCCATCGATCTTCTTGAGACTTGAGTCTCTAAGCCAATGCTATTGGATTGCAGCCTGCGGCTATACACGTGCTCCAGAACTGCTGGACACTGACAAAGAGATCACCGTCATCAAAGAGATCAGGGAAAAATGATCTCCACAACAACTCTAGATCCCGCCCCTCATTCTTTACGCTGGGTAGCCTCGATCTCTCTATTCACAGTAACGATCTTGGCACTAGCTAATTTGCCAAGTGAGGTGCTGCCCATTCCCTGGCTGCTCGCATTCACAGTGCCAGGCGCAATCATTGGATCTTGGTCACGGATAGAGCGACCACACTGGCAGAGGACGCTTCTAGCGGTCATCCTACAAACCAGCGCCTGCTATGGCGCACTTGAGTGGATAGGGCAAATGACAAGACCTGCGGCTTTAGCCTGCACAATCTTGCCGCCGCTAGCATTCACAACTACTCGCAACCACGACAGCGACCCATCACTGGCCTTATTTCTGAGTCTGTGTGTGCTGATCGTCGGCGTGATCTTAGATGGGCTGAATATTGGCATCCTGCTGGCATACGTAGTCTTCGCGAATTTGTCGCTTCACACTACGACGCTGATCGAAAGTCACCGAGCCTGCAACATCAGCAGAACAAAGGTGGAAGTTCGAACCCTGATGTCCAACGTGATGGCGACCACACTGCTGCTACTCGCATGCACCGCCGTATCCTTTGCAATCGAGCGAACACTCAAGCTCTTACCGTCACCAACTCAGAAACAACTCTCTATCAACAAGCAGAATGCTGACGCGAATCACAGCGTTGGCTTAGATAGCTCGTTCATTCTCGATGGTTATGGTGCAAATTTACTAAACACCGACCGCACGAAGCTTCTGCGCGCTACGCATCCTGACGGGAAACTCGTTGCTGGCGACATGTATCTTCGCAGCGCATTCTTTACGAAAGCTAGCATGCACCACTGGGTCGTCGGACCGCTGAATCGCAAGAAATCAACCGACTCAGGACACAAAGTGCTGAGGCTACAGACGCCAAATATACCAGTAGAGCAACTTAAATTAGAGCGCTTCGATGAGGCCAACGACCATGTGTTTCTACCGCCATATACGACGCGGGTAATGGGTCTAAAGAACCTCCAGATTGACATCCAACGCGAATGGATAAAGACGGACAGCCCCAACGCCACCAACTACCAAGTCACCTACCAGAGCCTACCTGCAATTGGACCGACTGAACGTGTTAGCTCAGCGCAATGGAAAGACTCCTTAACGCAGCTACCTCGGAAAATTAAGCGGGACCGCTTCAATCAACTGCTTGACGAGTGGGGCGTGACGACCGAGCCGACTCAAGCAATGAACGCGATCGCAAATGGCCTGGCACGTCATTGCCAATATTCACTTCGTGAACCGACTGGACCATTTCGACACAAGATCGACAACTTCTTATTCGCAAGCGGCGACCGTCACGGCTACTGCATGCACTTTGCTGCCGCTGCTGCGTTAATGTTGCGCCTAAAAAATATTCCCTGCCGCATCGGCGTGGGGCTTTACGGAGGCACAGCAGAAAAAGGTATTGCCGGAGCGCGAATATTTGGTGCACAACATGCGCACGCCTGGGTCGAAGTACAATTCGGAAAGCGCGGCTTCGTAGTATTTGATCCAACGCCACCTACACAACGCAATCGTTCGCCCAGCGACAATGAGCAAGCAACTGAGGCTGCTAAACCAGATGATTTAAATGTACTGAGTTTGGCGACACAGCTTTCAGAGCTAATGGCGACACCAAAAGCATGGGCTCTCTTGGTGGGTGTAGCGTTCTTGATTTGGGCAATACCACGCCGACGCGTAACACATCAGCAGCAACAATTTTCGAACTCTCCGCCGGCTCGGCGGGCACTCAAAAAGATCTTGCAAGCCTTAGCGAAAGCTGGACACCCACGCGCACCAAGTCAGACACTCGAAATGTATACGGCCGAACTCGCAAAACAGAACCGCCTGCCCGATGACGTCAGGGTCGCGCTAGCGGCGTATCAAGAAACGCGATTTGGCGGTCATGCCTTCGACAACTTGCGCGCTAAACAGCTAAAATTAGGTCATATAGCCGCGAAAGCGATGCAAACCGAGATCGAGGTCACTGACTACACAGACAAATAAGCCGGTCAACAACTAGCGTGTGGCCTCTAGCGTGAACTCTGCACAACAGCGGGCCAAGAAAACCGAAGACAAACATCACGGCCCTCAGCCGACATGATTAAGTCACCGCCCATGCGCTTTTGCACAAATACGGCGTTGGCTAAACCCGGCAATACATCCGGCTGACCACAGATCTCAGCGAGCATGCCTTCTTGCCCGTCCACAATTCTTCGCAACGACAACACGGCCACAGAGTCTACTGGCGCCGCCTTACAACGAAGTACAACGCACTCGCGCAATCGACCACCTGCAACATCAATCGTCTCGCGATCCATCGTGCATTTGATTGCTTTTGCGCCAGATCCAAGGAGTGCAACAAACCCCTCCATCACGCCCTGCACAATCTCTACGTGCGAGCCTCTTATGGATGGCAGACCTTGCGGGTAATCGACGCTTAAGTCGACTCCACCTTGGACCATCGACTTTTCGACCAGCAACACAGCATCTGCTAATAATTCGCCCGGCTGCAGGAGCTCGCTCGACCTCTCACCCCTGATCAACAGATGCGCCAGCACCGACAATAGGCGTGCGCCGGCTTGCGTTGCGCTCTCTAAATCCTGAACAGACTGCCGATCATCAGGACTGGTGATCAAGGCATCCAGCTGCGCGGTCAACGCCAGAACCAAATTGATTTGGTTGTTGAGGTCATGAGTGAGGCTCCCCGCCATAGCAGCCAACGAGCGCGATCGCGCTGTCGCCAATCGACTAGCCTCCAAACGATCAATCGCCGTAACATCCCGCACGACGAGCCACACCACATCAGCAACCAGATTCTGCTGAAGTTGCCAACACACACCAGACAGATCCAACCTAACAGCAGCACCGCTCTCCAAGTCACTAAGCTGATCTTTTGACAGAGGTAAATCAGCAATGCAACTGGCCACATTTTCAACCCAACCATGCATGGCCAAAGTCACGGGATGAAGTTGCCCACTCGCATCAACATGGGCAATCGCGTCTTGGACTAATTCAGCGGGTATAGCTAGTGGCGAGCTCATGAATTTTATCGTCAGACCTTACTGATATCGTTCAGCGCACAGCAGTCAAACGCGCACGGCCGCGATCCAAAGTCACGCGACAACGGCTCAAAAGATCTACTCCCAAAACCCCGTGCACCGGGAATAACGAAGAGCGACCACGATCAATAACTGGCAACGTAACACGGACGAAGCGAGCATCGGAACAGCGAACCACTAGGCCAGTAACTTCGCGAACCGCGACAAGGCCACCCCCAACTGTACGAACTCTGCGAAATGATGGCACCGCTCTACTTTCTCTACCACGCATCGCCTCAAGCCCCAGAGTTGTCAGACTAGAATGGCTTGCTCCGGTATCTAAAACAAACCATAGACGCCTACCCTCGATAACAACCGGCACAAGACAACGGCCATCTGCACGCACACACTGCACAGAGTCTTTTGACGACAAACCTCTAGGCAGCTCGAGGACAACACTGCCGCGCTCAGGATCTAGCGTCAGTTGACAGGCGGCAAGCAGATCTAGCCCAAGCACACCGCGTGGCACCCGCTCAGGCCCACCACGTAGATCACGTAGACGTAATGCGCTGTCTGCTACGACTAAGACCGGCACATCACCAATATCGACATTGCCGACTCGAAAACGCCGCAACAGACCAACTTCGATTGCCAGCTTGCGGCCAGTACCGTCGACAGCAGACCCGGCAGCACGCCTGCTGACGATACCCAGCTCGTCCGCAAACGTCTCGCCCACTGTCGTCATCGAAGTGCCTGTGTCGATAGCGAATGGGCGCAAGAGACCACCAGTGCCACAAACAAACTCCGGTGCAGTGCCGCTAAGCATAGGTTGCTCAGTAACAACTGGCCCCGCAAATTGACGGTTGAAGGGCAACTGTGCTGCGATGATTGCAAGCGCTCTCCGCCGTTCGATTTCTTTGCCGATTGCCCCCGCAAATAGCGGTGTCGCACTCTCCCCCCAACGTCCAGCTTGAAACAATCGATCACCAAGCTGACCACGTAACGATGACAACTCCATGAGGCTCGCCCGTGGACGCGCCAAACGAATCGCTGCCATTTGTTCATCAATAGCCAGATCGTCTTGCCACAAGAGTTCCGCGATTAAGCCACTCCAGCGTGCAGCGTTTACATTGCGGGGATTGTGCCGCCGAGCTTCTTCTACCAACTCGACAGCTTCTTCAAACCGTCCCTTGCTCAAAGCGGTTGCTGCTAATTCGAGTTGTAAATCAACAGAACCGGCAACCGAACCCGTCGTGCAGCTTGCAGTGAACAATACGCACACACTAAAGGCCGATGGCAGAAGAAGTGGTGCCCGACAACCACGCACCATTACAGCGTCGTGATCGTGACAGATCGTCGCGAGATTTGTGTTATGCCCGACTCGATAATACCTACGGTCTGCTGGAACGGAGAAAAGTCACGAAAGATGTCATTCGAGTTGATGTCGATCGTGCCAAACCATGCCGTAACAGTCAGCTTATAGGTTCGGCCTGCCACCAACGGCGTATCGGCCTGGACTGGCAACTCTAAGAAATTAAAGCTCCTGTATTCAGGTCGCACAATCGTCTGCCAAAGCAACAGATCATCGGGACCTGTCGAACGCAATTCGATCACGCCGCCAATGGCTTCACTCGGCAGCATAAAGTCCGTCGTAAACCCCGTGGCAGAAACGCTGGCGCCATTTGCCGGAGCAGTCAATGCCGGGAACTCTGGAAACGTAAATCCCTCGGTCGTGGCTTCCACAATCGGAATCAAGGACGCGTGGGAGTCGGTAAACCCACCAGTGACTTTCTCGCCGCGCACTAAAGCAAGCCATTCGTCCCCGTCAGCCAAGGCAGGCAAATTCAGGTCAAGATTGTTGACCGTCGCCGTATAGGAGCCACCGATATCACGTGCGACATCGACAAGACTACCGCTCCCAGCCTTCACCAAGGCGAGTGACACATCGAGGGTTGTAAGGTCAACATTAGGCGCAACGCCAACAGTCGCGCCGACAACAGAAAACGTCTGATCTGCAACCAAATCAAGCGGGACGTCGCGCTGCTCTAGCCCACCTTCAACCGGCTGGTAGTCAGCCAAAACACCGGCGCGCAACAAGCTGTTGCCCGAAGCAGTTGGAGCAAACTCGATGACTGCAAGATGGCCTCCAACTGCATCCATACCTACCTGAAACGCAAAGTTGGGAGCCACTGGGGCCGCATCAATTGGCAGTGAAGTCTGCACTGGCACGCCATCGACAATATCATCCCACCATTCCTGCTTCGTAAAGCGGCGCGTTGCCCGGATGCTCTGAGAAGAAGAGGCTGAGGCGCCTGTCAGACTCCCTGCAATCAATCCATAGCGATCAAATTTACCAAGCGGGGTCCGGTGAACGCGGCGCAGGGGAAACTCAAGGTGATCCCCGTAGGAATCATAATATGAGATTGCATGCGTGATACTTTGACCATCGCGAGCCGTTGAGATTGTGCCAGTCGCAAGTAGCCGAAAGCCACGCTCTCGAACAACGAAGCCGTCTCGACGGGTGTAATCAATAAACCCTCTCAACGGCTCAGTGCCCTGGATCACACTCACGTCGCGAATAGGTCCGCCACCAATCGAATCACAGAAATAACCGCGAGTGCTTCTTGATCCGAGATACCAAGGGCGATCTGACAAAAACTGATAGCTGTCGAGCCGACGGCGACCAGTCTCTAAAAAGCCCAGCGCTTGCCCGTAGTAGACTTGCCGAAAACTCCGCCGCCGACCTTCTTGAAACCCAAAGTACCCGGCCGGCACGTCTTCGAAAGTTGCCTGACCGAGGGCATCGCTGGTCTTCCGTAACGCAACCTCTCCATCGACCGAACTAAACCTCGCCGGCTGGAACACGTCCGCTTTTGCGCGCACTACCTGCTGCACGCGCACATCGCCCGCGAGAACAGTATCCAAGACAATATCGCCAACATCGACCGGACTGACGCCCAAAGGAACGACCTCCCTTGCGACCATAGGCAGCCAACTACCACCGGCAAACAACTCTACGACAGCACTACGCGGCGTTCCGTCAGCGAGCGTAGCAGGCACGAAATCGACAGAGAAACGACCATTGCTGCTTGTCAAACCGAGACGATGATCCACCCTCACCATCGCATTCGCTACTGATCTAGCCGGATCATCAGCATCAACAACTCGACCTGAGACGGTCACATCGCTGACGCCCGAGCCAAAAGCATAGAGACCGCCCTGAGTAAGCACACCAGCAGCAGCGATGCGGTCGCCAGAAGCAACACCGAGTGCAAATGGAACCGAACTCCATTCGCCCGTCTCCGTGTCGAGGTGATAAAGATTGGCTGCGTTAGCACCAAGCGACAGGTCGTCGAATACGTCTATGTCGAGACCAGGCGAGAAAGTCGCCTCGGGCGGATAAACATAAATCCCGCGACCAAACAAATTCGCCTGCGATCCTGTCAACGGCAAATCACCCGGCAGATGCTCAGGGGATAAATCGCCAACCCGAATCGTAACGAGCGACTCATCGATTGAGCCAATCAGAGTGCCCGATGAAACCGTAACGACTGTCCCGGCCGCAGAGGTTATTGCAGTGGTATCAACCTGCAGACCTGCAGCCAGCTCACGGGATGCCGAATCCGGCAAGTTCGGCAGATGAATTGGCGCTGGCAGATCGACTCGGTTGAGAGTCATCGCAACCTGCAAGACCCCAAGCCGATCGAAATCATTAGCTGATCCATATAGACCATCAGCACGAACCACAACTCGGCCAGTTGGCACAGCAAGGAAATCACCCCGCCCGTTGCGCCCCGTTAGGGTCTGCAGCTGTGTGCCTACAACCGTGACTGTGCCTGATACAACTCCGCGGTTTTGATCATCCAGCAGTTGCACCTTCGAGCTAGCCTCCGGCAAGCGCGCGAGCCGAGGTCCGATGTCACTACCATCGCCACTGCAAGCAGCCAACAGCACGATCAAGGAAGCCGCGACTGCATCGCGACGGTATGCAACTCCCATCATATTTCGCATCCTACTTCTTTTTGCCCGTTGGCCGCTGCGTAAATCGATCCGGTTCGGGCGGCGTTGCAACGCGACTGCGTGCACCGCCTTCACTAATGGATCGCATCCCTACAACAACATCGTCAAGACATACGCCTGGTAATCTCGCAACCATCACGCCACGCCTCCCCGGCCTAATCGTGACATCTTTACTGGCCACCACATGCGTCCAATCAGCCTCTGTGGTTTCCCGCCAAACAAATTCATAGCCAGAAACACCTTCGGGCAGTTTGAAAGAAAGCTCCGTGTCGTAGGCATCACGAGCAAGGCGCGCGCTCACAACTAGTGGTAGTTGCGGCGCGGCAGCCAATTCTCCCAGTGTAGCTGCGACTACGCGCGCCACATTCGCCGAGTAGGCAAAGTCCGCGTAGTCCGGTAAATCACCGTATGGCTTGCCATCGCGCGGACGAACGTTTTGGTGTTGGCGAGAGAAATCTTCGCGCGGCTCAGTCAACCGAACAGCCGGATACCCCTCGACAAAAAACGAGCGGTGATCACCGCCGCGGCCGTAGCGGTCCCCGCGGTAGATCAACTTAACTCGGAAGCCAGGCACATATTCACGAGATGCCCGCGACACCACCCTAGCCAAGCTCCGGCCAAAGCTATCGTTGCCGCTTGGTGCATAGCTAAAACACCGGACAAAGTCAGTGTAGCTTCGACCGTCCATACCTTTGGTATTGCCGACGATGTCGCAGGTAATCATGCCATCTACCGATGCATCATTCGCTGCCATCTGGGCGGCATGGGCTTTCGATCCCAGCAAACCTTGCTCTTCGCCGTCATACGCAACAAAGACGATCGTTGCCGCAAACTCATGCTTACTGAGCACACGACAGGCTTCCATAGCAACCGCAGTCCCAGAGGCATCATCGACGGCACCAGGCGCCGCGTTGACAGCATCACCGCCTTTGCCGTTACGCGAATCGTAATGACCACTGACAAGATAGATTCGATCAGGATCACTGCGGCCCCGTAACGTCGCGATGATATTGACGACCTCCATCTCACTGGGCATACCCAAACGCTGACACGGAACCTTGGCTACTTGCAGCTCTACCTTGAGTCGACCACCAGTCGTTTTTGCAATCTCTTCATAGGACTCTTTGAGCCACTTGCGAGCCGCTCCAGTGCCTTCGACAGAGCTGTCTGTTCGCGACAACGGGTGCCGCGTATTAAAGCTACAGAGCCTTCGCACAGCAGCTTCGATGCGGCTACTGCTAACTTCTTTAACCGCCTCGGTAAGTATCCCGCGAATCGGGTCGGTTTGTGCCGACACCGGGACAATTGCGAGAACAGTGATCAAGCCACCGAGACGGATATTCCTCATGCAAATAGATCGACTCCGAGCATGTCATCGCCTTTTTCGAGACCAAGAATCGGCAACAGAGTAGTCGCAATATCACAGAGACGACCACCGGTATTGAGGCGGCGGTTGACCAAGGCATCAGAGCAGACCACAAATGGTACTGGGTTACTTGTGTGCGCTGTATGCACACCGCCGGTTTGCTCATCAAGCATCTGTTCAACGTTGCCATGATCGGCCGTGATCGCAGCTGTGCCACCTAAATTGACGAAGGCTGGCACAATGCGCTCCAAGCACTTGTCGATCGTCTGCACAGCCGAAACCGCCGCATCGACAATGCCGCTGTGACCGACCATGTCCGCATTCGCAAAGTTTAAAATGGTCACGTCCGGCCGATCACCCGAAGCTAACTCCTTCAAAAGTGCATCGGTTACTCGATCAGCCGACATCTCAGGCTGCATATCGTAAGTGGCAACCTTAGGGCTAGGGATCAAGATCCTTCGCTCACCTGACAACTCTTGCTCATTGCCGCCGGACAAGAAGAACGTCACGTGGGCGTATTTCTCGGTTTCAGCGATACGCAACTGCGTCAAGCCAGCCTTACTCACAACCTCTGGCAACGAGCCCTTCAACCTTTGCGGCGGATAAGCGATCTCACAAGGAAAGTCTTCGCGGTAGCGAGTCATCGTCACAAAGTGCACCACTGGCACTGACGCGCGTGGGAAAGCCTGGAACTCGGTGCTAGTCAGGGCTTCAGTCAACTGCCGCGCCCGATCAGAGCGGAAATTGAAAAAGACCACAGCATCGCCAGAGCGGACGCGACCACGGTCCGGCGAGCCGATTGCTGCAGGCTTAACGAACTCATCGTTTTCACCGCGCTCATACGCAGTTGCAATCGCAGCCTGGGCAGACTCCGCGCGATGCCCTTGGCCAAGTGTCAAGCAATCATAAGCAAGCTGAACACGCTCCCAACGCTTGTCGCGGTCCATCGCAAAGTAGCGACCCATCACTGATGCGACTCGACCAACGCCGAGCTCTTTCATCCAGCCCTCGACAGTCTCGATGTATTTCTGAGCCGATCGAGGACGAGTATCACGCCCATCTAAGAATGCATGCAGCGCAACTTGCTCGCCTGTCAAGCCGACGGCTTTTGCCATTTCTAGCAACGCGCGCAGATGACGGTCACTACTGTGAACACCGCCATCGGAAACAAGACCAAATAGGTGCACCGTTGCACCAGACACACTGGCAACCTTGAAAGCCGACAGCAAGGCTTCGTTCTTGGCGAAGTGCCCTTCTTCGATGTCTTTGTCGATGCGTGTGATCTCTTGGTAAACCACTCGGCCGGCACCAATATTGAGATGGCCCACTTCGCTGTTGCCCATCAAACCGCACGGCAACCCAACGTCTTCACCACTTGCCGACAAAAGCGTCGACGGATAACGCTGGCGCAGATTGTTCCAAAAACGCGGTTCTGCCTGAGTGATCGCATTGCCAGGGCCAGCCGCAGCCTCGCCAAAGCCATCGAGCACGCACAATAATAATGGAGCCCGCTGACTCATCCCAGCATCCTATCAACAGACACGGCAATCGCATCTTGGTGACGGCGAATCTCATCGCGGACAGATGTTGCACGCGTCATCGTGCTAGCCGCCAACTCTTTATCGCTTAGGTAAGCCGCGTTGATTCGAACATTAAGAAAGGCTCCTTCGGAGGCCGCAAGTAATAGCGCCGCACCAGACGCGAGGTCGCTGGCAATCTGCTTACCAATGCAGTCAACAATTTTTGCCATCGCGACAAATACGTCCCGAACCATGACCTGGGTTTCTTCAGGAACGATCATCGCTCCCACCATCGCTTCTTGAATGGCTTTGCTACGCAAGGCTTTTTCATCATCCGTTTCTTTGGGCATCCCGTAGGCAGCAGAAACGAGGTCAAACGAAGTGCAGTCGCGTTCGGCCATCGGCATCAAGCGATGCATGTAGTCGTCTAACGTCGCCTCAGCGCTGGCGAGATCACTCTCACGCTCGACGTTGGCTTTCTTTCCTTGCGAAAAGCGCACGGTCATCAAAAAGAGCGAGGTACCCATGCAACCGGCCATCGCGGCGGCAGCGCCACCACCTGGGGTCGGGGTTTTTTTGGCAAGGGACTCGACGAGCTGTTCGAAGGATTGTGTGATCATTTTCCGGCAAACAGTGTCGGCAACAGGGATTCGGTATCAAGAGCCGATGCGCTTCCTTGCGAGACACAGCAACGTTTTGCACAGTTGCGGTATGCGAAATATGACCTTTCTGTGGTTGCTGGCCCTTGCTGGCTGTGGCTCGGCCCCGGAATCCGCCCATTTGCTGGCCGAAGCAGAGCCTAATCAGGTCGTGCGGCTATCTCTAGTGGGTGACAGGGTGGTTCAAGCCTCCGTTCCAGTGGATTTAGGCAACCTTCCAACGCTCGCCCGGACAACTTGCGAGGCAATCGCTCCGGGCGGTGTGATCACTTTTTGCGGTCGAGAAAAAGGGCCTAGGGGCGATGGATTTAGACTCGAAAAAATCTACGAACAGCCATTGGCCCATATGCGATCGGTCCTGGCCGACGCTGAGGGCAATGTCATGGAGCGCTCACATACCCTGCCATTGAAAAAAGTGCCCCAGCAGGTTCTCGGCGTCGCCCTATCAGTCGGAACCATGGTCGAATCGGCTGAAATCGTCTCAGGCCCTCTCCGGGAAGAGTACTGGCGAATCGTTACCAAGGATCGCCGCGGACGGATTTTTGTGGTGACGGTAAACCTCGACGGCACCCTGATCTCTGAGCAGAGACGTAGCCAAAGCCGCGTCGACAGCTGACCAAACGCCATTGATCCTCTACGATCTTTACATGCGCACCCCTCTGCGAATCGGATCTGTCATGGCTCTTACCATGCTGCTTGGCAGCTGCGCCGCCGGCCCTCACCAGCTAAGGCGGTCCCTCGACGACTGGGATCAAAAGATCTACGTCAACAGTCCATGGCTCAACGCTGCAATGTGGGTTGTGCCGGTCTACCCAGCGCTGCTTGCCGGAGCGACCGCCGTCGACTTTGCCGTTACCGATCCCTACTTCTTCTGGTTTGGAGACGCATGGGATGGCAACGGCACTGGCTACCGCCATCTAGAGGTTGATTACACGCGCGGGTGGGTCGATTCGGTTCTCGCCGATGATTCTCGCTGGCTGCGGTCAGAAAAATAAGCTACGCGGTTACCAGCTAGGGCTCTTCTGGGACGACTTGGACAGATCGCCAGAGCAGCTCACGACCTGTAAACCGAGCACCTGTATTTCGCCTTAGGCCAGCACAGGAATCACAAACTAAGCGTGCTGCGATACCACTGCCGGCTCGACTTACTTAGGCCGATATTCGGCCAACTCGATCATGGTGTCGCCCAGCAATTGACGGACCTCGATACCAGGCTCTGGCGCAAACCAAATCATCTGAGTGCGCGTCAGATACTGATCACCTGTGCCCACAAGGCGTAGTGTTCGCCGAATGCGCAAAGTGTCATAGACACCAGCGGCAACAGTTACGCAGTCGAAGGCTTCGACCTCGTAACTAGCATTCATCATCACTGCTTGATCCGTCCCTGCCCGATCTACAAACTCGCACTGCCACTGCTTGCCGACCCACAGAGGCCAGTGATAGCGCACGTCAACGGGGCTCATCAAGCGCAGCGATTGGCCGGTTTCAGCTGACCATTCGCCAAGATTGCCAAGATCGAGGTCACGATGTACTCGACGGCCATTACCGACAGCAACGACATACGCATGGTCTTGAATCGCCAACACGGAAAACAAGCCGCGCATGTGCTCACCGCGAAGCATCACAAATTGGTCGCCAACTTGCCAAGTCGGACGGCTCCAGCTCTGGACTCCGGCAGGGGCAGCCTTAGGGGCGTAGATCAAACCCCGACCGATAGCTGGCGTGTCGGGATCTGCTGAGACTCCCTGACATCCAGCTAGCGCGGCGCAGATCACTGCAACAAGGCCGCGCGAACTCATTCGATCTCGATCGGGATCGGCTTGAAATCGATCGCATCTACCGAGGCCAAGTAATAACGAATGCCGTCGGCACGACCCTGGAAACCATATTTATGGTCTTTGCCGTGCAGGTGACCATAGACACATACCTTGGCATGTGCCTCATGCAACAAAGGTACGGCCAAGGTCTCGCGGCCATCCGAGTAACGCGGTGGATAGTGCACCAAAGCAATTGTGCGGGCGCCGTCAGGAGTACAACCACCGAGTTCCTTGCCGGCCTCAATTGACAATTTAAAGCGCTCCAATTCCCTAGCGAACACCTTGGCAGCTTTCGCATCTGCCCAAGGCGCCTCCGGTGGATCCCACAGTCGCGTGCCAACGACCACGGTATCGTTGGCCATGCGGATAGCATTGTTTTGCAATAGGCGCACCGACGGATCGAGCACGCGTTCGACCTTGGCACGCGACTGCCACCAGGTGCAGTGATTGCCTTTGATCAGAATCTTTTGGCCTGGTCGCTCACCGAGCCAATCGAGATCCGGTTGGGCCTCCGCAAGACTCAGACCCCAAGAGGTGTCACCTCCGACCAAAACCCAATCGTCAGGCTCGACCATCGCATCCCACGCCTCTCGCATGCGATCGGCGTGGTTAACCCATTGCTCACCGAAGATGTCCATCGGCTTATCAACGCCGAGGCTCAGATGCAGATCGCTAATAGCAAAAAGACGCAAAAGTTTATTCTTGAGAGGAGCAGGAGAATTGGCAGCTAACGGGCTCGGCAGAGACTTGGCAAGCAATGCCTTGAGCTGATCTACCAAGATTGCCGCTTCCTTTGATGATTTGCGCCACCCAATTTCACGAGCAATAAAACACACCCTGTATATATCAGTCTTCAGAGCTAGCTAATTCGTCACGAATCAAAGGGCAGAACCGCGGTCCAGTCGGCTCTAAAAGGGGAGCACTTCCCCAGGAACAGCCGCTCGAACAACCTCGATAGAAACCTATTGCCAACCGCACTAAGCGAATTCGACTGTCCAGCAATCGCCCTCACGGTTCTTGAAGCGCACCCGCGAAGCTATGATAAATCAGCATGCCCTGGCCAACGCACACCCAAGACCTAGAGAAAGAGCTCTTGTCGCTGCTGGGCAGGGAACGAGTCCTAACTTCGCGGGACGCCCTGATCGCAGGGGAATGGATTGTCACAGGAAATCCAGGGTTCATGATTCAGATTGACAGTCACATGCGTCGTAGCGGCCACTTAGTCGTGGTGAAGCATCCAATCAAGCTACTGCTACCGCCCCAATGAAATCTCTGACCTCCATCTTGTGCGCCGCAATAGTCGTAGGCACCGGGTTCACAATCTGGACACTGTCATCACCAGACCGTTCGGGCCAACAGTTCTCGAAAGATGCTGGCATAGCGACTGACTCTCTCGATAGCCGCTTCTCCGAACAATTGCGCACAGCACGAATGCAATGCAGCAAGCCCGCGATAGACGGATTGATCGACACCATTCAGCAAGCGATTGCAGCAAGCCCAACACAGGCGACTCTCTGGCACAGCCTCGCGGAGTCTTATCTCGAGCGCGCACTGCAACGCACCCACTTACGGGGAATGGCTCCTGGCCAACCGACGTTCTCGACACTGCCAAACGACTTCCGTGAAGATTTAAAACTAGGCCTAGAAGCAGTCGAGAAGGCTCGTGAATACGGTGACGAAAGTGGCCAACTGTTTCGTGTCGAAGCCGCACTGATGAGCCAACACATCACCGGGGTGGCCACTGCCATTCGCTGGAACAGTAAGATCGCCGCCTCGCTGAAGGAGGCATCCAACCGGATTTATGGCGACCCGAAGCTCCACGTTGCACTCGGACTACGCAAACTGCTTGCGCCAACCTGGTTCGGCAATGACCCAGAAAAGGCTCTTGAGCACTTTGAAACTGCCGACAAGGCTGAGAACGACGAGCGTCCAGCAATATTCGCTGCTATGGCCAGCTTCCTACAGGAAGACAACCAAGCGGCTACGCGTTGGCTTGAACGTGCCATGCAAATCAATCCGCACAACAAGTTCGCACGAGTCGTGCTCAAACGCCTACGAAACAACGAAGACGAGCCATTCAGTCGCAATGTGAGCGAAGAAGAGCTTGCGGCTTTACATTAAGCCGGTAGGAGCTTGTTGCTCGACAGGCGAAGAAGTCGCTCTAAGAAGAAGTCTCCCTAAGAACCTGTCACTGAAGCAACAGATCCAAAGTTGCGACCTGGTTGCGATTGCCTAGAGCCGCAGAGCATGCCTATCCGCCGGGTGGAGCAACGATCGTCCAAAGGCCGGGTGTCACGGCCAACGCTGAGTTCATGGCTAGCGGATCGAACACAACCCACTGTGTATAGAAGCTAGCCCCGATATAGGAGCCGACAGCCGGCAGCATGATCGGCAAAGTCGCGACACCGGACCCAGCTCCACCACCGACCGTTACGACAGGAATCGCATTGATTGGATTCGTCAGCAACATACATCCCGAAGGTGGCAGTCCGAGCAGTTGCGTCAGATCGAGAGGGTATGGAGCAGTTCTAGTATCGCCAAACACCCAAAACGCCGTCCGCTGAGCTGCTGCCATCGTCAGTTGATGATTCCAGACAATCCCCGGCCAAGCGAGGTTTGCTGTGGCTTTCGGGATGATATTGCCTTGACCAGGGCAGCCGCTGCCAAACTCTTGCATCATGCCGGGTCGCGCTCGAAATCTTGCCAACATGCCAACCCCCTGCTGAACCAACCCAGAGTTCGCGTTGGAGTTGTTTGCGGCATAAACGCGCGAAGTCAAACCAAGCGACGAGCTCGTGCCGCTCATGTTGAACAAGAAGGGCAGACCAGCCTGATTGTTGCCGTGAATTCGGACCTCTATCAGAATTGGGTGAACATGGTCCCACGTGAATTGGTTGGTGAACGGGATCGTCATGCACGGCGTGCCCGCAGGAGTGACCGTAAGGTTGCGATTACCAAGCGGGGCGACCAACGTTGGCGGGCTATCCCAGTTGCTATCGAAGACGCCAAACACCCCGAAAAACTTGCCGTGGCCGATGAAGACCTCACAGTTGATCGTGATCGGTTGCGGTGAAACGCCGTTGCCGCCACCTGATAGAAACTCGATCTGGTCGAAGCGCATTGGCTCCGTGATCGCCCCAAAGCCATTCGTATTGAACCACTGCTGGTAGCGTCCAACGCCACCCGCAAAAGGCCGGTCAACGTTGACGGGGGCCGGCAAGTCCGGAACCGTGACGGTTACGGTCTGGGCGGTAGCCGAAGCCATCAGGAAACAGGTCAGTAGCAATGTGCGCATAATGGAAATCTGGGTCGGGGGTAGCGCCCGCTACAAGTGTAGCGGGTTACGACGCATTCAGGGCCAATAAGGTTCTTCACAAGGTCATATCGCGAGGCGATACCCCATGTAGTCCCGAAATGCTGGTCGGCAACACTCGTTCGGGAGGGCGAAATACAGAACCCGGTCAGAATCGCACGGTATGTGCGATCTTGAGATTCACCGCCTGATCGGTTGGCACAATCGATTCTTCACCCGTAATCACATCTCGACTGCGCTGCCAGTTGGAACCCAGCACGAAGAAGAAGTCGCAGCCCGGCGAGTAAATCCACCGCAATCGACTCTGCCAACCAATCGAGTTGGACTCGTTATCGTATTGCAGAAGGTTGCGCAGACTCAGGGTTGGTGAGACAAAAAAGTCGAGCGTGGTTGAGCCAATATGCGTCGTGAACTCTCGACCTGGACCGAGATCCGCAACCGTCGAGCTGTAGCCGACCCCCATCTGCAACAAGGGTGACGCCCGCCAGTCAACATCTCCACGGATGCTAGTGCTGGTGCCATCAAAAAAGTCCCCGTAGAAGACGCTCGCATTGCCACTAATCGGCCGACCCTTACTACCACGGAAGCGCACTCCAGATCGTGTTTGCCAATAGTCACCGGCAAACACGGGAGTCGACTCTCGAAAGAGATCGAACTCAGTATTTACGCGTTCGAAACGGCGACTTAAGTAAAGGGTTACTTCGTCACCGCTCTGAAACTCAAGGCCGAGATCGTCGATCTGCGCTCGCACTTCCTGAGGCGCACCTTCCCACTCTTCCGCACGTCGGGCAGAGACCTCAAACAAGTAGCGACGGATGATGCTCCCTTCGGCAGCTCGCGGACGGTAGCCGACCTCCAACTCAGATTGCCGTATGCCCTTGCGGGACACAAAGCCTAGTGCGGGCGAGAAGTCATCGGACACCCAACGCGTACCTGTTTGCACAGACCACTCTTTGCCACGTGAATTGAGATCAATGCCAAAGCTTTCGCCGTCGTCATTATCAGACTCGCCAGTTGAGCCAAGCGCATCAAGCGTGACCTGGAGATCCATATCGCCAATAAACTCGGGAATACGATGGTAGAAGTCTATGCCGCCAACGGTATTGGCACCCGTGCTGGCTGGGTTGCCATTGGTCGAGATCAAGCCAACAAACGTCTGCTCACCAAGCGCATATTTGACCCGTGCAACAGCGAGATTCTCTTCACTAGTTGCCGACGCTCCATCAACCTGCACATCAAGCAAACCGATCTCAAATGGACCAGCTTCGCCCTGCATCTTCACACCCCATAAAATCGGCACAGGCTTACCGCTGCTGAGACCGATACGCCGTGTGAAATACGGCAAGAACCTAGTTCCACCGGCGAACTGGGAACCAAAGCTGTAGTAGCTCTCACCATCGAGAAAGAAGTCGCGCTTCTCAGGGAAGAACAACGGAAAGCGATTGAGGTTGATCTGACGGCTGTCGCTCTCGGTCTGCGCGAAATCAGTAAGGACCGTTGTCGCCAAGGTCAAAGACGGCGTGACCCGATAGTAGATCTCGCCGCCCATATCGGGATCAAACTGCCAGTCATCGCTGCTGACTTGACGGTCACGCGATAGGCCAGCGGCTACATATGGAACGACCTCTAGTCCAATTCCGCCGTCGATTTCGCCTATCCCTGTGATCGTGCCAAACTCACTAATGCGGAAAAATGGCACTGCCTGGCTCGGATTAGCCCACTGGAACTCTTCGTTGCGATCACGGATATGCCGCTTCAGATTAAAGCCCCAAGACTTCGCACCCTTCTTCCGTGGGATGCTGCGGAATGGGATCACTAGCTCGCAGGTCCAACCATCATCTGTTTTGCGCGACCTCGCGTCCCAGATGGCATCCCACGGTTTACTGAAACGCGACCCGTTGGCCGAGACCAGAGCGTCGCCAAGCGATCCACCAGCACCAACCTGAAAGAAGTAAGCCGTACGCCGATTCTCAAACGGGTCGAACATCAACTCGATGCGATCGTCTGGATCTAGCCGTGCGTCGCGAACACGCTGACTGTCGCGCACGGTGCTTGGATCCTGCTCGCACCAGATACCGATGTAGAGATTTTTTTGATCGTGCAGCAATTTGACGATCGTTTGCTTTGTTGGTTTGCGTCCGAGCCACGGCTCGACCATCACCAGTTCGCCAATGGCTGGGGCATTGGCCCAGCAAGCATCCGTTAGAATGCCGTCGAGTATCGGTGCATTCTCAACTGTGATCCGGCCAATCTGACAAGATCTACGTCTACCTGCATCCTGCGCCAATAGACCACTCGCGCAGCACACGAGCATGAACATCGGCAGAAACGGCAAAGACATGAGAGCCGTCCACCATACGTCCAAAAGACGCCCCGGACGTATTGCTTTTCGCCACGGTTACGCGCAACAGATCAAGTTGGACGTTGCGGCTTGCGAGCGCGAAGACCGGTCGACTCATGAAAAGTCGACTGCGGTCGACCACCGATCACACCAGAAGATGCTGGACGCGGACGCGCACCAGCGATGCCACCTACTCCAGCGTTCGCTGGGGAGGCAGCAGAAATCCCAGCGCGTGCCGCTCCGGCAGCCGAACTAGCACGCTGACTCGCCCCACCCATAGTAGCTGGACTCTTCTTAGGTGTGATGGTCTCTATACGCCGACGCACATCATCAGGGCGATTGGCCTTAGAAATGCAATCATCCGCGGCGATCAGCCCTTCGCTGTAAGCATGCAATAGATCGTCTTCGAGTGTGACCATCCCATACTGCTTGCCAGTCTGCATCAAATTCAGGATTTGCTGGGACTTCCCTTCACGAACCAGCGATTTGACAGCGTCGGTACCGACTAAGATTTCCCGAGCAGCGATTCGCCCTCCGCCAATCTTTGGCACGAGAGTTTGCGAAATCACTCCTTGCAACGTAGATGCCATCTGAACGCGCACTTGCTGCTGCGCATCTGCGGGGAACACATCGATAATACGATCAACCGTCGAGATGGCGCTAGATGTATGCAAAGTGCCAAACACTAGGTGGCCCGTCTCCGCGGCAGTGATTGCCATAGAGATCGTTTCGAGGTCACGCATCTCACCAATCAAGATCACATCTGGATCTTGACGCAGCGCCCGGCGCAAGCCCTCACTGAACGTTGCACAGTCTTGCCCAATCTGACGTTGCGTAACGAAGCTCTTCTTATCCTTGTGGACGAACTCAAGCGGGTCCTCCATCGTCAGGATGTGACCGCTTTCGTTTTGATTGATGAAATCGATCATCGCCGCAAGGGTCGTCGACTTACCGGATCCAGTCGGACCGGTGACCAAGACCAGACCTCGAGGTTTGGCAGCAAGATCGAGACAGATCTGCGGCAAACCGAGCTTCTTATGGTCGGGAATCTCATCAGGGATCTGACGAATGACAATTCCGACCGCACTACGTTGGTGCAGTGCGTTCACTCGAAAACGCGCGAGATCTTTCACAGCATGTGAAAAGTCGATGTCCTTATCCGACAAGAAGCGCTCCCACTGTTCAGGCGCCATCAGTTGTCGAGCAAGCTCGGAAGTCATGGCAGGTGTCAGCACCCCAAACTCTTCCTGCTGAGAGACTTCTCCATCGATCCGAAACCCAGGCGCACTGCCGGCCTTAACGTGCAGATCAGAGGCCCCTTTCTGGACCATCGAACGGAGTAGATCTTGAATCTTTAGTGACACGGTGACGACCTCTAACCAGTGAAGGAAACTGTCTAGCCCGCTGAGTAAATCGACCGCAACCGGCACTTTGCTTGATCAATATGCCCAGATAGCCCCAATTCGGGCCGGTTCGACGCCCCAACCGAAAGCCGAGGTGCAGACCTTGCCAAGTCGTCTCTTCCGACCGCTAGCGCCAACCTTCGAGCTGGATCATCCGCGGCCCAATAATGTTCGGCCTTGGTCCAGTCGGGACCGACGACGGCGTCGAGATTGGGAGACCGCGACAACGTCCCGAACGAAGGAAGCATGTAGCAACTTTGGCTCGCACTTCCTGAACCCAGGAAGCACCACCCGACTCGCCGGGGATCACAGGATTTACTCGGAGTTGCCACCCCAAGGTCTGCTTATCAGGTGAATGAAGGCGTTGGCGCTATTGAGGCACCAAACACCCGTTTACCGCCACCCCGACCTGCTTGCGTCCTCCGCGTATTTTTTGACGGCGCCCAGGTCGCCCTCACGACTGACCTGATGCGTCCCATAGCCCCAGCCGAAGAACGTGCCCCGAATCTCGCGCTGATGCGCACACCAAAACAGCGCAATCCATTCGATCAGAAGCACATTCGTAAGTCCCGAGGAGCCGTTTCCCTCAGTATCCATCCAAAGATCATAACGCCCCCAATTGCGCCAAAACAAAATCTTAAAGCTCTTCATTTAATGGTCTTACGACACATTTGGCAGATCTGATCTCGACCTCCCTGCAACGACACAGCAGCGTCGAGAAGCGGGTCAAAACTTGCTAGACCGATGGCAGCTGTGCTGACCGCCGGCTTGCTAGCAGTCTCAAAACCTGCAAATACTCCCCAAACCAGCCGTCTGCCAAGTCCCGCGTAGGCTTGGGAAAGCACCCCGATGGGCACTGCAGGAATGAAAAAGCCTCACTGCCCGATTGAGCAGTGAGGCTTTTGTGGCGAGGACGACGGGAATCGAACCCGCAACTTCCAGATCGACAGTCTGGTACTCTAACCAATTGAGCTACGTCCCCACGCCTTGGGGGTCGAGGAATCTAGCCACCAAAGAGAGCTTTGCAAGCTTCTTCTGACGAGTGATCCCACAGGCAGCCGTGGCGACCGTTAGTCTAGCCGGATAGAAACTTCGACTAGTAGGCTCTCGCCCTACCGATCGAAGCTACTTTTTGCTCTCTGTTTACGAAATGGTCAACGGCCTAGCAGCTCGTGAGAAGCTGCCAAGCATTGGTCAATCGCACCCGATTCGTATCCCCACCGATCCGCAACCCAAGCCACTAAGGCGATGAACTTTACCGGCCTCGATGACGGCCCCATGCCACGGCTGCAACTAGCCTACGCCGGTGACGACGGCGCGCCAAAAATACATCTATCGGTGGACGGAATGACCCCCGAAGGACCAAATTTGTCGCACTGGCCGGGCAACCGAACGCCCAAGCAGTGGCGTGCCGACCTCAGCACGGGCATCGCACTCCGATTCGCTCGCGCTCCGACCGCCGAACGCGAAGAGTTTCTTGGCGAAGCAAGGCATGTCGTCAACGATCACTACGACACGGATGGATTTGGCTCACTACTCGCCGTGCTGCAGCCTGACATAGCGTTTCGCCACGAAGAATTACTACTTGCAGCCGCGGCCGTCGGAGATTTTGGCTGCTGGGTAACATGGCGCGCCTTTGCCATTGATCGCATCGTGAAGCATTTGGGTGATGAGAATTCGCCTGTTCGAGGTGCTCTTCGTAATCCCAAGAATCATGACGAACTCTGCCTGCGTCGTTACGAGTGGCTAATGGAGCGCGGCGAATCGATGCTGTCACACATTGGCAGCTACCGCATGCTCTACGAAGACGAGATGGCTCTTGTTCAGGGCGAGATTGACGCAGGCCAACGCGGAGCGATCGAACGACAGCTGCTTGCACCCTTCGCCATGGCGGTGCTGCAATCCAACGGTCCAAGACATCGCATGACCCTCAATACCCTTGCAGGGGCTTACCGGGTGCTGCATGTCATACGCGAGGCTGGCGAGACGTACTACCGTTACCATGATCGCACGGAGAGCTGGTTTGACTTAGTGACCATTCACGCTCCTCTACGACGCGATCTACGACCACTCGCGCAAAGATTGGCGCAGCTAGAGCCCGAGCATGATGGTGCATCCTGGCAAGCCGATGGACCAGATACGCCGATCCCAGAGCTATATTTCGGAGTGCCGTCTGAACAAGAGTATGGCGAGATCACGCGTGAACTATGCCCAAGCAAGCTAGCGACTGAGGTAGTCACCCGAGAGCTGGCAACATTCTTTGCTAGCTAGCCGCGCCGGAACTCATCGACCATGACCCAAGCTGTTCTGGCATGCGATAGCTGGCCGGGTCATCATCAACGATCGATGTTGATGCGTTCTTTGACCTTCTTGCTTTGCTTAACGATCTCAGCTTGCAGCAATGAACCGCTGGCGAAGGATCTGGACGGTTACTACCAAGTCGTAGCAAAGTGCACCACAACGACACTAACCGAGACCGTCAGTGCCGAAGCCGACGCGACACTGATCGTTGCATTTGGAGCTAAGAATCAAGAGATTCTCGCCCGCACGGCCGCTGCCAGGCGGGCTACCCAACCATTCGTCGTCACCATTGGCTCGATTCCTAACTCCACCGAGGAACTTTGCGACAACGTGATTGTCGCGGAAACTGGGGCAACTGCGGCGGTCGACCTCGCCCTGCTTGCAAGCAACGGAATCAAACTGCCACCCAATCAAGTCGAGATCGGAACCAAGACATTCACGCTAGCAAACCGTGCTGCAGGTGGCACCTCACGCGGAGCAGCTGGCGATGCCTACATGGCATACACACGCGCGCAACACGCAGGAATACTCACGGAGAATCCTGAGACTGACGAGATCCACCAAGTAGGCATGCTCCAAGTCGATTACGCGAATCCATGGCAACAACTTGTGCATGACGAAATTGAAGATGCATGTTCGCGCTACCCGCAACTCAGCTTCATCGAAGGCAAAGCCGAGACTTCGCCGGTCGACCAAGCCAAACAACTACTTCTTGCGGGCTGTCGCGTATTGATGATCGCAACCAGCAACCAAAGCACCACAAAAGCAATCGTGGCTGCGGCCGCGTCGGAGCCAAATGGACCGACACCCGTCATCGTGCTAGATCCGATGCTGCTAGATCATAAGACCTGCGTAATCGGTTGTTCACCTGACGCCATTGCACAAGCGGCCTCAACAAGTGTCAAACAGCTGCTACCTGAGGGCGGCTCGATGATCTTCTGCTTTGATGCGTCCCACAATCTCGTCCAGAGCTTCTGCCAAGTCATGGGATTATCCAGCGAGCGGTTGCTCCCCCGTTGAGTCAGCCAAAGATGCCGTCATCCTCAACAGGACACGCGAACTCCAAGCCACCTGCTGGCGGCATGATCTACATGCTGCAAGCCGCTTTTTGGTTTGCGGTCATGGCGCTGCTAGTGAAGCTCGCCGGCAATTGCGGGCTGCCGACGATGCAAATCGTCTTCGCGCGAGCCATAGTAACGCTGACCCTTAGCACAATCGCGCTCAAGCAAGCTGGCATTCGACCGCTAGGCAATAACACGCGCCTCCTGCTGCTGCGCGGCCTGTTTGGCTCGGGCGGACTAATGTGCTACTACGCCGCCGTCAATCACTTGCCGCTTGCTGAAGCCACCGTCATCCATCAAATCTCGCCGGTGATGACTGCAGTCGTCGCGGCTATCTGGATTGGAGAGAAGCTGCAAGCTCGCATCTTACTCGGGATGGCGCTCGCGTTCAGTGGTGTGCTGATGATTGCACAACCCGCATCACTGTTTGCCACAGTTGGTAGCGAACCAGACATTGCTTGGCCATTCGTAGCAGTCGGCGTTTGTGGTGCGTTATTTGCGTCGCTCGCATATGTAGCCGTACGCCGCCTAGGTAAAACGGATCCGCCACAACTTGTGGTCTTCTACTTTCCGATTGTCACCGTTCCCATCAGCCTGCCATTTGCCATCTATGAATGGGTCTGGCCGGATATGTATGGATGGGCTCTATTAATTGGCGTCGGCGTGGTCACACAGATGGCTCAAATCGCTCTAACCAACGGCCTGATGCGCGAACCTGCAGGCAAAGCCATCTCGGTAGGCTATCTGCAGGTCGCATTCGCGACCATTTTTGGCATGGTGTTCTTCCAGACAACGCCCGGCATGTGGAGTTGGATTGGCATGATTATGATCGTCGGCAGCCTGTTCGTCGCACGTGCTGGCAAATCCGCCAGGGGATAGCGCAATCACGCCCCGCGTGATTGTCAGGCCTTTGCCCAGGATCAATCGAAAGAACTCAGCCCCCGGCAACGGCGCACTGACAAACACACTCCAGATTTACAGAACTACGCCGGCCAGAATTATGATCGGCAAGTAGGCGTTTAGTGAAAAGCTGACGCGGTGATACCGTGAAGCCCGCACGATGTTTGATCGCACGACTCTGCAGTATTGGCTGATTAGGTTCGCAATAGGCCTAGCAATCCTGGTGGCTTCCGGGACGGGCATGCTGTTTCGGTTTTTTCCAATCAAAGATCCCATTGGACTGATCAGCTTGTCGCTTGGGCTGATGGGCTTTCATCTGGCACTAGGCAGTGTTGGGCCGATATCGCGATTAAGTAGCTATCGACAAAACACTCGTAAAGAATGGGGAGCCGCAGCCCATCAAGCTTTTGAACGCGCTTCATTGCCACGTCGCGTCTTCTATTTACTAGTCGCCGTTGCGGAGTCAGACGGACCGATCACGACGTCCGAACGCGAAATGGTGCGGCAGTTCTTACTGCAGCGATTCGATGATCCGGTGCAATCACATGAGATCCGCACTTGGGAGATGCAGCCCCTGCAGATCGAGGACTTAGTCGGTTTATCTGCGCGCATTGCCACCAACCTCGACCAAGCCGAGCTAGATTCGCTGTTCTGCTGGTGCGCGTTAGTGGCATTCGCTGACGGCAACTTTCGCCCGGATGAACACCGTGCTTTAGCCGACGTTGCACGAGGCATGCAGCTCGCTCCTGGACGAGCAAGGATGCTTTTCCATTTAGCGCGCGCCCAGTTCCTTGCCGGCAACCAACATGGCCAAGGCCAAAGGCAACGGCAACGGCAAAACGCAGGCCCACAAGAAGTTCATCCGCGAGGTGATTCGCTAGCGGTGCTCGGTCTGCCACTCGACGCATCCCAGGAGCAAATCCGGCGGAGACATCGCGAACTTGTTCGTAAATTTCACCCTGATGCGCAACCAAACTTAGGGCCCGTCGCGCAAAAAGAGGCAACCCAGCGCTTCCAAGCAATCCAGCGCGCTTACGAATTACTCACGACCAAAGAGTAACCAAGATACGCTGACCGACATGGTCACTATCAATGCCACCTACGAAGGCGATCTCTGCTGCACGGCAAGTCATGGTCCGTCAGATGCAACACTGCAAACCGACGCGCCAAAAGACAACGAAGGGCTCGGTCGATTTTTCTCACCAACGGACCTCGTTGCCACAGCACTAGCAACCTGCATCCTGACAACTCTGGGCATCGTTGCTCGTCGCCACAACTTCGACCTCAAGGGCTGCCAGGCAACCGTAGAAAAGCATATGAATGCGACGCCGCGTCGCATCGGTCGCTTGCCCGTGTCCCTGACCATTCATGGCAGCTACACGCCGGAACAGAAAAAGCTCCTCGAGAACACGGCCCACACCTGCCCCGTGCACAAAAGTCTGCACCCTGACATCGAAGCAACGATCACCATCAACTGGGTCAGCTAAGACGTCGCCGCTTCTTCTGCCTCCACACGACAGCTCAATGATCACGCCCCACATTGGTCGCGAATGGGTCATGAAAGTTGCGGGTTGGTTCGTCGGCCTCACCACTGAGCCAGTAGACGTCGCTGATAACGCCCGTAACCAACCCACCGACGGCACCAACAGCTGCCATTGCAACTAGCCCACAAGGCAAAGTGCATGAATCGAAGCCATTGCAGTCGTCGCTTGCCAAAAGGTAAGCCGGGGCGGTAACGGCACCAATCAAGGGCTTGGCCAAAGTGCAAGATGACGCCAGGAACGCCAGGGCGATCAGCACCGCGGACATAGCTAGGCGTTTGTGAAGCATGGCCACAACAAGCGCGAAGCGCAGGCAAACGTCGCGATCAGGAGAAAATTCATAGTGAGTTTCTCAATTTCGGCCCTCAGGCACGCATGCGGCTACCGGCATATTCACCGGCCATACGCACTATTCTGGGACCCAAGCAGCAGCCAATCCGATGGCAGGCGCAACATCCATGAGCACGCTGCGGACAACGAACTGCCGACACCAATGGCGATCATCCGTCGCTTGATAGCAGCCCCTCCCCACACCTCGAGCCAACTGTGGACAAACGCTAGACCGCACCATTCACATTCCCGGTCGAGCTAAGGCCGGTCAACTTGAACCAATCGTTCGTCAGTCGGCTATGATACGAGACCCATGCGCTCTGCAATTGCCCTTCTCACGCTAACGACTGTCGCTTACGGGCAAGCCCCCACGACCTACTACCTTTCCGTCAACACTTCATCAGCAGCACTACTGCGAAGCAGCCTCCACGCTGTAATCGACGACCACACCAAGATCCCATATACGTCAGGCGGCGTTGACACTTGGAATGTGCTGGAAGCAGCAGACCAAGACCCAAGCAACGGCTCGCGCATCCTCGACATTTACCGCAACGCATCGTTTCCGAAAGCTGGCGGCGGTAACAGCAACTACAACCGCGAGCACGTTTGGCCAAACAGCTACGGGTTTCCAACGAACAGCGGCTCGAACTATCCGTATACCGACTGTCACCACCTGTTTCTCTGCGACGACAACTACAACCAAGCGCGTAACCGCCGCGTCTTTGACAACGGCAATGCTGGCTGGAATGAATACACGACTACTAGCAACGGTGGCGTAGGCGGTGGCAGCGGCTCATTTCCAGGAAACTCGAACTGGCAGACAACCAGTAGCTCCCCGGGTAGCTGGCAAGTCTGGAGCGATCGCAAAGGGGACATGGCAAGAGCGTTGTTCTACATGGACATTCGCTATGAAGGCGGCAACAACGGCAACACTGGCGCTGCCGAACCGAACCTTCACCTGACTGACAACATCACGCTGATCTCGCAGAGCACTACTGGCAGCAACATCTCTGACGCCTACATGGGAAAGCTCAGCGTGCTTTTGCAATGGCACCAGCAAGATCCTGTCGATGCCAAAGAAATTGCGCGCAACAACGCGGTGTTTGGCTACCAAGGCAATCGCAACCCGTTCATCGACAATCCCAACTGGGTCGACTGCATCTACAACAACACATGCGGTGGCACGACTAGTAACGCGCGCGCTCCCGAAGTCTGGATCAACGAACTGCACTACGACAATTCAGGATTCGACGTTGGTGAGTTTGTCGAAGTAGCCGGCCGCGCTGGTGAAAACGTCAACGGTTGGCTGTTAATCGCCTATGACGGCAACAGCGGCAATGCATATAGTCGCGTCAACCTTCGCGGCACCTTCCCCAATCAGCAAAACAACTTTGGGGTGTTGTCATTCAACTTCCCGAACCTTCAAAACAGCACCGATGGCATCGCACTCGTGACGTCGTCGGGTGTCGTGATGCAGCTGCTCAGTTACGAAGGCGTCTTCCAGGCAAACAACGGCGCCGCCAACGGAATGACTTCTACCAACATCGGGGTTAACGAGACTTCCTCGACACCAATAGGCTTCTCACTACGGCTAAGTGGCACGGGTGACAGCTACGCAAACTTCGCCTGGCAGCCGGCCGCCATCGACTCACCCGGTGCAATCAACACCAACCAGCAGTTCCAGTAAGCAACATGCTATGAAGCCTTAACTCACCCCGGAGGATCGCGGTCGCGACCCTCGTCACCGGTGCTGGCTGGGCAATCCAGTATTTTGGCGATGTCGCCAACGCGACTTTGGTTGGCCTATTGTGCGGAGTTCTTGCTGCCCGAATGGTGCCCAACGGCACCTCGGCCGAACCTAAGCTAGTGGACGCAGCAGCAGGTCCCAATAAACCGTAACTCGGTATCTAGCAACGCAGCGCTCAACCTGCCAAGTTGGCGAGCCCGACAGTAGATAGCGCAAATGACATGCAGCGCTCAGTCAGCGGCCCTGACTATCCATGGCATGCCGACTCAATTTGGCATGCCCGATGCGAGTTGCGACTACCAACTGAAGAATGCAGTCTCTGCCTGCAACACGTATGTTGTGCTCTCCATGACTGCACGCAGCGTCACGCTATCTCTTCTCGCCGTCCTTCAGGCTCCGCTGCTCGCGCAGGAACTGACGCCGGCATTTGACTTCTCTTTGCTGAGCAAGATCAAAGCCCGAGCGATCGGTCCAGCCGTCGTAGGTGGGCGGATCGGCGCAGTCGCTGGAGTCGCAGGTGACCCCAGGATCATCTGGGCAGGGGCTGCCGCAGGCGGCGTCTGGAAATCAACGGACGGCGGCATCACCTTCAAGCCAGTCTTTGATAAGCAGGACGTCGCGTCCATTGGCGCGATAGCTATTAACGAACACTCCCCAGACATCGTCTGGGTCGGATCTGGCGAAGGCAATCCAAGAAACTCGGCAAGCGTCGGCCGCGGCATATACAAGACACTCGACGGCGGCCGCACCTGGAGCAAACTGGGCCTCGAAAAGACCGAGCGCATCCACCGCATCGTGCTTCATCCAGATGATGCAGATACGGCATGGGTTTCCGCATTCGGCACAAGCTGGGGCGAAAACGCCGAGCGCGGCGTTTTCAAAACCACCGACGGTGGTGCGACCTGGCACAAGAGCCTCTTCGTCGACGAGCGCACTGGCTGCAGTGATCTGATCATTGATCCACGCAATCCTGACAAACTTTTCGCCAGCATGTGGCAACACCGCCGATGGCCCTGGTCGTTCAAAAGTGGTGGCCCAGGCTCTGGCCTCTACCGAACACTTGATGGTGGCGACAATTGGCAGCGGCTAGACAATGATGATGGCTTACCAAAAGGAGAACTAGGGCGCATTGGCCTCGCTATATCAGCGAGCTCACCCAACACGATCTACGCGCTAACAGAGGCCAAAAAGAGCGTCTTACTTCGTAGTGATGATGGCGGCTTCAAATTTCGCACGGTCAACAGTCAAGACAACATTGCGCCGCGACCATTCTACTTCTGCGACATCCGAGTCGACACCCAAGACCCTAACCGCGTCTACAGCATGCACACCGTCATCGATGTTTCATCCGACGGCGGTCGTAGCTTTGAAAGCCTCGTTGGTTGGGATGCAGCACATCCTGATCATCACTCTATGTGGATAGACCCACAGGATTCGCAGCGCATCCTGATTGGCAACGATGGCGGCGTCTACACAAGCCGTGACCAAGGATCTACCTGGCGATTTTGCCGCAACCTGCCGCTAGCGCAGTTCTATCACGTCGCGGTCGATAACGAGGTGCCTTACAACATCTACGGCGGCTTGCAGGATAACGGCAGCTGGCGCGGCCCATCGACCGTTTGGGAAAACGGCGGCATTCGTAATCTGCACTGGCAAGAAGTGTGCTTTGGCGATGGCTTCGCGACGATTCCAGATCCAGCCGACAGTCGCCAGGGCTACGCCATGAGTCAAGGTGGATCGCTTGTTCGATATGACTTGCGCACTGGTTCGCGCAAATCTATCCGCCCTCCTGCTCTCGACGAAACAGAGTTGCGCTTCCACTGGAACTCAGCCATCGCGCTCGATCCAGCCAGAAGTAACACCATCTACTATGGTAGTCAGTTTGTTCACCGCAGCGATAATCGCGGCGAAGCATGGACGGTGATCTCACCAGATCTCACGACCAATAATCCTGACTGGCAAAAGCAAGACGAGAGTGGCGGCTTGACGATCGACGTCACCGCCGCTGAAAATCACTGCACGATCATAACGATTGCCCCTAGCAGCATCGCAAGCGGTGTTATTTGGGCAGGCACAGACGATGGCCGCGTACAAATTACGCGCGACGGCGGTGACTCCTGGGTAAGCGTCGAACCCAACATTCCAGATCTGCCGAACAACACATGGTGCCCGCATATCGAAGCCAGCAAGTTTGACGCAGCAACCGCATTTGCGGTGTTCGACGGCCATCGCAACTCCGACTGGACCCCCTACGTCTATGTCACGCGCGACTACGGCGCGACTTGGACGTCATTAGCTACCAGTAGCATCGACGGCTATTGCCACGTAATCGAACAAGACCCCGTGCAAAAGCACCTTCTGTGGGTCGGCACCGAGTTTGGCCTATTCGTTTCGTTAGACGGCGGCAAACAATGGAACGCTTGGCGCCATGGAGTCCCTACCTGCGCAGCACGCGCAATCACGACGCAAACACGTGATGGCGACCTAGTCGTTGCCACCCACGGTCGTTCGATCTTTGTGATCGACGACATCTCACCATTGCGCAGTATGACGCCCGAAATGCTGCAGAAGAAACTGCACGTATTCAAGCCGCGACCAGCGATCATGCATGGCACCGCGCAGACACCGAGCACGCGTTTTCCAGGACAAGGTGAGTTCCGCGGACCGACTGCGACCACCAGCGTCGTTCTGCAGTTGCTGGCAAACGCCGAGGAGTTAGATCATCCCGACCCAATCAAGAACAAGGCACGACAAGAATCAGCCTCAGCCAAAACGCCAGCGACTGAAACGGCTGACAGCGATAGCGATAGCGATAAGCCAGCGGCTGACGAGGACCCAAAAGACAAGGTTACGGTCGAAGTACGCGATGCATCAGGAACATTGATCCGGACCTTTCGGCGCGACGTTCATCTCGGACTGAATCGCATCAACTGGAACTACGAGCGAGACGGCAGCCCAGGCCCCAGTCGCAAATTCCAAGAGCAGCCGAAAATGCCACCTAGTGGTCGCAAGGTGCTTGCCGGCGTCTACAAGATAACGGTGCGATTCCAAGGCGAGTCGCAAGAAGTCGAAGTACAAGTCCTGAACGATCCGCGTATTCCTGTTTCAAAAACGGACAGCTCCAGCAAAGACGCCCTGCGTGCTGCGCGCGAAGAACTGAACTTGCGACTCTATGAGGTGACACAGCGCCTAGCGCCGATCAAAAAACAGATTGATGTTGTCCGTGCACGGCTTGCCATCGAAGAGAAGCCCAAGGATGGTGAAGATCCACTAAAAGCCATTCGAGCGGCCCTGAAAGACATCGACACGGCACACAAAGAACTGCAGGAAGCCCTTTGGGATAAGGACGAGAAAATCCAGGGGATCCGCCGCAACAACAACGGGCTGATGAGCAAGTTTATGCGATCAGCACGAATCTCAAACTCCTTGGACAAACCCAACAAGACCGAACTTGATGGCATGGCAAAGGCCGCTAAGCAAGCGACCAACATTGAGCAACTGGTTGCGCAGTTCTTCAGCGAAGACCTAAGCAGCTTCCGAAAGTCGGTCAGAGAGTCCGCGCTGACGCTACTTCCGTTGCCAGCCGCCACAGAGTCTACGGCCGACAAAAAGTAGGCTCCTTTGCATGTGATCGATCTCGATGTGGCGGCAGCTAGCTGCCTCGATGACCGTTACGGCAGCGTCAGCACAAGCTCACGCATCACTTCAGCGACCTTCGTGATTTGCGCATCGTCTAGACACGCAGGTGGCAAGGCATAGAGCACGTTGCCGAGCGGCCGCAAGAGAACACCGTGGCGAATCGCTTCGCGCCTTAGGTGCGGCGTCAATTCTGACAGATAGCCGCCCTGACCAGCTGGCATGTTGATGTCAAAAGCCGTCATGCCACCAAGATGCCGCAAATTGCTAACTCGATCATGGTCTGCTAGGTCTGCTAACTGCTCGAAGACGCCACTACCGATTCGTTCCAATTGGGCTGGCACATTGTTATCTAACGACAATTTCAGCGACGCTAGCGCAACTGCACACGCAATTGGATTGGCCGTGAATGTGTGGCCATGCGGAAAGAACCTGGACCGATCATGGTGGAGGAAGCTATTGAACAAATCTTCCGTTGCGAGTGTCGCAGCCAGTGAGAGCATGCCACCAGTGATGCCTTTCGCGAGACACATTACATCTGGGGATATTCCTGCTCGCTCACACGCAAACATCGCACCTGTACGACCAAACCCGGTCATCACTTCGTCGGCAATTAGCGGCAAGCCATACTCATCGCATAGACGCCGAGCAGTTTGCACATACTCAGTCGACATCACGCGCATGCCAGCTGCACCTTGCAGCAGCGGCTCGAGGATGAACCCAGCGGCTCGATCTCCCAACTCATCGAATGCCTGTGCCAGCGCGTTCGCGTCAACTGGCACGCGCCGCACCTCAAACATCATCGGCTCGAACGGCTGGAAAAATGGGTCTGGATCGCCCGCCGCCATCGCGCCAAAGGTGTCGCCATGAAAGGCTCCCTCAAGCGCAACAAAAACACGACGCCCAGGCTGCTCACGGTGCACCCACGCCTGCAGCACCATCTTCAGAGCAGCTTCAACTGCTGTTGAGCCGTCGTCAGAATAAAAGACGCGCGACAGTCCCTTAGGTGCTATCGCAAGAAGCTGCTCCGCCAACTCCACCGCTGGTTCATGAGTAGCCCCAGCAAACAACACATGGTCGAGACGTTGCGCCTGCTCACTTATTGCCGCGACCAACGCAGGATGCGAATGACCATGCAAGTTAGCCCACCATGAAGAAATCCCGTCAAGCAAGCGTCGCCCATCAGCAAGCTCAAGCCATGCGCCCTTCGCACCGACCACAGGCAATGGCTCCGGCTCGACACCATGCTGCGTATACGGATGCCAAACCACTCGAGCATCACGCTGAGGTAGGTCAGACACGGAACAAACCTGTAATGTCATGGTTATCGAGCCACGCATCAATTGATGCGGTATTGAGCGACGGGAAATGCGGCACTTCGTAGACGCGCTGAATTGACGACATCGCCCGCAATGCTGCGCTATTGCTTTGATGTTGCTCTCCGACCAAGAACAACGCTGCAGGTTTTAGACCGCGCCGACTCATCGCTTCGATCGTCAACATCGTATGGTTCAAAGTGCCAAGACCTGCGCGGGCTACTAGCACAACTTGCGCGCCCATACTGGCCAACCAATCCGCCTGCGTCACGAGCGGATCGAGAGCAAACGGGACCAACAGCCCACCTGCAAACTCAAGCAGGAAGTGACTATCCGAATGAGTGGCACGATGTTCGTCCAAGGCCTGCTGCAAATCAGCAACATCGACACGACTGCCAGCTGCTGCCGCTGCCGCATGCGGCGAAGCCGGCAATGGAAAGCTAACCAGATTCGGAAGCAACTGCGACGGCATTGCCGCGGCCAACTGTGCGACGCTAGCCGTATCGTCGTCATCTCCAGTTTGCACTGGTTTCCAGTAACGCGCCGGACCTTGAGAAATCGCAGCTCTAAGCAAAATAGCACTAACTACGGTCTTGCCAACATCAGTGTCGGTGCCAACCACACATGTTAGGGATGGACGTAACGGCTGCTCCTTCACGGCATCACGAACTAGCCCAGATATACGGCTACGGATATGTCGAGCCAGATCTGCTATCTCCGAACTCGAGTGCTTGGCATGACAAACCAGCCTCAGCCGCGAGGCGCCATGAGCAACTGTCGGTGGCCGTACGGAAGGCGCATAGAAACCTTGTCTCTTAAGTTCCGTAGCGAGTTCAGCAGCAACTGCTGCATCACCAATCGGAACAGGAACGATCGCAGCTGCGGGCTCTGGCAACCCAAGCGCTTGCGCTAATTGGTGCGCGTTCGAAAACACGGCCGCGCGCTGCGCCTCAGCTTGTCGACAAACGCTAATGGCAGCTACTAAGGCGCCTGCGAGTGCAGGCGGCGGCGCAGTCGTGAACAAGAAGGAACGAGCCTTGTGTATCAACTGATCTCGCAGCGTCGCGCTGCCAACCACAAACGCACCTGCAACACCAAGTGCCTTGCCGCCAGTCACTACCCGCGCACATAGACGGTCACCTGCAGTCTCCCGGCCAGAAGACTGTTGCGCCCAGGCACCGGCCCCCTCGGGCCCCAGCAGTCCAACGGAATGCGCCTCATCGACAACTAACCACGCATCGTACTCACGACATAGCCGCTCAATCGCGAGCAACGGCGCAGTGTCTCCCTCCATACTAAACACGCCTTCCGTTAGCACTAAACGGCGGCGCGCTCCTGCGGCATCACGTAACGCACGCTCCAAATCATCCAAATCGAGATGATCGTGGACCAAAATGCGCGCCCTCGATAACCGTGCGGCATCAATCAAAGACGCGTGATTATCACGGTCCGAAATGATCGCATCACCACGGCCGACAAGGGAACAAATCAAACCGACGTTGGCTTGATAACCGGACGGAAACAAAAGAGCCGCCTCTGAACTTAACCAGTCCGCAACCGATCGCTCACACTGCTCGTGGAGCGGTGAACCACCACTCAGTAAGCGAGCCGATCGACCGCCTACTCCATACTGTTGGACTGCAGCGATCATAGCTTTGGCGATGATCGGATCTCGAGCTAACCCGAGGTAGTCATTGCTACCAAAATCAACGCCAGCAATCTGACCATCTAGCAGCGTCGCACGCTTCAGCCCTTGCTGAGCGCGCTCATCAAGCTCGACCTGCAACTGACAGTCTAGTCCGTCTTGCACTATGATTGACTATTCGGGCGTCGCGATAGCATTCAAACCCAGCTTGTTTAGTAGAGCAGCATCACTCGAAGGGCTTGGGTTTGGCGTTGTTAGCAACTCATCGCCAACAAACATCGAATTGGCACCCGCCAAGAAGCACATCGCTTGGGCAGATTCATCCATCTCTGTTCGGCCGGCCGACAGCCTTACAACACTCTTCGGCATCAGGATTCTTGCTGCCGCGACGGTGCGAACGAGGTCCGACCAATCTACATTCTCAGCCTTAGCGAAAGGTGTCCCCTCAACTTGAACCAGCGTATTGATCGGGACCGACTCCGGCTGCGGGTCAAGGTTCGCCAACTCACAAAGGAGTTCGGCGCGCCCCTTCTGTTGTTCACCAAGCCCAAGAATGCCGCCACAGCAAACCTTCATGCCTGCATTCCGCACGTTGGCCAATGTCTCAAGACGATCATCGTATGTGCGCGTTGTGATGACTTCTTTGTAGTGCGTTCTGCCGGTGTCGAGATTGTGGTTGTAGTAGTCGAGACCAGCCTCCTGAAGTTGCTTGGCCTGCTCGGGATTGACCATCCCGAGAGTCGCACATGCTTCGAGCCCAAGCTCTTTGACACCGCGCACCATCGACAAAACACGATCAAATTGCTCACCTGACTTAGCCTGGCGCCAAGCCGCTCCCATACAGAACCGGTCAGCCCCTTTCGACTTGGCTGCCTGCGCTTCCTTGAGCACAGTCTCGACATCTAGCAGCGGTTCGCGCTCAACGGGGGTCTTATGGTGTGCGCTTTGCGAGCAATAGCCGCAGTCTTCCGGGCAACCACCCGTCTTGATCGACAGCAACTGCGAGCACTGTACTCGAGCTGGGTCATGGTGCTCGCGATGCACTGCAGCAGCGGCAAAGACTAGATCAAGCAGCGGCATTTCCAGCAACTGCTCAACCGCATCGAGATGAATAACTCCTTCCGCAGAAGGCGTGGCAACTTGCGAGTTCGATTCCATTGCGAGGCTGTATGGTAGCCGCGCATCGCCAAGATTCACGTCACGACATCTTCACGCAGGCAGACTGCCTAGCTCGCCTTGCCCTTGGCCCTGGCTGCAGCCCGCTTCTTTGACGTAACCGTTACTGCCTTAGCTGCTTTAGATTTAGGCTCTGCTGGCGGCTCGCTGCGGCCCGGGCACACCAGTAATCATGAACTCGATGGTTTGGCATCAGTCGTCGGGTTAGGCACTCAGATCGCCATACAGGGCTTGGTTTGGATCCAATTGAGCGACCTCGCCGACGCTTGCTTCACGAGCAAATCCGCTAGTCGTCATGATGACCGCACTTGCAACCACTCACCGCGGCACAGCAGCGTTCTTTGCCAACACTCAGCCAGCTAGCTTTGCACGCTCCCCAGGGATCGTCGGGCGAAACTTCTTTGGCAAAAGGGCTCTCGCCTTGCTGCCCTCAAGGCGCTTCATCAAACTACGCAAAAGTGGCGCATTGCTTGGCACAACACCACTGGCGACACCGCGATGCATTAAATGTGCCCCGACCCAGTCGATCTACTCAAGCAAGGTCTTTAATGCAGGCGCAAAACATATTTGGAACTGCTTAACGACGACCAAACGCGTCTTGCAGCAAGCTTTGCACACTACGGTGACCGTTGTCTTGGTCGCTTTCAGGAAGCAGCCCCAGCGGCGTTGACGACCCAATTCGTCCGAGTTGATATTGAGACAACGTGTAGGTTGCCTCAGAATCGCCGGGCGCTTGGTAGCTAATATAAGCCTCGACTAAGATCGTGTCGGCGTCCAAAGAACCACCGGCCAAAGCGACTTCTTCGCGTGACTCCCCCTCGCTACGGCGATCGACAATCACGCCGTAGAACATCGTGCTGTCCGTCACAAGGTTGACGTAAGCTCCCAGAGGAGATCCAAGCAGATCGGCCAGAGAAGCTGGGTCGACAAGCAATCCGCTGATAGATACCAATCGATCGGAATCGATGATGAATACAGAGCCGTTCAGTGGGGGTGCAGGGGTCGCCGAGTTCGTCTCTAACACCTCAGCATTTTGAATCTGCCAAATGCCGGACATCGTGATCGGGATGTCGCCAGAACCACCTGGAACGTTGGCCCCGATCTGCGGATCAGAGTTCCCGTTGCCGCCGGAGCCCGAATTGCTACAAGCACAGAAGACTGGCGTAATTACGGCCAAAAGTAATAGGTTAAAGAGTGGTTTCAATGGTTTCTCTGTCGCTGCCTAGGCAACAATCTTAGATGCTTAAGATTATGACATGCAATAACTAATGATGATGACAACCGACCATAATTTGCCGTAATCCCGATGGCAAGGACCGAGCACTGTCTCAAAATGAGCCGTAGTTACTGATCTGCCAATACGCTGGCAGCGTATGCAACAACAGCGGCGCCTACAGCCAACTCGCGCTCATTGACGGCAGCCAAATTGTCGACCGCCGTGTGGTGGTAGTCAAAATACCGATGGCCGTCGACCCAAAGCCCAAAACACGGGACCCCTCGGGCATGCAGCACACTGATGTCTGCACCGCCAGCTCCTGCACCACTCAGAAAAAGGCCTGCATTGATTTGCTTAAGCGGCATAAACAGCTCTTCAACTGCCGCAGCTGCAGCCCCTTTGAGTGAGCATGAGAAACCCTGTGGGGTAGCGCCGCCGCCGTCGGTTTCGATCGCAGCTACATGCTTGCCAACCTCATGCTCGTGAGCAACTCCATAGGCTTTGGCACCACGCAGACCGTTTTCCTCATTGGCAAACAGTACGACCCGTATCGTCCTCCGAGGACGGCAACCAATAGCCTTCAGTAGCCGGACTGCTTCGAGACAATGCGCAACACCGGCACCATCATCATGAGCGCCTACGCCAAGATCCCAAGCATCGAGGTGACCACCAATTAAGACCATCTGATCAGGCAGCTCACTGCCGAGATAGTCGCCGACGACATTGAAGCCTTGCGCATCAGGTAACGTAACGCACCCGAGTTCGAGACGGAGTTTAACCGGCCCTTTCGCAAGCAGCATCGACAATGCGTCAGCGTCCGCCGTTGCAACTGCAGCAGCCGGCACTTGGGCTACCCCGTCGATATAATTCATCGCGCCGGTATGCGGATAGCCATCAATTGCGGTCGTCACTGAGCGAACCAGGGCCATGACACCACCGACCTTCGCAGTCTCAATGGCGCCATTGCTTCGCTGCGGTACTGCAGCCCCGTATGCCCGACCAGTGCGACGCAGTGCGCGTGGCATAGGGCGATTGAAGAACACAATCTTACCTTTCGCGGCCTCTCCCATCTCAGCGAGTTGCTCAAAAGATCGCACCTCAACAATTTCCGCGACAAGCCCTCCTGGCGGGGTTGGAATGCTGCCACCGAGAGCAGTAATGCGAAGTGGCATGCCTTGAGATCCGAGCACTTCACCAACTTCTTTGCCGCGCTGCCAATTAGGTACCATCACCGGCTCGGCTGTGACTTTGTCGAAGCCAATCTCGCGCATCCTGCTCATCGCCCACTGTTCAGCGGCATGCATGCCAGCGGAACCAGACAATCGCTTTGGCGCGGCGGTGACTAAGGAACGCAAAGTAGCGATCGCCTCGTTGTCCTCAAGTGCCCTTCGCTCCAGCTCGAGACAGCGATTCACTCGCTCTGCATCAGCATTCGTCGATTCGACACCAACTCCTTGGCAACTAGCAACCAGACAAAACGCCAAAGCACTGAGCAGAATCGTGCACCGCATTCGTTCCATAGACTCGCAAGGCTAGCCCAAACGCGTTCTCATTGGCTACTTCACTCCCAGATGATGCAACTTCCCGACAACTCACAATGTGGCGAACCGGTTAGAGTGCGTCGATATCCCGATGCGAACTAACGCGCCAAGGAGACAACACATGCTGCCAATCGCCTCACGTATTTTTGCAGTCGCCACTCAGCCATTGGTCGGATTGGCAATACTCGCATTTGCTAGTCCCAGCAGAAGCCAAGAAGTTGCCCCCAACCAAGCAGGAGGTGCACCGGCAGTGTTGCGCGCATCTCTGCAATCCAATACCCGCGCAATACGACGCGATATGCCGATGACGCGTTCGATTCGTCGCGCCTTCGCCGCCAATACGCGCAATTACACGGGCAAGCCCGGACAAAACTACTGGCAGCTACAGACCGACTTCACAATCGAAGCCAGGCTAGACCGCGAAAGTCACTCGATCTTTGGCAAAGAAAAGATCCTCATTCACAACAATAGTAAGGATGAACTGACGCGCATTGTGTTGCGATTAGACCACAACATTTTTCGGCCTCGCATCCAGCGCGGCTCCTCGGTGCCTGCTGAGTTAACCGAAGGAATGGTCATCACACGCATGACTATCGATGGAAAGCCAATCAACCTCAGCTCGCAGAGCGGAGGCCGCGGTCGTTGGTCACGAAACAGAACCAGCGGCAATTCCGCATCAGGCCTGCAGTCAACGATCGCGAGCGTGCAGTTAGCCAAACCGATCCCAGCTGGCTCAAAAGCTACGCTAGCAATCGATTGGCATACGAAGCTACCGGGCGGCAATGCTGGCCGCGGCCACCGCATGACGCAGCGTTGGGACGACACTCTCTTCCAACCGACGCAGTGGTTTCCTCGGCTCGCGAAGTATGACGACCTCAACGGCTGGAACACGAGTCCCTATCTTGGCCCTGCCGAGTTCTTCAACAACTTCGGACGGTTTGACGTGCGCATTGACGTGCCCGCTGGCTGGATTGTATCTGCGACTGGCGTCCTCCAAAATCCCAAGCAGGTGCTAACCAAAACGGCACGAGAACGGCTTAAGGATGTCCTCAAGAGCGACGACGAAATCTTTATCGTCAATGCGGCAGAGCAAGGACCGGGCAAGGCAACGGTCAACGGTGATCGCCTAAGCTGGCACTACGTCGCCGACATGGTGAACGACTTTGCTTGGGCTACTGCCGAGAACTTCGTATGGAAGGCCACGCGTGCAACCATTCCAGGCAAAGGGCCCATACCCATTCACATGGTCTTCTTGCCGGAGCGCGCTAGCCGCTTTGCCAGGGCCGGCAGCATCTCCCGTCACGCCCTTGAGTTCTACTCTCAGCTATGGGTCCCATATCCGTTCCCGCAATTGACGCTCCAAGACGGACCAAGTGCCGGCATGGAGTATCCGATGGTCATCAACTCTAACCAGGGAGCTGCCGACCACGAAGTGGCGCATCAATGGTGGCCGATGATGGTTGGCACCAATGAGACCATGTATGGCTGGATGGATGAGGGCTTCAACACCTACATGAACATCTTATCTGGGGCGCATAGCCGAGGACGCAAGCCGAGCCTTGATGGCCGAGGCCAGAGCTATGGCCTCCGTGCGGGCGACGAAAGTGAGCCGCCGATGATGTGGATCACAAACTACGCAGGACCACAGTATGGCTTCCAGACATACAGCAAAGCACCGCTAATGCTATCCATGCTCGGCGGCATCTATGGTGACGAGGCAGTGCAAGCAGCAATGCGCGAATATGCGCGTGTCTGGGCGTTCAAGCATCCTTCGCCTTGGGACTTTGCATTCTTCATGAGCAATGCACTCGGTGCCGACCTTGGTTGGTTTTGGTACTACTGGCTCTGGACAACGGAAAGTGTCGACGGCTCCATTGCAGAAGTCACTGGCGAGGGATCCGAGACAGTGGCCACCATTCATCAATCTGGACAGATGCCGTCGCCAGTGGTTTTGCTTGTAGAGTTTGCGCCGAATGGCCCGCCTATCAAACTGATGGACAACGCCGTCTCAGTATCACAGAACGAAGTGCAGGTGACCTTCCCAGTCGAGGTCTGGTTTGACGGCAATCGCGATTTCCTAGCGAGACTGCAACTTGGCGATCGTGTCATCACCAAGATCACGCTCGATCCCGCCGGCAGATTCCCAGACAACAACAAGTCTGACAACGTCTGGCAACGTCAATGACGAAGCCCGCCTGAGGCCGGAGCATTGCCCAGCTATGCCTGAGATATGGATTGGGCAACGTAGCTCGACACACGCAAGATGACTTCTGAGTTCGGCAAACTTCGCAATCGCTGGCTTCGCACCAGCTAGAGCCGCGACTAAGCTGTCGTTCCCATGTCGCAACTACCTAACCAGCGAGCCCATTGGCTGTTGTTGCCTGTGTTGCTGATTGCCTGCGCAACACTACCGGACAATCAACTTCACCTGGCTCCCGATCCGCTAGTTACGATCGCCGGCCAAACAGTTGCGACTGCAGAACAATGGCGGCAAATTCGCCGACCCGAGATCCTCGAACAATTTCGGCGGCATATGTATGGGCGCGCACCAGCAGCGCCGTCCGTGCAAATAGAAGCAGTTACCGAAGCACTCGCATTCGGTGGCAAAGCTCGCCGCAAGCAATGGCGGGTCCGCTACGACGAAGCAGAAGATGCGTTCTTCGAAGTCTTGATGTATCTGCCACTGAAAGCAGCGCAACCAGTCCCAGCCTTTCTAGGACTGAACTTCTTCGGCAACCAGAGCATCCATGCCGATCCAGGTATTCGGATGCCAACGACGTGGATGCGAAACAACCAGCAGATTGGCACTGCCGACAACCTGGCGAATGAGTCAACGCGCGGCAAACGCGCGACTAGATGGCCAGTAGAGAAGATTCTGGCGAGAGGGTATGGATTGGTCACCGTGTACTACGGCGATATAGACCCCGACTTCGACGACAACTTCCAAAACGGTGTACACGGCATCCTGGATCCAGCAATTGACGGCCAGCGCCAAAGTGATGCATGGGGTTCGATCGCAGCATGGGCATGGGGTTTATCGCGGACACTCGACTCCCTAGAGTCGGATCCCGAGGTTGACGCGACGCGAATCGCGGTGATCGGTCACTCACGCCTCGGCAAGACCTCACTGTGGGCTGGCGCACAAGACGAACGCTTTGCGATGGTCATCTCCAATGATTCTGGCTGTGGCGGTGCTGCCTACTCACGGCGTCGTAAAGGGGAAACGGTCAAGGTGATCAACCGTGTATTCCCCCACTGGTTTTGCACTGCGTTTCGTAGCTTTGATGATCGTGAAGACCAATTGCCAATCGACCAGCACCTACTGATCGCCGCTATCGCGCCAAGACCAGCGTACGTCGCAAGCGCTGCTGAAGATTTGTGGGCAGATCCCGAAGGAGAGTTCCTATCGGCAGCCGGAGCCAGTCCTGTTTACCGCCTACTGAACACCAGCGGCCTCCCGACGAGCACAATGCCGAGTGTAGACCAACCAGTGCACGGCCAAGTCGGCTATCATGTTCGCACCGGCAAGCACGACCTGAAGTGGGCAGACTGGCAGCAGTACCTTGCATTCGCCGATCGCCATCTCGG
>CBFIIO010000026.1:0-55238 GCA_965662465.1 Planctomycetota bacterium | reverse complement strand
TGAAGATCGTTTGCATGATACCTTGCGAAGTCTCGAGCGGACCACTGTGCTCAAGCTTGGTGGCATCGCTGCGGGGTGGGGCTTGCTAGCATTGTTTTTGGGGTGGCTGGACCGCCTGTCCCGTGGCTACATGACGGCTCGCTTACGTCTGATTGGCGTCCTTAGCGGGGTTCTGATGCCGACTGCCCTTTTCCTCGTGTAGCATGATGACCAGATCCATGGAGGCCAATCAAATCGACTCTGAAGATCCAGCCCCAGTTGTGGTGGACTGGGAAGCGTTCTATCGAAGCTATCGTAAGCCCGGCTACCTCTCTGGATTTGAGATCGTCAACAAGCTTGGCGGAGGCATGTTTGGCTTGGTCTTCAAGGCGCGCAAAGAATCGATTGGCAAGGACTATGCAATTAAGTTCTTAAAGGTCGACGATGAGAGCGTCCGCGACGCGGTCATGCGTGAGATCGATAACGTGTCCTACTTTGCACAGATCGATCATCCGAATTTGGTTTCGATCGAAGACAAGGGAGTTGTCGACGGCATTCCGTATCTTGTCATGAGCTACGCTGGCGATGGGACGCTCCAGAAGCTTCTTGAGCAAGGCGACATGACGCGCGCGGCAGCGCTGCATATTTTTGTGCAAGCGGCTCGCGGAGTGCAGGCATTGCATGATCACTCGTTGGTGCATTTTGATCTCAAGCCGGCCAACATCTTCATTAAGGGAGATGTCGCTAGGGTGGGTGACTATGGGCTTAGCAAGCTGGTCTCTGTTTCCCGGAACTCGTTGAGCTTTGGTCGGGGGACGCCGTACTACATGGCGCCCGAGTTGTTGCAGCGTCGTGGGGATGCGCGGAGTGATGTCTACTCCTTAGGCATTCTGCTTTACGAGTGTCTATACGGCGAAGTTCCATTTCGTGGGGACTCTGAATGGGAGGTTCTGCGCAAGCATGAGACTGCGCAGCCGGAGTTTCCGGCAAGTGCGCTGCAAAGCGATCGTGACCTCATTCTGCGTTGTCTCGAAAAGCGTCCGGAAGATCGCTTCCAAACGGCAGCTGAGTTGCTTCGTGCAATGCAGGCTCCGGTTGCGTTAGGAGAAAGTATGTTGCTGAACAGCAGCAGTAGCAGCAGTAGCAGCAGTGCAGCATCTCCGGAGGTCGACCGAAAGACGCCTCCGCCATTGCCGCCCGCCTGGCCCTCTCGATCAGCCTCCTCCGAGCCGCCACCACTACCTCAATCCGAGAAGGATTCAGGCCGTGCCGGCAACCTGGGGATGCCGTTTCTTGAGAGTGGTCGACCAACTGGAGTCATCGGAGGATTCGTCAGATCGGTGTTCGCCTTCATCGATGTGCTGGTGCGCGTTGTCGTCTTGCCTGTGGCGGCCATCAGTGCGTTTATTGGCCGTTGCTTGGTTGTAATCTCCGGGGGGCCTTATGCCATCATGAGCTTTGCTGCGCGCGTGATCGGTGTGCTGGTGATGATTGCAATGCTCTGGCTAATGGTTGTGGTGTTCGGCTCAGTGTTTTCCTCTATGAGCATCGATCCATTAGGTCTGTACCATTGATGAAATGCGCGGAAGTAGTCCTGATGGTGAGCTTGAGGATTTGGTCATGAGCGAACATGCGCACAAGATAACCACGCTCCAGGCGATGGATGAGGCTGCTTGGGCAGACCTACAAGAAGACTATTACCGCCGCGTGTACTTTTATGTGAAGCGCTACGTGAGTGACCATCAAACCGCGGAAGACTTGACGCAGGATGTATTCCTTGGAGCGCTTCGTGGCATTGCTGGCTTTGATCCGATCTACACGCTCGACCAATTCGTATTCGGTATCGCCAAGAACCGCGTCATCGACCATTACCGCAAGCACAAGCTTGTGTTGATGTCGTCGAAGGATGAAGGGGGCGGAGATCAGAGTCAGGTATGGCTTGAGAATCTCGTGCCAGACAAAGCACCTTTGCCTAAAGAGCGAATCGTGAAGGCTGAAGACGAATCACGCCAACGCCAGATCTTAGGCCAGATTCTGCGCGAGCACGTTGGCGAGCTGTGGTCGGCCGGAGAGTTCCAGAAGCTGATGGTCCTCGAATACTTGTTTGTTATCGGTGGTCGCAACAAGGATGCGGCTGCTCGTTTTGGTATCGAGGACGAGAAGCTAGTTGCAGGGATCAAGTTCCGTGCTGTTGAGCGATTGCGAGGTATGGCGCGTCAGCGTGATCCAAACCACTCGTTGTTTGGCGGCTTGTGGAATCCAGGAACAAAATGAGCAGTGAAGATGACAAGCAGCTAGCAGAGTCTGATGCGCAGCTAGCACTCACTGTCGAGACCGTTTGGCGAAGTGAACGTATCTCTTGTCCGCACCCGCACGTGCTACAGAGCTGGTTGCAGGGTGGTCTTGAGGGTGGGGCAGCTGAGTTTGTTGCGTTTCATCTCGAAGACAGTGGGTGTCCATTCTGCAACGCTACAGTTGATGACCTGAAGGCGCGCGAGGACGACGCGAAGCAGCCATTACTAGCAGACATGAAAGATCGTTTGCTGCGTTCTACGGTCGCTCAGCTGAAGAAAACGAAGGCGTCATTATCCTAAATGAACCAGGTTGGGGCAGGAGCATGGCCTGTGGCGGCTCGGCGTGCCGATGTGGTCTGCTCAAGAATTTAAAAGTCTCTACAAATAGTCATCGAGTCATTCCGTAGTAGGGCTTGGAGCCATTGAGCTCCGGCCTTCCAAGAAACGGACATAACGACATGATTCGCAAGACAATCAAGATGCTGCTCATCAGCGGCATAGTGCTCGGTGGAGCGGGGTTCCTTTTCCTCGGCACGAGCTTCCCCAGCTATATGAGTTCCGTCGCGACTTCGGTTCGAGAGACCGTCGCAGACCAAATCCCAGTCGAAATTGAGCTGAAGCGTGCTGACAACCTGATTCGTCAGATTGATCCACAGATCAATAAGTGCAAGCTCGACCTCGCCCGTGCTGAGGTGGATCTGAGTTCACTGCAAGACTCGGTAGAGCATTTGGAGACGGTGGTTACCGCCGAGGAAAAGAAGCTGAGGCTTGGTGCGGCAATGCTGCGCCAGGAAACGCCCGATGGCATTCGGCTTGCCGCTGACCATGGCGCCCGCCGACGCGTTCGTTCTGACCTAGGTCGCACTAAGGACTCCTTCGTTAACAACGTCGCGATCCTCAAGTCGAAGCGTTCGCTAATTGAGCGGCAGACACGAGCGGTCGAGGCAGCCAAGGAGCGGCTCACAGCGGTTCGCTATGAGCGAGTTGCTTTGGAAGATCAGGTTCGTGCATTGAAGACCCAGCAGATGCAGGTGGAGGCAATGGCTGCTGCAAGCGATCGCTTTGACCTCGATAGCACGGCTTTGAGCAAGGCTAAGGAGGTCATCAGCGGAGTGCGTTTGCGTCTCGATGTCGCCCAACGCATGTTTGAAAACGATATAGCCTTCTCCGGCGAGCCTGTTGAGGGGCCGGAGAACCGCAACGTCATTAAGGAAATCGACGAACTCTTTGCTCTCGGTGGGGACGCCGTCCCGGACCGGGTGGAACTCCCTGTTGGGCGGTGATCGGCGTCTTGGGCAGTGACCGAAAAGCTAATTGGCTCGCGGCATCTGCAGATGCCGCGGGCTTCATGGCTTTTGCGGTATGTCGTGGCAGAGGGTTGGGTAGCGGCTTTCACTGCTAAAATTGGACTGCGATGGGATGCTATTATCCGGCTGTTGCGGACTCTCAGGTGCGAAACTGGTTGATGCGTAATGACTCGGGGTGACTTGGTCGCTAACCTGCTTGCCCTCCGAAGCCATGAACATCCACGAGTATCAGGCCAAGCAGCTCTTGGCGAAGTTCGGCGTGCCGGTCAGTAAGGGTATCCCTTGCAAGACCGCCGACGAAGTCCACAAAGCGTTTGACACCCTCGGCGAACCACTCGCCGTCGTCAAAGCGCAAATTCACGCAGGTGGCCGCGGCAAGGCTGGCGGCGTTAAGCTGGTTCGCTCTGCGGACGAAGCCAAGGCGGTTGCTGAGGAGCTGATCGGCAAGACGCTGGTTACGCACCAGACCGGCCCAGAGGGCCGCGAGGTCAAGCAGCTCTACGTCGAAGCCGGTAGTGATATTGAGCGCGAACTCTACATCGCTGTCGTCATGGATCGCGCTGCGCAAGCGCCGGTCGTGATTGCTGCCGCTGAAGGTGGTGTTGATATCGAAGAGCTAGCCGAGTCTCGTCCGGAAGCTATCGCGCATCATCGCGTCCATCCGGTCAAAGGCTTAATGGGCTTCCAAGGCCGAGCAATTGCGAAGCATCTGGGCCTGGCCGGGGCACAAGCAAAGGCCGGCGCCAAGCTGGTAGCCTCGTTGGTCAAGGCCTTCATGGCGACTGACTGCTCGCTAGCTGAGATCAACCCGATGATCGTCACCACAGATGGTGAGGTGAAGGCCCTCGACGCAAAGATGGGCTTTGATAGCAATGCGCTGTTCCGTCACCCCGAAGTGATGGAGTATCGCGACCTCAACGAAGAAGATCCGAAGGAAGTCGAAGCCAAAAAGCACGACCTCAGCTACATCGCGCTCGATGGCAGCATCGGGTGCATGGTCAATGGCGCTGGCCTAGCAATGTCCACGATGGATGTGATCCAGCTAAAGGGTGGAAGCCCGGCTAACTTCTTGGATGTTGGCGGCGGTGCTAATAAGGAGCAGGTCACCAACGCATTCAAGATCCTGTTATCGGACAAGAACGTGAAGGGTCTCCTCGTCAACATCTTTGGCGGGATCATGAAGTGCGACACGATTGCCGAAGGTGTCGTTGCTGCGGCTAAGGAGACTGGTTTGCAGTTGCCGCTGGTCGTGCGTTTGGAAGGAACGAACGTTGAACTAGGGCGGAAAATACTCGATGAATCGGGTCTTAACTTGCAGACGGCGTCGTCGCTCGACGAAGCCGCTGAAAAGATCGTCAAGGCAATCGCATAAACCCACGAGTAGCAAAAGGACAAAGCAATGAGCGTTCTCGTCAACGGCGATACCAAGATCATCTGCCAGGGCTTCACCGGAGCAGCAGGTCTCTTTCACAGTAAGAACTCACTGGAATACGGCACCAACTTGGTGGCCGGTGTAACTCCAGGCAAGGGTGGTCAGACCATCGAAGGCGTGCCGGTATTTGATACCGTCGCGGAAGCGAAGGCTGCCACTGGCGCCACTGTTTCGATGATCTACGTGCCAGCCGCATTTACGGCCGACGCGATCTGCGAAGCAGTCGATGCCGAACTCGACCTCGCGGTCACAATTACCGAAGGCATTCCGGTCGCCGACATGGCGTTTGTGAAAGACTTCATGAAGGGCAGCGATACGTTGCTGCTTGGCCCAAATTGCCCCGGGATCATCACGCCAGTTACCGATGATTCTGGCTGCAAGATTGGCATCATGCCGGCCTACATTCACAAGCCTGGCCGAGTTGGAATTGTGTCTCGCAGTGGCACCCTCACCTATGAAGCCGTTTGGCAGGTGACCTCGAATGGCATGGGCCAGTCGACTTGCATCGGCATTGGTGGTGACCCAATCAAGGGTCTCGACTTCATCGAGTGCCTTGAGCTCTTCCAAGATGACCCGGACACCGATGGCATCATCATGATTGGTGAGATCGGCGGCACAGCTGAAGAAGAAGCTTGCGACTTCATCACGCAGTATGTGAAGAAGCCGGTCGTTGGCTTTATTGCTGGCGCTACCGCACCCCCGGGCAAGCGAATGGGGCACGCGGGCGCGATCATCAGTGGTGGCAAAGGCACAGCCGCGGACAAGAAAGCCGCAATGGCAAAAGCCGGTGTTCACGTTTGTGACACTCCGTCGGTGCTCGGCGAAACCATGAAGAAGGTGCTCGGCTAACCGAGCTCCGCCAATTCGGTCCTCCAGCTCAACGAGAACCCGTGCAAACTAAGGCCGCCAAGTTCGAGTCGATCTTTCGCTCCGCAACCCCATTGTTTCTGTTGGGCCTGTTGCTGGCGGTGCTTTTTGAGCCAATCTTGCCCTACCGCGACTGGTTGGCGTATGAGTTTGGCGATGACATAGTTCTTAAGGTCGCGGTCATGTTTTTGACCGGATATGTGTTGCTGCTCTGGGGCGAATCCTTGCGTTTGCAGGGGCTGCTCACCGGACTTTTGCAGGCTTTTAAGAGCTTTGATTATGAGCGAGCCGCGGAATCGGGAGGTGGCGCTGGTGGCCAGCCCCGTAAGAAAGGCGCCAATAACCCAAAAGCGCGGTTCGAGGCGGCGAAACTGCTAATTGCAGCGATGCGGTCAGATGATCCGTCCATTGTCGAGACCAGTCATCACAACTTGGTTCGCTTGGTTGGCCAGGACTTGGGACAGGATCCAGACAAGTGGCAGCAGTGGCTGCAGTCACAGGACGGTTGTTAGACTCTCTAGACTCGGTTGATCTTCTCGAAAGTCTCGCCCCACACTGGCGTTGAGGACCTATCGCAGCGATGATTCGGCTCACAAGGTTGGACAAAAAATGATCGGATTTGGCATTCCACAAGGTATGGAGTTGATCATCATCCTCGCGGTGGTGCTGCTTCTCTTTGGGCATCGACTGCCGGGAATGGCCCGGTCGCTCGGCTCCGGGATCACGGAGTTTAAGCGTGGCTTGAAAGACGGCTCATCGAAGTCTAAGGCCAATGAGGACGGCGACTCTGGTGAGATGCCTTCTAGTGGCAAATCAGACTCTTCCAACGGATCGCGGTGACTAAGACGGAGCAGCTGCACGGAGTTACATCGCTGGTTCAGGCGCCTCTTGAGCGCTTGAATCGCGAGTTGCTTGACGACCTCGCTCCCGGGCATCCGGAGATGCGACCACTGATCGAGCACGTCGGCGGATTCCGTGGCAAGCAACTTCGCCCTGTCTTGACGTTTCTGGCAGGCATGGCGGCCACTGGTGCCACGCACAGCGGCGGCCTTGGCGATGACGTAGTTACCGTTGGCAAGGTGGTCGAGCTGTTGCACACGGCCACCCTCGTTCACGATGATGTCCTTGATAGCGCCAGCGTTCGCCGGCGCATCGAGACCATCAACCACCTCAATGGCATCGAAACTGCTGTTTTGTTGGGCGACTACATTTACGCAAAAGCCTTCCACATGGCCGTTCAGCTGCCGGATCCTACGGCGGCCCGTTGGCTAGCGGAGACTGTGCGCGTGATTTGCCAGGGTGAGATCACTCAGGTCATCCACCGTTTCGATTATCAATGGAGTGAGGCGCGCTACTTCACGGTAATCGCAGAGAAGACGGCGAGTCTGTATGCAGCAGCTTGTCGCCTTGGTGGCTTCTACAGCTCGCTTGCGGCAGGCCAATCCGCGGATAGTTCGGCGAGTGGGGCAGTGCATGAAGGTCGTCTTCGGGCGCTGGAAGAGTATGGGCTCGAACTCGGCATTGCCTTCCAGATTGTTGATGACTGCCTTGATCTAGATGGTGATGAGGCCGTCGTCGGCAAATCGTTGGGTACTGACTTGAGCAAAGGCAAGATCACCTTGCCGATGCTGTATCTACTGCGAGATGAGGGGCAGGCGCAAAAGTTCAAGGACTTGTTAGGAACGAGTGAAGCGGAAGGATTGCGCCGACTTCGGTCCGAGTTCCCTTTGGAGCACGCCATTGCCTACTCGATGGAGGAGGCGCAGCGGCGCATCGCCAAGGCTCAGGCTTCGCTGTCACAGTTGCCACCGGGTCCTGCACGCGATGCTCTGCACCAATTGGCTGGTTTCGTGTTAAGTCGTCGGGTCTAGGTTTCGCTGCGGTTGCCGCGATTGCTTGGTTTGGCCTTCGATTTGTTTGGTTGTCGTAATTCGATGCCCACTGGCTGGGTTTGAATGTGGAGTAATCGCCGGTCTCGTTCATCCTTGACCGCAACGTCGCGCTATTTTGGTGATCGATCGCATGAAGAGATTCACTTCTTATGTCTATTTGCTCACCGTCCTCAGTGCCTGCGGTGGCGACACAGCTGCCGAGTTTGGCCGTCCCGTTGAGGTAGCAAAGGCTAAGCGTCCCTTGGTATGGGATGCGACACCGAGTCAGCGTCTTGGTTTGTCCGAGCTTGGCTCAGCGAAAGCTGGCGCAAAGCGCACCTCAGCTTCTAAGAAGGTCGTCGCGACTCTTCCTGATGGTTGGGAAGAATTGCCACCTGCGCCATCGCGCTTCAGAAATGCTGTTTGGCGTATCAAGGGTGAGCCAACAACCGACATCTACCTAACCATTGGGGTCGGTGGTGGTGTGCCGGGCAATTTGAGTCGGTGGTATGTCAATCAGTTCGGCAAGTCGTCTGCTCCTGCCGCCGAGGCGTTGCCTCCGATTGTCCTTGCCAACCGCCCTGGGCGTCTTGTTGATATCGAGGGAACGTTTGCCGGTAAGCCAGATTGGGCGGCGCTGATTGCTTTTTATAATGAGGGCAGTGCGGTGACGTCGCTGAAGTTCACTGGTCCAAAGCGGATTGTATCAGCTAACAAGAAGGAGTTCCTGATGCTGGCGAAGTCGATCCGTTTTACAGCGCAAGGATCAGACCAAGTTGCGCCTCCGATTCGACCAGGCCAAGCAATGCCCGAGGGCCACGTCGCTGTGCCTAGTAGCAATTCGGGCGCGAGTCCTGCAGCAGCGCCGTTCACTGCGAAGGCACCGGCAGATTGGACCGCCAAATCGGGGCGGAGGATGCTCAATCACACGTTTGGCAGTGGCAGTGAAGTCTATTTAAGTCAACTCGGTGGCACGGTCCGGCAATCCTTTGATATCTGGCGCTCTGAAATGGGCCTCGAGTCGATGACCGATAATGAGTTTGATGCGTTGCCCAATACGCTCTTCCTTGGCGAGGACGCACTCCTCATGGATTTGACGGGGCCGTTCCACGGTATGACTGGCAGCCAAATCAAAGACGCTCGTCTTCTAGTCGCTGCTCGCTCTGATGGAACTTCGATTACCTTTTGCAAGTTGGTTGGTCCGCAAAGTGAAGTCGATTCGCAGCGCGACGCCTTCGTGCAGTTTTGTGGCTCGGTGCGGAGGGCGAAATGAGCAGTAAGCAATCAGACGGTTCATCCGCAAGTTCCTCCACTGCTTCTAGCTCGACAAAATCTTCTGTGGCGTCGGGCAGTGGCAGTAAGAGCGGAATTGGCATGCAGCTGCTAGCTGCGCTCAGTTCGCAGAAGCTGGCCGTCGTACTACTTCTAATTCTAGGCTTACTGACTTGGCTAGGGACGCTTGCTCAGATTGATAACGGCCTGTGGAAGACGCAGCGGGAATACTTTGAATCGTGGGGTCTGATCGCCGAACTGCCACTGTCCTGGTGGGGTGGTGCCTTTCCATCTACGGAGAGCCAGTGGGTGATCAAGATTCCATTGCCGGGTGCCTATCCGGTGATGTTGCTCTTGTTCATCAACTTGATGGTTGGTGGATTGATGCGTCTCAAGTGGAAGTTGAGGAACGCTGGTGTGCTGATTACACACCTCGGCATCGGCCTGCTGTTAATCGCTGGTTTCGTCAAATTGGAGTATTCCTATTCCGGGGCGTTGGCCTTGTACGAATCTCCGGCGAGCGGTGACGTGGTGCCGACTCGGGTCTACGAGAGTTCTACGTTCGTGAGTTTCCACGACTACGAATTGGCGTTGATTAAGGACACTGGCGACGCTTTCGAAGAACGAGTCGTCCCTGAAGCTAAGTTGCTGTCGGCGATGACAGATGTCGTCACTCTGACTGGTGAAGGTCTGCCATTCGAATTGCAGATTCACCATTATATGGAGAACTGTCGACCATTGCCTAAGGGGCCAATGGTTCGAGCTACAGCGCCAGTTCTTGATCCCGGCGATGGTGGACCCGGCATCTTGCTGAGTCCGCTCAAATTGCAACCGGAGCGAGAGCACAACATAGCAGGCTGCTACGTGCGGGTGCTCGTCGCCGGCCAACAGCATGCAGAAGGCATCGTCTTTGGCGCTGAGATGCGTCCACGAGAACTACGTCGCTACCCGTTCACGTTCCAAGTTGGTGATGACCGATATGCGGTCGATTTGCGCAAGGTGGTCTTTGACTTGCCATTTTCTATGCGCCTCGACCGATTCGTGAAACGAGATCATCCTGGCACCATGACGCCTGCGGACTTTCGTAGCTTTGTGTCGGTCGTCGATGGCGACCAAAAGATTGAGTCGCAGATTTATATGAACACACCGCTGCGGAAAGACGGCTTCGTCGTCTACCAGACCAGCTGGGGACCGCAGATCAATGGGCAGCCAAATGGTGGTCCGCCTTGGTATTCAGTCTTTGAAGTGGCAGCCAATCCTTCTGATCAGTGGCCCATGTATTCTTGCTGGGTGATCGGAGTCGGAATCTTGCTTCACATGCTGATGAAGTTGAGTCGCTTCCTCTCCTCGTCTACCCGAACAACTTTGACAGCATGAGTTCTTACGCAATTGGTGGTGACGTTATGAAGGGACTTCGCCTGGCGGCGTTGATCTTGCTAGCCCTTGCCATGACTGCTTGCGGCCGCGCAGTACCTCGCCTCGAAGGTGATGTCACGCGATCCGAGCCATGGAGTAAGGAGTTGGTCGCCCAGATGTCAGAGGTCGCGGTGCAGGATAACGGCCGACAAAAGCCGCTGTCGGTGCTCGCATCTTTCCGGCTCTACAAGATTCATGGTCGGCGTGACCTAAAGTATTCGGTGCTCGATGCTGGCGGCAACGAGAGCAAATCGACGCTAACTCCGATGGAGTGGCTGCTCGATGTTATTTGCTATCCGGATCAAGCAGCCAGCTATCCGTTGTTCCGCATCGAGAACAGCTCTGTGTTGGATGCTCTAAAGATCCCGAACGATGGCCAGACGCCCGACTTTGTCTACATCAGCTACAACACTGTAAGCAGCAAATACGAGACGCTTAGAGGGTTGGCGCAAGAGTACGCCCCGATTGATGCCTCTGACCGGACTCCGCTCCAGGCGCACGTTTTTGGTCTTTGGCAGCGTTACATCGCGTACGATAACTTGCAGCGGCAGTTCGCTGCGTTCCGATACACGATGCCAGTTTCGGAGGAGGAACTGCAGTCGGCTTTTGGCACGGAGAATGTCGGGGTCGGTGCGATCGCAGAGAACGCGTTGAAGTTTAACGCGATGCTCAAGAAGCTAGATCCGGAGGCCACCAATGCCTCACAGGGATTGATCAACATCGCTGACTTCGTCGGCAAGGTAATCACCAACGACGACGACGGCGTTGGAATCATCGGTTGGGCCGATGACAGCGAAGACGAATGGCTAACCTTTGGTGAAGGGTTTGAGCGCATCCTGACAGGTCGAGGAGAAGGCTCTCTAGTCGATGTCTTTACGAGTTTGGAGCGTGCCGTTAGGCCGAACTCTCTGGCCGACAAAGAGGCAGGTCTGCTTATGTTCCGTGATGCATCGATTGCATCTGCGGGCGAGCAATACAACTCGGTGCAGGTCGAGCGCGAGATCCAATACTACAACTCCAGTTGGCATTATCAGTCCATCCACTACTTCCTGCTGGCCTTCCTAATGGCGACGATTACGTGGTTGGTGCCGCGTAACAAGATTCTTTGGTGGGGCAGCCTGTCGGTTAGTGGCGTTGCGATCGGAATGCTGACCTTCGATCTAATACTGCGTATTTTGATCACAGGTCATCCGCCAATTAAGAACCTCTACGACACGTTCTTATTCATTGCCTGGGTGTCTGCGCTGCTATTGCTGTGCACGGAGTTCGTGATGCCACGCCGCATCTGTTTGGCTGCTGCACCGTTTGTCGGGGCCTTGCTGGTGATGTTTGCCCGCACTTATGAGGTCAACAATGCATCGGACACGATGGATCCGCTGGTAGCAGTGCTTGACAGTAACTTCTGGCTAGCGACGCATGTCACTACGATCAACATTGGCTACGCAGCTGGCCTCGCCGCCGCGGTGCTGGCATATGTCTGGATCTTCATGCGCCTGCTCCGAATCGGCCACCCGAGTGATGTCCGGGCTAAGGCCTTGATCCGGATGTGTTATGGCGTCACTTGCTTTGGCCTGCTGTTCTCAGTTGTAGGAACCATTCTTGGTGGTGTTTGGGCGAACGACTCATGGGGCCGCTTTTGGGGTTGGGACCCGAAAGAGAATGGCGCTTTGATGATCTGTCTCGGCCAAATTGCACTGTTGCACGCTCGATTCACTGGCTGGATACGAGACGTCGGCTTCGTCATCTGGGCAGGCATTGTTGGCATCGTCGTGGTGTTTTCTTGGTTCCACGTCAACTTGCTACAGGTCGGTTTGCACGCGTATGGTTTCGATTCGGGGCTGCGCGATGCGGTGTGGATGACGTATTCGGTGCAAGGCGGGGTCCTGATCGTTGGTGCGCTAGATGTCGTGCTGCGACCGAACCCGGTGCGCGCTGAGGCGGCCGTTCCTAGCGCCTCTCCTGTAACATCTTCCTAGCGGGTCTGTCTGGGCCTAGCCGTGACAGGTAGGTCTTCAAGTTTGCAGATCAAGGCCGCGCAAGCGCGGTGCCATCTTTGCGAGTTGGCACCTGTGCATTGCAGTCGGCAAGGTGTTTGCGCAGCAGTTGCCGCAGTTGCTGCGCTTCAGTCTTATGCGTATTGCTGAGATCGTTGGTCTCGCCGACGTCGTTTACAACGTCGTATAGTTCGCCGCGGCCTTGCTCATAGAACCAGATAAACTTCAGGTGGCCATCCCGCACGGCGCTGAACGGCTCAATCCCTGGTCCGGTAGCTCCCCAGTAGTGGGGGTGATGAAAGAACAATGGATGTGAAGCTTGAGGCTTGCCAAATAGCGTTGGCGCGAAGCTCTCGCCATCCGGGCAGGTGGGGTCGAGGTTGACGAGCTCGCATAGCGTCGGCATCAAGTCTTCGAGTTGGATTGGTAGCGTGTCGGTGGCGTCTGGTGTGATGTTTCCAGGCCAGCGAACCGCAAACGGTACTCGCACCCCGCCTTCATATGCAGAACCCTTACCGCTCTTGAGTGGCGAATTATGGGTGTGCTTCGCACCGCTCCGGGCATGCGCGCTCAGTCCGCCATTGTCGCTGGTGAAGACAACGATTGTTTCTTCCGCGAGGTTCTTTTCGTCAAGCCAATCCAGCACGCGTCCGAGTGAGTGGTCCATGCCTTGAACCAACGCCGCGTAGCGAGCTTCCGGTTCGGGTAGGCCAGCGGAGCGATACTGCTTAACGAAGCGGTTATCAGGATCGAGTGGCGTGTGGACGGCATAGTGAGCCAAATACAGGAAGAACGGCTCGTTACTTCTGCGCGCGGTCTCAACTTCTTTGATGGCTTCATCGGTTAGCACATCGGTCAAAAACCGGTCTTGACCGTGATATTCCGCAAGCCCCGGTGGTTGCCAGATTTTGTCGCTTGGCTTTCTCAGGAAGGATCGCTTTGCCAAGTAGCTGGAGGGAGCTCCAGCAGCGTGGCCAGCGACATTGACGTCAAAGCCTAGATTGCACGGATCTGCGCCGGGTGTGCCGATTGCGCCAAAGTGTGCCTTGCCAACCATGATGGTGCGGTATCCCGCAGTCTGCATGCGTTGTGCTAGCGTTTCGGATTGCACGGCGTGAGACGTCGTCGGATCGTTGCTTAGTCCTGATGTATTCCAGTCCGTCCGCAGCAGTCCTTTCCGCTCGGGGTCTGTCGGTTGATCAGGGTGCAGCGTCCAATGCGTGACTCGATGCCGCGCGGCAGCCATCCCGGTCATCAGGCTGACGCGGGATGGGGTGCAAACTGGGTGCGCATAGGCTTGTGTGAACTTGGTGCCGCCGCGGCACAAGCGCTCCACATTGGGAGTCTGATAGCGTTCGTTCCAAGCGGTGCGGTCAATGTGGAACGGCTCGCTAACGTCTTGCCAGCCAAGATCGTCGACGAAGAACACTACAATGTTTGGCTGCTTTGGCTGCAGGCTGCTGATGGGCTGCGTCTGGCAACCCGAGAGTGTCCATAAAACCGTGGCGCATACCCAGGACGAGTAGCTCGCATGCTGACTGGGCACTAGACCTCTGCGCCTGCCGCACGCAGCGTATTGCGAAGAAGCATGGCAACCGTCACTGGACCGACGCCGCCAGGCACTGGAGTGAGGTATCCCGCTACTTCATTTGCAGAGGCAAAGTCGACGTCGCCAACGATCTTGCCATCGGGCCCCTGGTTGATGCCAACGTCGATGACACATGCACCGGGTTTCAGCATGTCGCCGTGGACTAGGCCAGGTTTGCCTACCGCGACCACGACAATGTCGGCCCGACGCGTGTGCTCGATTAGATTCTTAGTCCCGATGTGGCAGACGGTGACCGTCGATAGATGGTGAAGCAGCAATACCGCGATCGGCTTGCCGACGATCTCGCTATGGCCGACGACTACCGTCTCGCTGCCACGCAGATCCATACCTGTTTCGACGATCAGTTGCTGGGCCGCAGCAGCAGTGCATGGTGGCAACATAGGCTCCTTGTAGAGGATCGTTCCCATGTTGACTGGGTGCATGCCTTCGACATCTTTGTCGGGGGCGATGGCCATTTGCACGGATCGTGGATCAATACCAGGAGGCAGCGGCCTCTGAACGAGCATGCCGGTGACATCGGATCGATTGTTCAATTCTGCAATACTGTCTAGCAGTTCGGTCTCGGAAGCCCCGACTGGTAGGTTTAAGATCTCCATGTCGATGCCTACTTCTGCAGCAGCTTGTTGCTGATTGCGGACATATACGGCAGCGGCAGGGTTCGCGCCTATCTCAAGTGACACGAGGCGAACAGCGCGATCGCCGAATGATTCACGAGCCTCACGCAGGCGTTCTCGCATGCGCTTGGCAATTTTTCTACCGTCTAAAAGTTGAGCAGGCACTGACTACGTCTCCGGTTGTGGTTATGCCGAAAGATACCGGAGGTGCACGCTGCACCCAACTGTGAGACATGAGCATCGAAGGCCCAAGACTTCCCCCGCTGACTCTGGCGATCAAGCACCTAATGATCGCAAATGCGGTCGTATTCGTCCTGAACCTCCTTTTAGCGGGCGTCTTAAGCGCTCCCGGAAGAGGCGGTTCAGGAGGATTTTGGTTCGCATTTTCGTGGGATTTAGGCACGGAAGGCTATGGCTTGGGTCTGCTGCGTTTGTTGACCTACCAGTTCACGCATAGCTACACCAACGCCTGGCACTTTCTGATGAACATGATGGTGCTCTTTTTCATGGGCACCCTCGCTGAGCCGCGGCTTGGCTATCGGGGGACGATCAAGCTCTACCTAGCTGGTGGTGTTTGCGGCGCATTGCTGCATCTAGTGGTCGCTGCGAGCCAGGGTTACGCAGATATCCCGTTGGTTGGAGCGAGTGGCGCTTGCTACTCATTCTTGGTTTACGGTGCCTGCCGTCATCCCAATGCATTGGCATTCAACATCTTGCCGCTGTGGATCTTGGCTTCGCTATTGGTGTTTGTGGCCTTCTACGACACGTTCATGGAGCTAAATGGCACATTCCAAGGCGGGGTTGCCAATGGAGCCCATCTTGGTGGCGCAATTCTCGGTTACGTCGCATTCCAGAAGAACCTGTTCGTTGATTGGGCCGATCACGCGGGATTTGGCCGCCGCAACTGGATTTCTGGGCTTGTTGCCCGCATCAAGAGCTGGCGTGCTGCACGTGCGCACGAGCAGACACTGGCTCATCAGCAGCAAGTTGATGCCATTCTTGCCAAGGTCAAGAGTGAAGGGCTGGCGGCGCTAACGCCGGCAGAGCGAAAGTTCTTGGGTAATGCCAGCAAGCAGGCACGGAAGTAGCTCTATCTAGTTCTTGTGCCGCTCGGACGGCTGCGCGAGCGGTGATATGTCGCTAGTATTGGGGGCACCCTTCCAAGCTGATGATGCGCCATACCAAGACTGCGGTTTTCGTCTCCCTTTTGTTCGTCCTGTTTGCCGGCCTGACATCCGCGCTACCTGGTCAAGATCTCTCACGTGCTGACTTTCGCAAAATGTGGAATCAGGGGATCGATCTTGAGGACGAAAAGCTCCTCGACAAGGCAATGGCGCGTGGCCATCTACACGCGATCGTGTTTTTTGAGGAATTCTGGTATCTCGCGAATAGAGAAAGTGATGAAGACGCGGGGTTGATGTCCGAACAGCTGATGAACTCGTGGGAGCGTTGCTTCAAGAACAGGAAAACGTTGGAGCAAGTTCAGCAGTGGATCGATGGCTCAACGGATGCGCGCTACAGGCAGTTGCAGACGATCAGAAGCAATTCTGCAACGGTTTGGCGGGACTACACGACCAACGTCGCCAACGCCTTCGTCAAGGCGGATCATACGTCTTGTAAGGAAGACTTCGTCAAGCTCGCTAGGGCAGCCGAATCGATCGGGCAATACCAAGAAGCTGGAGAGCTCTGGGGGCTAGCCAGTGTGATTGGCAACAAGACGCCGGACAAGTCGATCGAGGATCGTGAAGAAACGATCTTTGCGATTGAGCAGCAGTTGCTGTGCAGAGAGCGATGGGGTTACACCTTCGATAGTCGCTACACGAGTAACAAAGCGTTCGTGAAGTCTGAGTTGTTGCAAATTGAAGAAGACCGCAAGAAGGTCGCGAAGCGCAAGGATGAGGGGTATGACGCCAACGCAAAAGGCGTCGAATCGCTGATCATGCCCAATGCAACGGCGAAGAAGTACCCTTTGACCTTCGCGGCATTGAAAGACTGGAAAGCGCCTGATTACGGTCCGCGCGGTGGTCCTGCGCCGACTTATTGGTGGCTGGATTCGCTCGGTGCTCCCGGCACCAGTCGAAAGATGGGATGGTTTCGTCAGCGTGACATGTTCTTGCACCGTCGCGGTGCTTCGAAATACGCAATCAGCTGGACAGATCAAGACGACAAGAGCGCGCTAGAAATCAGTGTCACTCCTAAGGCAAAGCCCTCCCTGTTCTATCTAGGCGGTGACAAAGTGTCGCCTTATGCGATGTTCTTTTGGATTGGCACAGATGCAGAGCTCACTGGAGTTGCCACGTGCAACTACTCTGCTTCGGGAGAGGTTGCGAACATCTATTACCGCAGTGCGAGTAGTTGGAAGGCGCAGATCGAATCTGAGTCGGTTGTCTTCTATGACGATGATGCGAGCGGTAAGCCAGGCAATGCAGAGCCTTTTAAGGGTGAGTTCAAATACCACCTTCTTGGCGATGCGACTGGTGATGGCGTGATGGCTCCTTTGTTCGACTCCATGAAGATTGGCAAGGGTAAGCGAGTCCCTTACTCCCAGTTCGTCAAGCTGGCTGGGGGTTGGCATTTCATGGAAATTGCGGGTGGTCAGGATGTCGCCTTGCGCCCCCTGAACCCTGAGTATGTCAAAGCCGGCATGGTGAAGCTTAAGTGGTCTGGACCAAAGTCAACGGTGCCGGCGCAGCTGGTCATCCAGGGGCGCGGCGACTACGCAACCGCGATCTTCAACATTGCTGGGGGCAAGCCAGTGGAAGTGCCTGCGGGCGAATATTCGGTTGTTTGGGGTCGGATGCAGACTGGCCGCCCGCCGCGTGCAAAGACCGCACAGATATTTCCAACGGACGCCCACGAGCGATTCGTGGTCAAAGATGGCGAGACGTTCACTCTTGAGATGGGAGCCGGCCCTAAGGGCTTCCTGCTCGATTTTGAGCGAGAAGGCGACATGAATGCGTCCGTTAGTGCGCTGTCGATCTGCGTGGCCGAAAAATCGGGTTGCAAGATTACTGGCTGGCACGGGATAGGCCTCTCGGCAGACGTTTACGCCGGTGATTTCGCCGACGTCAAGGGCGCCAAGGTGGTGGGGTCCTTCAAGCCTTTCAGCAACGACATGCTGATTGGCAATGCGGCTCAGCACTACAATAACCTCGGATTTATGACTGCTACCTTCCCGATGCCGGCGGGTTATCGGAAGGGTGAGATGGTGCTTTCGTTCAAATTACCGTCCGACAACATGAAGGTTGGGCTGGTCGTAAAGAAGAAGCACAAGTTCTTCGGGCCTTTGCAGACAGTCTGGAAGTAGCTGTTCGGGCATCGGGCGGCTACACTGCGCCGCGAAATGCTGGACATTAAGGTGCTACGCGAGAACCCCGACGCCGCGCGTGCGGGGGCTGTCAAGAAACACATGCCGGAGCGTGCTGCGGCTGTCGACCGAGCTCTAGCGCTCGACAAAGATCTGCGGGCGATGACCCCGAAGATCGATGCGATGCGGAGCGAGCAGAAAGCTGGTGGCAAAAAGCTAGGGAAGTTAAGCCCCGATGAGCGAGCTGCTTTCTTGCTAACCCAGAAGGAGCTGAAGTCGCGCTTGTCCGTTCTCGAGGATGAAGAGAAGCAACTCAAGCATGATTTGGCCGAGCAACTTGGCTTGATCCCAAACATTCCGGATGACGAAGTACCGGACGGTAAGGACGATAGCCAAAACATCGAGGTCCGGAAGGTCGGCTCGATACCTGATTTCGATTTCGAGGTTCGGGCGCACTACGACATCGGTGAGGCGCAGGGTTGGCTAGACTTTGCCCGTGCTGCTGATATGGCGGGCTCGCGTAACTACATCTTGTTTGGCGACCTTGTTCTGTTGCACGATGCAGTCTTGCGATTCGCCGTAGATTTGTTGGTCGAGCGAGGTTTCGTGCCGATTGATCCGCCACTGTTGGTTCGTGACTCGGCGATGTTCGGCACCGGCTTCTTTCCCGGTGGCGAAGAGCAGACCTATCGATGTGAAAAGGATGGTCTCAACTTGATTGGCACGAGTGAAGTGCCGGTAACGTCGCTGCATGCCGGGGAGATTCTTAGCGAGAAAGACCTGCCCAAGAAATACGTGGCGCGTTCAGCATGCTTCCGTCGTGAGGCGGGAACCTACGGGAAAGACACTCGCGGCTTATATCGTGTGCACCAATTTCACAAAGTCGAGCAGGTGATCGTGGACGTCAACGACAAGGCGAATTCGCTAGAGCACCATCAGTCGATTGTTCAGAATGCAGAAGATCTGCTGCAAGCTTGCGAGCTTCCTTACCGGGTCGTCAACGTATGCGGTGGCGATCTAGGCGTGCCGCAGGCTATGAAATACGACATCGAAACATGGATGCCGTCGCGCCAAAATTATGGTGAGACGCACTCGGCTTCGCGGTTTTACGATTACCAAGCACGACGACTCAATCTGCGTTATCGCCCAGAAGGTGGCAAGCCGCTGTTCTGTCACACGCTGAACAACACCGTTGCAGCTAGTCCGCGGATTCTGATCCCATTGTTGGAGAATCATCAGAATGCCGATGGCACGATCAATGTGCCGGAGAGATTGCGTCCCTACCTTGGTGGCCGCGCAATTTTAGGGAAGCCTGTCTTCTAGCAAACCCCGCCCGAAGGCGGGTTGCGAGACAGGTTGGTTGCGGTCGCAAGCAGAGTCCGGTTAGCCGTCTGCTTGGCTTCGTCTACCTAGCGGTTGCCGAACAAGCCAGTCGCGCCGCCACTGCCTGCTTGGCTAAAGAACTGCTGGAAGTTGAACCCTGGTGGTAGTTGGGTTGGAGCACTGAGGCCACCGCCCGGGCGATTGCCGCCGCCACCGCCGCCGCCACTGCCTTTGCCGCCGCCCCGGCCGCTGCCCTTGCCTGCGTCACCGCGGCCGCCAGGCTGCTTTTGTCCGCGCGCCCATGGCTCTCCCTTGCGGGCTGGGTTATAGGCGGCTAGACCACCTGGGCCGGCCGGGCCGATTGGTCCGCCTTCGCCTTCGCCTTCGGCGCCTGACTCACCGCCCGATCCGTCTGGTGGCGGAGGGAGGACAGGGATACGTGCGTTGTTAGCAGCTAAGACGTCGTTCAGGCGGTCTTCGAACACGAAGTGGCGCACATAGGTCTTCTCAGCTCCCTCAAAATCATCCACTTCGAGGTCGCTAACCACATTGCGGCTGCTGCGGCGTCGCTCAATCGTGAACTCAATCTTCATACGCTTGGGCAACTTGTCTTCTGTGGAAGAATCCCATTCGAGCAATTCCTCTGCCTCAAATCCGAGCGACTCGAAGTATCGGATCTTGAAGTTTTTGACCCGGCTGTGGACGAGTTGAAACGATCCTTGCGTGTTGAGTTCGTTGTCAACCATCGGGTCTTCACGACGCCATAGTTCAAACACATCGCGGAAGCGGGGGTTGGGTTTGAACCAGTAGCCAACTTCACAAATCGTGGTTTTGTGGGGGACGCTTTGTAGATCCGTGACAGTGCCGACTGAGTCCGTGGTCGTCAGGAAGTCGATGCGGTCTGCGTCGCGACCGTTTACGTCGGCGACTGTGCCTTTGAAGACCTTGTTGTCTTTGATGTTGTAGATCCACAACCCACGCAGGTCGCGTTCGATTAGGTTGAGGATGCGTGGTCCTGCTTCGCTGGATTCGGCGAGGTCATCAACGACATCGCGTGCGTTTAGCATGATGTGGAACGTCGTGCCGACCGTCGACATTACCGTCGCGGTGATCGCTACGGCGAGCAGCACCTCGATCAGCGTGAATCCTAGTTGTTTACTATTTATCATTTGCCACCTGCCGGTTGTCCGCCCAGTTGTCCTGCGGTTGCGTTTGGATCGCTCGCCCCGCCTTCCGCTTCTTGTATGGTCATCGCCTGATCCGGAGTCATGCCGGATATTGCCAGGGTTGAGATCCTTGCTTTGATCAACAGGGCTTCCTGTTGGCCAGGAAAGTCCCCGTCAAGCTTTTGCCAGTAGACGACGACTGCGACTTCTTCTAAGTCCGTTTCGCTCGGAGCTTTTTCAGCAAGTCGCTCTTCGATGTCATCAAACTGTGAATCTTCGTATTCCTGCTGGTTCATGCCGCGATCGTTCGCGCGCCGCATGTCTTCGCGGTTGCGGTCCCATTCGATGCGGTCTTTGGCTTCTGTGTCGTCGCCTGCTGCTTCGTTAGCAACTTCCGCCTCGACATCAGCTACGCCAGTTTCGCCAAGCACGATCTTGAAAGAGAACCCCTCATATTTATCGATCGGGATGATCTGGCCTGACTCAGGCTGAATCTCATGTGCCCCAGCCTTCAGTCCCGACATCTTCTCCTCGGCAATCTCGCGCGCTAGACGCCAGTTGCGGGCGCGGGTCGCATCAATCAGCGCGTCGGTGCGAATGCCGATATAGGAGATGGTCACGATTGCAACGATGACCATGGCTACAAGTGCCTCGACGAGCAGCATGCCAGCTTCTGGATCTTGCGAGCTGCAGTCGCGCGCAGTTTGGCGCGCTACGCCGATTTGTTGGTCTGTAGCATGCATCAAAATGCTCCTTCACCAACGGGTGTTGGCTTGGCGATTTCGCCGATCTCAGACTCCTCGACTTCGATATTGCCGGTGAGGCCTTGAATCGAAATTGACCAAATCATCGTTTCATCATCGATCAAGCGAACGGCGATCACTTGATCAGCAGTGAACCCGTATTCATCAAAGACGAGTCGGTACTTACCTTTTGTGATGATGCCGCTTTTGGCATCCCCTGCGCCGGCGAAGATCACGCCATCGGTGAGGTCGATCCAGTCCTTGTCTTCTTCTGGGACTTCAGCATCGTCGTAAACGACCTGCTCGGCGGTCAGTCTATCTTCGGGAGGTAAAATGGTGCGGAAGCGAGCGTTCTCGAGGTCGAACTCCATCTCCATTCGCTTGGCTTGGATCAGTGCCTCGGAGTGAATCATCGTTAGCTTGGACTGGATGTCTTTGCTGCTGCCGTCTAGGCGTGCCGTAGGAATTAGGCTGCCTAGATTGGGTGCGATGATCCCTACCAGCAATGCCACTAGAGAAATAGCTACAATCAACTCCATCAAGGTGAAGCCAGCCGAGCGGCTTTTCACGATGGAGATGTTGTCATTTCGCATGGGGATTTCGTGGGATGGATTACTCAGCTGAGCCCTGCCGGTGCCCAAGGCGTCGAGATCAGTCTTATCGACACTTGGCGTTGTCGGCAGTGAGTTACTGGTCGAAGGAGTTGCTGACTCGGGCTCGGCTATTGGTCCCTAGGCTTGGATTTGCTGGAGATGTCGTCGTCGGTCCCAAGGGAGGTGTCGGGTCCGCAGCTGACAACTTCGAACTGACGGGGAGAGTCTCCCGCGACTAGCTCGTATGGGGTGTTCCACGGGTCGACTGGCAACTCCAAGATCTCGCTACGGCCTTTTTCGTCCTGGGTGACCAGGTCTTCGAGGGAGTCCGGGATGCGGCTGTTCTTGGCGTAGTACATGCGCACCGCATCGGCGACCATTTTCACGTCGGACTTGGCTTTGCCTTCCTTCGCTTCGTCACTAGCGCCCATGATATTTGGCACGACTAGTGTCGCTAGCAGGCCGAGGATCACGATCACAACCATGATTTCGACGAGAGTAAAGCCGCGCTGTGTTGTGCGGGCGGTAGCGGATTGCAGGGAATATTGGTTCTTAGCGTTCATAGTCTCCACCTAAGTCTAACAGTTAGCGGCCCGAAACAGGTCTTTGAGACGGACCTGTTGCGTGATCCTTCCCGTGGTTAGCAGTGGGCTGCCGCGTAAGCAGGCGACGAAATGCCCTCAAATGAGCCCTATTTGGCCAAAACCCAAGGCTAGACGATGGTTGCGTGCGTCTGGTCGTTCGTGCTTTTTCTCCGTTTTAGAGTTCGATTGGGTCGTAAATGCCCTTGGCAAGGGTGGTAGCTCTCTTGCTAGCAGGTCGAGTCGTCTGCATCGCGATTCTGGCGGCTGCTCAGGGCGTGGTGGTCGGCTGGATTGAGGGAACTTTTGCTGTGGTGGGTTAGTTCCGTCATGGTGCGTAGCTTTGGCTCGTCCGGATCGCGATGATCTTGGCATGTCGATGCTTCGAAGCGTAGCCGTGGCCGCTGTCCTCATTCTGTCCATGCCAACGCAGATTGTGTCTGCGCAGACGGTTTTGACGCCAGAGATCCTCAATCAGCTTCATCGGGTGGGAGGGTTGACTCTCGCTCCTGATGGTAAGCACTTGCTGTTCACGGTCAGCACGCCGGACATTCAAGCGAACAAGGGTACGACTAGGGTTTACTTGTTGGCGCTTGAGGAGGCTGGTCGCAAGCCGGTCGAGGTCGGCGTTGGCCGTTCCCCATATTGGTTGCCAAACAGTGCCTCATTCGTCTGGCTGACGAAGCAAGGGTTGGTGATGCGGCAGCTTTATGAAGATGGTCCGGACATCGTGACCAGCGTTCCGGGTGGCATCTCCAATCTTCATTGGTCGCCGGCAGGGTCTCATTTTTCGTTCACGCGTTCGGTCAAACTTGACCAGCTCGTCACCGAGAAGCACAGCGATCTGCCGGGTGCAAACGCTCGCGCCTATGACGATTTGCTGATCCGTCACTGGGATCAGTGGAACGATGGCACCTATAGCCATTTGTTTGTGCAGGCAGCAGGTCGCGGTCAAGAGGCCTTGGACCTAATGCCAAGCGAAAAGGTGCACACTCCATTGATGCCATTCGGTGGCGCGGAGCAGATTCGTTGGTCGCCAGACGGTAAGGAGATCTGCTATACGGCGCGACGCGTTCCAAACCCAGAGGCCAGCACGGATTCAGCACTTTGGGTAGTTCCAGTAGGTGGCGGCGAACATCGCAATCTGACGGAAGGGATGCCTGGATATGATCAGGAACCGCGTTACTCGCCTGACGGTCGATTCATCGCTTTTTCGAGCATGGCGAGAGCCGGCTTCGAAGCAGACCGCATTCGGTTGATGATTCACGATCGCAAAAGCGGTCGGAACCGTGAGCTGCTACCCAACTTTGATGCTTCACCTCACGATGTTATCTGGGCGGCTGACAGTTCGCGGTTGTTCTTCACTGTCGATGTTCAAGGTGCGACGCAGATTTACACAACGACGCTGCAGGACCCGAAGGCTGTAGCCATAACAAGTGGACGGCATCGCCTCGGCGCGATCCAGATTACTCCAGACGCCAAGTCTATCTATGCGACGATGACTACGACGGAGCGCGCTGCTGAGATTGTTCGAGTTGATGTTGCCACCGGCAAGATTGCCGCTGTGACCGATGAAAATGCGGAAGCCTACGCCGGCATGGATTTGCCGCAGGTTGAAGCTGAGTGGTTTGACACTACGGATGGCAAGAAGGTTCACGCGTGGATCGTGAAGCCGCCAAACTTTGATCCCAGCAAGCAGTATCCGATGCTGCTGTATTGCCAAGGTGGACCGCAGTCGATGGTTGGTCAGTGGTTCTCTTACCGCTGGAACTTTCACTTAATGGCGGCCAAGGGTTACATCGTGGCAGCCGTTAACCGGCGCGGCTTACCGGGATTTGGTCAGGAGTGGAATGACCAGATTTCCCGTGATTGGGGCGGCCAAGCAATGCGTGACCTGCTGGCTGTGACGGATGCGATGGTCAAGCGCTCCTACGTTGACGAGGCACGTGTTGCTGCAGTGGGGGCATCGTTTGGTGGCTACTCTGTCTATTGGCTGATGGGCAACGGTGGCGATCGTTTTGCGTGCATGATCTCGCATTGCGGCGTTTTCAATCTTGAGAGTATGTATCTCGCTACCGAAGAGCTGTTCTTCGTCAATTGGGACATGGGAGGGCCGTATTGGATCTCGCCGGAGATCGCTGCTGGCTACAAGAAGTTCTCGCCAAATCAATACGTCCAGAACTGGCGCACTCCACTGCTGGTGATTCACGGTGAACGTGATTACCGAGTTCCCTTCGACCAAGGCTTGCAAGCGTTTACCGCAGCGCAAATCCAGGGCGTCACGAGTCGTATCCTGGTCTTTCCCGATGAAGGCCACTGGGTGCAGAAGCCACAAAATGGGGTTCTGTGGCAGCGCGAGTTCTTCGCATGGCTCGACAGGTTCTGTGGCGAGGATGCGAACAAGTGATGAGGCGCCCGAGCGGCTTACTTTCTGCGGTGTTGCTTGCCGGCTGTGCAGCACCACCTGAGTGGCGCAGTGACTTTGACGAAGTTCTCAGTGAGGCGCGTCAAGGTGGTCAGGAGTTGGCGGTATTCTTTGCGTTGCCGGGAAGAGCTGCCAGTGAGTTCATGATGTCGCGGTTATCAGATCCGATCGTCATGGATGCGCTTGCAGCCGGTGGCTTTGCTGCTGCGATTGCCGACGGTGTGAAGCAAAAGCGACTTTATGGCGCTTGGGTCGGTGGCGGCGAAGGCATGGGAATGGCTGTTGTTGACGGCAAGGGATACTGCTACGCGGCGCGTCCTGGCCCGCAGGATCCAGAGCAGGTCGCAGCTTTCTTGGCTATGTGCGCTAGCCAACGCGTAACGCTTGCAAAGTTGCGTGACAAACTACAGCAAGCAGATGCGGGGCCGACAGACCAGCATGCATTGGGATGTCTCCTGCTCGATCTCGGTTGCCGCGTGCATGCGGAGCCGCTACTGCTACAGGCTGCAGCGCTCGGGGTTACGGATGCGACCCATCGCCTCGCCCGGCTATACGCTCTCGATGGCAACCTCACGGCGGCGCGGCAGTGGTTAAAGGCGTCTCCAAGGATACCTGCTGCAATGCTGACGGAGGGTTACGTGCGCTACAAGGAGCGTCGCCACCAAGAAGCAATCAAGGCTTTTGAGGCTGCGCTGGCGACTGGTCAACTAGGGGCTGATAGGCAGCACGCACTGCTATACCTCGGAAAATCACTCCACGAGAGCAAGCGCGACGAGTTGGCCATCCCAGTTCTCGAGGCGCTGGTTGCGGAAAACACTGGCAGCACGTTTGAAGCAGCAGCAACCCACACACTTGGTCATATCTACAACCCAAGCCATGGCCACGGACACTAAGTCTGCAGTGTGTTTGCCGATATCGAAGCCGCGTGGAGCAGTCGTCCGTCGCGAGCGTGTGGTGGCCGCTAGTCGGCTGTTTAGCTAGGAGGCGCTGTTGCCTTGCTAGGCGATCGTTGCCGAGTGCGATAGACGTTGCCGAGTGCGATAGACGTCGCCGAGTGCGATAGAGGTCAGATTCCCGGGGGCCGGCTACTTGCCGTTGTTGCCCCTGCCGGTATTTCCCGCGCCGGTGTTGCCCCTGCCGGTATTGCCCGCGCCGGTGTTGCCCTTGCCTGTGTTACCTGCTTGGTTACCCCGCCGTGGGTTTCTCCCGCCGACCTTCTTGTCGCCGAGAGCTGGCAGGCGCAAGCCTTCGAGGAGTTTCTCTTCTAGTTTGAGTTGCTTCTCTTCGAGCTTCGTTGCGGCTTCAATCGCTCGCTCAGCCTTCTTGATCTTTGACCGGTCGTTGTTGGCCTTGGTTTGGTCTTGCTCAGCGCTTGCTTTCGCTTTCAGTGCAGCCTCCAAATCAGCGATGATCTTCACGTATTTTGAGACGATCGATTTGACCGATGGCTTGTAGGCGCCAGTGCTGGCTTGATCGAGTTGCGTCTCGAGTGCGCTTGCTTTTGCTTTATAGCCAGCCATCGAGATTTGCTTGAGCTCTTTGCCAGTTTTGTCAAAGGCGACGAAGAGCGGTATTTTTTTGCCGTAGCGGTTTTTGAGCGCTTGGTCTTGGCTGATGTCTATCTGGCCGCAGTGGAACATACGTAGCTTGAGACTCAGCTTGTCACCCGAAGGCTCTGAGCGGAATAGCTGCGACTCGAACTGTTGGACTACTCGTTTGTTCGCTTCGCTGTCATGCAGATACAGCAAGGTAGGCTGGCCAGTTGCAGCCGCGGCGCGAACCATGTCGATAGTATTGAGGTCTGCAACTTTGTCTGCGTTGGTTGCAGGGGCGTCAACGTCTGAGAAATAGACTGCCGTACGGTTCGAAATCTCGGCCGGTCGACGCCACTGGTTACGGTTGCCGCCTCTGCCGCCGCCGCGCTGGGCTTCTACCGAATCAGCTGCAAAAAAGGCGACAATCATGGTCGCGATCAAAGTGCTAGTGCGCATATTTGAAGTGTCGAGCGTAGGGGTCTGGATCTTAACTCAGTTGATAACGGACGACTGTGTCATCTCACCACCGTAAGATGACATTCAGAGTGCATTACGTCTGTATCAGATTGCTACCAATCTAGCGGCAGCGGGCGCAAACTAGGCATCATGCGCAACTTTATGTTTGGAGTCGTGGCCACGGCGTCATTGGTGGGATCACTGTCCGCACAACATTCCATCAAGGTCGGAAAGGCCATTTATAGCTGGGACAGTCAGTGGGGCCGGCAGTTCGACGGCAAAGCCCTTGGAATCAAGGCAGAGGGTCGGATCGAACTTGGCAATACGCATGGGTGCATGGTGGTGCGTAAGGATGGCAATATTCTCGTCAATACCGATACCGCGCATGCAGTTGTCGTATTCTCACCAGAGGGCAAGATCGTCGATGCGTGGGGGAAGGAGTTTCAGGGCGGTTTGCACGGGATGTGCCTTCGTGAAGAGGAGGGCAAAGAGGTTCTTTACCTGACTCACACTAGGCGACACGAAGTCGTCAAAACGACGATCGATGGTAAGGTGCTTTGGACGATTGGTTGGCCGAAAGCCTCTGGTGTCTACAAGAGCGAAGGCCAATACAATCCGACTGCCATAGCGGTCGCGCCAGATGGACGTATTTTTGTTGGCGATGGCTACGGATTGTCTTGGGTGCATATCTATGACAAGGACCGCAATTACCTGAAGTCGTTTGGCGGTCGCGGCAAAGAGGACGGCAAAATGCAAACGCCGCACGGCTTGCTAATGGATACGCGTGGTGAAGAGCCGCTGCTGCTCGTTTGCGATCGTGAAAATCATCGTTTGCAGTGGTTCACCCTGGACGGTGACTTTGTCCGCAAGATGGATCAGAACCTTCGTCGTCCATGCAATGTTTGGCCAATGGCAGGCGGTGGGCTGGTTGTTGCCGATCTTGCAGGTCGGATTACGTTTTTGGACCAGGCGAATAAGCTTGTGGCCCATGTCGGAGATAACGCAAACCCCAAATTACGTGCAACCAATCGCGTTAAGCGTGAGCTTTGGAACGACGGCGAGTTCATCTCACCGCATTCGGTGTGCGTTGATGATGACGGCCATGTGTATGTGATGGATTGGAATTTTTTGGGGCGTATTACCAAGCTGACGCGCTGTAACTGATCTATTGCTGCGTTATGTCGCAAGCAGGGGCATGCTCGAACCACGCCAATGTGCTGGTTTGGGGCGACGTGGCCTCGATGTGACGATCATCGTTGTGCCAAGCTAGGCCAGTCTTCGCTTGATCTAGTTACCTGCTCCGGTCTGTTGTTGCTGCGCTGAAATCTTGGCTGGGCTGCCGGTCAATTTGATAGTGCCGTGCAAGCCGGTGACCCAAAGGTCGGCGCCGAAGCTTTGTGCTACAGCTCCGGTCATGGTCTTGTCGTCGTCTGTCGCTGCCGATGCGAGGCAAGCCTGTGGTTGGGCGCGGCGCAGTAGATGAGGAGCGTTGGCATTTCGCCGCCCGTGGTGTGGCAAGACCAAGATATCGCAGTCAGTCACAAAGCCGCTAGCGAGTGCTGCTGCAACACCAAGCTCTTGCGCGTCGCCTGTTAATAAAATGCTGGTGTCTTGTATTGCGATATCCATCCACAAACTCAGATCATTGTCGCTGGCGCTAGTCGGTAGGTCTGGAGCAAGTATGCGTGTGTCGGGCAGCGGCTGTGCTTGCTGTCCAGGTTGCAGCAATCGAGTTTGGCAACCATGAGCGATCAGCAGGGCATGTAGTTCGGAGTCTTTGAGTGCCGCTGGCATGACTGCTCGAAGCACCTTGAGACGCTGCAGTAAGTGCGGCACGCCATTGTGGTGGTCTAGGTCTGCATGGGTAACCACGAGTAAGTCGATCGTGTAACGAGTAAGCCCATCGTGGATGCGTCTAGCGGCTCGAGCGCCGCCTTGGAGGCTGCCACAGTCTATGACGATTTGCAGGTCTTGGGCTGTTTGGGCAAGTGCCGCCTGACCATGTCCGACGGCAAATAAGGTGAAGTGAGCAGTGCTGTCGTTCTGCAGAGGTAGAAACCAAAGAGATACGATTCCAGCGATTGCTATGATGACGCTGCGTGGCTTTGGCCTCCACATGATGTAGGCGGCAGCGATACCCGCACCCAATAAGGTCGCCCAAAGCGGTGGTCGATACCAAGCAGGGATAGGGGTGCCGGGTAGGCCTTCTGCACTGTGGACTAGCCACGCATAGGTGCTCGCCATTGCGTGCAGTGGCCATGCAAAGCCATCAGCAAGTGCGGGCGAGACCATAGATAGGCATGCCGCTAGCAGTCCAAGTAGCAGCATCATTGCGACGAGCGGTGCGCACAGGGGAGTCAGTATGATGGTCCACGGCGCAAGTTGCCCGAAGAAGGTTAGCGTTAGCGGTGCGGTCAATAGCGTCGCCCAGAAAGATGCTCTGAGGCCGTCTATTAGCCATTCACGTAACGATTCGGAGGGTCTGCCGCGTAGCGCAATGGCCAGCCCGATGACCGCGGCGTAGCTCAGCAGGAAGCTTGCACCGAGTAGAGCATCTGGTTGCACCAAGCACGTGATCCAGGCTGGCACCAGCAAACCAGTCGCAATGCCAAACGGCCGACCAACGCGTGCGGCGATCGCAGATAGCATAAACGCCACTACAGCGCGCAATACCGGTGGTTCCGCTCCTGCTATGCCGCCATAAATCAATAAGATCAGCAGTACGATGATCGACCGCCCGCGGCTGGCGCCGAGATGTCGTCCACGACTCGACATGCCCAGCAAAAAAGCCAGCATGGCCGCATGGGCGCCGCTGACGGCAAGTAGGTGGCTGAGGCCTGTAGCTCGATGTGCCGCCGCCAGTTCTGGATCTGGTTGGGTTGCACGGCCGAGCACTAGGGTCGCCAGCATGGCGCCGTTTTGACCGGGCACGATACGCAGAAGTTCTCGCTCCATCGCGCGACGAAGCGCAGCGCAGCCACTGCGAAACGACCATGAGCTTGCGGTTACTTGCAGCGTCGCAGGCACGGCTTGTAGTGCTGGCTGCACATCTGGAATCGCTGGTTTCCCAGTTCGGGCTAGAACCCGAATGTGGTCACCGACGACCAATTCTATTTCACCTGGAAACGAAATGCGGAGGTCCTTGGCGAGTTTGACGTAGTTGCGGTTCGCTAGTGGTGCGCGGACGACATCGCGTACACGGCCTTCAATCCATGCCGGACCTCTTGAAATTTGTGGGGTAGCAGCGACCGCCGGCGGCATGGTCGCGAGTAGGACTGGCAGCGCACCTAAGCCGCAGCGTCGCAATCGACACTTGGTGCAGATTGCCACCAGCAGCCCCGCCATCGCGATGGCAGCAGCCAGGGGGACGTAGATTGGGGCAAGAACTGCCGTTGGTAGCGACCATGCCACGGTTGCAGCGAGCGGGCGGATAGCAATCGGAACCACGTCATTTGAGTGCCCAGAAACCCCTGGCGGTGACACCCTCTAAAGCAGATTATTTCCCTAGGCTTCGTGCCTTCTAATGATCTTCGTGCTGTACTTTTGAGTCGTCCGTGTTCCGCAATCTTCAGCGGTTACAGTCTTTCTTATGGTCTCGGCCCTTTATCCCGGAAGTTTCGATCCAGTCACGCGTGGCCATCTCGATTTGGTTGAGCGGGCTTTGCCATTATTTGATCACCTTTCGGTCGCTGTTGCGATCAACAGCCAAAAGCAGTCAACCTTCTCAATTGAAGAGCGCGTTGCGATGCTGCGCGAGGTGCTGCCCGACAGTGACCGTCTCTCGGTCGTCACTTTTTCAGGGTTGGTCGTAGACTTCTGCCGTGAAAATCAGATCGGTGCGATCCTTCGCGGCGTACGCACTGTTTCGGACTTTGAATCCGAATACCAGATGGCCTTGACTAACCGGCATCTGGAACCCTCCATTGAAAGTGTCTTTGTCATGCCCAGTGCGCAATACAGCTACGTGTCGTCTTCATTGATGCGTGAAGTCGTGCGCAATGGTGGCGATGTCAGTAGCTTTCTTCACCCCGTGGTCGAGCAACGCTTGCGCGACCGGCTTCAATCTTAGCAATCATGACTCTCGAATTTGTGCATACCGACAACGCGCCTGCAGCGATCGGTCCTTACAGCCAGGCCGTCAAGGTCGGCAATCTTATGTTCTGCTCCGGGCAGATCCCGCTCGATCCAAAGACGATGGAGATGGTCGGTGATAACGCAACTGATCAAACAGAGCAGGTAATGAAGAACATCACTAGCCTGCTAGAGGCTGCTGGTGCTTCGTTGTCGCAGGTTGCGCGCACCACGATCTTCTTGCACAGCATGGCTGACTTTGCCGCGGTCAACGAAGTCTACGGTCGTCATTTTGGTGACCATCGCCCAGCGCGGGCTTGCGTCGCTGTCAAGGAGCTACCGAAGGGCTCACTAGTCGAGATCGACTGCATCGTTGCTCTGTGAGTCAGGCTTCGGCTGTCGCGATCGGCCGCTCGCCACTTCGAAGTGCCAGCATTGCAGCTCTGTGCTGCAGTCTGTTGGTGCTGTTGTTGCCGTCGGTAGTCGCTGGCCTATCAATTAGTTCGGATGCACAGCCCGGCGAGCTTGCTCGCGTAGAGCGCATCGTTGAGCGACGTCCGTCTACGCAGCAACTCGATAGCAGTAGTTCACGAATTTTTCATACTGCGGCGATCGCTACAACGACATGGCCGGCGGAAGAGTCTGCCCAACATGCGTTGTTGGTGCGAGCCCGGCTGGCGCAATTGTTGGGGATCGCAGGTGTCGCACTTCTGGTTTATTTGACGGTGCTTTTGGCCCGTGGAAGACTTCAAGCGTTACTCGCGTGTGGGTTAATGGCGGGTCTTCCGCCGGTTAGTCAAGCTGGGCACATCCTCAGACCAGAAACGCCTGCGACGATTTTCGCGTTGCTCTCTTTGCTGTTGCTGCAAGTCGCCTCGCGTCCCGCGCCGCAAGACCGGCATCGAAGTCCGCGCCGTAGTCGAATCATCGGATTTGGTTTGATGCTGTGTGCATCGCTCGCTTCTGCCATGGCGTGTGAAGCGCTACCATCATTTGGCGCGACCCTGCTGGTGCCGTGGATAGTCCTAGTGGCCGGGACCTGTCAGCTGGCGAAGCGAGGCATTCGATGTTTTCGGCGACGGACGTTGTATGGGACGCCAATCCCTTCGATCAATCGTCGACTGATTCCATGGACGGCGACAGCGCTGGCCGCTCCTGCAATTACATGGTGGTTGTTGAGCAGCCCGCTCACGGGCGCTGTTGAATCTTATGCTGTGACCGAGCGTACCAGTGCGCTTTGGCCGCAATCGACGGTTGGTTATGCGATCACAGTCTTTTTGCTGCTGACTGGCTTGGTGGCCGGAGTCTTGCGCGTTGGATTCCAGCTAGGTCGGGGTGGCCGCATCGGGCCGGAGCTGATTATGCTGGTCTATTGCGCCGTGTTTTTGATGACTGGGCTTGCGACGGAGCGATCTGTAGACCCGTTCCCGCTAGTGCCTGCAGTTGCGATCTTATGGAGCGAAGGGTTGCGTGCTTTGTTGTTCTTGGCACTTGGGATGCTGGCGCGTCGCCGGTCGCGATAACGCTTCCCTTCGATCTGGTTGTGTTCGTTAGCAGGTATTAGTGGCTGTTAGCGAAGCGCGCGTTCGATCACCGCATTCATCTCGGCGCGGCCATCGTTTGTGCCTGCTTGTAGTCCAAGCCCGGCGACTTTGCCTTGTTTGTTGAGCACGTGGACTACCGGGCCTTCGACAAACCAACGTAAGGCAGCATCAGTTCCTGGCCCTTTGCCATCACCGATCACTGGGAAGTTGATTCCCAGGCTCTTGATGGATGCCTTGATCTCGTTGATGTCGCGATCGAGGCTGATACCTACAATAGCTAGATCCTTATGCTTTTGCTGTAAGTCGGTGAGCAGTGTGATCAGTCGCGGGCCGTCGTAATCGGCTGCTGTGAAAAATGCGATCACGAGCGCCTTGCCTAGCGCTGCCGTTGATGAGAAGGGGGTGCCATCCATGGTCTTGGCGTTGATTGCAATTGCATCGTCACCAACCTTTAGCCGGGTAGCACGCAGCCTGTCCTGAGCAACGGAACCCCAGTAGGTGTTAGGCAAAGCCTTGGCGAGTTTCTCGAGTTCCTCGAAGCCAGTATTCTCCGGCAAGTCTTCGCGATCGCGTAATGCATCTGCTCGATGCCACATGACAAACGACTTTTGTTCGTCGTCCTTAGCTTCAGCGAGTGCCTTTGCGAAGATATCTTCGCCTAATTTGATCTCACGCAGAACGGTCATCAAGATCCGAGCCATGGCCATCCGGTCGAGCAATGGTGCATCTTTGGTCGCTGCTAATTTGATCCACTCATCACGAAGCTTGATGAGGTTGAGATATTGCGCCATCGATGCTGCGCTGACGAGCAGCATGCCCGGAGCCTCTAGCCCGTCGATTTCCTTGAGAACCTCCGTCGCTGCGGGTCGATTGCCTCGCACCAGTTCGAGTTCGGCCAGCCAGAGGCGCCCGTTCCAGCGGTCGTCACCTTTGGCCGTATTTTTGAGGAATCCACGCAGTTCGGTCACATGGCGATCGAATAATCGGTTCTGTTCCTCAGGCGACGGGGAACTTGCGTCCATTTTCTGCATCTCGCTGCGAAACCGCAATTCGAGATTCTTGAGAGATTGCTGCGCGCCGAGCGAAGCGAGCAGGAAAGTGAAGACGCAAAGGGCTGCAGTCCGAGTCATGTTGCCCATCATAGCGAAATCCGTGCCGTATCCCTCCTTTGTCATGCTTGCAGTTCCATTGATGTTTCGGTGCGATAGGGATCTGTGCGAGCCCTGCTGCAAGTTGCCAATTATTCGTTGCGTGGTCCAGATCGGTTCCGCGTAACCCTGCCGGAGCTTACTTTGCGGCCGGGGCAAACTGCCGCCCTGTATGGGCCCTCTGGCTGTGGCAAGACTAGCATGCTGGTATCGATGTTCGGGTTACTTTCCCGTGAGGGCTGGCGGGGGGCGGGTGAGGTCGAATTTCGCGGCCAATCGCTGCACAATCTCAGCCAAAGTGACCTGCTAGCGATACTCCGCCGCGATGTAGCGTTTTTAATGCAGGACGCTCAGCAGGCTCTCGATCCTCTGGTCCAGGTCGGCGAACAGATTGTTGCAGCTACTGGGTCGTCGCTGGACGCGGTGCATGCGGCCTTGGGCAGGTTGGGTGTGGATGATGCCGCCAGTTTGTGCCAAAGGCATCCTCACCGGATCTCAGGTGGCCAGGCGCAACGGGTTCTTTTGGCTATCGCATTTTTGCGGCGGCCGAGTTTGGTTATCGCAGATGAACCGTCAGCCAGTCTCGATGGTGGTTCTTATCAGGAGTTACTGTCGAGACTTCGAGAGCTTGTTAATTCTGGCAGTTCGCTGTTGATCGCGACTCATGACCAGCGTGTGGTGCGTGACCTCAAGGCCGACGCCTATACGTTGCAGGATGGATGCTTCCTGTCTGCTGAACCTGAGAAGCAATCGTGGCCGCTCCGTACTCAGTGTGACTCAGGTGGTGTCCCGGTGCTTCAGGCCAAGCAGGTGACGGTTGCGTATGGCGCACGCAAGATACTCGATCGCGTTGATTTTACGCTGCATCGGGGCGAGGTCGTCGCGTTAGTCGGAGAGTCCGGTGCTGGTAAGACGACTTTATTGCGGCTGTTGGCGGGTCACCGACGTCCTGATCACGGGCGGGTCGAGCAATCCGGGAAACGCTCGGGGGTTCAGCTTGTGTGTCAAGATGCGTTTGCTTCGTTAACGCCAGGCCGTCGTTTACGCAGCTTATTAAACGAAGCCCATGCACCATCTTTTGATGCTGTTGAGGGTGCGACGAGTTTGCAGATGCCTGTATCTTTACTCGACCGCACTGTGGCACAGATGTCAGGCGGTGAGCGTCGACGTGCCGCGCTATTACGTGCAATGGCGGTGGAACCTGATGTGTTGTTGTTGGATGAGCCAACTGCCTCACTTGATCCTGCGGCTGCTGCAACCGTTATCAATAGTCTACTGTTGATGCAGAGCAAACTTGCTATGGGAGTTGTTTTCGCGACGCACGACGAAAGTCTGGCCGCGGCAATTGCGCATCGTCAATTAACGATTCGGGAAGGTCAGCTATGGGATATCTGAAATCGATCGTGCTCATGTTTAGTCTCGTGACGTCATTGGCTGCCCAGCGAGGATGCATGTGGTTGCCAGTGGATGGAGCGACGGCAACGGCAGTGGGCGTCTTGTGGTCGCATGGCTTCAATGATGATGAAGAAGATGAGGCAGGTCTTGCTCGCGTATTGGCTGCTTGTCGATTGCAGCGGGTGCGTCACGCTGTGCCCGGCATGTTGGCGAGCGGAATGTTGATCGGAGGCGATTATGCGTTGGTCTTTGGCGTAGTCACGGGTGGGGAGTCCGAGCAGTCCACGGCCGTAATGGCGGCGTTGTTAGATGAAGATGCTCAGGCCGACGTTCTTACAGATGACGTCATTGCAGTGGCTATTGCCCAAGCTGCTTTGGCTGCAGATGACGCCGAGTATGTCTACCCTGGTGATGTCCTGCTCAGTCTCGCTCGCACCCGGCTCGGGCACGGGTCGAGCCTTGCTAGGCCACCGGCTGGTATTGCATCTTCGTGCAGCACTCTGACTCCCGCAGATGTCCGCAAGGCTCTGCGGATTGCTGTTCCGGTGCGTGCCGCAGTCTTAGGAGCGCTTGACGCCGCTACAACCTCATCAATTGGCAAGCTAGTGCCAGTCGAAAACGAAGCTGAGGCGCGTGCCCAAACGCTGTGCAGGACGCCAAGAGTTGCGAGCCAGATGAGCGAGGCGACCAATGATCGTTTGGACGCACCATTTATAGCCGCTTCATTTGCGTTGCCAGAGGCGCTCGATCAAGCCGCGTTTGCGCTAGGCATGCAGATCGCAACCAACCGTGCATTTCGCCGCTGGCGGATGCGTGGCATGGAGCAGCAGGCACGTGCGCCGTTCGTGCGTTGGTCTTGGCTACACGCTGATCCGATTGTTCAGTTTTGTCGGCGTGGCGAAAATCCCCGGCGGCTGTTGCCGGGCGAGCAAGCAAAGGGATCGCTAACGGGTGAGGTTTCGGCCACTACTGCCGAGCTAAAAGCCTACCTGGATGATCTTGTGAAATTGCCGCCGACCGAAGCGGAGCTGGATAGCGCAAGAGTTGCGCTTCGAGGTCGGCTGGCTTTGCCTAGTTCTGGCCAGAAATATGCGTGGGCTAGCGAGCCGGCGACTTTGCCGGGACGTCTTCAAGTGTTGCTACTTACCGCACACCATGGCATCGATGTTGGAGAAATCGACACTTTGACAGCAGCCGCAGTTCACCAAGCCGTCAAATCCGTTTTGGATCCCAATGGCGCTAGTTGGCATGGCTTGTTGCCTGAGTTGGGTCGGGAGTACGGATACCGGCAACGGTGAAGCTAGACCGTCGTTCTGCCGATGAAGGGGGGAGTTTACAGACCTCCTTAGATCGCGAGAAAAGATGGGTTTCATTAACGTTGCCGAGCGCACGATCAACGCCAAGCTCGTCTATTACGGAGTTGGCGTCGGTGGAAAGACTACGAGTCTGCAGCAGGTGCACGGCATCTTCTGTCCACGCAACGAAGTGCAGCTTGTTTCGATCAATACGGAGGAAGACTCGACGCTGTTGTTTGACTTCCTGCCGATAAACCTCGGTTCCGTCGGAGGCTTTAAAGTCCGCATTCAAGGTTTCACTGTGCCTGGTCAGCCCAAGTACAAGCAGATGCGTAAGTATGTTCTGCAGGGAGCGGATGCGGTGGTGTTGGTGGTGGACAGTCAACGCAGTCGGCTGCAAGAGAACATCGATTCTATGCAGAGCATGCTCGAGCACCTACGCGAGCAGGTAGGGACGTCTGAAGACATCCCGATCATCGTGCAATACAACAAGCGCGACTTAGACGATGTGCTGTCTGAGGAAGAGCTCGATAAGCACTTTAAGTTCCGCGAAGACGTGGTTTCGTTTCCATCCATTGCCACAGAAGGCCACGGAGTTTTTGAGGCCTTCGTGGAAGCAACGGGGAAGTTGATTGAGCGCAAGGTCGATGTGTATGGCTTGAAGTCAAGATCTACAGGGTCGGCTTCGCCGGATGTTGCTGAAGAAGTTCGCAACAAGCTTTGGAGTATCTGTGATGAGGTTCGACGGGGGCGCGAGATCGTTTCTCTTGAAGACTTGCCGTTAACGCGCGTAGCTCTTCCAGATGACGTTTCCCAGCCGATTGACGCCGGTGGTGGATCGCATGCCGGGCCGCTTGATTTACGCAGTGCGGCGCCTAAACAAACGAGCCCACCGACCTCTCAGAAGAAGCAGCCAGACGAAGAAGAAGAGATCGGTTTCGGCTACGAATTACGCGAAGAGTCCGGCTCTAGTTTTAACTCGGCGTCTGCTGTTGGCGGCAATGAGGTGCTGGTTGGCGATGTGTTGTCAGACGAAGAGCTGAATCTAGATTTGGCACCTAGCTTCGCACCGCTCCACGGCGAGCCTGATGAGGGTGCTGAGTCCAGTCTGCTAGGCAAGACGGTTCGTTCGAATCTCGAATTGGTTACTCGCTTCGGTGAGCTCGATGAAAAGAGATTGCTGCTTGAGCGCAAGGTGGATGAGTTGGTGGACATCGCGCAATGCACGGTGCACGACCTTAACCGTCCAATCACCTCGGTGCGATTGATGCTGTCGACGCTCAGTAAGGGTTATCTCGGCAAGCTGCCAGACAAGCAGTCAGAGGCAGTTGAGAATGGACTGATGGCAATCAAGCAAATGGAGCGTTTGGTAGGCGACCTGCTGGACAGCTCGCGCCTCGACCATGACGGAGTACGCCTCAATTTTGAAGAATGTGATCTGACAGTCGTTATTGCTGATGTCCTACGGACGCTGCAGCACGAACTTGATGACGGCAATCTGATGGTGAGAGTCGAACCACTGCCAGTGGTATTGGCCGACAGCTGGTCTTTGACCAAGGCATTGATGAACTTGCTTGGCAACGCAATTTCTTATCGCGACACCAAGCGAACGCCTTTGGTGCGAATTTTCTGCGAAGATCGCGGCGATATTTGGGCCCTTGCGGTTAGCGATAATGGGATTGGTATTCCCGAATCTGATCGAGATCGGCTGTTTGGTCGCTTCGAACGCGGCTCTAACACGGGCAGCATCAGTGGCTCAGGCCTGGGACTGCACATCGTGCGGGAGATTGTGCAGGGGCACGGCGGCACGGTGGTCTGTGAGAGTGACCTCGACACGGGCACAACGTTTTGGCTGAATCTGCCAAAGAAACCAATTTTAGCAAACCATTCGCCCCTAAGCGATGTCGCGGCAAGCGCAGACCTATAGTAGGCAGTGTTTTGCGTCCGCTGGGGGCTGGATCAGGCTGATCGATTGCCCTGAGTATTCAGGAGCTTGCTGGTCCCCGGAGGGAGCTCATAAAAGCTTGAATTGGCCCGAAATGCATAAGGCCCAGCTGCCAGGGGCAACTGAGCCTTCGCGTTTGGTACCTCCGAAAGGGCTCGAACCTTTGACCCGCGGATTAAGAATCCGCTGCTCTACCAACTGAGCTACGGAGGCAAGTTATGGGGCGGAGACAGTAGCGATGCCATTGGCGTCATGCAAGCTTCCGTTCAACTGTCGTTGTGCCCGCTTGACGCGGAGCATTACCGGCGGCAAACTCCTCGCCCGCTGCATCGAGTTCGCTCGACGTTGTGCACGGTGGCTATAGCTCAGTCGGTTAGAGCACCAGATTGTGGTTCTGGAAGTCGCGGGTTCGAATCCCGTTAGCCACCCCATTTTAATCCCGTGCCGGCGGGCAGTTCCGCTGCCCTTGGTGAGGGCTGGGCAGATTACGCCGCATTGGGCTCTGCTAATTGCCGATTCGCGCCCTTGCAGACCACCTGCAGTGCGTTTCGCCGCTCAGCGCCAAGCCTGTGATCGGCCAATGAGCGCTCAGAGATTCTTGAGGAACCGGAGCAGCGCACCCTGTCCCGCCCGCGAACTCGGATGGAAGCCGCCTAGCTGTGCAGTTCTGATCACCGCTCGCTCGCTCAGGTTCGCCCCAAACGTTGCCATGGCAAGTTTGGGGGCGACATGGCCTAGAGACTTAACCACTTTGTTGACCATCCCGGGCCGTACATCCGGCGCAATCACGAGGCAATCATGGCCGCCTGAGCCAAAAAATGAAGACCTGGCCGCCTGTAGGTCGCTGGCGACGTCGACTTCGATACCTGCCTGACGGAGGGCGGCCAGTAATGCGTTCATCGGCTTAGGATTAGCCGTCAGAGCTAGAACTTGGAGCGGTTGTCGTTCGTCGTTGGGCAGGGTCATAGGTCGGCTGGCGGCCTTTTCTTCGTCTTCTGCGGTGGGTCAGGTCAAGCCGGGTTGATGGGATGGTCGATATCCTCCTTGTTATGGTTCTTAGCCCCCCTCAGAGCGTGGCCCTCGCCGCGTTAGTTCTGCTTTCGAATAGCGTGGCTGCTCAAGCGCCGCTGCCGCTGCCTGCGTCACATGCATCGATGGAAGGATCGACGTTCACCAACGTGCCGTTCGGACGCAGTACGCCGACGCGCGTGCAATACGTCTACGACTCGATGCTGTTTAGCGGGGCCGTCACCATCAGCGAGGTTACGTTCCGTGTCGATGGAGGCCTTGTCGCCAGCAGTAAGAACGTCGATTGTGAGATCTCAATGTCGACCTTGCCGACGCCGCTCAACGGGTTGGCCTCAGACTTTGCCCAGAATCGTGGCGTCGACGAGCAGGTTGTGCTGTCCCGCCAATTGATCACGCTGCCCGCTCAGGCTGCTGCAGCAGTGCCCAACGAGTTCCTAGCACCGATTGTTCTCACTACTCCATTCTCATTTGACCCTGCTCTTGGCAGTTTGGTGATTGAGATTGTGATTCATGGCCAGCCGCCTGGTAGCTACGCGTTGGATGCAACGTATGTATGTGACAGTCCGCTGAATCCAATCGGTCCGACTTCGTGCCAGCAATCAAATGGTTTGGCGCTGGGAGTTGAGAGCGCAACTACCCAAGTCTTGTGGGGCCGTCCATGGGTTGCTCGCGCTTATGACGCGTTGCCTGGCAGCGTGGTCATCCTCGCTCTTGGCTCGCAAGAAACAGGAACATGGGCGGGCATGTCTTTGCCGCAGGATCTGCTGGTGCTGGGAGCGGCAGGTTGCTTTGTATCGATCGATGCGGCGATCACATATTTTGGAATTGCGCCGGCAAATGGCGCGGTCACCTTTTCGCTGTTGATTCCCAACAATCCTCAGGTCCTCGGTGAGTGGATCCGCTTTCAGGCGGCTACTTTTGATTCCGCTGCTAATGCCCTCGGTCTGGTGACAAGTCAGGCCCAGAAGGTGCAGGTCTGCGGTTGGGAGCCGGTCGGGCGCGTGTGGTCGAGCGGCATTGCTTCGGCTTCTGGGACCCGTGAGATAGGAGTTGCGGCGGTTGTTGAGTTGACCGTTCAGTAGTCTAAATTAGGAGAAGCGTTCGATTCTGGTCAGGAATTGCGCCCGTGTCATCGTGACTTGAAGCCTGTCTTTAAGAAACATTGAAGGTCGGACGATGCCTTCCATGCGCGCCTAAGCATTCCGGGGGGATCGCTCGGGCGTTGCACGAACTGTGCGGGATCAGGGGTTCGTGCACTGCAGATGGAGTGGGCGGGGGTCCAGCATCGGCAGGCGCGTATTGCTGGAGCCATGGGGGTGGCACCAGCAGTCGGGCGTTCGCGGTGCCTCGCAACACCGTGGGCAGCCTTTTTTTCTCGCGACAGCACCCGTAGCACCGATACACCTGGAGCTATGCGGTTGTCGTCAAGCGTGGCTCTAGTGGTTCTTCTGCTGGCAGCTTGCCAAATACGAGATCCAGGCTTGCCACCAGCAAGGGTTGGCGGCTTGCCGTGGGGAGAGCACCCGGCGGATCGTTTGGCTTGGTCTGCGCGGCAAGACGTTGAACATGGTAAGCCTCAGCGCGCGCTGGCACAGTTGGCGACGATTCTTGCAGAGCAGCCAGACCACGTCGATGCGAACCGGCTTCGTCAAGATTTGCTGCGCGAGCGCGGCCGCCGTGGGCGACTTCTGATTGAAGCTGAGGCGGCTGTTCGAGATCGACCGAGTGATGGGCATGCTCATTACCTGCTCGCGCGGATCCTCGATAATCCAGAGGCTAAGATGGCAGGCTTTCGGCGTGCCGCTGAGTTGTCGCCTGGATCACTGTGGCCGTGGCTCGGCTTGGCACACACCATGCGAGCAGTTGACCTACCGCGGTCCCTGCAGATTTACGAACAGTTGTTTGCGTCCGCTCAACAACATCCTGTGGTTGCGATCGCCTACGCATCGGCATTGCGATCGGCTCAGCGTTGGGAACAAGCAGCATCTGTATATGAATCGATGCGCAAAGATCCTCGCATGCCCGGCGTCGCCGAGATTGGTCTTGCGCAGGTTGCAATAGCTCGTGAAGAGCGAGCAGATGCGTGGACTCACTTGATGCGCGCCTTGCGTATTCGCCCTTTTGATCCGAGCGTGCAGGCGATGGTCTATGTTTGGCTCAATAGCAAGGCATCGCCTGATCAGGCAAATCAGGTAATCGATTTGCTGCGCGAAGACGGTGATCGTTGGCTTGACTTTGGCGCTAGTGGTGGCGCTGCTGTGATGTCCGAGATTCTGGGCAAGGATGGTCAGGTGCAAGCTGCTCGCACGGTCATCGAGCGGCGTTTGGCTGAGCGGAAAACGCCAGCACTGAGACGTGCTTACCGGCAATTGTTAGTATCGCTTGGTGAGGTCGACGCATTCTTGGCGGAACTAGCCGATCAGATCCCGACTCACGTTGTCGATGTTGAGACCAATCAGTTGCGTGGCCGTTGGCTGCGTTTATTGCAGGGGCCGTGGTATGCGGGGGCATTTGCGGACATTGCGCAGACCGCTGATCTGTTGGCAGCATTGCGCGATGTTGGATTGCTTGCCGAGGTAGAATTGTTGTGCGAGGAGGCAATCATCCGCTTTCCGGCCAACGCGGAGCTTTGGGCTGAGCGCCAAGATGAAGTTCGCCGCGAAATGGCGTTTGAGGCCGGCCTAAGGCGGTTGCTGTATCAAGGATACCAGGCTCGTGACACGGCGAACCTAGCATCGGTTGTTGCGAGTATCCGTGAGTTGTCACAGCGCGTGCTCGGTAAGGACGTCGTTGGATCTTCACCGCAATTTTCCGTTCCTCTGGTCGGTGAGATGCTGGACCCATTTGCCGGTGGGCTTGCCGAACACCTCGCTCGCTTTAATCGTCACCTAGTATTGGGGCGCCGCTCTGGTGGCACAGCGGAAGGATTGCTTTTTACAAGGCTGTCAGTTGCTGAACTGCCGGTTGTCGAGCGTCAGCAGTTGGCTTCGCGCTGCTATGAGGTTGTCGGCATCGACCGTGAGATTAAGTCACTTGGCGGTGTCTTTGGTTCCGATCTTGCAGGGGTTGCGTTACTGAACCACTTCTTCATTGATCATGATGCAGTGGTGGATTGGGCTCTTGGCTTAAAAGACCGCCGTCAGATTGCGCGCCAAGATAACTTGGCGTTGATGGCGGATCCTGTGCCTGCCGACGTGGGGTTGGCTCCACTCGATGCTGCCTGGCGCTTGGCAGTTGTCTCTAAGGTTTCTGATGATGACCTGGAGGCGGCAGTGCTTGACACGATTCGTGATCATGAGCGGCGCCATCTGGTCGACTCTCTTCACTACATGCCAATCGAAGACAACCTGCTGCGAGGTGCTGGTTTAATATTCCAGTTTGGATTGTCGCCCGCATCGATTGAGGCAGAGATGGAGCGGCGCGCCGAACTTGCGGCATTGGCCTTGTCGCCGCATACCGAATTGGTGCTGGCGCATATCGTCGACTTCTATGGTGATCCACCGCTGTCGTCGCCGCACCATGAAGGGTTCTCAAAATTGCTTGAGCAGGTCTACGAGCAGCTATTGTTGCAGGGGGTGAGTCCGGAGCTAGCCGTGCCTAGCCAGTGGCACATGCTTGATATGGACTTCATTCGACGGGCTGCGAGCAAGCTATTGTCAGATTTACCCTGATTGGCTGGTCGGTCCGTCGCGGCAATCGGATCACCGACGATCGCCATAACAGCGGGTATTTAATCGCATCGGCACGAGATTTGATATTGTGCCCTGTCATGCTGACGGGTGTATCGGCGGCGATACGCAGATTGCCTTTGTCGCCAGCACCTATGTTTGCCGATATATCCGCAGAATCCGATGAAGACGACACCACGCACAACTTCTTCACTTGCCGTATTTGGCATGATCGCTTCGTTGTCGGCTTGCCTCTTTGCGCAAGCTCCTAACCCAGCAAAGTCTGTCAAGATTGCACCCGACAAAGAGGTCGCAGAGAAAGTCCAGCAACTGACGAAAATCGCCAAGAACAAGAAGTTCACCGAGGATGCTCGGGGCATCGAGATCATCGACTTGCTGATGATCAAGCAGGCCAAAGGGCTCGCTGCGAAGGATCAGGCGATGATCGTGAAAACGCTCAGCGGTGTGCTCAATCAAAAGCCTGTTCGTCCTGCCAATCAGATCCGTCTTTATAACGCAGCAGCGGAAGCGCTTGGCCGCCACGGTGCAGCTGGTGCGAAGGCGTTGAAGAAGGCCTACGAGAACAAAGGCAACTTCAAGATGCGGCCAGCATGGGTGCCGCTACGTGAGCGTTTGCTCAAGAATATTGGTCGCTGCAAAGACAAGGCGAACATCAAGTTTCTCACCAATGTGGCGCGTCGCAATCCAGAGGCGGCACTTCAGGCCGCTGCTGGTGACGCCCTCGGCTTCTTTGATGATGCAGATCAGAAGATTCGACGCGACATTGTCAGTCAGCTACTGGTGACGTTCGGAGCCCTCTCAGAGCGTGCCTCACAAGGTGGCACCAGTATCGATAGTCAAAACGCGAAAGATCGATTGGCTGCAATCAGCGGCAAGTGGATCGCGACCCTGAAAAAGCTGTCAGGGCAGAACTTCGATACCTTCCGTGAGTGGCAGTCATGGTTCCAGAAGAACAAGAATCGCAAGTGGTAGCTCTTCGGGTGGCCGCTTAGCGGAGGTAGAAGAAGTGCCGTAGTGGCTGTTCGTTCGCTCTTTCCATGAGCTGAATGATCAAATCTTAGCTACGATAAGCTGGTGGTAAGTCGCGGCAAACGAATGCTTACGTCAGCTCGCCTGCTGAATCGTAACTCGGCTTCATGGCAGCTTTGGGAAGACTGCGGCATAGGCTGCGTCTGAAGTGATCATGTCCAACTGGTCTGTCCGTATTGCTGCGTTGGTTTTGCTTGTCAGCACTGTTGGCTTGGTGCTGGAAACCAAGCGCATGGCTGCCAGGGTTGGTGAAGCGGAGCGCCTGATCGTCGTGTCGGAGGCTCGCGCCAGCGCCGCAGAGCGCAGGCTTAGTGAGTCCTTGTCGCCACCTGCCGCCGTGGCCCCGCAATCCAAGGATGCCGGGAATGTCGATTCTCAGCAGGTCGGTCAGCAGTCAATGCAGGAGCCTGCTGGCTTGCCGCAGGCAGCCCAGGGGGCTGGCAGCAATGCGATTGATTTGAATGAGTTTACTAGGCTCCAAGTCGATCTTCACTCCGCGCGCCAGCAATTGGCTGCGGTCACGGATCTCTTGGAGCAGAAGAATGCCGAAATCAGGCGCAAGGCCGAAGCTGAGGCCGAGGCCGCCAGAAACTCGCTGAAGCCGATGCCCGCTGGAGTGCGGTTGTGCCTTGACTCACTGCATCAATGTTTGCGTGGCGAGGGATATACGAATCAGCGTTTTTTGCGTGCGTCGAGCATCGATGATGCCGGCATGCATGGAGTCGAGATGCTTGATGCGAGCCCAGATGGACTAGCGGTTGCATTCGTCAATGCGGAACTCATGACAGCTAAAATCGATCGTGGAACCGGCAGATTGGAGCTGCGGTTTTTCGATGGCTATCGCGCAGTAGATGGCGAGCGTTTGGTGCTGCCTGAGGATGGTTTTGCGGTGACCTTTGAAGAGGTCGATGGTCGCTTATTCGAGCGTCGTCTACCGTTCTTGTTGCACGGAGAAGGCTTCTACCAAGTGGTGGAGTCGGGAAATCAAAAGCCGTCAACCGACTTAGATCCGGGGACCCGCAGGCAGTGGCTGACGCGGCTCGATTTGTTGATTAGCAGCGCCCGGACGGCTCTCAATTGGCGTGTTACCAGGATGCGTGGTATGTCCGATGGCTATTTTTTGACCGTCGAATTGGTTGGCACAAGTGACAACCATTTGGTCAAGGGTAGCGTGCATTGCGATCGGATGGCCGTTGAAATTGACGAGGTTGGCGGCGTAGTTTCGCTGCTCTTGCAGGACGGCGTCTTGCGTCGCGATGGCTTGGAGTCGACGATTACCAATCAAGGCTATCGAATGCTTTTACCCGGACTGACACCAAAGGAGACGATCGATGCGATGCTTGGCATGGTCGTAAAGAAATGACCAAGCCCGAGACTGACCGTCCATCTGTGAGAGCATTCCCTTTGTTCGTCGCGCAGCATGGTGAAGCAATCGAGCAAGCCTTGCGCGAATTGCTGCCGCTGCAAGCAACAGAACCCCAGCGTCTGCATGAGGCGATGCATTATGCGATGTTCCCTGGTGGTAAGCGACTTCGTCCGATGTTGACGTTGCTCGGATGCTTCGCGACTGGTGGCGCTTTGTCAGCGGCGATGCGACCCGCTGCTGCGCTTGAGTGCCTGCATACTTACAGTTTGGTGCACGATGACCTGCCGTGCATGGACAACGACGACCTACGTCGTGGTCGGCCTACCTGTCACAAGGTTTACGGCGATTCTCTAGCCCTGCTTGCTGGTGATGCGTTGTTGACGTTGGCGTTCGAGGGGGTCTCGGCGGCCGGGGGGGCGGCGGTGAACGCGTTGGCGAAAGCTGCCGGAAGCGTGGGCATGGTCGGAGGCCAGGTCGAAGACCTCGCGGCTGAGGGCGAGGCCCACCAGCACTCGATTGAGCGTTTGACATGGATTCACGACCACAAAACTGGGGCTTTGATAACTGCCTCTCTGTTGGTGGGCGCCCACGCTGGGGCAGGTGCAGATCCGGTCCCAACGGATCTCCTTGACCTATTGCGGAGCTACGGAGATCGCTTGGGTCGGGCTTTCCAGATCGCGGATGATTGCCTTGATATGACCGCTACAGCCACCGAATTGGGCAAGAACCCCGGGGTCGATGTTGCCCTTGGCAAGCTCACTTGGCCGGCGTTGGTTGGGCTAGATGAGAGCAGGCGAACCGCCCAAGTCTTGGTTGAGGAGGCTGCTAGCCTTGCCGAGGAAGTGGTTTCTGCAGCTTCAAGCTGGCGAGGGGTTGCCAGGAGTTCCCTGGACGGGGCGGCCCAACTTCTGCAAGATGTAGCGTTGTACACCGTCGAGCGTCGTACCTAGGAATGGTCGATCTGTTCGTTGTCGGCTAACGACTCGCTGGTGTTGATTAATCGCCTCTCCGGAGCAGCAATTGGACCAGCAGTCACAGACGCCATTATTCGATCTGGTAAATAGCCCAGTCGACCTCAAGAAGTTGCCGCGCGAAGACTTGACGCAACTCTGCGCAGAGTTGCGGAAGGTCATCATGGATACCGTTTCGGTTACCGGTGGCCACCTCGGCTCAGGTATGGGCGTGGTCGAACTGACGGTTGCTTTGCATTACCTGTACGACTTCTCCGATGACCGCTTGGTCTGGGATGTCGGCCATCAGTGCTACCCGCATAAGCTGCTTACCGAGCGAAAAGATCGGTTCCATACTTTGCGGCAGAAAGACGGGCTCAGCGGCTTCTCCAATAAGTGGGAAAGTGAGTATGACGCATACTTGATGGGTCATGCCGGAACTGCTGCGTCTGCTGCGCTTGGCATTGCGATGGGTGATCGCATGCAGGGTCGTAAACGCGACTCCGTTGCAGTGGTTGGTGATGCGGCGATGGGTTGCGGCGTAGCCTTTGAAGCTTTGAACCATGCTGGTTCCTTAGAGAGCGACAAGCTCCTCGTCATTCTTAACGACAATCGCTGGTCGATTGCGAAGACGGTCGGCGCTCTTTCACGCCACCTCAATAAGTTGCGTGGCGGAAACTTCTACAACCGTGCCAAAGAGTCGATCCACCATTTGATCCAGTCGATCCCGGTGGTCGGCAAGCCTCTCGAGGCGCGCTTGGGCGATGCCGTTGAGATGGTCAAGAACATGGTTGTTCCTGGTCATCTCTTCGAAGAACTCGGTTTCCGTTACTTTGGCCCAGTCGACGGTCACAACATGACGGAGATGCTTGAGGCGCTCGAGAACGTCAAGAAGCTCGACGGCGTCACTCTGCTGCACGTCCTGACCGAGAAAGGTAAGGGCGTTCCTGGCAGCGAAGATCGCTATGACCGAGCTCATGCCGCGAAGCCGGGTAAGCCAAAGGTCGTTAAGAAGGAGCCTGAGTTGGTTCCTGTCGAGCCCGCTGTTCTGCAGCCGATTGTCGTTGCGCGTCCTGCGGGTCGCGCGTGGACTCAGTGGTTCAGCGACAGCATTGAGAAGCTGGCCAGCGAAGACGACAAGATCATTGCGATTACTGCGGCAATGCCTGATGGCACAGGCCTGATGGGGTTCCGCGATCGCTTTCCCGACCGATTCGTCGATGCTGGCATTGCCGAGCAGCATGCTGTTGCAATGGCGTCTGGTATGGCAACCAGCGGCATGAGGCCGATCGTGGCTGTCTACTCGTCGTTTTTGCAGCGTGGTTACGACCAAGTTTTCCAGGAAGTCATTCTGCAAAAGCTTCCCGTCGTTTTCGCGATGGACCGCGCTGGGCTTGTCGGCGAAGACGGTGCAACCCATAACGGTCTCTATGACCTGTCGTTCTTACGGTGCTTCCCTGGCATCGTTTTGATGTCGCCCATGGACGGGACCGAACTGCACGAAATGATGAAGTTCGCGCGGACTCTGAAGGTGCCTGTTGGGATTCGGTATCCCCGGGGCAATGCGCCAGAAGCTCACGAGCTCATTGGTTATGATGGCACCAAGCAGCCGATTGAGCTTGGCAAGGCTCAGGTTGTCAGGAAGGGCACAGATGGCGCCGTGATGGCCTATGGGCACATGGTGCAGACTGCGCTCGAGGCAGCAGACTTGTTGGCGCAGCAAGGCATTCAGATCGAAGTCGTGAATGCACGTTTCTGTAAGCCCCTCGACGAAAGCTTCGTCATCGACTTGTGCAGCCGGCATGACCGCGTTGTGACGCTCGAAGACCACACGCAGGTCGGTGGCTTTGGCAGCACGGTGCTTGAGTGCGTTGCAGCACACGGTGCAGTCAGGGCTCAGGTTCAGGTGATGGGCGTCCCGGACGGGATCTTCGAACACATGTCCCGTGCCCAGATCGTCGACCATTGTGGCATTACGGCCAAGCACGTGGCGCAAAGGTTTCGCGTCGACAAAAATGTAGTCGTTAGCTCATGAGCTAAATCGCACCAACGGCAGCTCTGAGTAATTCTGGAGCGGTTGGTTGGTGAATCCAAATCCCGTCGGGCGGAGAAGTAACAACGGAATCGCTATGACTGAGTCAGAGATTCGACGCGTGCTACTGGTAGGTGACGCCCGCAAGGGTGGCTCCGCCGAATTGGTCTCTCGTTATGCAGCGTGGTTCCAGGAACGTGGCATCGAGACCGACGAGGTTACCGACCGTGATATCCCGCTTCATGACCGCGAGGCTGATGTGGTCGTGATTTGGGGTGGGGATGGCTCATTGTTGGCTGCGGCTCGTCGCATGGCTGGCAACCAGCGGCCCACGCTTGGCATCAATCGAGGTCGACTGGGCTTTCTGACTGCCTTTGAGGACGATCAGGCTGAAGTGGGTTTGCGTGCATTGCTAGCTGGTGAACTTTGCGAAGAACCGCGCATGATGTTTCGCTGTGCGTTGGCGAGTGGAGATACGCCGGAGACTACGGAACCCTGTGATGCCAGCGGGATATTAGGCCTTAACGACATCGTCATCAGCCGCCCTGGGGCTGGTGGCATGATCATCGTTAGAGTGCGGCGTGGTGATGCTGAAATCGGCACCTATCGAGCGGATGGCGTGATTGCTGCGACGGCGACAGGTTCGACCGCATATTCAATGGCAGCTGGCGGACCTGTGCTCGCCCCTGATTTGGATGCGGTTGTCTTGACTCCCTTGGCCTCGCACTCGCTGAGTGCAAGGCCGATGGTCTTGTCGATTGGCTCGGGTATCGAGCTAGAGGTTCTCGAGACGGGCGACATGCAATATGCCTACTGCGTGGTAGACGGGCAGGTGCAGTTTCAGGTTACGCCTGGCACAAAGATCACCATGACGGCGGCACCGATGCGATTCCGCCATCTCGCCCAAAGTCCCAAGCAGTTCTTCGACGTCATGGTCGCAAAGTTTGGCTTTGCTGGCATGGCGAAGTCGGGCCGGTAGTAGCCCGTATATTTTTGGGCTCACGCTCATTCGCGAAATATTAGCCTAGTTCGAACTGCCGCTTCGCGTCGACGACATCGCGATTGATCGCGACGATGGCTTCTTCAAGCCGGTTGGTTAGCGATTCGTTTTTGCCACTTTGCATCGCCACCTGCCGCATCATTTGGATCGCCATTCGAAGGTTGCGGACGACATCGCCGGCATCGCCGCGCGTTAGTTGCTCAAGGTCTTCGACGCTTCCACCTTCACTCCAGCATTGGACGGCAGTCGCGATGCCCCAGTCAGGTTCCTTGATCGGATGCAGCACGCCTTGTGCCGATTCGATTTCGCGAAAGCGTCGGACTGCTTTGTTGGCAGCTTTCATTAGTGGGCCTTCGTCGCGTTGGCTGCCATCGGAGCGGCGTCGCTCTTCGTAGATCAAGGCGGTGAACGTCGTCGCGAGCTGGTGCATGTCCATCTGCTCTAGCACACCGCTAAACATCAGTTCCGCGACTTGGATTTCGTAGCCGTTGATGCGTTGCGCAATCTTGCCGCGTGGCATCAACCCATCGACATCGATGTAGCCAGCTGTGCGTAGGACATTGACTCGACTTGCTAGCGCTGCATGCGCTGCTGCACGCTTTTTCTTGCGTGCAGACGCGGACCCGCTCATTGCCTGAAATGCCGCAAAACTGCGGTCATAGGCTGATTGGAGCCCTTTTGTACCAAGGCGATCGTAGAGATTGAGGATTGTCGAATACGACAGGTTGAAGCGTGAAGTGATCGGCTCGACCTTGCCGCTGTGGTAGCGCGATAGAGGTGCTGAGAGCAGGTCCTCGTTCTCAAGGATCGAGATCACTAAGCCGCTTTTGTCTAGGCCTTGGCGTCCAGCCCGCCCTGCCATCTGCAGGTAGTCGCGGGCTTTCATGTAGTTCATTTGCACGCCGTCGTATTTACGAAGCAAGTCGAATATCGCAGTGCGTGCCGGCATGTTGATGCCGAGTGCGAAGGTCTCAGTCGTAAACAGCAGCTTCAGTAGACCGGACGTAAACAGTCGCTCGACGACTTCCTTGTGGATTGGCAGAACGCCAGCATGGTGGAAGCCAACGCCGGACATTGCTCGCCCTAGAATTGCCGCAAGTGCTGGATCCTCGTCAGGTGCCAGCTCAAAGCGCTCGCAGATGTCGTGGAATAGATCTTGGATGTTCTTTCGTTCGCTACGATCCAAGAGCCTGCGATGCATGCTGCGTTCGGCTTTGATCTCACATTCTTTTCGTGAGAAGCAGAAGTAGAGCGCTGGCAGCAGTTGCCGATGTTGGATCTCGTCTAGCAGCTTTACATAAGGCCTCGGTCCAGCAGGAAAGCGACGACTTTTGCGGTCGCGCTGGCCAGCACGGGAGCGTTCGCGATGCGGCCTACCCTGCTTGAAGCCTGCCAGCTTTTCGCGTTCCATGGCGCGTTCATAGAATTGAATCGCGCGAGGACGTTGCGAGAGTTGGAAGACGCCAGCGTCCTTGTGAAAGAGTCTGTGTGACAGCGGCACCGGGCGTTTCTTGTGCTCGATAACCTTTAGCTGCTGTGGGCGGACCTCGCGGATCCACTCCCCGAACTCGTGTAGGTTCGCAATGGTTGCGCTTAGTCCGACAAAGCGAACGTGGTCGGGAGCAAAGATCAGGCTTTCTTCCCAGACCGTGCCGCGGTCTACATCATCGACGAAGTGAACCTCGTCGAAGATCGCGAAATCGGTATCTTTGAAGCGTTCAGGATCTTCGAAGACTGCGTTGCGAAAGATCTCCGTCGTCATGATGACCAGCGGAGCATCAGGGTCGAGGGTTAGATCTCCGGTCATTAAGCCAACGCGCACGCCGTCGGCTTTGAAGTCACGGAACTTCTGGTTGCTGAGAGCCTTAATGGGGCTCGTGTAGATAGCGCGCCGCCCTGACTTAATGGCGTGCTCGATTGCATACTCTGCAACCAGCGTTTTGCCGGCGCCGGTAGGCGCCGCAAGCAACACATTGTCACCCGCTTCGATTGCCGCTGCAGCTTCGACTTGGAACGGATTGAGCGTGTAGCTCTTGAACTGAATTTTTTCTGCTGGTTCTGGGCCCAGTTCTTTCTCACGTTTCGACACAGGTCGCAGCATCGCACAGGAACTGGCAGAACGCGAGAATTGCTGCGGTGGTTGCGGCTATGAGGGGTCATTTCGATAGAGTCCAAACCGTGAAAGTACTGACACCATTTGTGGAAAGTTGCTCACGGTGAAGGTCCTTCATCCCGAAATCCTTCACTGGTTTGATGGAGCTGCATCGCTATGCTCACATCCGCTTCGTTCGTCAGATGGAGCATTTCGTTCGCGGCTGCAGCTAGGGGGTCCATCGGGCCTTCGGCTATCACAGCCGTTCCGGTCTACAAGCGGTGAAGGTCATCATCGCACCTCCCTCAAACCAGTCTGCCTGCAACGGCATTGCCCTGGAGCCTACAAATGGAAAGTAAGTCTGAAATCAACGTCGGCAAGTTCGTCGGCCGTCACCTGTCCCAGCTCAAGATCATGACTCGTTTGCTCGACCACGAGCTAGAAGCCGCCAAGGGCGCGCGCGAAGTCACGCTCGATCGCGATTTGCTCGAGAACGTTCTCGATACCCTAGAGATCTTCACTGACGACTGTGAGATGGTCAGTGGCGGCTCACGTGAGCGCACCACGGTTGAGAGCAAGCCTGTTGTTGCTCGCCTCAACTAATCGTCTTCATCACGCAAGGGTTCTTCTCAGCAGGAGCCATCAAGTAGGGGCCTCATCTGGTCTCTATCGCCGCGCGGTGGTTCCTCGCCGCGTTCCGTTAACTGGAGCGGACTCGACGATTTGCGAGCAACAAAGGCATGTGCCTTTGTCGCGGTTGTTGGGCTAAGATTGCCTGAATGAAGTCGAACCAGTCCCTTTGGGCGGTTCGGGTGTGCGCGCTAGCCGCGCTGGCCGTAACCGTCTGGCTCTGTGGCCCAAGAGCCGCAGCGGTGCTGGCTGCCCGATTCGGTGGCGCAGCTCGGCCCGGCCCCTCGGTCGTTCTCGATCGCGTGGGGGTCGTGGATCGACCTGCGTGGTTAAAGAGAGGAATGCTTTTGTCTGTCGCGGAATCGCTCTCTCCGTGGCTTTCCGATGAGATCGGCATTTTGGACGAAGAAGCGTCGCGGCGAATGCGCGATGGTTTGCTAACGACCCCGTGGGTTCGAGATGTTCGTGTTGAGCGCGTTTTTCCAGATCGTTTTCGGCTTCATCTAAAGCTGAGGGAGCCAATCCTCGCAGTATTGAGTGCCGATGACGAACCACTGTGCGTTGTCGATGAGTCGGGCGTGATGTTGCCGTGGGCGGATTCCGATTCGGCCTCGTCGCTTGCCCAGCTGCAGGTGCCGAAGATGCGGCTCTTTAGAGATGGTGGCAATCAGCCGACGATGACAGTCGTTTACGGAGCAATCAGTGACGAACCGCGCGTGCACGCTGCTGCGGCGATTGTCCAAGAGTGGCGTGAGCAATTGGCGCCGCTGGTTGAGGACTGTCCAGCATTGCTCGAAGTTGATGCAACCAATCTGGGTGAGCGTTGGGCGATTGGGTTGGACTACCCTGAGATCCGCGTGCACCTGCAACGGCGCGATGGTGGGGCCGTTATTTTTGCCTATGGACGCCCGGTTGATAGCAGCTTTTCTAGGGTGCCAGTTCGCACGAAAGCGACCGTGCTTGCCAAGATTTTGGGCGAGCACAAACAGCTTGGAGAATTAGTCGCGGGTGATCTGCGCTTTGCGCGTCGTTGGATCGATTACCTGCAGCCCCGCAAGCCTGGTGTCCAAGATCCGCGCGGCCCGTGGACGGCACCGCTGCGAGGCAGCGGTCGATAGCATTTGCACGCAGCCGTCTGCAAACTCCGGCGGCTATTTCTGTGATGTGATGCCTGCGGCCTCGTGCACCTCTCGCAATAATCCGTGTAGATCAAAGCCTCCAGATTTGGTGCAGCCCAAACGCACGATGACGAGTTCTGCACTCGGACTGATCACGCAGTACTGTCCCTCATGTCCATCCATGCTGAATAAGTCGGATGGCAGGTCTGGCCATTTCCGTTGCTCATCCAGATCGTTGTTTGCAGCCCTGTTTAGCCAGATCTGGTAGCCGTAACGGCCGTTGCTGGCGTTGGCGGGCGTAGTGGATTGCTGCACCCATCCTTTTGGCAAAACTCTTTGACCAAGGAACATTCCGTCCTGCTGGTAGAGCAATCCTAGCCGCGCCCAGTCACGTGCTGAGGCATAGCAGTAAGAGCTGCCAACGAAGGTGCCGCTGGGGTCAGTCTCCAGAATGGCTGTTTGCATGCGCAGTTGCTGAAAAAATTCATGCGGATAGCTCCAGTAATCGCGGTCATGTTTGAAGGTCTTACGGAGCTCTTTGCAGAGGAGGTTGGTTGCGCCACTCGCATACTGAAATCTCTCGCCGGCGCTGACCGTTTGGGGGCGGTTTCGGTAGATCTCAGCATGGTCAGCGGAGCCGAATAGCATGCGCAATGCGTCGCTGCTCGGATCATAGTAGTCTTCGTTCCAGTCGAGTCCTGCCGTCATTGTGAGCAGGTCTCGACAGGTTGGCGGAACGAGTTGTTTGGTCCGGCCGCTAGCGTTGGCCGTGGCGCTTTTTGAGAGCTGGCCTAGTTGCACAGCTGCTCCAAGTTCGAACTGGCGTTCTCCAACTCGTTTACCAATGAGCGCGCTGGTTAGCGTCTTGCTCATTGACCATCCTGGCAGCGGCATTTGTTTGTGGAAGCCTTCGCCATAGCGCTCGGCTACGAGCTGTCCTTTGTAGACAACGACGATGGCCCTTGTGTTGACTCGCTTTTCGATATTGCTCTCAGCAAAGGCGCGATCGACAGCGCGATTTACGGCGTCGATGTCGATCCCCGTAGTGGCAGCCGTTGCAGTTCGTTCGCTGTAAGGCCACAGAGCACTTTCATCGGTCGCCTGATTTGTTGGCGTGGTGACCATGAAAGCTCGTCTTGGCTGGCTCGGGAACTGGTCAGAATAGAGCAGTGTGCAGCCAAGCGACGGCAGCATTTGGGCGGAAGCCTGAGCCTGATTAAGAGTGCATGTCACCTTCAGTAATTTGCGGTCGACATCAAATTTGAGTAGCGGGTTTAGCGTGGCCTCAATGAGGCGCGTGGGCGCGAACTCTTGCTCCAAGACCGATTCGAGCGTCCGGCCGCTAACGAAAATTGCCGAGGCAGCGACTTTGGCTCCATAGTTGGCCATTGCTTGTGCCATCTCTTTACTCGGAACTTGTCCAAGTGAAGTGGATGGTAAGAAGCAGAGAGCTAGTGGAATCGCTGTCGCTACTGGGGCTCTACGCATGGAAGCATGGTAGTGAATGATTTGGCTCTGTTACACTTGTTAGGGATGCGCTTGCCAAGCTTGTCGATGACACTTTCTACGATGCTCCTATTCGGTGCGTGTGCCCAGTATGCGTTGCCGACGCCACCGTTACGTGTGGTCGGGGACGGTGAACATGGAGTAATAATCGGGCAACGTGTTTTGGAAGTGCCGTCCGATTCGGTCGCGTGCGTTCGCGCGACGGATGCCGAACAATGGCAATCCCTGCGCAGCCAATTTGGCGGCGGGTTCATGCAGTTGTCCGAAGATTATGCAGATTTTGGCGAACAGCATGTCATGGCGCTTCGATTGCCGCGCGGAGCTGTGCCCATTGAGATTGTCGTTAGTAGCGAGGAAGGTGTTGATGTCGTTACGGTTGACATCGCGCTTCGAGATCATGCTGACCAGGTGTCATCAATGGCATGTTTGTTTCATATGGAGCGGCGTAGTTGTCAGACTGCGGTGGTCATGCGCGACCTGCTGAAAGGTAATGAGCGCACGATTGCAGTGTTCTCAGGTTTATAGCCCTTGTCGCGACGGTCGTTGTTGTGGCTAGAGAGTTGGCGTCCGGCACCTTGGCGTCCGGCACCTTGGCGTCCGGCACCTTGGCGTCCG
>CBFIIO010000025.1:0-56349 GCA_965662465.1 Planctomycetota bacterium | reverse complement strand
CATCTACTTCGAAAGGAGAACCGATCCGGATCCAGGACTGCCAGCCTGCTCACATGGCGGCGTTCCGAGATCTGAACTTGGCATGGATTCGACGCTACTTCCGAATCGAGCCGAAAGACCGACTACTTTTGGACGCCCCACAACAACAAATCCTCGATATCGGCGGCACGATCCTGGTGGCGGTGATCACACCGGAACCTGCCGAACATGACCACGTCCTCGGGACCTGCGCCCTCATCCCGGAAGCTGGTGGATCTGTGTTGGAACTCTGCAAAATGTGCGTCGACGAGCGTTTTCTGGGCCAAGGAATCGGCGATCTGCTCGGCCAGGCCGCAATCCACCGAGCCAAGCAATTGGGAGCTTTGTCACTGCGCCTGGAAACAAACTCCAAACTGACGCCAGCCATCCGGCTCTACGAAAAGCTCGGATTCACCCATTCACCTGCCAGGAAATCTCCCTATGCACGTGCCGATGTGCAAATGTCGATCGACTTTGCCCCCTGGAAAGGAGCTCCCACGACCACCACATGACGTAGTCGTGACGCCGATGCCACACGGGAATCAGAACCACCGCTATCGCTTCTCTGGGTCATGGGTTACGATCTACGTCGCCGCGTTATGCGAGAGCGTTCCACGAAGGATTCAACATTCCCCTACTGGGTAACCATAACCAGCTTGGTATTTGTGCTGGTACTGTTCTTTTCGAACACCGTGCCAGCCCTGCGCGAAAGCCAAAGCTTGCGGGATTTGCAGGCCCAATTGGTCGACCTACAGCGTCGGCACGATGTCGCGATCTCAGAAACAGCCCGCCAAGCCCGGCTGGGAATCGCACGACTGGGTGAAGACCCTGACGGCTTGTTCGACTTACAGGCCCTCTTCGTGGCAATCGACGCGCATGATTCGACGCCACTCGAGCTTTGGCAGCGCTACCCGGGCTCGCTTCCCGACCGCAAAGAGCAGGATAGGAGATGAAGTTTCTCCGCCCCGAATGCGTCCTAAGTGAGTTATTTCCCCTTCAATTTACGGAATCTACAGATTCTGACCATCAGCCTGGATCCGAGAGCCCAGGATCCGACGAATACGCACGCAACCATATCCATATGACCGCAATGGCCGCGTAAAGAGCGCAGCCAAGCCGGAAAAACCTACATAGCTATGAGTCAAGAACCCAGTCAGCAAGATCTCGAGCAGGTCGAGAAGCTCCGCACCGCCTACGCCTCCATGAAGGAGGAGATCAAGAAGGTCATCGTGGGCCAAGATCACGTGGTTGACGAATTGTTCATGGCGCTATTTTGCCGCGGACACTGCTTGTTGATCGGCGTTCCGGGCCTCGCCAAGACGCTACTGATTTCCACGCTGTCGCGTGTCCTGTCTCTGGATTTCAATCGAATCCAGTTCACGCCAGACTTGATGCCGACCGACATCACCGGAACTGAGGTCATCCAGGAAAATAAGTCAACTGGACAACGCGAGTTCAAGTTCCTGCCAGGGCCAATCTTCGCCAACGTCATCCTCGCGGATGAAATCAACCGGACGCCGCCGAAGACCCAAGCGGCATTGCTCGAAGCAATGCAGGAGTATCAGGTAACTGTCGCTGGTCAGCAGCACGACCTGAAGAAGCCGTTCTTCGTGCTGGCAACGCAAAACCCGATTGAGCAAGAAGGAACCTACCCGCTGCCGGAAGCCCAGCTCGACCGCTTCATGTTCATGGTCAAAGTCGACTACCCATCTGCAGACGAGGAGCGCGAGATTCTTCGCCGCACGACTGAAGACCGTAGCGTCGACATCAAGCCAGTCTTAGGCGCCGACGAGATCTTCGAACTCCAAGGCATCGTCCGTCGCGTGCCAATTGCCGACGCCGTGCTCGATTACGCGCTGCGTATCACTCGCCAGACACGGCTGACCACTGGCGACGCGCCGGAATGGATTCAGGAGTGGCTGCAATGGGGTGCCGGCCCCCGTGCCAGCCAAAACTTAGTGCTCGGGGCTAAGGCACACGCGCTTCTCCAAGGCCGATTCTATGTCGCCGCTGAAGACATTCGCGCCGTCGCCAAGCCTGTTCTTCGCCATCGCTTGATCACGAGTTTCTCGGCTGAGGCGGATGGAGTGACGACCGACAAGGTCATCGACCGCATCTTGGCGGAAACCCAGGCAAACGACTCCGCGGTCTTGAACGATGGCAAGTTGCCCAAGGTTGTGTCCCAGTAAGCCACGCAGTTGACCGAGCAGCAAAGGGCTATCTAGATGATTGCCCTAGAAGGCATGGCGCTGCGATTTCGACGCACGTTGCGGCGAGATCCAAGCGCAATCTACTGCGCCGGCAAACAGCCCGGGAGCAGTCCACATTTCAAACAACTGAGTGAACGACCAAGAGCAAGGATCTTTCGGAGACTCCAATCATCTTCGCATCCTTAGATCGACACGTCCTTAGGCCTCTGGCATGACCGAAATCCCAACCAATTACCTCGACCCGCGAGTACTCGACAAGGTTTCGCGCCTCGAGTTGCGCGCACGACTGGTCGTCGAAGGCTTCGTCACGGGCATGCACAAATCGCCATACCGTGGCTTCTCAGTCGAGTTCGCTCAGCATCGCGAATATGTCCCTGGTGACGACTTGCGACATCTTGACTGGAAGATCTACGGCAAATCTGACCGCTACGTCATCAAGCAATACGAAGAAGAAACCAATCTGCGAGCACACCTGTTCATCGATCAGAGTGAGTCGATGAACTACGGCACCGATGGCACGCTATCGAAGTTCGATTACGCCGCTACGGCGTGTGCATCGCTAGCCTTCATGATTCAGCAGCAAGCGGACGCAGTCGGCCTAACGACGTTTGACGAAACTGTCTGCAAACAGATTCCTCCGTCTAACACCCGCCAAAGCTTAGCCCACCTGTTCTCCGGCCTCGAAGGCGCCAAAACTCGGGATCAAAAGACCAAGATTGGCACAGTCCTGCATGAACTCGCCGGCCAACTGAAACAGCGAGGCATGGTCATGATCTTCAGTGACCTTTTCGATGAACCGAAGGAGGTTATTCAGGGCCTCCGCGAAATTGCGAGTCGTGGTCATGACGTCGTGGTGTTCCACGTGATGGATCACGACGAGCTGGAGTTCCCCTTCGAACGCATGACGATGTTTGAGGGCATGGAGCAACTACCTGAACTCTTATGCGACCCCAAGTCACTCCGAGATGCCTACCTAGAAGAGGTGAATGGCTTCGCAGAGGAGATTCGCAAGGGCTGCCTCTCACAACGGATCGACTACGTGCGTGTCGACACCCAAAACTCACTAGACATCGTCTTAACCTCCTACCTGAGCGCGCGCGCAGCACGCTCCAAGCGCAAGAAATAGCAGTAAGTGCAGTTCCTAAATCCAGCCTTGCTGGCCGGCGCACTGCTATTTGCAGTGCCTCTGCTAATCCACCTCCTAAACCGCCAGCGCCACAAGCGCAGGCCTTGGGCGGCGATGGAGTTTTTGATGCGCGCTTACCAGAAGCAGCGCAACCGGCTCCGTCGAGAAAACTTACTGCTGCTACTGCTGCGTTGCCTGATCCCGATCATGCTTGCGCTAGCGATCGCGAGACCATTGCTACAAGACGCAATGGCGCTACTGACTGGCGGCGGGACCGTCCACCATGTGTTTGTAGTCGATTCGAGCTACAGCATGGGACTGAGCGTCGAGGGGGCAAATACGCCATTTGAAAATGCTCGCGGCATGGTCTCGCGGCTACTTGATCGCTTCGAGAACAACCCGAACCGCAACGACAAGGTCACCTTGGTCACCGCCGGCGTTCGGCCGCGATTCATAGTAAACGGCGATCTCGACATCGCAGCAGCGCGCGCCGGCTGGATCCAAATCCAAAAGCCAGAGGATGCGGCAGGCAACCTCAACGATGCCCTGCAGCAAGTCACCACTGCCCTCGAAGAATCGAGCGACCCCGTTACCCAGGTCTACGTATTTACGGATATGCAGGCACGCGCCTTGGGCGACAGCCTAGCGAAACCAGACAAAGCACCAAGCGCGGAACTTAGCGATACTCTCCGCGACGTCGTCGAAGATCTAAAGTCGCGCGAAGACCTCAATCTATATTGGATTGACTGCGGCCCAATTGCTGCCGGCACCCTTCCAGCGAGCAACGGCGGCGTACTCGACAACGCGCAAATAACCCAACTGAGATTGACTGAGCCAGCAGCTGTTCAAAAGACACCTGTTGAGCTGATTGCGACGGTAAAAAACCTCGGAACAACCACTGCCAGCTGTGAAGTCACTCTCGAAATCGACGGTGGCGAACCGATGCGCAAAGTCATCGAAGTGGCTGCTGGTGGCGAGGGCGAGGCCGACTTCCAGGTGACATTCCGCACGCCTGGCAAGCATCGCGTTCGGGCGGGGCTCATCAACGACACGCTACCTGCGGACGATGAAAGGTTCCTAACCGTAGATGTCCGCGACCGTATCCACATCCTAATCGTCGACGGCAAGGCTTCCGGCAATCCACTTCAGAGCTATGCGTATTTGTGGCAGTCGATGCTCGACCCAGACGAAAATACGTTGCCGATGTTTGACGTCGATGTCGTCGACATTGTGACCCTGCTTGGCGGGCAATGCACCCCTAAGGACTTCGACGTCATTGTCCTCGCAGATATCGAACGATTAAATAACCGCGCCGCTACAGCTCTGGTTGACGCATTGCGTGCCGGTCGCGGCGTTCTTTGCCAGTTCGGACCACAGTGCGAAATTGAGAGTTTCAATCTGCACCTCCACGCTGCCGGCGACGGCCCAATGCCTTTCCGGTTGCAACCGCCAATCGGCGGCCAGCCAGGAAGCTCTACCGTTCGTTCGCCAAGCATCGTCGACATATCGCACCCAATGTTGCGAGACTTCGAGGAGGACGTGTACCGAGAAATTCTTCAGGCAATTCCGATGTGGCGTTGGCTCGGAGTAAGCACGGAATCGCTACATGAAGACGCCACTGTTGTGGTTCGCATGACGGACGCGGAACAAACGCCCTTGTTTGTTAGCAAGCCATTCGGCGAAGGCCAGGCAGTTTTCTTGATGTCGCCGATCGGATCCGAATATGACGCCGATCGATGGAACCGACTGGACGATCCACTGGTCGCATTCCCACTGCTACACGGCATGGTGAAATGGTTAGCTCTGCCGGCAACCGATCCATTTGCTGCCATGGTTGGCAGTGGATTATCGTGCACGCTGCCGGCAAGGCCAGAGAACATCTACCTTGAACGCCCCCCGCGCGATGGCCGACCACGAACTCCAATCGCGGAAACGCCACGAGCGCTTCCAGGTGGACGATTCACCTGCCCGACCTACAGCAACACTGTATTTGCAGGCTTCTACTCCTATGAAATGGTGCTCGACCGGGAGTCTGGCAAAGAACCGCTACGCTTACCATTTGCGGTCAACGTCGACACGAGTGAAGGCGAGCTGAACTATCCAAGCCACGCTGAGGCTCAAACCGCCCTAGGCATTGATCGCGTGCTCGACTCACTACCGGCTACCGCCGTCGCTAAGGACCAAGCAGACCGCAGCGAGATCGGTCCGTCGCTTCTTCTTCTGACCCTTTTACTGGTGCTCATCGAAGCTGCTCTCGCACGTTTCGTCGCCGCGCGCCGCACCTAACTGATGCAAACCATGATTATGACGATCCTCGATCTAGTCGGTTTGCTCCCGCAAGATCCGGCACAGCAACCTCAAAACAACTCGCCTACAGGTTCGCCAAACGCAGCTCCATCAACACAGCCGGAGTCATTACAAACCCCAACAGCCGTGGGGCCCGAAGGATTCGATGCTGCTGGTGAGACCACAACCTACGTCGAGGAGACCTTCCGGTTCTTAGCTTTGCCTCCGCTATGGGTCATCGCTCTCGTCATATTGCCAGCGACAGTCGCCTTCGTTTGGTGGTCTTACAGCGGCCTAAACCGCCTCGAAAAGCGCACGCGTATTTTGCTCTCAAGCCTGCGCTGGTTAGCCATTGCAGTCTGCATTGTGCTGCTCTTCCAACCAGCATTTGAGACCACCAAATACCGCAAGACGCGCAATCAGGTGCACGTCCTCATCGATGATAGTGCCAGCATGGCGCGCAAGGATCGCTATCCCGAGCCAGAGCAAAATGAATCTCTCACCGCATGGGCTGGCAACCAACTTGGCGACAAAACCCGCGCGGAACTTCTGCAGCTAGTCCTGGAAGACCCGAAAGGTTTACTGCCACAACTACGCGACACACATGACGTGCGACTCTTTCGTGTCGACGGCAAACCGACGCCGATCCGCACTGTCTCCGAACTGACTTCGCGAGGCAACCGCACCGCCATTGGCAATGGCCTTGACTTACATCTGCAGTCGGCCACGGGAGCCAATCTTGATGCCGTAATCGTAGTCAGCGATGGCCAAAATAACGCCGGACTCGACCCCGTTGAAGTTGCAAGCAACTACGGTAAGCGCGGCATTACCGTCCACACGATTGGCGTTGGTGACCCTGAACCGCCACGCAACGCATGGCTAGTAGGTCCACCTGGGCCAAAGGAAGCCCTGCGCGAAGAGCAAGTCAGCTTCGATGTTACTTTGCGTGCCGAGGGCCTCTCTGGTGAACGCGCCCGGATTGAATTATACGGATCGCTTGACGGCGGTCCTTTCACGCCACTAGCAACCGCTAGTGACGTGCTGCCATCCCCCGGCGAGAGCACCAAAGTTCGCGTAGTACACGCATTCGAAGAGTCCGGCGACTGGACGTTAAAGTTCTCACTCGCGCCACTAACCGAAGAAAGTCAACTCGACGACAATGAAGACATTCGCTTTCTGCGCGTAAACGACGAACGCATCCGCGTCTTGTTCATCGACGATAAGCCGCGCTGGGAATACCGCTACGTCAAGAACGCACTCAAACGCGTCGATCCGAGTATCGAAATGCAGGCGGTTCTGTTTGATGCCAGCCCACGCTTTGAACAGGAACACTCAAAAGACCTGAGGCCGCTTAAGGACTTGCCGAGAACGCCAAAAGAGATGCTTGACTACCAAGTCATCTTGCTAGGTGACGTGCCACCGGAACGTATCGCCCCCAGCGAAGAAGGCCGTCGCCAATGGCTTCAAATGCTTGTTCAGTTTGTCGAGTTCGGTGGCGGTGTCGGCTTCTTATTCGGCGATGCTGCGATGCCAGAACGCTATCGAAACACGCTGCTGCAAGACCTGCTGCCAGTGGTCCTAGAAGACTCCTCTTGGGTCGCAAACAACAAGCCAGCGCGAGACAAGCCATTTCGTCCCAGACTCGAAAATCCCACGAGTCCTCATGAGATCCTGCTCCTTCAGCGCGACCCAGCATTCAATCGCCGGCTATGGGAACAAGGACTGCCCGGCTTCTACGTCTATCACCCGGTACAACGCGCCAAGCCCGGCGCGACGGTGCTGCTACGCCACCCAACAGACCGCAATGCATTTGGTAACCGACCACTCGCAGTGGTCGCACCATTCCCGCGTGGCACAACGTTTTTCTTGGCGACCGACGAAACATGGCGCTGGCGCGATCCATATGCCGAACTCTACATGGATGCATTCTGGCGCAATGTCGTACGACACCTCGCCCGTGGCCGCCTAGAGCGACGGAACGACCTGCTCGAATTGACCGTCGACAAGGCGCTAGTGGAAACTGGTGACCGAGTTGGAGTGCAACTAAGGGTTCACGATAATGAGCTGCAACCTGCCGTTGCCAATGAACAGCCAATCTTCCTTAGAGACGCCAAAAACGACACCCAAAAGCGCATCCTTCGGGCCGTCCCAGGCGAACCCGGCCTATACAAGTCGAGCTTTACAATGACCGACTCTGGAGCATTCAGCTTCTTAGTCTTTGCCAACGAAAATCCCGATGACGCGGTGCTTGCACGTGAAGACGTGCTGGTTCGCATACCAGATCAAGAACTCGCCGATTCGAGCCAGGACGCCGACACCTTACGACGCATCGCTCAAGCAAGTCACGATATCGACAAGAGTGGTCGCTACGTGTTCCTAGCCGACGCAACCAGCCTTGTCACCGACTTCAAAGGACGCAAATCCCCTGAGACGCGAGAAGACACGATGACTAGACCCATCTGGGACACTTGGTGGTCTCTAATCTTAGTTCTGACATTGCTGGGCGCAGAATGGCTACTCCGTAAGCGCGCCCGCCTAATCTAGCTTAAGACGGCCTCAAGCCTACCCACGCTCACCACACTCATTATCGAAACTCCTTCCATGGCCCAACACGAACGCCTTACGAGATGCACGTGCTTCGCATCTAAGTTCGTAGCCGGCTTGTTCTCGCTGCTCGTAGTGGCGATGGCTAGCCCAAAAGTGCTTGCCCAGCACACGCCGCGCCGAACGGTCCCGAAGCCAATCGATTTCGCGACCAGCCAAAACGACAACTTGTTTTCGCTGGTGCGTTCGCAAGATGACATCCATGCGCTCGAAACATCGATTGAAGAACTCGCCGATGGCAAGTTTGACTCCGCTGTCCGCCGCCTCCACCAATTGTTACGCGGTGACCCGCGTGGTGTCGTCCCGGTAGCACCTGGCCGCTATCTCGGCATCCGTATGGCGGTCGTTGCCGTATTGGCAAACATGTCGCCAGCAGCGAAAGCAGCCTATGAGGAGCTTGCTGTGCGCGAGGCTGGCACACTACTTGGAAAATCATTAAGCCAACTGTCGTCTCGGCAGCTAACCACCACGGCGGAACGGTTCCCGACTACCCGCCGCGGCTTTGCCGCACGTATTCTACTCGGTGACCGTGCTCTCGAAGCGGGTGATGGATTGCAGGCAGCACGACACTACCGCAGTGCTCTTGATGCTGCGCCAATCGCTAGCGCTGATGAGAAGCGCATTGTCGAACGACTGATTTGCGCTGATGTCTTAACAGAACCAAAGACTGCCGCGGCAGCCAGTGAGGCCAACCGCTTACCAAGCGACGGCGAAGAGGTTCTGAAGATTCTATCGCCTGAAATGAGTAGCTTCCCGGCGATTGGTGGCGGCCGATCAGGCGCAACGCCAATGGACGATCCAGTCGGCAATCCAAAGGCATTTTGGCAGCAGCAAGTTGTCGCACCAGGTTTCGAAACCCGCGTTAAAGGCCAGTTGGCGATGTTTCCCGTCGGCGACCTGAATGGACTCTTCATCAACACGGGCCGTGAACTTGTTGCGCTTGACCCGCTGCGCAAAGAGGTCAAGTGGGTTTCGGCATCGCCACTTCGAGATTTCGGCGACAACCAAGAGCCTGTTCGCCAGCCTAGGCGCGGCCGACGTGGCCGCAGCCCGACCGATTCCATTAACGCTGACATGGTGCTGAGCGCCGCTGTCGGAGACGACGTCGTGGTAGCACCACTAGAAGTCCCGGATAAAGGCAAGTCAGTAACGTTTCAGCGCAGCTTCGAAGTTATCAGCAAGATTCCGCGCCGCCGCATGTTTGGGTTTTCGCGGCAAACGGGCAAACTCCTTTGGTCGCACTTCGACGAACTTGACGGGCCGCGCACGCGACGATTCAAGGGCCAGGACTCATGCGGGCCACCGCTGGTGGCTGGTGATATCATCTATGCCCCCATTCAAGACCGCACCGGCGCGATCGCCTTCTCTGTTGGCGCATATGACTTGCACACCGGCGCACTGCTCTGGAAACGACTGATCTGCTCTAGCCAGCAAGACGTCAACATGTTTGGCAACGCCCGCATGGAGTTCGCAGCGTCACCACTCGCGCTACGAGGAGGTGTCCTTTATGGCGCAACCAACCTCGGCGTTGCTTACGCAGTTGACGCGCTATCCGGCCGGATCCGCTGGATCACATCCTACGACGTCGTATATATGCCGCAGGCTCGGCTGCACGGTCAAGCAGATCGACAAGTGTTCTTCTCCAACAACACTCCTGTAATCTGCAATGGAACTCTTTGCGTCACACCGCTTGATTCCCAGTTCGCTCTTGGGATCGATGTCGACAGTGGCACCGTGCTGTGGCGGCTCCCCTACGATGCCACAATCGGTCGAGTAGAAAATCGTGTGCAGTGGCTAGTGGGCGCCATCGATGATGAGTTCATCTTCAACGGCGCTGGAGTCATTGCGGTCAAAGCGCGCCCTGAAGGAACCTTTGGCACGGAACCACAGGCCCGCCAAATGGTTCGCCCCGATCAGATCGGCAACCAACGCAAGGCAACTCTGCCGGGCCGAGCCGCCGTCAGCAAAGACCATGTCTGGGTGCCTACTAGCGAGAACCTGCTGGCTTTTGATCGGGCTGGCAACCCCCACGACGACCTCGCGCGCATCGAAGTTCCAGGCTACCAACCCGGTAACCTCATGTTGGTTGACGGCGTGATCACATCGGTGCGGAACCGCAGCTTCGACCTGGTGCTAGATTCACAAGCTTTGCTCGCCCGCTGTCAGGCAAACGCAGACAAGGCTCCGAGCGACCCCAACTCACTGCTTCGTTTAGCAACTCTGCAAGATGCGTTGCTTACCGCTGCATCGACCGTCGCAGACCGCACCGCCGTCAAAGATCTCTACAGCCGAGGACTCCAAGCCAGCATTGCCGCCGGACTAGCCAAGAATCACCCGACGCGAGTTGCATTGCAGCGCGAGCTGTTTGACCAAGCTCTAGCAGTCGCCGACACCGCGATACGCACAGCCGATCTCAATGCGCTGATGCACCTAATTGCAGCGCGCGACCTAGCGCCTGACACCGAAAACTGGCTACGAGTTCAAACGCAGGTGCTAGCCACTTGCCGCATGAATCGCAGCCAATTCCTGAGCGAGTTGGAGCTGCTAAAGCAATATGCGCCGTCAGCCAGGATGCCCTCACCGCTTAATATTACGGTCAACGCATTCGTCCTCTGGCAGCGCGCAGCAGTATATACCTTCGAGCCAGCACGCTCCGCCGGGATGTGGCAACAGCTGTTGGAGAATTTCGGCGATGAGTCGATCGGCTCAGACCCGCTTGCCGCTATCGCCGAAGCCGCGATCAACGAGCTGATCTCTGATCACGGCCCATCAGTCTACGCAAACATCGCCAAGCGTGCCGACGAAGCCCTCGCTGCAGCGGTCGATGACCCCGCAGGCCTGGAATCGCTGACGACGAAATATCCAAACAGTGATGCCGCCCGCCGGGCTGGCCTACTGCTACTTGATTTAGCTGTCGAAGACGGCAATTTAACGATGGCTTGCGAAGTTCTCGCGCGCGCGAACCGCAGCGACAAGATTTCCGCAAGCTTACTTCGACGTGTGCAGATCGCAGCACTAAGACGCGGCAATAAGGCGCTAGCGGTGGTCATGGCCAAACGCATTGAAGCAATGCCAGACAGCTCGTCTGACTGGTCAGCAGACGCAGGCATGACCTTTGCGGAAGCCGCCCAAAAAGCTGCCGCAGCAATCCAACCGCCCGCCGAACTACAACGGCAGCTACCTTCGGTAAATACACAGCGAGTTGTGCCGCGAACACGCCAGGAATACCTGCGCATGCTCCAGACTCGCACCGGCCGAGGCTTTGAACGCAAGGACAACACGCCACTCTATGTTGTCGCTGGCAGCACGCTCGTTGCGTTCGACTTGGGAGAAGGCTCCGCGCAGCGGCAACTTTTCAGCCAACAAGTCGAGTTCCTTGAGCATGCAATAATCTGCGGATCAACGCTTGTGGTGCCAGACATGGAACGCATCTTTGCGGTTCACTACCGAACGGGTGAGCTGCTATGGGAGCTGCAATTCGACCAGCCAAGACTGATTGAGAGCCTTGGCATCACAGATGGGGTGTTCCACGTTTCGGCGCAACCAACCATTCCCGATGGCAACAGTGAACTAATTGGCATCGAGCCGATCACTGGCTCCCGGCTGTTCACGCGGGCGTTGTCAGAAAGGCAACTCAAGCCAAAGCCAATTTCGAACCAGCTGCTGCTGATGACTGTGTCGAATGATGGCGTTCTCATCGAGCGCATCGACCCCATCACTGGGCAGACAATCAAATCGATTCCTGGCGCCAACGCGACGACATCAGGCCTACTCGGATTACGCCCCGAGAGCCTTGCGACGAGGCTCTATCCCCAAGGAATTTCAGGAGATGAAGAGCGCATCTACCTACCGATCGATGGCCGTAACCAAAATCAGGTGCCTCAGGTCATCGCTCTCAACAATGATGGCAGCATCGGCTGGCAGTGGCGCGGTTCGATCGGCAGCCGACTACTTTTGGCGCAACGACGGGCGCCGCACTTTGTCATCGCAACCACGAGCAGCCAAGGCCAGGGGATCATGCTCTTACTTGATGCAGCAACAGGTAAAGAAGTCCGTAAGGCTGACCTAGGACATGATGCGACGGTCTTGAACTGGGAGCGGTCTTGGCTCGACAACCCTGCTCCTGCGACCATTGCAATTGGTTCCCAGGTCGACCCAGAGAGTCGCCAACGGCAACTCATCTGCTTTGCTGTCGACCCGGGGCCATCGTTTGCAGTTCCTCTAAAGCCAGATGACGGCGACATCGAGCGCACGCCGCAGTTCGGCATCGATCCCGAGGGCAATTCGTTTGTGAGCTTCGGCGTGCGACCTCGAAACCCTGGAGGCCGCTTCCGTCTTTACGCAATTGACATGAACTCACGTCAAGGTGCGTTTCCTGGCCAGAATAAAACGCGTCCAATCAACTCTCCAGGCGCTCCCCATGGGATGACTGCCAATGGACCCTACACTGTGCTTTCTACCACCCAGGGTCTGATTCTACTCGGCGACGGGAGGAATTAAATCTGATGAGTAACATGATGTGCATGCCTGTCAAATTGGCCTTACTGCTTGCTGCGATCACAACCTGCTCCATGTCTATGGCTCAGGAAACACTTCGTCGTGGTTCAAGCAATGAACAATTGATCGACAACGAGTTGCGCGAAGCCGTAGCTCGCGGACATGAGTGGCTTGCAAAGCACCAAGACCCCGATGGGTTTTGGGCTGAGCTCGTCGGCTATAAGCTGAACACCAACTACGAGGCACTCGATGACCGACCGCTGCCACATGTTGGCGTAACCTCACTCGCCCTAATCAGCTTCCTTGCTGGCGGCCACCTACCGGACCGAGGTAAGTATGGCAAAGAACTCAGCCGCGGGTTGGATTTCATTCTGCGCTCATCTCAGGACGATGGCCAAATCCAAATGCATGGCACGCGCATGTATAGCCATGCGTTTGCGACGCTATTCCTTGCCGAGGTCTACGGCATGGTCGAACGCGACGACGTCAAGCGAGTGCTGCAGCGCTCCGTCGACCTGATTGTTGATTCCCAAAATGCAGAGGGCGGCTGGCGCTACCGCCCGTTCGCGCGCGAGTCTGACATGTCGATCACCGTCTGTCAGGTCCTAGCTCTGCGCTCTGCTCGCAATGTCGGCATCCACGTTCCACTCACGACAATCCGCAACGCTCAAAACTATGTCTATCGGAGTGCCGTTCGAGACAACGATCGGAAATACCGTTTCCGCGGACACGGCGGCTTCGGCGACGAGGGCGGCAGTTTCAAATACCAAAATCGTGACCACACTCGTGCAACGTTCCCGCTCACCGCAGCTGGTGTAACGACGCTTTATGCGGCCGGCGAGTATGACAGCCCCATCATTCGCAATGCCCTTGATTACATGGGCCGCCAAGTCGACAGCTTCAGCCGCGACTGGCATGAGCACTACTTCTTCTACTACGGACATTACTACGCCGTTCAGGCCTATTACATCACCGGCGACCCGCTTTGGCAGACCTACTTCCGTAAGATCAAACGCATGCTGCTGGACCGCCAACAACCAGATGGTCGATGGCGATGCCGCGTAGGACCAGGTGATGCATTCGGAACTGCTGTCTCAACCCTAATCATGCAGATCCCGCTGCAATACCTCCCGATCTTCCAACGCTGATGCCGACCGAACAGGGACAAAACACAGGCGGATCATTCGATCCCGTAAATTCAAAATTGCGGCCGCTCCTAGCCCGCCAGCTAGGCCGCTTGCGGAATCGATACCTGCTCTTCGGCATCGCCAAGGCGCTGCTTTGGGTATCAGTCCTGGTGGTAATGTTCTTCGTATTGGATCGCTGGCTGCGCCTACCGATCCAAATACGCACGCTGCACTCCATGGCTGCAATTGGCGTCGGCATCTACGCCATCGTACGCTTCGTCAGGTATCCGCTTAGCAAGAAGTTCACCGAGATCGACTTGGCTCTGTGGTTAGAACACACCTATCCAGAGTTGCACCAACGGCTCGTCAGCGCCCTTCAGCTCCACTCAGTCGATGAGCCAGAACTGCGCAATCAGTCACGGGCGATGATTGACCAGTTGTGGCAAGAGACTGCTGATCAAACGCGTGACTTGAAGCTCGACGCATTGTTTGACAACCGCGCATTAGCCCGTGTTGCTGGCTTTGCCTTACTAGTCTGTGCTGGACTCAGCATTGGTGCGGTAGCTTCTCCGGACACGGCTCGCACATTTGCGTTGCGTCACCTGGGTTCTGAAGTCGACTATCCGCGCGATACGACTCTGACAGTCGAACTCCCCGAGACTGGACCCGATCTGCAACGGCAAGATAGTGGCAAGACAACCGAGATCGTCGTGCCCGCAGGCGCCGACTTACATGTCTCAGTGCTCGCAGAAGGCGTGATCCCGAAGGAAGTATTCTTGATCATGTCTGCCGTTCGCAGTGATGGTGAGCTTGGTCCCGAACGCACCATTCCGATGACTCCTCGCCCTGGCGATAGGTTCCGTCACGTCTTCCGCCGCTTGTCAGGTTCCCTTGAGTTCCATGCGAAGGGCGGTGACGACGACAATGGAGACCGTCGCGTCATAGTCAGAACCGTACGTCCTGCACAAGTTGCTAGCCTAACCGCCACGATTACCCCACCGGCATACACAGGGATCGACAATCTGGAGCAAGTTGGAGGCGCCATCGAAGCGCTTGCTGGCAGCCAAATCGAGCTCTCAGTCATAGCGACCGCTCCCGTTAAAAAAGCCACCATGGTCTTTCTAGAGGACGGCCGGCGTATCGACCTAAGCCCCACGACCATTGAGGACGATGGTGGCACTGCGATTGCTTTCCAGGCTCCATTCACCATGACTGGCTCTGATCGCTATCAGATCGAGCTGCTCGCCGATAACGGCCTGCGTAATCCAAATCCTGGGACGTATCCAATTTCCGCGCTGCAGGACTACGCTCCTGTAGCCCGATGGCTGCTACCAGAAGATGACACCTTGGCGCTGCTACCCACAGCCCTTCTTTGCCTGCGAATTGAGGCACGCGATGATTTTGGACTGACAGACGTTGCTCTCGCTGTCGAACGTGGTGGTGAACAAATCCTTACCAAGCCGTTGCTAGCAGAGGCCGCAAAAAACCCGCTGCGCAGCCTGCCGACTGAAGTCCTCGAGGTAAAGGATTTGCTCGGCGATGAGGCAACCGGCAATGGTCTATTCGTGCAGGTAACGCTGACGGATAACAAAGCGCCCGATGCCGGCACTGCGACCCTGCCACGACGCATTGTACAGATAGTTGATCCGCCCGAGCTCGCCGGCCTAATCGCGAAATCGTTCCGTAGGCTTCGTGAACAAGTAACCGAAGCTGACAGCATCCAGACCGACCGCCTGAATCGCCTTAACGATCTGACCAGCCGTCAAGAAGAGGGTGCCGAAATCTCTGCAACTGAAGTAGCGCAGATCTTGACAGGCATCGAAGTTGGCCAGGGCCGCATCGCGACTGCGATTGGGCGCACGAACCGGGGTTTGATGCGGGCATTCGACCTACACTTGTGGAACCGCCTTGAGGTCAGCCAACATGCAGCAACAGTTGTCGAACTGTTCAAAGAGCACTCCGCTGGGCTCACCGAGCCGTTAGCGCTCGACCCCGAGTTCTACCGTGATCTGACGGCAAGACGTAAAGCTGGAACTCTCGGCGCTATGGAAGCCACGCTAGACCCCATTCTGCAGATGATCGATATGACCGATCAGCTCATGCAGCAGAACATCCCAGAGGTGCAAAAGCTGCTGGCCAAAGCACAGGTCGCCCGTGGGGAAACCGACCGCACGCCGTTGCTACTATCTGCCGCGGCCGAACAAGCTTACATTGATAAAGTCCTCAAGCAGCTACTGCTGCGGCTGGACGAATGGAACGACTACCAAGACTTAGTACAGGAAGTGAGGGCGCTTCGTGATCGCCAACGTGACCTGCAAAACCGCACCCAACAGGTGAAGGGCAAGTAACCCATATGAACCAGGTAACAACGAAGTCTTTCGCATTCGCAAGGCTGCAAACAGCCGCGTTCACAGCGGTTCTTCTGTCCCTCTTGCCAGTAGGCATGGTGACCGGCCAAGAATCAGCCACACAAGGCCAAGACCAAAACCAACAAGCAGTCGAACGATTGCGCCGCGATCAAGACGAGATCATGCGCAAGGCAGAGCGGTTGGAAAAGCTGATGACGCGACTGATGACTCGCTACCAGCGTGAAAACAAACAAGAGCAAGTCGACTACTTGAAGGAAGGCTTAGCTCACCTGAAACGCTCTGGGGTATTGCGTGATGTTGCCACGATTAGAGAAGACCTCGAATCAACAGCCTTCACCGAAGCCCTCCGCAAGCAGCGCGGTGTCGTCGATGATCTTGAGCGCCTGCTGAATATCCTGCTAGCACGCAAATCAATCGAAGCCATTGATGACGAAGTCAAAACTGTCAACGAGCAAGTCAAGACAGCTGCGCAACTTGAGCGCCGACAACAAGAATTGATCGAAGCCACCCGTGAGACGATGACCGAGGAGTTATCGCCGAGCGAACAGCAATTGGCTGAAGCCTTTGCCAACATGCGTGACCAAGAACAGCGCGAAGCTGATCGCAACGCACAACAGGCAGGAACTAGACGACCTTTCTTAGAAAGCGCCCTATCGCGAATCGACGCTCTCCTCAACGCACAAAAGCAACTTGAAACAGGCCTTGAGGACGAAGCCGCTGGGCGCACACCGGAAGCGAAATCTCAAGCCTTTGACCTTGGCGATCTCAGCGAACAAGTTCGTCAACTGCAACGGGAGCTAAGAGATCAAAAGCAACAGCTAGAACTCGGCGAAGCGGGCAAAGCGATGCAAGAGGCTGCCGCAGCGCAGGACGAACAAGCAATGCAGCAAGCCCGTGATCAGCTCGACCGACTGCTAGAGAACGCGCCAAAAATCCCCAACAGCTCCAGCGAATTCAAAGGCCGCGACCCCGAGTGGGAGAAGGTGCGATCGGAATCACGCGCGGCTCCAGAGACCAACAGCGAGGCTGGCCTAGACGCATTGAACGAAGTTGGCAAGCATGCCCAAGAAAACGCCGAACGACGCAACAGCGAAGCCAACGAAGGCAACAGCAAGAAAAGCGACAAGCTCAGCGAGGCAGCCAAGTCTTTGGCGGAACGCCTACGCGAGACAGCTCAAGAAGCCTCGCCCGAAGAGCAAGGAAAGCAGTCTGCGGACGCAGTTGCCGAAGCGGGATCGCAACTTGCGGAAGCTAAAGAGGCCCTCGATGCAGGCGATACAAAGAAAGCCGATGAACTCGTCAACAAGGCGATGTCTTCTCTAGAACAAGCTCGTGGCAAGCATCGCGCAGAAAATCCTGATGCAGCACGAAACGCAGATGAGATGGCGGCGGAAGCTCAGGCTGCAGCCCAAGAGTTGGCAAATGCCCCCATACAACAAGATGCTGAAAAAGAGGCTCAGGCCGATCTTGCGAAAGCCGCCAAGGCACTGCGGGATGTCGCAGAAAACGTTGACGACGCCCGCAGCGAAGGAGAGCCAAAAGATGCGCAGCCAGCAGCGGAGCAATCACGTCAATCCCTTGAATCTGCTCGCAAGGCCATAGCAGAGGCGCTTGAGCAAGCTGCCGAAAACAACGAAGCGGAACTCCAAGCAGCACAAGATCGCCAGCAACAACTCGCGCAGCAAACAGACGCAGCCAAGGAGCAACTGCAGCAGGCGAGCCAGCAGGGCGACATCAACCAAAAGCAGCAGGACGCGGCACAGAAGGCGCTCGACCAAGCTCAGAAGAGCATGCAAAACGCACAGGCTCAACTGAAGGAAGGCAAGCAAGCAAGCGCCGCGCAGCAACAACAACAGGCCGCGGACGCGATGCAGCAAGCGATGGACGCATTGCAAGAAAATCGCGATCTATCAGAGCAGCAAAAGGAGCAACTGAAGCAGCAGGCTGAAGCCCAAGAGGAGCTCACAGAAGACATCATCAAGCTCGCCGAGGAGCTGAAGAAACGCCAAAACAAGGACGCGGAACGGGCGGCTCAAGAAGCCGCAGATGCATCTCGCAAAGCCCAGCGAGCCATGGAAGAGGGCGACACCGAAGAGACTCAGCGCGAGCAAGAAAAGGCGCGTGAAAAGCTCGAAGAAGCTACCGAGCAACTGCAAGAAGAGAAAGACAGGTATCAAGACCTCCGCCAAGAAGAACTGCTATTCCGCATGAAGGACGAACTCACGGCCTTCATGGAGAAACAACGACCGATTACCGAAGCGACCAAACAGTTCCAGGAGTCCAGCAAAGATGGCAGCCTGTCTCGCCCGGTCCGTCGCAAGGTCAACGGACTCGGTGAAGAAGAGCAATCACTGGCCGGGAAGATCGAGTTCTTGGTAACGGCGCTCACGGAAGAGGGCAATCTCGTCTACCAGTCGGTCCTAAGTGCCAACCTCGAAGATCTGCGAGAGGTAGCTCGGCGCCTCGCTGGACGTGCACCAGACGTTGGATCATTCACGACACTGCTGCAGGACGACATCGAAAGACGCTCGGTCCAGCTGCTCGAAGCACTCGAACGCGAAATGCAGCGTCGAAAAGAAGAGCGCCAAGAACAGCAGCAACAAGATGAAGAGCAGAAAAATCAGCAGCCTGAGTCGAAGAATAAGTTCAGCCAGCAACGCAAAATGCTGGTCTCACTGATCGCCGACTTGGAGATGCTCAAAAGCCTAGGTGGCGACACCAGAGAGGCGACAGAGAACCTCAAGACTCTCGTTGGAGTGCGCAGTGACGAGTCCATCAGCGAAGCCGAGGTGGCTATGATCCAAAGGTTGGCACACCGCCATAATGAGATCACAAAACTATTTGAGAAGATCAAGGCCGGGGTTGAAGAGGCACTGAATGCCCAAGGCTCCGCCGAAGAAGAGGAGGGCGGCTCAGGCCGCTAAGGAAACCACTATGATCAACTGCAAGCACATCAAGTTTTGGTGCATCGCACTGCTCCTACCTGTCTCGCATCTCACTGCGCAAATGGGAGGTGGCGACCCAAGCACCGAGATCAAGGAAATCGCGACAGCGATCGACCGACAGCTGAAAGAAATCGATGATCTACTCCGTGAATCAGGACGTAGCGGCCAGCAACGGAGCAAGCCACGTGAGCTTCTAGATAAAGCCTCGGAAAACAGCCGGACTGTCCAAGATGGCATTGAGAAGCTGATTGAGAAGCTTCAAGACATGAAGAATCAAGGCAGCCCAAGTAGCCAGCCGAGCGAAAGCGACCAAAACAGCGACAGCCAACCCCAGGACGGGCAACAGCAACAAGGTCAGCCAAATCCAGGTCAGGGTGAGCAGCAACGGCGTGAAAACGAAACTCCAGATTTCGTCGAGCAGCCACAAGAAGGCCAGCAACAGGGCCAAGACGGCCAACCCAAGGAACAGCAAGGCCAAAAGCCTGGCGAGCAACAGCAGCAAGACCAGCAAGGTGATGGAACACCAAAGGGTGGCAAAGAGACGAAGGATGGTGGCCAAAACAGCGTTGGCAACCGCGCACCAAACTCCGAAACAGGTCCAGGCGCCAAGGGCTCAGGCCAAGGTGAATGGGGTGACTTACAGCCCTACCTAAACTTCCTCCGCAACCGTGGCGCCAGCCCCAAGGTCCCCGAAAAGTACCGGAAGTATTACGAGGCTTACCTAAAGCAGAAGAGCAGCGGCGAGCGGAAGCGGTAACACATAGTTGTCCGATCCTGATGATTGGAAGCCTGCGAAATCACGGACTCGACACCAACCAACGGGCAAGCCGCAATCGCTTGCCCCACCGTGCGATCGCCTCAGTAACAACTGGCATGCCGGCATCAAATCGCCTCGTCCGCGCGTCCGCGACTCCGCGACGAACACTTTTAAGCCCCAGCTGCTTGGTGGCTGGGTGGTTGGCTACTTGATTCTATCGAAAGCCATCGCCCGAAAGAATCGGCTCGCGACGCGCTCCAATATTTAGACAGATCGCCAAGGCTAATAACATTGCCAGCGTCGAACTGCCTCCGTAACTCAACAACGGTAACGGCAAGCCGGTGCTCGGAATAAGCCAGCCACATACAGCGATGTGGAACAAACTCTGCGCCCCCAGCCAAGCTGCGACTCCAACACACACGAGCCGACCAAAACGTTCACGTGTGCGCATCGCAATGGCAATGAGCCCGAGCACCAAAGCAGCAATCAAGCCAACGACCAACAGACAGCCGAAGAATCCGGTCTCTTCACCAACAACTGCGAACAGATAGTCTTCACTACGGTATGGCAGAAAGTCATATCGATTTTGAGGGCCAAGTCCGAGTCCATGGCCAGACCATGCACCAGACCCCATCGCAATCAGTGCCTGCCAGGGCTGGTAACCCTTACCGCGAATCATCTCACGAACTTCGTGGGTCTGAAGTTTCGCGTCGTCCCAACCCCAGTGGTTCTGCCACATCGTGACGCGCTTTAACTGGTAATCCTCCAGCAACTCAAAGTAAGCGAGCACCATGACTCCTGCTGCTATTAACAACAGCAGGAAAATGCTTCGGGCAGAAGCGCCAGCGGCATAACACATGGCCAACAACACCGGCGCAAACACCAGGGAACTACCCAGGTCCGGTTGCTTCAGGATCAAAAGCGCGGGCAATCCTGCGACCAGCATCGGCACGATCAGGCCTTCGAAGGTCTTAGCACGACTCTTAAAACGCAGCAGCGCAGCAAGCGCCAGCACGACAGCTATCTTGGCGAACTCGCTTGGCTGGATCGAAAATCCTGGAAACGCATACCAACGTCTCGCGCCGTTGATCGACGGTGCAAAGAACGGTAGCGCCAGCAAAGCGACGACCACCGCTCCATACAGGACCCAAGAGACCCGCATGATGTGAACGTAGTGCGGCAATAGCAGGAAGAATCCCATGCCAAAGCCAATGATGACAAACAGTGACTGACGACCCTGCTGAGCACCAAACAAAGCGTCGTCACTTGTGGCTGAACCAATGAACAACAATCCGGCAAGACACAGTGCAGAAATGGTCAGGACCAGCCAGCCATCAAGATTGCGAAGCACTTGTAGACGTCGCTGCGCCAGGGCTTGACCAAGCTCAATCACTTACCCACTCCTGGAACCATATAGCGCTCACGCAATAAAGAATCGCGATCTAGCTGGTTGAGAAGCTCCTCAATCATGCCCCCTGCAGCTTCGCCACCGTGCACGCCAGCAGGTATGCGATACACGACCGCACAGAAAGCCAGCTGCATGCCGCCATTGCCAGTCCAAGGAACATAGCCGGCAAACCAGCCGTTGTTCTGTTTACTGGCGCTGATCTCAGCAGTCCCGGTCTTGGCATGAATTTGTAATCCAGGGCGGAAGTTCAACTTCCTCGCTGTGCCGATGGTCACGCAGTCGGCCATACCACGACGAACCACATTGAGTGATTCTGTAATGTCCCCTAGCGCGACTTGACGACGTCGCTCACCCAGACGAAAGCCAACGTCGGATAAGACGCCCGTCGCAATCGCAGCGTAAGCGCGCGCAACATATAACGGCGCGACTTGGACGCCGTAGCCAATAGAACGCTGAGCTAGCCTAATGTTTGTATCTATCCGCGGCACAGCAATTGGCAACCCACGAATACGCGGCTGCCAACACTGGTAGAATTGCTCTCCAGGATTTGGCTCAGACAAGCCAAACCGCTGCAAAGCCTGCGTAACGCCGACAGTACCGAGACCTAGTCCGGCCTGATAGAAGAAGCTATTGCATGATTGCGCCAACGCAGCTTCAGGATTTCGACCACGCTGCCCGTGATATCCATCACAGTTCAGCTTGACCTGACGTCGGCCATACTTGAAGTAACCAAGGCACTCCTTCATGTCCTCTACCGAGCAAGCAGCCCGACCAAGCCTCTGACTTTCCAAGTGCTCTAGCAACACAAAGGGCTTCATCACCGACCCGATTGATCCGTTGCCACGCCACCTCAAGCCAGGCACATTGCGCACTAGCCCACCGCGAATCGGAGCCCCTGCGAGGGCGAGGACATCGCCAGTGTTTGCATCAACGACCGCCAGCGCAGACTCAAGTCCCGTAAGGTCGCGCGCACTCTGATAACCTTGGCGGTAACGAGTATCTGACCAACGCACAACATCTTCAGCGACGGCCTGAAAATCGACGTCAATGGTCAATGGGACGTCGTTACCAGACTCAACGCGAAGATGGCTCCACAATCGATGCTCTCGACGACGGCTGTCGTGCTCGACAAAGCGCATACCGAGGGACCCAGTCAGCTCCTTGTTGCAGAGCGCCTCCATGCCACTAATACCACTGCGCTCGTTGACTAGCAGTTCACGATTGTAACGGCGGTCAGCTTCACGGCGCATTTGCTCAAGAGCTTCATCGCTCTCCGCCACATCTTCAGGAACTAGCTCAAGCAGCCATTCCTCGGGCATCGTCGAGGAAGAGTCCGCCACAGATTGTGACTGATTCGCACCGGCACCCGCAGCCGTGGGAGCAGGCTTCTTGATCAAGCGATCATTGGCTCGAACTTCACCGACCAGGATCCCAAGCGATGAATCGCGACCACCAAGTCGCACCCGACGAATCGCCGGCTCAACTCCTATTCCAGGATGCGCTGTGTAGTCAACGCGTAAAGCGGCAGCCAACTCAAAGTCGACGTCGTGGGCAAAGTATCGGCGGACATCTTCAAGCAAACTGCCCTGAACAATTTGCTCTTCGCCGTCGTCTGCAGACTCTCTTTTCCAGGTCAGCCGCTTCTTCTCAAGGCTCCAGCGCCGCAACCGCTCAAGGCTCTCTACTAATGTCCTATCGACAGTCGTGCGACCAATTCGCTCGTTGTACTTTTGCTGTTCTGTCAGGAACAATTCGTTGAGCTTGTGTAGATCGCCCAAACGATCATCAAAACTTGCCAGCAACTCGGCGCGAGTCATCAGAAGCACATCACCAATACCGATGTTCGCAGCATCTTGCGACGCATCGCGCATCGCCGCGTAACAAGTTCTGCGCGGCAACCCCGAACAGACTGACAACACAGTCGTCGCGTATGTGGCAAGTTGTGAGAAGTCTTTCTTGTCGAGCACACCGGGCTTGAGCGCACGAACCGAGACCGACAACAAGTCACGCACTGCAGCCCGTGGGCCAAGTATCCCTTCACGGTATGTGTATGCCGTCCCGACAGTATCAGCATGCAAGCTCGCCCAGTGGCCAGCGCCATGGACTGCGGCCCCGACTACGTGGTAGACGCGGAAACGGCGGTAGTTGATCGATGCACGGGTCGTCGGCACGTCATAAGCAAGGTCGCGACCAAACCGATCGATCAAGCGGCCTCGCTGACTAGGAACAGACCGAAACGCCGAGCGATTCTTGTAGCTGCGACGGGCCCAGACCTCGTGATCTTGAACCATCAAGAACCAGAGGTGTATCAACACAACGACAAGCCCAGCGACAAATACGCCAGACACAACTCGCAGCCTTGAATGAGTGGAGATCATGAAGCCACCCGCTCGAGACCACCAGGCTCTGTGAACTCAGTGAATGGTGGCAAATACTTCAGCACGGACAGGAGCGGCGGCACCAGCAATGCAGACCAAACGACGTGCCATCCGTTCAGCACCGAACTTACTGATGGCTGATCAAAAACACCGCCAAACAATCCCGCAAGCTTAGGCAAGACAATCGCAAGCAAGGCCGCAGCCACAGCCTGCCACAACCACCGCTGAGCGACAAACAGCGATCGCAATGGCAGCAACACAGCAACTGGAATCCCTATCACCAACAGGTGTATTGGCAACGTAGCCTCGTCGACAAGTGTTCGACCGATCGCAACACCCAACAACAAGAACGGCAACGACGACCGCTTAGCAAACCATGCTAAATACAGACTCGAAAGCACTGCCATATCCAGCGGTGGCAAGCCTAGATCTTGCAAAAACCCGAGCAGCAAGAAGCCTTGCGGAATCAACAAGAACCATAAGATCCATCGGGTCATTGCGAGATCTCCCCAACAATGACAGCTACGTTTCGCGGGCCTTCGGGGGCCCAGACATCGACCTTAATACGATTACGAGCTAGTGGATCGACAGACGCACGACCGATCCATAAACGCGCTGGACAGAACTGCCCGTTGCTACCGGTGAACAAGTAACCACTACCTAGGCGCGACAGTTCATCGCGGCTCGGCCCAGTCCACTCAATCCATGCTGTATTGCCTTCGCTGCGCTTGACCCGGCCGTGTAACTCGACTGGCCTACCGGTCTCATCATCGGGCAAAAACAGTAGATTCCAATCCTGCCGCGAAGCGACAAATGATGTCACAAGAGCACTACCGAAAGATAGGCCGCGAGCGGAGCCAAGAAACAAACCGTCCTGCACAACCGCAGCACCGTCGGGAACGCTCTCTTTCGCAACCAGCAGATGCCTGCCGTGGATAGCGCCAGGTAGATCATAGACCGTAGCGCTGATACGACGGCGAGAGCGCAGCGTTGATTCAACCTCAAACGGAGGAGGCGGATACTTGGTAGAACGCCACAGGACCACGTGCGACAACGCCCGCGGCTCGAGCGCTGGTTTGACAAACACCCCAATCGTCAGGGAGTCTTCACCATATTCTTCCCCGTAGCCCCAACGACGCGTAAAGCCGACCATCAAACCACCTGGCACTCGCTTTTTGCCAAATGCTGCAGGCAAAGTATAAACCCGCTGCCCGGACTCCTTCAGCGACGCCGCACGATAGGGATCGTCCCAGAAGCCCACCCGCAAAGGGGCCGGATCGACAATTGCTGCCGGTTCGATAACAAACCGTAATTCCAAGCCATCGCTATCCTGCAGGTGGGCAAAGAGACGTGGCGAATCTCGATGATGACAAAGGATTATGCGCGCCGGATCATCCGGTCGGTCGTCCACTGCGCGCCCGATGCCAGGCTTCAGCAAGAAGCCCACCAGGATGTTGCCCTTGGTAACAATCTCTTTGCAACCCTCTAACTCGGCGTAGGTATGGTCGAGAAGCAACTCGCTTGGTAAGCCAGCGCCACCACGGCGGGTCACTGACAACACGCCACAATGAAACTTCTCGTCATTTGCCGGCATCGAAATGCCAGCGCCGGCAAAGTCATGCTCCTGCACACGCCGCTTCAGCTGATCACCAAGCTCGCGGATGCGCTCTAGATCGACATGATTAGCGGCCGCAACTGGCTGACCAAATAGCGTGGAACCAATGCGAGGCACGAAGCAGGCGGACCCGACCAACCAGCGCTCTAACGGCGCAAACACCCGCGGCAAGGTCAGCCAAGCCAGCGCAAAGAGCAGCATGGCGTAGAGACCTGCCGGGAAGGCTGCCGACTTCTTCACCATAGGAAGAACGATCCACCACTCCCAAATCTACAGGCGCTTCAAGTGACCGTTTTGCGCACGCCTGCCAAACAACTAGCTCGGCGACCCCATTCACCATCGGGGGGCCACCAAGACATATACTCAGCGATCAGCCGAGGTCTTCGCCGCCCTCAAGGAACTGCGAGTAGAGCTCAAGGTTCTCGAGGAAGATGCCCGTGCCTCGTGCAACCGCCTCCAGCGGCCGCTCAGCAACACGAACATCGAGTTCTGTCTCTCGCGAAATCAACTCGGGCAAGCCGCGCAGGAGTGAACCACCGCCACACAGCGTGATGCCAGAATCGACCAAGTCCGATGCAAGCTCAGGCGGCGTGCGCTCAAGCACATTCTTGATCGTTCCGATGATCTTGCGAACAGGCTCTTGCAAGGCTTCGCGAACGTCGTCAGAAGAAACCACGGCGCGGCGTGGAAGGTTGACCAACGAGTCACGACCTCGAACCTCCACCTGAATCTCTTCTTCGAGCCCGACGCAGCTGCCGGCTGCAACCTTCAGTCGCTCGGCAGTGATTTCGCCGATCAACAAGTTGTACTTGGCGCGGATGTATTGGATGATCGACTCGTTGAAGTCATCGCCGGCAACACGCAGACACTCGGCCATCACGACGTTCGCCAACGAAATGACGGCAACTTCACAAGTGCCACCACCGATGTCGACAATCATCGTCCCGCGAGGTTCATGCACCTGCAGACCAGCACCAATCGCCGCAGCAGTTGGTTCATCGACAAGGAACACACGACGGGCACCAGCGCGCTCGGCACTGCCAATCACGGCCCGCTTCTCGACCATCGTTATGCCCCATGGCACGGCAATGACCAATCGAGGCTTTACCAGACGTTTGCCACCGCATGCCTTCGACATGAAGTAGCGCAACATCTTCTCCGTAATCTCAAAGTCGGCAATGACGCCGCTTTTCATCGGACGAACGGCAAGGAATCCAGGAGGCGTACGACCGAGATACTCGAGCGCAGCATCACCAACCGCCATGCCGTCCAGCAGCACTTCGGAAGTTCCTTTACGAACAGCAACGACGGAAGGCTCGTCCAAGACGATGCCTTTCTCGCGCACGAAAACTAGCGTGTTGGCGGTACCCAGATCGATTCCCAGATCGACTGAGAAGCCGCGCAGCAGCCACTCGAACGGTTTCAACATGTGATGACCTAAGCGGCCACCCGCCTTGATGGCGCGGGTGAACCATGACCTACAGACACAAACACCGGGACCAATCGGTGCCGCCAATACGGTAGCACGCCAGCCTCCGGTCGCAACGTACACTTCACGTTCCGTTGCCTCCAATCGAAACCATTTGGACTCCGTCGCAGCAGCGGCAGCAATAGACTGGCGATGACTCGCGAACACGCTGAGCCGAAAACCCAACAAACCCGGCATGCGCTGGGCGCGAACCGGGCTTGTCTCGACGTCAGAGAGCTCTAGCCGCGACGGCGGCAGTCCTGATAGAGACCGCTGCCAACCGAGAAATTAGAGCCTGACTGCTTACTTACTGACTGCTTACTTACTGACTATGCAGTGTAAAGCTGGTTTGCCATCACTATAGCAGTGATCGCAATGGCTAGGAGAAGGAAGGTGGCGAGCACGACACCTTCATCGATTCCCATGCCGGGCTTGCTAACTGCTTCGACGTCGGCGACGACGGCTGGAGCAGCGGAACGTTTGCTCTTACGGGCCATGATTTAATCCTTAAATTTAGGGTGGTAGTGAAGACCTTGAGGGCATCGATGACACTTGGGCTCACGCACAAGTGCCAGTCAGGCCCCAGAGTCAGCTACTTCGTCGAGGCCTTATCACCAACGCGAATCGTAGTTTCGCCCTGGGTGAACATAAGGTTGCAGAGAACAGCATTGGCGCTTGGCTCGTACTTCGTGGCGACAGCTTCGGCCTTGTAGCCCTTGTCGTCGTAGATCGCGAAGCGGAACGGCATGCGGCTGATGATCGACTGGATGTCGACGTTACCCGGGTTCTTGCCAATCGAAATCGTGCAAAGACGACCAGCGGAGTTGGTAACCGTGCCAGCAAGGTCTGGAGCCGCCATCTCGTAGAGGAATCCGTTGGCCTTGGCAGCAGCAACGAGAAGCTTTTGCTCCTGGTTGTCACGATCGATTGCCTCGATCTTGAGGTTCCTCTCACTGATCGTGCCGTTTAGCGACGCAATCTCATTCTTGAGGTTGCGGTTGTCGCCTTGAGCAGCGTCCCTTGAGCGGACAGCTTCGTCGCGCGCGTTGATTGCGGCAATGGAGCTCTTGTATGCCTCACGGCTGTCATCCCAAGCAGACTTGGCGAGGGTGTTCGCTGCCTCTTGCAGAGAAACAGCCTTCTTCAGGTCTGCTGCCTGGGAACTCGTCGTGGCTTCGAGACGCTTAATGTCGTCTGAGAGCTGACCGTTTTGCAGGCGAGCAGCCTGCAACTCGGCTTGGTTCGAGCTGCTAGCAACTTCGAACTTATTACGCTCCGACTCCAGCTGGGTGATCTGGGACTGAGCCTTATCGACGTCAGCCTTGCGTGCGTCCTGCTCCTCAGAGAGCAGTTGCTTGTAATTGTGTTGGTTCTGTAGCAACTGGCCACCTGTGACGGCGAAACCAGCGGCGAGGATCAGATTGAGAACGATGAATACGCGACCGATGGGACTCATGATGACCAGGTGGCTCCTAACATGCTGTGCATCTGAAGGAAGATTTCAGAAGCACAACTCGGTAACCAGAGGGGTTGAAAAGACGCCAAACAGAAAGGGAAACGAATGGCCTATAGAAACCTCCTGAGTGGTCGGACGACCAACAAGAGAGATCCAAATCCCAAGCGAGAGGGGCCTTGGGGGCTGCCGAATGCTAACTCCGCGCCCGGCACCGTCAAGAACCACCTCGATTGAGCCCAAAAGGACCTTACCTAACTACAGCTCCAACACTGGTTCGGTCAGAACGTATTATTGCCCTCAGCAGCAGATTGCCTGCCGCTGCAAGGGCTGTAAGTAGCCCTAAGATCAAGCCACTAGACCTACGAAGCCAAGCCATTCCCGGGACACGCCCCTCAGAAGGGTCGATCAAAACTTCGAGAAATCTTGCCGACGGCTGCGGCGCGGCCGCGATATCTAGCCCGGCGACGACCTGACCACTGGCGTCGACGGCGACGGTATGGCCATCAAGCGTGCAGCGGACCACCGGCACAACATTCTCAAGCGCCCGAACAACTGTCATGGCAACGAGCTGAGTAAGCTCGGCACCACCTCGGTACCAGGCCTCGTTTGAAAGCACGACCAAAAACTCGGCACCAGCTGCAACCTGGGCGGCCGCCGGCTCAGGAAACGCATTGTCGTAACAAAGCAGAGCACCAAACGGCACGCCATCGGCTGTTTGCATTGGAGGCCTCGGAAGCCCCGGCCGCTGATTCGCGGGAGTCCCCAGGGCTTCCTGAAATCCCTGGCGCACGGAGTTCGCCCAGCTCTCTGGCAACAATCCGACCAAAGGCAAAAACTCACCGCCTGGAACCAACCGCTGCTTGTGATGATGCGCCAGCACTCGACTATCTTGAAGGTCAACCAGCACGGCGCCTGGGGTCACGAAGTCTTTGATCGAAATGCTGGCCCCGGTAACAAGCCGAGTCGAAACCTTCGGAAAGACATCCACAAACAATCCAACCCGGCCGTCATCGATGTCGACGCCAGAGAGCCGGCTCATCACGCTATTCTCGGGCCAGAGAATTAGGTCCGGCTTGATCTCTCCTTTTAAGATATCGAGAGTTGGCGCCACTAGGCGCTCTGCCGTTAGCCGCTTATAGGCAGCTTGCCAGCCATCCTCTGCGAACCAGACTTCACTGGGGTGAAAACCGGGTTCCACAGCAACGATGCGCACCGAACGATCGACAGCCTCAGTGGCCGGAGCTGGCGCAACGTCCGCCGCGAGCCAATGCCCAACAACGACACTCAAGGCCGTCACCGCAAGCGCTCCACCAAAACGAACCAAGGCCAGCCGCCATGCTGGCAACGCAACACGCCAACTCTGCCACAACTCGAACCCGTACGCAGCAAGCAGACCCAAGAGCGCGTTCATCAACGGCTCGCCACCCACCGTCACAATGCGCATCAAAGACGGCCACTGCCACAAGGCGTGGCACGGCTGCCCGTGCGGGTAATGAATGTCGGGCATCGTCGCCCGCATCCAAAAGCTGCCCGCGACCGCAACCGCAAACGCAAGGGAACGCCAGCGCTGCGGCAAACCTCGCACCGCGGCCGTCCCAATCACAAAGTAGAGCCCACCGAGAAAGACAATTGCCAGGTAAGCCGGCAACATGACGTGGCGCACCGACCACGAAAACCACGCCATGTAGGCAATGCCGAAAAGGTAGGAGCGCAACAAAGGACGGCGCTCACTAACCGCTACTGCAAACCAAATTGATAGACCAGGCAACACCAACCACTCCGCGAACGGCAACGCCGCCCCCGGAGCACTCAGGCCGAGGACCAAGCCCCCTACCAGTGCGGCAAGCCAACCCCGACGAATCACGGCAACTGCGGCCCTCGCGAACCGCCCGCTAGCTCGATTGTCTCGCAATCTTCTCGCTTTGCTTCGCTTGGGATCAACGCATAGCACGACCCAAACAACAGGCTAAACGGATCACCGCTAGGAGAGGGCTTTGCGAGCTTCGCAACCAAATTGCCAGCAGCATCGGGCACGAGCTGCGCTGGAACCGCCTGCAATCGCCAGTTCTTCTTCCAAGTTGTATCGCCAAGCGGCAAGCGAACGCCCCACTCGCCGACCTGGTGACCAAGCCAACGCGACAGCATCGGGCGAACCAATAAATCGAACACCGTAAAGGTCGACGCTGGATTACCTGGCAGACCAAACACGTATTGCGTGCGGCCATCGTTTTGACGGCGACCAAAGTAGGTTGGCTTACCCGGCTTTAACTTGATGCCGTGAAACTCAGTCACAACGCCGAGCTCGGCAAGCGTCGAATGAACTAGGTCATGCGTTCCTTTGCTGATCCCACCGATCGTCAATACGACATCTGCATCGGCAAGCGCCTCAACCAACACCGCGCGCAATCCTTCCTTCTCATCTGGGGCGATGCCTAGACGAGTCGCTACGCCACCACATTCTTGAACCTGCGCTGCTAGCGCCCAAGAATTGCTCTCGCGCACCTGATGCAACTGAGGCGACTGCTCAACAGGAACGACTTCGTCACCAGTCGCAACAATGAACACCTTCGGCTGACGTCGCACGGAAACTCGGTGCTGGCCAAGCACCGCCAAAACCCCGACCTCCGCAGCATGCACACGGCGACCATCGGATAAGACTTCGACGTTGGCATCCAGCTCACTACCACACCGTCGAATATTGGCGTCCTTCAGGAAGTCCTTATTGACGGTCACAAGCTCACCTTCGTAGCCCGATGTATCCTCGACGGGGACAACTGTGCTCGCCCCTTCAGGGACAACTGCGCCCGTCATGATGCGAATGGCTTTGCCATCAGGCAGAACACCATCAAAAGGCTTGCCGGCCAGACTCTCACCAACGACCGGGATGGATTGACCAGCAGCCAGACCATCTTCGCCAATAGCAAAGGCAAAGCCGTCCATAGCCGAGCGATCAGTCACCGGCCAGGGAGTATCCGTGCTGACAGATTCCGCCAACGTTCTGCCGAGGGCAGCAGCGAGCGGCACGTTTTCATGATCGAGACTGGGCTCGGTCAAAGCCAACACGCGGGCACGCGCCTCACGCAACTCAATAGGGTTCGCCATACTGAGATCACCTTCGCGCCCGGCGGTTCCAGAAGCAACCTCAAGCATCACACGTTGCACAAGGTTCACAGCCAGTCAGACCCTGCCACGATTCCAGCGAGCAAATGCTATCCGACGATACGCAGCTAACCTGCTGCGAAGCTCACCTGAACGGAACCAGGAAATAGATCGTTCCAGAGACGCTCAAGGAAACAGCAGTTCGGCAGGCAATGACGCTTTCTTTCCGAATCGCCAGATGCCAGCCGTAACTTGTTCCACTGCAGCGACGCAGGCCCAGCAGGCAGCTGACACCTCCGGCCCCCACCCCGACGCAACATAAGGTGACCGGCGTCTTGCCCATTATGACTGCTGCTGGGAACGAACTGCCGCTCCGCACAGCTTGTAGAGCAATCTCGCAGCGACATTCGCATCCCACTCATCGTTGCCAGGTGCGACCTCAACCAAGTCGAACCCCACGACCCGACGACCGCTAGCCACCAACTGCGCCAGCATGTGGGCAACTTCAGCAAACAAAAGCCCCCCAGGAACTGGCGTGCCAGTATTCGGGCACAAACTCGGGTCGAGCCCGTCAATATCAAGGCTCACCCAAACGCGGTCAGGCAATGCCGCCAGCATCTCTTCAAGGATCTGGTCAAAGCTAACCCCTGCAAAGCGGCGGCGGTGCCATTCGGCATCAAAGTGCGTCACCACCCGCCCCTTACTCGCTTCTATCGCGCGCAATTCGCCCTCCGAATAGTCACGAATCCCAACCTGAACAAGCCGCTGAATGCCCGGACAGTGCTGCAATACGTTGTGCATGATCGAAGCATGACTCCAACGAAAGCCCTCATAGCCAACTCGCAGATCTGCATGGGCATCAATATGAAGAATGCCCATAGGCTCTCGCCCTGAAGCGGCTTGGATCGCTGCAAACGGGATGGAATGGTCGCCGCCAATCACTCCTATGATACGACCGTCATCAAGCAAAGGAGCTACGGTTCGCAATAGCGAACTGTTAACGAGTTCACCCGCGGCATCTACTTCGTGCCTCAGAGACTCGGATGGCGTGCCAGCAACTGCCGCCGCACGTGCTGGGCCGTGCGCTGCCACAATTTCCGGATCTGCGGCAAGCATATGGATGCCGGCCTCGTAGACGCGCCCGAAATGCCAATCGTAAAGGTCCACCTGATGACTGGCAGCCAAGATCGCTTCCGGACCACGTTCGGCACCACCGCCATACGACACCGTGGCGGCAAAGGGAACGGGCACCAAAACCACGCGCGCATCATCGCACGAGGTATTCATACCGAAGATGCCACTGCCAGCAGCAGCGGCCGCGTCAGGATCGAAAGCCGTCATCAGTTCTCGTTATCCAAGAACGAGAGCTAGGCGAAAGCCACAACCTGGAGAAACTGCGGAGATCGTCAGCATCTTACCTGTGGATACAGGGCCAAAATTCATGGCGAATATTGGCTTCGAGCCTCCCGCCACCAACCTATCTTCGGAGATTGAGCCGGCAATTGGCACAAGGCGGCGCTGGGTCGTTGCGGCATGTGCCCGCGATTACATGCCCGCGATTACATGTCCGCTGGCGCATGTCCCCTAGCGCATGTCCGCTAGTGCATGCGGCACATGCTCTTACAGCAGAATAAAAAGGGCTCCCTGGCCGGGGGTTGTTCGAAGATAGCAGTCTCGGAAGCAAAGCAACTCGAATACGGGTAAGAATCCAGCCAGGGAGCCCCACCTCGTCTCGTGCGGATCCATGCCATCCGCACCCTCATCTACTCATACCAGCAACAGAAGTTACACACAGACTTCAGCGATTTTCTGGCTTGCCGATCCGTGACGACATCTAGATGCTTCGAAAACGCGCTTGAGTCGGAGCCATTGTTCTGCTTTACCTTTTCGCCCGAAACGGTTTGGCAGGGTAGCTCAGTTGGTTAGAGCGAAGGCTTCATAAGCCTTAGGTCGCCGGTTCAAGTCCGGCTCCTGCTACCATTCAGCCCACGACATGGTGGGCTTGGCCTTGCATTACGCACTTCGGCATTAACCGAAGGCACGTGCAAGCGGCAATCGACCCGGGCACTGCGGGCCGCCCAGACTGGATACGGCAACACCGTTTGCGTAATTCCACTGTCCATAATGACTTTAGGTCGTACGCTAGTATCCCCAACTATGGAATATTCTCCGGGCCCTCCACCCGAGAGCGCACGACAGACATGAGCCAAGACCTCAGCAACAAACATCTCGAAGACTGGAATCAACGCGTCCTCCTAGCGGAGACCGCTCTCGGAATCATCGGGAGCCTGTTCCGCCGCAGCAGCATCGTCACGATGATGTACGGTCGACCACTGATCGAAAACGCGCCAATCGACATCCTCCGGGCACACCGCTGGGTTCGAAAGATTACCGATTGCGAGCTATCGATCCGCGACAGCTTTCCGCTCCTGGAGCAGCTAAATGGGATGAAGTTGCGCCCATGCCGAATCGATCTCGGCAAGCTCGGAGTGAACTGGATCAAAGCTGGCAAACCTGATGTCGCAAGCTTCGTCACCGAGCAAATGCGTGCATCGGAGGAGCTGCCTGAGCAAGTGCTCGAGAAACCACAGGACATTGTGCTCTACGGCTTCGGCCGCATCGGTCGCCTACTCGCTCGCTTACTGATCGAGCGAGCCGGCAGCGGCACCATTCTTCGCCTCCGAGCCATCGTAGTCCGCAAGGGAGCGGAGGGAGACCTCTACAAGCGCGCCAACTTACTTCGACGCGATTCGGTGCATGGCCGCTTTACCGGATCGATTCAGGTTGACGAAGAAAACAACGCGCTGATCGCGAATGGCCACTTCATCAAAATCATCTACTCCAACGCTCCAGAAGAAGTCGACTACACGGCGCACGGCATCCACGATGCAATCGTCATCGACAACACCGGAAAGTGGCGCGACGAGGCAGGCCTAAATCGGCACATCCAGGCCAAGGGCGTCGCGAAGGCGGTGCTAACTGCTCCTGGTAAAGGCGACATCAAGAACGTGGTATTTGGCGTTAACGACAACGTCATTACACAAGATGACAAGATCATCTCAGCCGCGAGCTGCACGACCAATGCAATCACCCCGGTATTGCGTGCAGTCATGGATCGATTCGGAATCGCTGGTGGCCACGTCGAAACGGTGCACTCCTACACCAACGATCAAAACCTAATCGACAACTACCACCCGAAAGTTCGCCGAGGTCGCGCCGCTGGCCTCAACATGGTCATCACGGAAACCGGCGCAGCAAAAGCAGTCGCCAAGGCAATTCCAGAACTCGCTGGCAAACTAACTGGCAACGCAATCCGGGTGCCTACTCCCAACGTCTCGCTCGCAATCCTCAACCTCACGCTGGAAAAAGAAACCACCGTCGAGGAAGTGAATGCCTACCTCAGAGAATGCTCGCTGATGTCTTCAATGGCACAGCAGATCGACTACACAACGTCCACCGAAGTATCGTCAACGGACCTTGTTGGATCACGCTACGCTGGCATCGTCGACTCAGCTGCGACAATTGTGAACGACAACCGATGCGTCCTCTATGTCTGGTACGACAACGAGTTTGGCTACAGCATGCAGGTCGTTCGAGTAACCCAAAAGATGGCTGGCGTTAATTACGTCACCTTGCCGTCGTAACCTGCCTTCGACACTCGACCACAGAAAGTCTGCCGCCCTCGTGGCGGCTGTGACTGCCAGCGCTAATCCGCCGTCTATGGATGGCCAACGGCGACGCCGCTAGACCTCACGAAACTAGCTAGCAACGATTGCGCGACAACTGCAGCCATCGCGACAAGCGATCCACAGCAATCGTCAGCAAAATCATTCCCCACAAAAAGGCCGCAGCCTCCTCATGCTGCCGGAACTCAAGGTGGTTTCTAAAGGACAGTCCGAGTCCTCCAACACCAACGATCCCGAGGGCAATGCCAATGCGCATGTTGACCTCAAACTGGAAGAATCCGTAGGTGCGCCAGGTAGCCCAAACGCGCGGCAAAGCACCATAGAGAAATGTTCGGGAACGCCCTGCGCCAACACGTTCTAGCTGTCGGTAATTTACATCGTCTACTGACTCAGTAAATACACGATGCAATACGCCCGCCGTGTGCAATGCCACCGCAACAATGCAAGGAGTCACGCCAGAGCGGAAGAAAACTGCAAGCATTACCAACCAAGCCACCTCGGGAATGCCACGCATGACCAAGGCAACACTCCTCGCGAGCACAACAGAAGTCATCCGAACAACACGAGATAAAAGTATGACTCGCTCCCCCGTGAAACGCTCGCTGGCAAGCTGCATCGAGATTGATGCTGGATACACCAACATAGAAGCCAACAAGCCACCGCCAATGGTCGCAAGTATCCCAATAGCAATTGGCACAGCGGCTCCGCAAACCACCTGCCACCAGGTGTCCATCGACCAAGACGGCACAAACAAGCCCACCGTGTATTGCTCAACATACGCCCAATCGATGACACAGACTTCTTGCCAAGTAGTAGTCAACGGCTCACGCAGCCAAAATAGTGATCCGAGCAACACGACCGCAATTCCCGCAAACACCTGAAGTCGGCGCCTCGCCGCACGCCCGCGAGCAAGTAAGCGCGGTGTCGACGGCTGATTCGTATCCTCACGTAATCGCCGACGAACGAGGTTGGCAAGCAGATCTGCAGACGCAGTAACCAACAAAAGCGTCAGCAATACGGTGGCTACCCCACTCCAATTGCGGTCGATGTATTCATCCCACAAGCCTGCGCCGAGACCTCCTCCTGCGACAACTCCAATCACCGACGCATTGCGAATAGCACACTCGGTCCGCATCAATACAAATGAAAGCGTAGTTCGCACTCCCAACGGCTGCAGCCCATAAAGAAACACCTGCAGGCTACTAGCACCTGTCGACCTAAGTGCCACGTAGCGCCCACCGTCAATACTGTCCCAGTATTCACTAAGCACTTTGCCAAAGATGCCAGCGACGCTAAGCGCAATCGCCAACAGACCTGTCACCGGATTGACACCGGTGATATTCAGCAGCAACACCGCCCAGACGAAGTCGGGCACACCTCGCAAAACATCTAGAACAAAGCGCGCTGACTCGAGCACAAAGCGGGCGATCCAGCGCTTCCACCACGGTAGTGGCCCGACCGCAATCACAACTGCGCGACAAGCTGCAATGGCTAACGGATACGCAAGGGCAAGACCAATGGCGATCCCTAGCAGCGCCACCGCGACGGTCTCAATTGCCAGCAAGGCACACCGCTGCAACATTCCAGCCGTAAAATCAGGTGACGTGAATGCCGACGTGAACTCTGCAAAGCGATCACATGCGGACAAGAAACCGTCAAACGAAGTAACTGAGGACAGGTCAATGGGCAGAACCCAGAGACTGAGCCCGATCATTACTACCATCAACCCAATCACACGCGAGGCGATCGTAGGCGCTGCCCCGACGACATGCATCGAAGAGGAATTATGATCGACGCGGCTCACGACGGTGCCAAATCAATCTCGGCCAACTGTGCTCCATAGATGCCTTCGAGCGCTGACTTGGTCAAGCTGCCTGGATCGCCATCGTAGGCAATGGCGCCATCGCGAACTGCTATCACGCGGTCAAAGTCGAGCTCTAGCCAGTTCAACGAGTGCAGACTCACCACAAGAGTCCGACCATCGCCCGCCAATGCAAACAGCTGTTCTAGCACTTGCCGACCAAGTCGAACATCCATCGCACTCACAGGCTCATCGGCGAGCACAATACTAGGCGCCTGCAACATCAAGCGGGCAATCGCGACACGCTGCTGCTCGCCACCAGAAAGCTCTTCAGGAAGCGACCACAAGCGATCCCCTAGCTCAAGACGGTCCAATGCTTCACGCGCGCGGTCCAGCTCACGGGGGCGGAATAAAGAAAGAGCAGCCTGCCACAGAGACCAACTGCCAAGCCGCCCCATCAAGACGTTGTGTGCAACTCGCAGTTGCGGCACGAGATTATGCTGCTGGTGAAGGTAGCCAATGCGCCGCCTAAACTGACGCAGCGTTTGCCCGTGCAGATCGCCTAGCGCTTGGCCCAGCACACGCACCTGACCACTGGTCGGCCAAGCAATGCCGCTTATCAAGCGCAGCAAGGTCGTCTTGCCAGCCCCAGAAGGACCGATCAAGGCCACGCGTTGACCGCGAGGGATTACGAACGTCACGCCGTCGAGGATACGCTTTGCGCCAAGCTCTTGACGGACGTCGTCGAACTCGATGTCGGGTACCACGTCATCCATAGTGCGATTGTGCGCTATTTGGTCAAGAAGTCCTTTGGCAAGGCATCACGAACCTGCCTGATCGAATCCCACATTTCGTCTTCCGCAGCGACAAATTGACCTGCTGACCACGCATCAAGAATCGAAGCCTGGCTCGGCTCCTTTCGATCGAGCCCCAACAGCACCTCGCGCAAGGCTTGCAGTCGATCTTCTCCAATACGGTCATGCGCGACCCATGCGTAGTCGACATAGTCGGAGGTTGTGAACAGAACTGGCGCCTTCGCCTTATCCTCCGCTGAGGCAGCATCATAGTAGGCGTAGTTCAGGGCTCCGCAGTCGACTGCCCCAGAAGCTACCGATTGCAATGTTCCAGCGTGACTGCCTTCGGCATAGCCAACAGACTGAAAACTATCTTCAGGATCGATACCGGCTTCCGACAAGAAATAACGCGGCATCAAATGGCCTGACGTCGAGCCACGACTGCCGAACGTAAACCTGACTGATTTGGTCTTACCCTGCCACTTCACCAAGTCATCAACAGGCATCAGCTTGCCAGCTGCGATCGATTCCCGATTGCCAATGAAGTAGCTCTTAAACATCAAGTCGATGTCACGGGTAGCGATGACATGTGCAGACCCCTTGCACTCATCGATTGCATCACATGTTGTCTTGCCACCAAGCCACGCGAAGTCGATCTTATTTGCAGCAAGAGCGTTCACACACGCCAAGTAGCTGTTGGTCTGCTCATAGCGAACCTCAACCCCTAACTTCTCGGTCAGCAACTTCGCCAAGTTACGGCTATCCACGGCAAGCTTGCCTTTATTCCAGTCTGGGATGACGGAAAATCGCAGCACTTGTGACCTCGCAATCGCAGCACTATCGCCACAACCAGAAACAGCGCCAAATGTGACCAGGAGAACCACGGCAACAGCCGAGCGCAGCTTCTTTGCATACATGTTCATGACTCACAACAGTGCATCATTTCGATGCACTGGACGCCAGCCTGAAGCCGGGTCTAACGACCAACTAGATTCAAGAACTCAGAGCGAGTGCGCTCATCACGACGAAACAGCCCACGCAAACACGAGGTCACCGTGCTGCTATTCTGCTTTTCTACGCCGCGCATCATCATGCACAAGTGTGATGCCTCAACCACAACGCCAACACCTCGTGGCTCCAGGACGTCTTCTAGCGCCTGAGCGATCTGACTCGTCAAACGCTCCTGGACCTGCAATCGACGCGCATAGATTTCGACAACCCGTGCGACCTTCGAGAGGCCGACAATCTTACCGGATGGGATATAGGCGACGTGCGCCTTGCCAAAGAACGGCGCCAAATGGTGCTCACACAGAGAGTAGAGCTCGATGTTTTTGACCAACACCATCTCATCGGTCTCGGCTTCAAACAATGCCGATCCGATGACCTCCTTTGGGTCCTGGTGGTAGCCAGCGGTGTAGGCGCGAAATGCCTTCTCAACCCGCTTCGGAGTGTCGACCAAGCCTTCCCGCTGAGGATCGGGATCGAGCTTTGCAAGCATGTTGGCCACAGACTCCTGAAACCCTGATTCGTTGCCGTCACTCATTCGATCGTCTCGCGTAACAGTTCTTCTACAGACGTCGCACCGTCGAATACGGCTTTCAAGCCATTCTCACGCAACGTCTTCAGACCACTTTCGACCGCGGCTTCTTGCACGGACGTTGTGCTCGCACCATCGAGAATCATCTCACGAATGCGGTCGTCGACCTCAAGCACCTCGGTAATCGCCATGCGGCCGCGGTAGCCAGTAAAGTTGCAGGTTGAACAACCTTTCCCGTAAGCAAACTTACTTCCGACAGCCTGATCGGCTGTGAGATGCAAGCGTCGCAAGATGTCGTCAGCCGGCTCATAAAACGTCTTACAGTCTTCACAAACCCGGCGAACTAGGCGCTGCGCCATGATGCCTTGAATCGTTGAAGTCAACAGGAACGGCTCGATCCCGATGTCAATCAAGCGAGTGATCGCCGAGGCAGCATCGTTGGTGTGCAAAGTAGAGAACACCAGGTGGCCAGTCAGACTAGCTTCAATAGCAGTCTGGGCAGTCTCTTGATCGCGAATCTCACCAACGAGAATCACGTCAGGGTCTTGACGCAAGATTGTGCGCAGCACCTTGGAGTAAGAGACGCCAACGTCTTCATTAACAGGGACCTGAATGATCCCTTCAAGATCGTATTCGACCGGATCTTCGACGGTAATGACCTTCGTGTCTTCTCGGTTTGCCTCGTTCAGAACAGCATAGAGCGTCGTCGTCTTACCTGAGCCAGTAGGCCCAGTAACCAGCACGATTCCGTGTGGCAAAGCGGCAAAGGCGCGCATCTTGTCGCGCACTTCGTGGACCAAGCCAAGATTATCGAGACTAAGAGCAACGTTGCTGCGGTCGAGAATCCGCATCACAGTCGATTCACCAAACATGGTTGGCAAAGTGGACACACGCAAGTCGACCGACCGACCACCAACCGTCAACTCGATGCGGCCATCCTGCGGCAGGCGAGTTTCAGCAATATCAAGATCTGACATGACCTTGATGCGCGCAATCAACGCCTCGGCAAGATGTGGCGGTGGCGCCTCAAGCTCGAACAGCGAGCCATCTACGCGATAGCGAATCTTGAAATCGTGCTCAAATGGCTCCAGATGAATATCGGAAGCGCGGTCGCGAATCGCCTGATAGAAAATGTAGTTCAGCAGCTTGACGACCGGGGCCGCCGACGCCATCGCAGCCTTATCTTCTAAGTCGATATTACCGCCGACTTGCGAGAGCTCGCTAACGAGCTCCTGCATGCGCATCTTGCTATCACCTGAGTCGTCCTTGTAGTGCTTATCTAGGCCTTCCTCGACCTGCTTGCCATCTGCAATGACGCCAGAGATCTCGCAGCCAGTCGTAAAGCTGAGATCCTGCAACATTGGCACATTCGCCGGATCGGCAAGCGCCACGGTTAACACTTGACCCTCGAGCTTCACTGGCACAATGCCGAATGCACGAGCAGTCGCCAAATCAACTTTGGCGATAGCCTCTGGAGTTGGCGGGTCGACCTCAAGGTCGTGATAGGAAAGGTCTGCCTGTCCTGCCAGTGCCCGCGCCACATCTGTGACTTCGACACTCTTCATATCGACGAGGACTTCGCCAATACGACCGCCGCGGTCACGCTGGATTTGCAGCGCTTCCTGGATCATGCCTTCATGAATAAGGCCCTGTTCCTTCAGGATCTGGCCAAGTAGTCGACGCGGCGCCATAGCTTAATCTGCTGCTCCCCCACCCATGCGTTGAGCGAGTGCATTCTCATCGAAAGCGCGCTCTAGGGCGGTCTCTTGGTCGATTCGACCTTCGCGGTAAAGATCCAACAAGGAATCATCCATGAGCATCATTCCTTGACGACGACTGGTCTGAATCACCGAGCCAATCTTAAACGTCTCGCACTTACGAATATGATTTTCGATAGCTGGGTTTGCCAGCATGACTTCGAATGCCGCGGCGCGACCACCATCAGGAGTCGGCACTAGGATCTGTGAAACAACTGCAACTAGTGACTGGGCCAACTGCGACCGAATCTGCTCTTGCTGCTCTTTCGGATACTGATCGATGATTCGATCCACGGTGCGAGAGGCTCCCGTTGTGTGCAGCGTCCCGAACACCAAGTGACCTGTTTCCGCGGCGGTAATGGCTGCAGATGTCGTTTCAAGGTCACGCATTTCGCCAAGCAAAATGACATCTGGGTCTTGGCGGAGCGCGCGCCGCATTGCTTCGGCGAACGACGTCACATCCGTGCCAACCTCACGCTGAGTCACCATCGACTTTTGATGAGAGTGGTAATACTCGACAGGGTCTTCGATTGTGATGATGTGGACATCACGGTTTTGATTGACCCAATCAATCATCGTCGCAAGCGTCGTCGTCTTACCAGAGCCAGTCGGGCCCGTGACCAAGATCAGCCCACGGTGGAGATTCAATAGATCTTGCACGGACTCAGGCAAGCCAATCTGATCGAAGCTCAACAACTTCTGCGGAATCTGGCGCATGACAATGCCCCGGGACCCCTTTTGAGTAAGGATGCTGACTCGGAAGCGACATTTATCTGCCAACGCCAAACCGAAGTCTGTTGAGCCCGTCTCGACAAGCTCCGTCCAATTCCGCTCAGGCGCGAGTTCACGGGACAAGCGCTCCGTATCTTCAGCCGTCATCGGAGCATCACCAATCTCAACCAACCCACCACTGACTCGCAACACAGCGTGGCGACCGACAGAGATGTGCAAGTCAGAAGCGCCGCGGTCATAGGCGGCATGCATCAAGGCGTTGGAATCCATTCTTAATTGCTAGATGAGGTTCAGGAACAAGGTTTGATCAAAGGCTGCCCGCATCCTGCGGCGGACACATCTAGTCACGATCTATACTGAAGCGACAACGCGCAAGAGTTCGGAAATTGTAGTGCTGCCATCAAGCACCTTACGCACCCCATCTTGGAGCAAGGTAGACATGCCGCCTGATTGCCAGGCGTATTCGCGCAACCGAACCATCGGCTCGTTGCGGAATGTCATCTCGCGAAGGGTGTTGTCCATTTGCAGCAGCTCGTAGATACCCAACCGGCCGCGATAGCCAGTATTACTGCACTCGTTGCATCCGTCTTCACGGTAAAAGGTGGTATCGGCAACGCTAGCCGGGTCGATACCGACACTGCGCAACTGAGCATCCGATGGCTCATATGGCTGCCGACAAGTCTTGCAGAGCACACGCAACAAGCGCTGTGCAAGCACCGCATTCACCGAGGCGGAGACTAAGAACGGCTTAACGCCCATGTCACACAAACGAGTGATGGCTGACGTCGAGTCGTTGGTGTGCAGGGTCGAAAACACCAAGTGACCGGTCAATGCTGCCTGCACAGCAATTTCGGCAGTCTCCTTATCGCGAATCTCACCGACAAGAATGACATTTGGCGCCTGGCGCAGCATGGCGCGCAAGATCCGCGCAAAGTCTAAGCCGATGCGGGAACGCACCTGGCATTGGTTGATGCCACCAATATTGAACTCAACCGGATCTTCGGCCGTGATGATCTTGACGTCCGAACGGTTGAGTTCCTTCAGCGCCGCATAGAGCGTCGTCGTCTTGCCAGAACCTGTCGGTCCCGTAACAAGCACAATGCCGTTAGGCCGAGCAATGATGTTGCTGAAGCGCTCGCGGTCTCGACCTTCGAAGCCAAGCTTCTCGAGACTCATGAGACCGCGCTCCTTGTCCAGCAAGCGCATCACAATGGTCTCACCGTGACTAGAAGGCAGCACCGAAGTCCGGATATCGATATCTCGCGAGCCACCATCAGAATCGTTAGCGCGGAAGCTAATTCGCCCATCTTGCGGCTTGCGCTTCTCGGCGATATCGAGACCTGCCATGATCTTGAAGCGCGAAGTCAGTGGCGCGAGCAAAGCCAGCTCTAGCGAAGCAACCTCTTTCAGAACGCCATCGATCCGATAGCGAATGCGGACATGCTGGCCAAATGGCTCAACGTGTATATCGCTTGCCCGCTGCTCCAAAGCCTGCTCGATGGTCTTCGCCACTAGGCGAATGATCGGCGCATCGTCATCGCTATCGGTTCCTGCTGCAGCCCGACCAGCGGCACCTGCCCCCGACTGCGATCCGCTTTTACCAGTATGCTTGCGGATTGCTTCCTTAAGCGCTTTCGGCGGCATCAAGGCACACTGCACGGTACAACCGGCCATGAATGACAGGTTGTCGGCGACAAACGTCTTGAAAGGATCGTCAATCGCGACCCATAACTCGCCGTCCTTCACCAGAACTGGCATCGCTTCGTTCTGCTCAATCTGGTCAGCAGAGACCTTCTCAAGAGCAGCCGGCTGCGGATTGAACTTTGCCGGATCGACAAACTTCATGCCGTGCGCCTTGGCAAGCGCTCGCCAGACGATCGCCTCGTCAGCTAGATTTAGGGCGACAACAGTACGTTCTAAGGACGTACCGCGACTCTGTGCCGCGGCTTCGGCCTTAGCAAGACGTGCGTCATCCAGAACATTGGCCTCCAAAAGGAGGCGCCGGAAGGTCTCGGAGCTCAACGGCGGGCTTGGTCAGGGAGAGGGGGCATTCAGTTATGAAGCATGGTGGCGCCTGAGGGAAGGGTCTCCCCCAAAAGGGTTCGCCCTATACCGAAAAGATGTTCGGAAGTTGGCCCGCTGACTATTTCTCAGGGGGCTCTGCCCCTACGCTCTTTAGCGATGACATCTGAGATTGCCGATGGTCACGTAGTGACCCTTCATTACCGCCTGACTCTTGACGACGGTTCCGTTGCCGATGAGTCATTCGGCGGCGACCCACTGGTCTACCTGCACGGCGCCCAAAACATCGTGCCTGGGCTGGAGAAGCAACTTACGGGCAAATCTGCCGGCGATAAGTGCGACGTCCAGGTCTTACCAGCCGATGGTTACGGAGATTACGACCCGACGCTCGACCAAGACGTGCCGCGCAGCGCCTTCCCGGCGGAAGCACAGCTCTCTGTCGGCATTGCGTTCCAAGCTCAAGACCAGACTGGCAAACCGATTACGCTCTACATCCGCGCAATCGAAGGAGATCAGGTCACGGTTTCGCCCAACCACCCAATGGCCGGGCAAACACTGAACTTCGCGGTCGAAATCATCGAAATACGCGATGCTACCGAGCAAGAAAAGCAACAAGGCCACGTGCAAGGTATCGGCGGCCCGAATCAATAAGATTGGGGCCGGAGTCGATGCTGTTCCCAGCACCGAAACCCACATGATGACGGCTGGCGGCTTTTCCTGGGTGAGATTCACTTGGATGGTGATGCTGCTGCCTCTGACGCTAGCAGCCCAGAGTGAGTCGCAAAGTCGACCCAACATTCTGTTCTGCATTGCAGACGACTGGGGTTGGCCACATGCGGGGGCCTACGGCGATTCCGTGGTTAAGACCCCGGCATTCGACCGCATTGCTCGCGAAGGAGCCCTATTTACGCACTGCTATGCAGCCAGCCCATCGTGCACCCCCTCGCGTAATGCAATCTTAACTGGCCAATACCACTGGCGGTTAGGGGCTGGCGCGAACCTTTGGTCCTCTTTAGATCGAAAGATCCAGGTCTACCCGCTGCTTCTAGAAGCAAATGGCTACGAGATAGGTCATTGGCGCAAAAGTTGGGGACCAGGAAAACTAAAGCCTGGTGGCTACACCGAAAAGCATCCAGCAGGACCGCGGTATCCAAAGGGACTCGCGCAGTTCTTAAAGGCACGCGCTGACAATGCGGCCCTGAGCCCGGACGATGCAGCAGCCAAACCATTCTGCTTTTGGCTCGGCTCCTATGACCCACACCGAGATTACCAAGCAGGCTCGGGCAAAGCCTCTGGCATGGACCTCAACCAGATCAAGGTTCCAGGATTCTGGCCAAACGTTGAGCAGATCCGCAGCGACATTGCCGACTACTACCTGGAAGTCCAGCGCTTCGATAACGACGTCCAAAACGCGCTCGAACTACTAGAGGAATCCGGCGAGTTAGAAGACACGATTGTCGTAGTCACCGGCGACCACGGCATGCCGTTTCCAAGGTGCAAGAGCAATTGCTACGAGATGGGTTTGCGAGTCCCGCTAGCGATTCGCTGGGGCAAGCGCATTGACGCAGCGCAACAAGTCAATGCTTTGACCTCACTGGTCGATCTAATGCCGACTTTCTTGGCCGCAGCCAAAGTAGCACCAACTCCAGACATTAATGGACACTCTTGGTGGCCACTTCTCAGCGGCAATGATCTGCCTACCGACGCAAATGCCGGCACAATCCAGCCAGCACGTGAACATGCGATATTCGGCAAAGAGCGACATGTCCCCTGCCGCCCGGACCACTCGGGCTACCCCAGCCGAGGCATTCGCACAGCACGATGGGCATACATCCGCAACTTTGAGCCAAGTCGCTGGCCTGTCGGCAATCCCCCCCTTTACGGAGACACCGATCCAGCCCGCGCAATCGGCAAAGGCACGACCAAAGGCTACCTACTAACGCACAGTGAAGAGGATAGCGTGCGCGCTTTCTACCAACTGTGCTTTGGCCTTAGGCCGATCGAAGAACTCTACGACATGACTGCGGACCCTGACCAACTGATCAACCTCGCAGGGCTGGCCGAGCATCAAGAGATCAAGAACAAGCTGTGGCTTCGCCTCCGCAGAGAACTCACGGCGACCAAAGACCCGCGCGTGATCGGCGGGGCGGAACAGTTTGATCGCTACCCATACTACGGCGGCAGTGCATGGCGCCCTGCTCCCTCGCGCAACAACACGCGAAAGAAGGACGCCGTCAACAATGACGCCGGTAAGTAGCTCCGTCCAGCGACTACGTCACTTCTTAGGCGGCAGCTTAGCGACGAACTTTGCGGGGTCCTTGACGAAGGCCGCCTTGCACTTCTTGCAGCAGAACGCAACGCGTCGACCCTCATGCTCGACAAACTGCGCAACATCGATCGGCTTATCCGTAACTGGACAAACAGAGTTGATCGGCTTCGCCTTCTCGGCTCGAGCTGCGATCTCTCGCTTGGCTGCCGCTAAGCGAGATTCGACGTAATCGCCAAGATCAATTTCCATACGCGAGAACTGCTCGCAGGCAGCCTTCGCAGCAGCCTTACTAACCTTGGTCTGCCAAGCGTATAGCTGACGCAGCTTTGGCAAACTCGCGACAGCCAATAGACCACTGTCGGTCATTTGCGTGCCATATGCATTCAGGTATTCGAGCTGCTTCAACGACGCAAGTGCATCAAATCCCTGGTCGGAAAACTCTGTGTTGGCGAGGTTCAAGCGTCGCAACTGAGTCAAAGATCCAATGGACTTTGCGCCAATATCGGTCACAGCCGTGCGGCTGGCGTTAAGCCAAACGAGAACTGGCGCCAAAGGCACCAACATGCCCAACTCGACATCCGTAACCTTGCCGCGAAGTAGCGACATGTTGACTTCGACTGCCGTGGTATCGGCAGCGATGCGCTGGACTACGACGCCCTTCTTGCGCAGCCCTGCGATAGCCGCATCGATCGCGGCCTGTTGGTCGCCTCCGATTTCCGGCAAGTCAAAGGTGATCTTCGGCAAGACCTGCGCAGCAAGCTCATTCGCCAGCCACTTGTCGCCAGCTTCAGGCCAATCAGCACCTTCCGCAATCCACTGCGAGAACAGGGCCTGCTGCTCCTTGCTCAGAGGCTCACCCTTTGCAGGCATGACCTCCTCGTCATCCACTGGCAAACCGAGGCGGTAGACCAACTCACTATCACTCGGCTTTTTAGGAACGATGCTCCAGTAGTCTTCGTCGTCGCCGAAAGCAAAGGCCCGAGCATCTAGCCGTAAGTCACCCTTCTGCTCCTTGGGTCCGTGACACTCAATGCAACGCGAGATCAAGATAGGTGCGATCTGCTTTTCGAAATCGACCTTCGCCTGTGCAGCGAGTGGCGCAAGTGACAGCAGCAATAGTGCAACGATACGCATGGACACCAATCATCGCTGCTTATTGGCATGGTGCAAGCGGCGGTTCGCCTGACAAGCAAATCTTGCCAACAGATTCGGGGAAAATTAGCCCCGACGGCCACCGCGGACATCGTGGCCGGCTGCGGCGAAGGTGTCCTCCATGTGGTTCAGGATCGAGCGGACCCAATCACGCTTATCCGCATACGACCCGTGGAAGAATGAGCGTTTAAAGCCGTAGATTAAGATATCCTTGAGGGCGCGAGCATTGAGCCCGAACGTCTCCACCGCCTTCTCAACTTCGTCCGTCACCGAAGTCCGCGAAACCAAGCGGTTGTCGGTGCATAACGTGACGCTGCAGCGAGCCTCGCGCATTTTCTTAAACGGATGCTTACGAAGGTCTTCGCGCAACTCAGGAATGGTCTGCTGGTTACTCGTCAAACAGACCTCCAAGGTGATCCGTCGGTCGGCCACGTAGCGAACTAGATTGTCGATGTAGGCACGCTTGTTCGTGATGGACTTATCGCGGATATGACGGGCGCTGAATAGCCAAGTGCCATGGCCAATGCGGTCGGCGTGGCAATCGCTGATTGCCTGAAAGATCGACTCAGGGCCGTAGTCTTCGCCAGCATGCACCGTCTTGCCAAGAAAGTGTTCGTGAGCCAACTGGTAAGCCGCTTGATGATCTTTCGCTGGAAATCCACATTCTTGCCCGGCTAGGTCGAAGCCTACGACTGGCAAGCCGTCTACCTCCGCGGCTGCGACGGCCGCGCGGGCCAACTCCAACGACGCGAGCGAATAGACCTCGGAGTTTGACGCCGTCGGCAAGGCTTCAAAGTACGCCTTATAATGCTCGCTAAACACCGGCAAAAAGAACCGCAAAGCGCACACAATGACACCAGCTTCAAAGCGCGGCAACGCACCTGATTTGATCAGCGGATCACGGTTGATTTCTTTCTTTGCGCGCTCAACCCCTTTGCATACCGCCTTCAGAACCTGACGAATTCCAAACGAGCCCGTCACATGCAACTGCGGTGCAAACCGTATTTCGGCGTAAAAAACATTCTCGGCGCGGCAATCTAAACAAAGCTCGTAGGCCACTCGCTCAAGAGACTCCCGGTCCTGTAAGCACGCGACGGTGAACTCAAAGCCACGCAAATACTCCGGCAAGTTCTTGTAGGCGCGCTTAAAAACCAACTCTAGGAGGCCCTCACTCGAGCGTGAGGGCAGCTTGACCTTCTTAGCTTTCGCTAGATCGAGCAGAGTTTCTAGACGCAAGCTCCCATCCAAGTGCAGGTGCAAATCTGACTTGGGCAAGGCAGCGATCAGATCCCGCGAGATCGACGACTTCGACATGACTTCATCATGCGACTAGAGACACAGTGCGACAAGACACCACCAGGTCGCTACGCTGCTACAGTGGCAACAACTTGGCGATTGTTTACGGAAGCCCCAGCCGAGCGTGCGATATTCTGCGATATCGCCGCCGTTCTCAGCCTACCAAGCGAACCTGCAGGTCCCCCAAACAGACTGCGCCATGTAGTCCGCATGGAAGTCGCTGGGATCAGCTACTACCTAAAAACCTTCCAGAGGACGCAGTGGAAGAATCGACTGCACTTCCTGCTTTCTACGCCGCGCGCTAGCGACGACGCGGATCGCGAACGAAAAGTCACTGAGGCGCTGCGCGCAGACGGCTTCGAAGCGCCGCGACCGGTCGCATACGGCCGCAATGGCAAAACTAGCTACTACTTGTGCGCGCAACTGCCGGGGACATCGCTTGCGGAGCACATGCGCAGAGGTCAAATCGACCCGGCAATGGCAAGACAGGTTGCCGAGCACTGCGGGCGACTGCTGGCAGCAGGATTTCAGCTACCCGATCTAAGCGCCGATCACGTTTTTCCGGCGATCGAAGGATCGCCCGAAGCAAGCGGCCAACCCGCGGTTCTCGATTTGCACAATGGCGGCACAAAACGCGCCAGTACACCATCTCGAAAACTGCTGAACCGAGTTCTACGTCGGTTCGCTCGATCCGTTCGCGATTTGCCAATGGATCGCTTGGTGGCGATGAAATTTGCCACGCGCCTTATGCGCACCTCCGGCACTGCTCGTAAACAACGCAGGCAGCTACTGACAGCGGCGCAACCGTTCGGAACGGCGGCACGGTATGAGCAAGGGAACCACAGCCTCAAATATGCAAAGCGCAATCCCAAGCGCGCCGCCGAAGAACGCAACTTACTCCAGCGTGTTTGGCCTGGCGAAGCCTCAGAACGGGTGCTCGACTTACCTTGCGGCACGGGCCGCTTGCTGCCGTTTCTGCGCGACCAGGGACACATTGTCGCGCAAGGCGACGGTGCCTTTGCAATGCTGAAGCAAACGCAGCAGCGGAGCATGACTGGTGAATTGCTTATCCAAGCAAACGCCCTACAGATCCCATTTACGGATCGCTCAGTGGATGGAACCGTCATGTTCCGCTTCCTGCATCACCTACCGCCTGAAGCTGCCAAAGCGGCGATCCGTGAAGCGTGCCGCGTGTCCGGGAGGTTCGTGGTCTTCAGCTTTTTCCATCCATGCAGTCTGCACCATTTTCAGCGACGCCTACGGCAGCTGCTTGGCACGCCCGCAACGCGATTCGCCATGACTCTTAAAGACCTCAAGAAGATCGCCAAGCAAAACGGTTTCAAGCTTCATCGAGCGACTGCTCAATTGCCGTTCGCGCGCGATTTATGGGTAGTGTCGTTCACTCGAAGTTCGAGCACGGACCGCCACTGACACGCAAGCTGTAGCGGCAGACTGTTGCTATGATGCCGCCACCGACTTGCGATATCAGTGTTGCAAACCTGCAAGTCAAGCAGCTGCAACCAATGAACCGCTAGCTGTCGATGTCATCGCGCAAGATGTCATCCAAATCGCGGTCGATTTCGTGCACCCGACTTGCCTCACGAGCCAGGCCGACATCGCCCCCAAACACTCGATCAAGCGCCGTTAGTGTTTGACCGAGATCGTCATCAACACCGCCAAACACCCGCTCAATTGCACTCTGACGCTCGCCAGCATCATCGTTAGCATCCAAAGCAGCGAATGCTTCACGCATGGATGCCTGCACGGAACCAGTAAGGCTATCAAGGTCTATCCCTTGCAGCGAATCCGCATCACCACTCGAAGAGATGATCCCCTCTTTGCTCAAACGAATGAGGATTTGATAAACCTCATTAAGCGGCAAACCAAGGGTTGCAACCAACGACCTCGGCGTCGTGTCGCCGTCGATCTGCGACAGCAACTTAATCTCCATCATGCTGAGTGGCACATCTCCCATGCAAGCAAACATGTCAGCCTTAGGCTCCAATGCTGCATCGGGATCAGGAAACACCGTCAACATCTGCTGCCAATCATCCACGAGCTTCGAGCCTTCGAGCAGCAGCGAGGTGACCCCCAGGCGCACATCATGCTCAATTGCGAAGTCAGGCAGTTCGCTTAGCTGGCGATAATAAAATCCATATGGCTCAGTCGCCCGCATGAAATCGAACAGGACTTCCTTACCGAGCGAGCGCAACACGTCTTGGAGTTCATCGGTATCGAAGACCCCATTTTCCGACAAAGTCAGCACAACCGGGACACCATCTTCAACGCGCAGACGCTCGGCCTGGGATATGGCAGCCTCCGAAATCTCTTGATGCCCCATTTTTTCGCATGGCATTGTGCGACGCGCTAAATGGTGCGGATCGAGGAAGAAAACACGACCGTCCTTCAGGTAGACGTCCAGTCGATTGTCGTCCTTCTCGAGACTCAAGCAACCGAGATGCTTACCAGCCGCAAGCATCTGAAGAACTTCTTCTACGGAAATAAAATCTGTTCGGCCGGCAAAGTTGAAGTCCTGCGCACCGGTGTTGGCGCGGATCAGAGATTGGTCAAAGGCCTTCGCAAACTCTGACAAGGTCGTCACGCTAAACAAGACTCCCATCACCCATTCCGCAGCGCGTGTTGCAGATATGCTATCTTCGCTACGCAGGAACGAGTGCATTCCTCGACGCATGCGCGTGAAGATCAGTTCGCCCAAGAAGTCACGCGTATCTGTTTTGGTCCCCCGCATATGCAGCTTGCGATCTACAAGCTCCTCGACACGCGACACCAACCGCACAAACTCAGATTCGTAGGCCTCATCGTCCTTGACGACTAAGGCCTTCACGAAGCTACCAATGCGTTCTTCTAGCTCTGCCGAGATCTCGGCTTCTGCAGTAACTTCCGTCAACTTCGAGGACTCCAACACGGATCTTTGTTTTCGACCAGTAATGGCGCCATTCTTGACGGTGATCTAATTTCTACGGGTTTCCCCCTTAGCATGTCACCTTGGTGACGGAACGACTTGACCCCATAACTCCACTACGACTGGATTGTCGACCAGCAACCGGACGATGATCGCCTTCGCGATCAAGGCATAGGAAAACGTGACGCAAACATACCTCGACATGCACCTCCAAGCAGCCCGCACTCTTCTGAGTGATCTGCAGTTAAAAGAGGTAGAGCAACACCGCCCAATGATTTCCGGCCACCGGTCGGCGCTGCCCATCCTGGCCAAGGACAGCGGTGACCGCATGTTCCTGCTCAAGCACTACATGCCAGCAACAGCCGAAACGACTCTTCCTGCCGGGGTGCGCGCGGAAGACTACAGCCGACGCGAAACAGGCTTCTATCGGCTGCTCGATAGCATCGATCCAGAACGCCGAGAATTTCCCGTGCCGCGCACCATTGCGGTTGGCCCAGGCGACCCACCGGCATGGATTTTACTCGAGTGGATCGCCCCCGCAGCCGGGCCAACCGAGGAAGTCATCAGCCAAGAGCACGTTCATCAAATGCTGCAGAAGATCAGCAGCATGCCAACTGATCGACTACTAGGGCGTCGCGGCTTCCCCTTAGAGCATTGGGACCCAGTTGGCTATCTAGACCGAATACGGCACATGTATGACGCCGTGCTGTTCGTAATTGGCGAAACTCGCTGGCGAAATCTACTGCGCTTCTTTGGCGAAGCCGTGCGCTGGACCGACGGTAGGCCACACGTGATGGTGCATGGTGACTTCGAAGCATCCAACATCATCGTCACCGAAGATGACCGTGCGTATATGGTGGACTTCGAATGCGTAGGGATCGGTAACCGCGACCATGACTTCGCCTGGTTTTGGCTACACAGCGAACGCCACCCAGAGTGGAAAAAGCAACTTCTGCAACGCTGGCTAGGACACACCGTCGGCGGCGATCGCATCCGCGCCGAATGGGGCATCCGAAGCACGATTGCCTACATAGCAATTCGCCGCCTGCGCTGGGGCTACCTAACCCACGGTGATGAAGACCCTCGCCAGAGTTCAAATATCGCGCTTTTGGATGCTGCCCTCGAAGGCGGCAGCGCCCTATTCCCGGTCTAAAATGCGCCAAAATTGGCCGCCACTGGGCGCCTGCCTTGCGGTCTGACGTATGCACCACCCGCTCCATTACAGGCGCGCCTCGGACGCCTCGAAGCAGCGGCACCTGATGCCATAATCAATAGGCACCGAGCCCAGATCTCGCCCCTAGACATTCCCTTACCACTTATTAACAAGGGACTTGCACAACAACCGGCAAGACCTCTCCCGAATGGTACGGTAGTTGATATGACGTTGGCATGACCATCCGTGAAGCCCGTCCTTCGCTGACCGACGAGGATCTCATCCAGCGACTCCAAGCTGGCGAGACAGAGTTTGCCATCACGCAATTGGAACTTCGCTACGGAAAACGCATCTATCGGTTCGTGCAAGGAATGGTTCGGGATCCACATCTCGCGGATGACGTAACCCAGGAGGTGTTCGAGAAGCTGCTGCTCAAGAACGGCCTCTATCGCACGGGAACAAACTTTCGGGCGTGGCTTTTCGAGATAGCCCGCAACCAAGCACTCACCCTGCTTCGCAGCCGAAATCGCCTTCCCAAGGCCGCCAGCGCGCTGCAGACGACCGCCGAAGATGGAGACTTCTTGGATACTGTCCCTGCGAAGGCTGCGGCCGAGGAGCTGGTTGAACAGGAGTTTATGGACGCATTCCAAAAGGCTGTTGATGAACTACCCGCACACTACCGAGTGGTGTTTGACCTGTGTGTCCGTAAGGGTCACCCCTACCAAGAGGCGGGCAAAGAGCTTGGCTTGCCAACGGGAACTGTGGCAATCCGAATCATGCGTGCTCGAAAGAAGCTCTTCACTGCTCTCGAGCACCACTTGGGCCGCTTGCGCAGGCCGCCGGCCTGCTTCCAATAACGGTCAGTTTCCAAGTCCTCCATCGGCGTTCTTCGATCCGCATACTCACAGGCAAGCCAGTAGCCGACGAAACAGAGCGACAGACTGCGCCGCACAAGACGAGCGCTGAATCCTAGTTCACGGAGCTCAGCTGCAATCGATGCCCAAGCCGGCAAATGCCTCGTTGGCCAACCGTTCCCAACCAGTGTTTGCAGCAGGAGAAGCCGGACTTGGGTGCGGAATACGTCCAACCTTCAGCGAGCCCTGCGACAATTCCTCGGCAAAGATCTTACGGATGCGCGCCTCGGCAAACGCACCAATACCCACCACCCATTCTGGTTGGAGAGTCGCAATCACGCTGTGCAACGTGCGATCACATGCAGCAAACAGCGGCGCTGCCTCAGCCTTCTTCAGCTTATCCGGCGTCAAGTTCGAACCAGTCTCGCTAAGGAAAGCCAACGGACAATAGTTGTAGACGAAAAAACGACGTGCGAAACGCTTCGGCGTGACGAAGCGCTGCTCAGCCCAGCCCCACAAGCGACGCCCAGACACTTCACTGCGCGGAGAATCGAGACCCAGGATAGGTCGTTTCGGATGCTCAATCTTAGGCTTATGAACCTCACCCTTAAGCCCAAGCCAAGTCTTGACCGCTTGCACTTCGCCGAATGGAACACCGGTCTGAACCATCCCAAAAGGTCCTGGATTCATGCCTAGCATGACGACCTGCTTTTTGCCTCTGCCAAACTTCTCAAGATATTGGCGATGCAAATCCCACGCATAGTTCAGCGGGTTATAAACGCACTCCACCGGCTTGGTGAAGCTGAGGCCATCGAGTTCTGCAACGGCACTCGAAATGATCTCTATCAACGACATATCGAAAGGCTAACGCGCAACCATAGGTCTTTGCACTCACCTCAATAGCAAATCAAACGTCTTCGAACCCCAAGACCACTAACAAGCAAGGTCCAAAGGCAATCACTTCGATGCCTGCCGACCTAGCAATCGCGATCGCAGCATCATCTTCTGCACCTGGCTGGAACCACATGTGGGTCACGCACTGCCGCAAAGCGTCGTCGACAATACTGCCGGCAAGTGCAGGCGGTGCCACAACAGAAACAGCCCTCGGCGGCCCGGGAACCTCGACCAACGAGGCATAACAAGGCAGCCCCTCAATCTCTTGGGCACGTGGATTCACGCCAATGACTGGGTGATTATGCTGCGCATAGCAGCGCAGCACCTTATTGCCATATTTGCTGCGATTGCTAGACGCTCCGACAACGGCAAATGAGCCGACTCCGAGAAAGCGGTCAACCGCCCCCCGCTGATCACTTACCGCCACTTTTCCTGCCTACCGAGTGCACTGGGAACAGAATCTGCAGACGCAACATGCCAACCAGTCCAGAACGCGAGACGAGCAATACGCTGCATCTTGGCCCCATCAAGCTTGTCCACGGTGTCGGTTACTTGGTGATAGTCCTCATGCTCACCACTGCAGAAGAACACAACGGGTATGCCCTTCTTAGCAAAATTGTAGTGGTCGCTTCGTTGGTAATACTTGTCACCGGACGTGAACTTCATGCCAAGCTGATCTGCAAAGCCAACTGAGTCTCGCACGATCGTCGAGTATTTAGAATGGCGGTGACTTGGCGTCACCGTGACTTCTAACGGCCCGGATTCAGGGCCACTGCGCCCAATCATATCCGTGTTGATATTGGCAACGATCTTATCGAGTTGCCAAGTCGGATTGTCAGAATAGAACTGCGAGCCCCACAGCCCAAGCTCTTCGCCAGAGACGGATAAGAAGACAATGCTACGTCGCGGCTTCTGCTTGGCCTTGGCGTAGGCACTAGCAATCGTCAACAACCCAGCTGAACCAGATCCATTGTCATCAGCACCATTGAAAACCTCGCCGTCCATGCGCATGCCGACGTGGTCCATGTGTGCGGAATAAACAATCGCTTCATCACACAACTCCGGATCTGTTCCGCGCAAAACAGCGCACACGTTGCTGGCACGAGCATCGCCATCACGCACAACCTGAAGGCGTAACGCAGCGTCAGCGTCCTGCTTGCTGACCAACGCCTTAACATCACCGGCCAAGAACGCCATGTATTGGTCTGGCGAGATCTCAAGCTGAGCCAACAGCGTCTTGCTCGCGGGGATTGACAAGACGAGTGTAGGGACACTGCCCTTACTCATAGAACGCATCATTCCACCCATCCCTGGGTCGGCACCTGGAAAGTTAGCCGCTACAGTTGCCTTACCGGGAGACAACGCGAGGTAATTCAAGACATCCGTCAAACCGATCTTGTCTTCGATCTGCACGAACAACACGGCTTTCGCACCGACCTTTGCAAGGTTCCTGGCAGTGCCGCCAAGTCGTCCCAGGACGCCAAATGACATCCCAAACTTTTGCTCAACACTGAGACCTTCGCGAACTTTGCCGCGCGGCGGCTTCAACGCCACAACAGCAATCTTACCAGCGAGAGTTTCACCTTCTTCCAAAACACTGGACGCGCCACGAGTCCTGCCAAATCCACAAAATTTAAGCTGCCCCTTCGTATCGACATCCACCTCATCACCACCAAAAACTGCAAAGCCATTCACTAGCTTCACGTCACCCAACACCAACTCGGACTCCTTTACGTAGGTGCGCTTGATGCCATAGTGCTGCAGATAAGAACGGCCATCGGCGCCTTCTTCGATTACGTCCCCTAGCGGCTCCAGTCCAAGCTGCTCAAAGTGGCTCTTGATGTAGTCTGCTGCCGCTACTTGACCAGGTGAACCAGTCAATCGCCCCATCAGCGCGTCCGATGACAAAAACTTAGCGTGCTTCAAAAGTTCGGCACTGCCAATGGCATCTAGACCATCTGGCGGCGACAAACTCTCGGCAACCGCGGCCTGCGGCTGCTCAACCACCTGAGCCTCAAGGCTCGCGCTAAAAACCACCGCACTAAAGACAGAAATACTGGGAAGCAGGCTGGCAAGCCCTGACAAGCTGGAAATCAGACGAAGCATGCTAAAGAGG